>NZ_UCNI01000010.1:0-2831 GCF_900473925.1 Synechococcus sp. N5 | reverse complement strand
TCGGCGGCATTGACGCCGGTGGCCAGAAGGCCAAGGGCGGCAGGAGCCACCAGCATTTGCTGGAAAAGCTTCATGGAATTCCTCACACAGGATTGCCCAGATTGGGCACGCTTATGATGGCGCTCCGCTGTGTCCTTGGTTACTCTTTTCCTTCAGTTACAAGTAGCGTTCTATACATCATGGAGTTCTTTTGATACGGGCTAAGGCTGATTTTTGGGGTGCTTGTAAGTGCACCAATCAGCCGCTGCACTTCTTAGACTTGAATCAGATGACCACACGCCTTGTGTCTTTTGTTACCTCCCTTGCCTGGATACGTTCCCGCTATTGACGGTATTGTTGAGGAATAGATTTTCTAGTGTTTTGGCCGAGTCTTCTGAAAACCGACTTGCTGTGAATAAGAAAAAGGGTTGTAAGAAATCGAAATGTTCGAAGTGGAAAGGTGGAACGTGTCGTTGTGGTCGTTAATTAATCCGCAGGTATAATAATCTGTCCCTTTAGTTCATCAATGTAAATTTGTTGGGACTTCCTAAGAGTGCTAATCGTCCTTGATACGGTTGATCTTGTGGATCCAACGATTTCAGCAATACGTGCATGAGAGAGCGTTTGCTCAAAGAGCAGCCCCTCTGGTGTTCTTTTTCCTAGCCTCGTTGTCAGTAATCTAAATAGTTTCATCAGTCGTTTCTCTAGATTCTTCTCATGTCTCACGATATGTAGTTGAATTATCCAGTCCATGATTGCGTCGCTTGTGTCGGATTCTATTTTGCTTATTGACTCAACCAAATAAGTTGTGTCTGTTATGGCTTCTATTGTGATTTCTAGGTCTCTTGGGTATTGGAATTTGAAAATATCTGCTCTGCACGCAAAAGCTACAGTTATGTCTTCTGCATTTTTGGATTGCTTGACCGCAATCCTTATAATGCCACTCTTCACTGTTATTTCTATATCTTTCCCGGCTTGAGGTCTTTCTATGAATTCTGTTTCGTACGAATTCAGTGATATTGGTCTCCCTTCCTCGTTTCGGTGCTGGCGCTTTGTGGTCATTGACGTACTTACTTGTGTCTTTTGCTACACTGAATTGTGATTATATTTTCCATTCAAGCTTTTTTTCTGTCTATGAACGGGCATTGCAAGATTTCGAGCTCATTTAAGTGTCTTTTATAGCACGATGTTGTTTTTTGGTTTTGTCTCTTCTCGTCATATTTGCTTTCCTTGAGGTCAGGTATGACGCAATCCGTCGTCGCGATAAAGGTGCTGCTTCTGTTAATTTTTTACCCACAGTAAATCTTCGGGGTTAACGTTCTGAAGTGACTCCATGTGTTCTTCCGTTAGGGCTTGTGCCGCTTTGTCGTGGCCAGTGATTGAAAGGTGGGAAACTCGTTGGAAGCACCATGCATTGATTTCTTCAAGCGTCTTGTCTCTAAGCTGATCATTGTTGTTCATGCTTTTTGAGGCGTATTTCTTTTTATTATTCTATTTCCTTATTGATTTTCGGCGGAATTAATTGCTTCTGCTTGTGTCATTTCGTTTATTTTGATGTGATTATTGGCTTCTCTCTTTTTAGTTCTTTTGCTCGCTCTTGCTTTTTGAGCAACTCTTCTCTGCTAAGTGTCTGCATGCGACGAGACGGTTATCACTTCCCGCATAAATTGTTTTGCTCCTACAGCAGTTAGTTGTTTGGTTGTGATGGCTCCCGTTACTCCCTGTGCTTTTCCGCGTTGCACCTGTGCGGAGTGAGGCGTGGTTGGTTTCAACCCCCTTTCGTGCGGGCTGGCCTGAGCATCATTGTCAGCCCAGACACGGTCACAACAATGGTGAGCATTCCCAGCAGGATTGGGTACATGGGCTGAAGATTGAACCAGCCGAACTTTCCTGTGTGCAGCTTGAGCAGCCAGAAGGCATCAATTTTCTGCTCCAGCAGCAGGCTGTACAGGGAGCCGGTTCCTGCAGTGATCAGCAGTGGTGCTGCGGCGATCGGAACCAGCCAGCGATGGATTCGCCGCGCCTGCCGGCTGTTTGTTTTGGAGGCTTTCATTGCTTTCGCAGCTGTTGGTGGAGTTCCCGTTCACCAGTGCAAGGCATCCAACTTCCGTTGTTCTCATGAATGCTGCTGCAACCGATTTCAGCTGCACGCTGCCGTGCTTCGGCTTCGGTGCCATAGAGCCCCTTTCCGTGGGCCATCCCTGGCGTTGTGTTCACCAACAGGCCCAAAACCCCGAAGCTGAGAGCCAAGAACGGTTGGATGGTGTTCATCGGTTTAGAAGCCTTCGCAGTGTTCAACGGCCTTGAGGTAATTCATCTTGCCGGCAGCTGTGCCTCCCTTTGGATTGATGCCGACCCGCATGGTGATCTGTGCGTCGATGCAGCGGTTGTAGCGATGGGCTTTGACGGCTTGTGGAATCAGCAGAACCGTGATGCTGAGCAGGCTAAGACTGCTAACAGCCGCAAGCACCGGGTAGGCGTGGGCTCGCACCATCTCGCGAGCTGTGAGCTTTTGATGGTTGTGGTCGACCATGTGTCCCTGTGATTGGCTTCAACGCATGGACAGCCTTGCGCGTCGATTGGCCTTGAGCAACGTTGTTGATTTGGCGATGCAGCAGAAGAACGGGGACGTTTTGGTCAGCTCGCTCCGCTATCTCGACCTGATAACAAAACAATGGCCGCTCTGGGTGTGGTGCAATGGCGATTCTGTTGTCACGCGACCTACGAGAACCAGCGTGGAGACGGAACAACCACAACTCGAGTTACGGCGAGGGTGCGTTGTCCTTTGATTCAATGCGCCACACAGGCTTGTAGTTGTTCCCGCAGGGTGGTGTGGTCGATGTCGCGGCCGA
>NZ_UCNI01000007.1:0-177092 GCF_900473925.1 Synechococcus sp. N5 | reverse complement strand
CTTGAAATTGCCAAAGCTGCTTGCGGTACTTCCAACCAGCTCGGTCCAGAGCAATCCCAGCCCAGATGGATGCCGCAATAACCAAAAGCAGGAGAAGGTTTTTCATCTGCTTCTTAGCCGAACTCCCAGGTCACGAGGATTGCCATAGAGGTGAGGACAAGGAAAAACAACCAGTTCCCACCGGCCCCGAAAGCGAAGATCGCCGCGATGACCGTCGCACCAAGAGCGACCTTTAGACGCTCATCCATCCTCTGACCTGCGATCTCGCCGATACCGATCAGGGCTGAAAAACCAAATGATCAGCCGGGTGGTGAACCAGGCGAGCAAGACGCCCAGAACTGTCGAGACAAGCGCCTCCACAACAAGTATTCAGAGAACATCAGCCGGAGCTGGATGTCTTCAATATGCCGTGCTTATCAAGGGCTGAAGGACGACCGTTAACGGTCAGTCGCGAACTGATTCGTCCTTGTCTTTTGGGGCCTCGACTTGAGGCTCAGGCTTGGCTGCTGACTTTGAAGCTAGAGAAGCCTCAAGACGCTGCAGCTGCGCTTCACGCAGTGCGGCGGAGATGCTGAGGGTGTGGTCAGTCATCGATTGGCGTTTCCAAAAGCGGAGGCGCATTGCCTAATGCTGTTGAAAGGGGGCCTACGGGTCAGAAGACTGACGAACCATAAGGAACTACAGGCAGCTGACTAGCGAGCATTAATACTTAGGGTCAGCAAGCCCTGACTGCTCAAGCTCTTGGACAGATGTGGGGGTGACGCTGCCCCCTTAGTCAATGCGCCAGTCAGCTCATGTATTCAGCTGAACAGTTGAGCCAGAACTGAATCACTACGGGACGGGTCAAGTCCAGCTTCAGAACGACTTGATTTGCGTCGAAGCCGGGTTGCGTGGGGAAACTGCACCTGGCTTTTTCGTGCGCAATGGGAGTTACGGCTACTTAGAAGCGTCCATAGGAGGAGCGGCGTGTTCTCTTGCGGTAGATGCGCTTGTAGCGGCCACCGCTCTTGCCATGAACGATTGGGAGGATGGGCTTTCTTGTCCACCAATCCAGTGCCTGACTCTGGGAAATAAATCCCCACAGTCCTCTAAGGGGTTTCCACAAAGCCCCGGCACCAAAGACCAGAAGGGCAACGAGCAGAAGAACGCCGATTACGTCCAAGAACATGGCTAGACGAGCGGTTGGCCCTCAGGCAGATAAACGCTGTCGGCGATGGTCCGCAACACCATTGAGCAGGCGTAGTCATCTGCGCCGTATTCCTCTTTCCAGGTCTTCACCAAGAGCTTCAGGTCGTAGTCGGCTTGTTTCAGAAATTCGTCGGTCGGTTCCCAGAACGTGGCCTCGTCCATGGTGGAGGGGTGTCAGTCCTTAGTTGTAGCCATGTTTAAGGAAGGGCCCCGCTACGGAGACAATCCTGCCAAGGCTGGCGGCGAGAGGTGGCTTATGAACGCTCAGCAGCAGAAGGTGGTGCAGTTCAAGCCAGACGCATCCACCGTTCATGCCGAATGGATGGCGCTGTTCGAGTCATTGGGCCGCGGCGGTCCTGAGGGCTGGCTCTTTCCAAGTAATAAAAGGAATGGGCCATTGACCCCGCAGGGGGTGGCCGCTCGCATGGCCAGATGGGGAAAGGCTGCCGACGTGCACCTCTACCCGCACCGTTGCCGCCACACCCATGCCACTCATGCAATTCGGCGGGGGGTGGATGTTTTCACGCTCTCGACGACGCTCGGCCACAGCTCGACGGGAACCACGTCTAATTACGTTCTTGCTGAGCCTGGTGAGAGTTCATCTCTCCGGCTGGGTTAACGGGCCTTTTTGATCCGGCGGTCTACCGGCACGTGCCGGTAAATCGGCCAGGCCGGGGCAGGACTCTCGTAACAATCAAAACTCAGATTGCGTCGCCAAACTCTGCGGAGGCTGTTGCGCTGAGTGTCGAAGCGCAAGGAAAGGTAAAACCGGTAGCGACCGTCGCAGACCAGGTCACCCCCTGCGAAATGAGAATCATTTGCGCCTTCAAGCTGTCGTTATGACTGAAGCGCTGAAACTCCCTTATTCGGTTCAAGGGCGCGGAACCGTTGAGTCCATTGGCAATCACTTTTATCGGGTTTGTGGCCCTGCGGGCTGCACCGTTGTGATGGGCCTTTCCAATGCTCTTTATCTGAGCCGGAATGTTCCTGAATCAGCCTCCCTAGCTGATCCTTAAGCACTCCCTGGTGGCTCTGAACTGACCGGGTGGAGCTGGTCAGTTCAGAGCACTGGCAGCGCCGTGGTCCCCATAAGGGTCCCAACTCCAATTACTACGAGCACAAGAAGCAGCATCCACTTCATCGAAAAACCCCAAAAAAAGCCCCCTGGTGGGGGAGCTGATACGTCCGAGTTCACATGCTGAGGACGGCGGTCAGTTGTGGATCAATGGGTGAGTGAGCCCTCACTTCCCTTAGTGGAAGACGGCGAAGAAGGGGAAAGCTGTCACCACAACGGTGATGGAGCTGTTTCTTGTCGCAGTTCACGGCTCCGTTCAAGTCGTTCGTCGCTCCCGTATGCCCAAGAATGGGTTCCTGCCAGACGGTTCGGACAGCTCTGTCAGGACCGTTATCCGGTGGCCTCCGCGCGATCACCCTGCTCTTGTCAGTGGTGTCGACCCTCCTCTCCAGCAGCACCTGGCTTCAAGGCACTGCAGATGCCGCAATGCTTGCGGTCCTTGTCCTTGAAGCTGTCGCAGTGCTGAACCACGTCCCTGCGGGTCGTGCGCTCGAAGTCCTTCCACCGTTCGCGGCACAGCTCCAGAACGTCAGCCATGGCGTCTGAGAGTTTGTCCTCCTGCTCTTGTTTGAACAGGGCTTCCAGTTGCTCAGAGGCGTCACCCTCAAGGTTCCAGCCGCCGGTGTTCTGAAGAATCAGCAGCTGAAGGTCTTCCTCGCGGCCTTCGGTCTCAAGAAGCACCCGCTTGTCGGTCTTGGACTCTTTCCGCTTGAACCACGTCAGGTTGATGACCTGGCTGAACGCCGCGGGCAGTGCTGTGCTGCCGCGTGATGCTGCGACCGCACCTTCACCCTGACGGCTGTGACCGCTGTGGTGCAGCACAATCAGCGTTATGGAGTGCGGAGCGCAGACCTCTTGAACGTCCTCCTTCAAGCCACCCTCGGGCATTCATCGAGCGCGACCACTGGTCATTACGTGGCTGCTAACCCTCGGGACAGCAGTTCTCTGCGTCTTGGTTAGTGAATTGATCTCTTGACAGTGACGCTTTATTAGGGCTGTTATTTCAACCTTCTTCCGATGCTCAAGGCTCTTGGGTTGTTGTTGAAGCGGCTATTCCTCAAAAAGCCTGATCAGGCAAATGGACCAACGCTCAAAGAGCGTGCTCATCAGACAGTTCGTGCTGATCAAGAGTCCGAGATTCACAGAGGCCCAAAGGGTGGCTTGTATCGAGTCGATGCCAAGGGAAGAAAGGTTTATCTCAAGGCTTCCGAGCAGCCCAAGCAAGGAAAGCCACGTCGGGCGAAACGGCGTCGTACCAAAACTTCTTAAGTGGAATTAAGGGCCTTTACGCAGTGCTACCCCTTACCCCATTCATTCAAGTGGTCGCTGAGAAGAGTGGAACTCAATTTAAGTTGTAAGTGATACACAAGGTGCTTGTCCTCCAGAGTTATAATTTCAGTGCTCCGGTTGATTTGCACCTCTGAGAGCGGCGAAGTCACCTCTATGTAGGCGGTGGTTTCGCTTGCTAAGTGCTGTGCTTGAACCTGGAGTCGGCGACGCTGCGTAACGTGATTGAGCTAGCAGAGGATAGCTAACACTTGCGCCTTGCTTTGACTTTTAAGGCTCGCTTATTGCGCCATACGGCGAGATAACCCCCAAGCCCTAAGCCAAACAGCAGAAGAAGAGGACTCATCTTCAGTAGCAGCTCATGGCTTCATAGTCGTCTAGTACCCGATCTACTCGTGGGGCGTATTTTTCGACAACTGACTCTCTCGCTAATACTCCTTCTGCCTCGTAGGGAGCCATTCTCCTCACCATGCAGTTAAGGACTTCATCGTTGACAAATTCTGCATGACATCTTTCCTTGGCTTTCTCCATTGCAGGCAGGATGATTGCGTTTTGACTCGCTAGGGCTTCGGTATCCATAGCCGCCTTCAAGCGCGCAGCAGCCCTTTGTATGGCTTCGCATTGGACGTAATCTGTAGCTTGAGAGCCAGGCGCCAGGCAGAGAAGCGAAAGCAGTAGTAGCCGTTTCAAATCAAAAGTCTCAGCATGCCATCCAGTCTGGCTAGGAACTGAGGCATGCCCAACAAGAACCGCAGCTTTCAGGGGCGCCAGAAAAGGCTGGTGGTGAGGGGTGGCTGTATTCCGAGCAGCAGCAGAAGGTGGTGCAGTTCAAGCCAGACGCATCCACCGTTCATGCCGAATGGGTGGCGCTGGTCGAGTCGTTGGGCCGCGGCGAGCCTGGCGACTGGCTTTTCCCAAGTAATAAAAGGAATGGCCCATTGACCCGTCAGGCGGTGGCCGCTCGCATGGCGATGTGGGGACGGGAAGCAAACGTCCGGCTCCACCCGCACCGCTGCCGACACACCCATGCGACTCATGCCATTCGGCGCGGGGTGGACGTATTCACCCTTTCGGCGACGCTCGGCCATAGCTCGACGGGAACCACATCTCACTACGTTCTTGCTGAGCCTGGTGAGAGTTCATCTCTCAAATTGGGTTGATGGCCCGTTTTGACGTAATGCGTGTTGCGACTGTTTAGGTCAGAATTAATCCAGCATCACTTCTTGGATGAAGCGCCTTCTCGCATTTGGCACCATTGCCCTGGCATTAGTTGCATGTAGTCCAAAACAAAAAGCTGAAACATCGTCAGCTTCAACAAAGCCTTTAATCCAAGAGGTTTTTATCAGTTCTGAAACTCTGAATGGAACTGCTCTTAAGTACCCGGCAGGTAAGCCAGAGTTGCGCCTTTACCGAGTCGAGATTCCTGCTGGAGGAAAGATTCCTCTCCATACTCACCCAGCCCCAATGATGGTTTATGTACAAGGTGTGAGATCTGGATCTTTACTTAATACTCGAGTTCAGTCTGATGGTACTGAAATTAAAACCGAGTTCAAGCCTGGCGAGGCGTTTGTTGAAGGTGCCAACGAGCCTCATTACGTTGAAAATGTTGGGAAAGAACCAACTATTGTTTGGGTGACAGTTGCCTCTGTCGAAGGCATGCCTACAACAGAGTTTATTGACGAGTGATTTTGACGTAAAACAGCTTGCGACCATCTCGGGTCAGCCCTGATGCCCCGGAATTAGAGCAACCTGCAGTCGTACATGTTTAGGAACATACCCCAAGGGGCCCAGCTTATTTCATGTGTTCCACGGACCTTGACTCTGCTGTCTTCTCTAAGAGCAACAACTTTATTCAAATCTTGACTGCTGTATGCGCAGAATAAGCGCCCAAATTCACTGCCTCCCTCTATAATCACGTTTTCGTTGTCAACTTTATCTACTCTTCCAAATACAAGAGCTTTTTTGTTGTGATAGATCTTTTTGGCAGCCAATTAATTCATTTTCACTAAAAAGCTCGTGAATTGCATTGACGTTATAAACAGTTATTTCGGCGAGTGCTTTGGGGGTGTGAAACCCTGCAGCAAGTACCAAGAGGATCCCAGTTTTTTTGAGGAGTTTCACTGGTTTCACACGTCATCATGTGATGACTGTACTTTAATCAACGATCGTTTGGGACTCTGTACTTGACGTAAAGCTGGTTGCGACTGATGCGGATGAACGTGTCGTCAGAAAATCTGCTTTCGGTTTGTATTGGCTGGATGTTTGTCTGGCACTGGAAAGTTTCTGCCTATTGCTCTTGAGCAGAGGGTTGTCTTGTCTTGGACAACCCATTGGGCAAATGTGTTGCTGTTCGGTCCAGGCCAGTATCTGTACTCATTGATGAAGGGATAGGTATCTGGAGATGATTCAATTTTCTCGATTATCGATATAGCCTCTTCGTCTATCCACTTTTGAATTAATTGTGATGGCCCGTTGCCAACGCCTTGGTAGGGAGCCAGAAGATTTTTATGAAGGTGGCCCCAGCATGAATTGTTGCAGTGAGCTTCTTGCCATATCTCCCATCTATCGCATTTCTGAAGCTTGTTGCCCTTACCGCTATGAAATACCAGTAGCCAATAGTGATCAGCAATGATTCCTGGGATGCTGGGAATCTTTGCGGCGCGAAGCTCGACTCTGCTCAAGCTTGCCTCCTTAGGGCATTTGTTCTTTTGCGAAGGCTAATTGCTTTAAGAGCTGCTGTCAGTTGCTTTCAGTCGCTCTTAGTGATGATGAGGCTAAAAAAGGGGTCGGCTATTCACCAGTCCCCCTTTCTTTATTGATTGCAAGGGTATCCCCAGCATCTCTATTTTAGTATGGATTAGTGCTTGTTTTTGGGTTGTTTTTGATGGGGAATAATCCCCTTACCAATGATTTCCAGCGATCTCGTGAAGGTCGTACCTGTTCTTGCGTCTACTCACCGGCGTTACCCGGAGACGTTGCCCGAGGTGCTGCCGCTGTTTGCGTCAGTCCTGAAGATGACCCACCGGGAACTGCTCGTTCACCTATGGGAGGAGGAGGCTGACTGGCCATGGCACGAGCCACCGCAACAGAAACAGCGGACCGGGTTGAACTCCTCGCCGGAATGATCCTGGCCGGGTCTAACAACACCGAATGTCTCGTATATGCGAGACAAACATGGGGGGTCTCCAGAGCGCAGGGCTACAAGCTCGTGAAGAGGGCCTTGGCGCAGATCAAGGACGACATCGACGCCACTGGCATTGATCGGCAGGAGCTGCTGAGCTGGGCCATCCAGACGCTCATCACCGCGTCAGGCCAAGCCACGAAGCAGAAGAACCCCGGCGCTGTGGTGGCCTGTATCTGCCAGCTCGATCACATGACTGGTACTGGATACAACTCCCATCACGGCCACCTACGGCGTTAAATCGAATGCTGTTATTCAGCACTCGCTAGAAGGGCTTTCGCTGTGATCAGATCGATTACTAAAAGCGTAAATTTCTCGAAATACCGATTCCAAACGCGGATTTTCTTGCTTTGGAAAATCCCCTTACGGCCTTGCACCGGCATGCCAAGGCCAGGGCTATGCAAGCCGAGCGCTTTCCCTCAGAATGGCGAAAATCATTACTCCGATGGCCAGTTTTAGCTTAGTCCTCAAAAAAGTAGTTCAAAAGGCAAAATCTGCAGCGAGAAGTGCTAAGTCAATTGCTTATAAACATAATTATCAAAGAGTGCAATCCCTTAATTATCCCCGTTTGCAGGGCGCAAGTCCAAAGCCTGCCAATGAGGCTGAAAGATTAGATGCAGTAACTGGCTTGAACCAGGCCAATTCAGAGCATCAGCCAGAATTAGTAGCTCTGCGTAATGCTGCAAAATCTTTATTGAAGATGCCAGTCGCTTTTATTGGTTTTATTGAGAGTGATGAGCAGCGTTTGCTGACTGTAACTGTAGCGCCAAAGGATGATCAGTCCTGTGAGCCATTGGACTTCAAGGAGATGGTTACACCTCGAGAATGTTCAATATGTCAGTATACGATCATGGAGAATCATCATTTGGTGATTCCTGATCTCAATAATTTTTTAGAGTATGGCGATGGAGCTAATTATCCAGACGAATTTCTAAAGCAAGCCAAGCAAGTAGGTGGATATCCAATCCCATGGCCTGATGGGGCTGGAGGTATTACGCTTAAGCCAGCTCATTTTTATGCCGGGGCAACAATACGTACATCGAAAGGGCTCCATGTTGGGACATTTTGTGTTATTGATGTTGTACCTCGACCTGATTTTGGTGAGCGTGAAGTCGAAGTTCTCGAAAATCTTGCACAACAGGCAGCTGATTATCTAGAAGAACGCGCTCTTTTGCGACGTCCTGCCAACTTTCAGCTTCTTCAGCACCTCAGTAACGTTGAAGAGGTACTGCCAAAAAACACGATCTGGGATGCAGTCGTGATTGGGGGAGGACCGGCTGGTCTAACGGCAGCCTGCCGATTGTCTTTTCAAGGACTCAGTGTGGCTCTAGTCGAGCCGAAACAAAGCTTTGGTTCTCCAACCGGTGTAAGCAGCAAAGTGCTGCGAGAAGTCGCGATGGACCAAGGTGTGTCGACCTCATGGGACGATGTTTTGGCAATACGGCGACTGATTGATCAGAACGATACCAAGCGAGTTGCATCGCAACTTAAGCGCTACGGCGTCACATTTTTCAAAGGGACTGGAGAGATTATTGGCTGTGATGCCGATAGCATTACCAAAGTAGTTGTACGGGATAGCGCCGATGTGGTTGGTGAGTTATTGGCTCGCAAGGTTGTAGTTTCCACCGGATCTAAATCTCGACGTTTAAATGGTATCCCTTTTGATAAAGCGGGCTTTTATGATTCAGATTCGATTGCCTCTTTGCAAAGCAAGCCTGAAAGTTTGTTTGTGCAAGGGACGGGAATTATTGCTTTGGAGTATGCCACTATCTTTGCTGAAATGGGTGTTCATGTCTGCGTTGCTGCTCGCGGTTCACGTGAGCAGTTATTGCCAATGCTTGATAGGGCTATGCGTGACGCTCTGATTGCTGATTTAGAAGCAAAGGGAGTTGAGTTGATTTACCAAGCTAATGTCAAATCTTGGCGTACTGATGCGCAGATCCCCGTAGTGGATCTTGAATTGCCTACGGGCATCATTACGCGCAGCTTCTCTGCTGTGCTCTCGGCAGTTGGCCGCGTTCCGACTACTCAGGATCTAGGTATAGAGACTTTGCTCGATGGGGATGGCGGCTCTGGTTACAAAGAATTGCCGCTTCTTGATAATCAGCAGCTGGAAACTTCAGCTGGATCGGTTTATTTAATTGGCGATGTCTCTGGTAGTGGCTTGGCCTGCAAGGCTGTCATGCAGGCTCAGGGGCTAGTTGATCATGTATTGCCTTCGATGGTTTTGAGAAATAGGAAGTTATCTAAATCCGATCAATCTCATGGCAACAGTCCTTCGATTGTATGGGCGATTCCTGAGTTGGCATTTGTAGGCAGCACAGAAAGTGAAGCTACTGAGAGTTTCGGCGAGGAGGGGATATTCTCTATCGTGGCTCCTTTCGCTGACACTATTCGTGGGCGACTCAAAGCGTTGCCATCTTCATATTTCCTAAAGTTGGTGTGTCTAAGGCAGGACGGCCGCATCTTGGGCGTGCACATCTATGGGGAAGGCTCCTCTGAGTTGATCCATCTGGGTGCTTCTTTAGTCGCCGATGGCAATACTGTCTTCGACCTTCAGTACAAATCATTCCCTGCTGTTACCTTGCATGAGGTATATCGCAATGCTGCAATGTTGGCGATCGACAAACTCTCTGGCTTAGCAGATTTGCTTCGAGAGTCGTAACAGCAGTTACTTCCAGTCAGTAGGAGGAATCTTTGAAGCCGTAGCGACTCATGAGTTCCTCTGTTGAGATCGGTGTGCCGGACCCCTCCGCGAGCCCGGGGATGCATTTGAACTTGATCTCTCGGTACAGCTTTTGGAGCGCAGAGCCGTTTTCTTCGCACTGCTCCATCGATGCCTGGGGCACCTGATCGGTAAAGGCGGCCCCCCTCGTAACGAAGAAAAAGATCAGGTAGATGACTTCCATCGTTTGGTGCTGCCTATTGCTGCATAGCCATGCCTGACACCTTCGGCCTCACATCACCGGTGTCGTCGTCGTCCCCATCAGGGTCCCGACGCCAATCACTGCGAGCACCAGAAGCAGCATCCACTTCATCGAAAAACCCCAAAAAAAGCCCCCTGGTGGGGGAGCTGATACGTCCGAGTTCACATGGTGAGGACGGCGGGGAGGAGTGGATCAAAAGGTCAGTGAGTCCTCACCGGATGGCCATTTAGCTACTCCAGCTTTGGTTAACTTTTGGTTGACCAGTATTTGTTCTTCCCATTGAACCCGGACAAGCAGCACAAAAAATTGCGCAAGCTCGCTTGCCGGGCTCAAGAGTGCTTGACACGAGAAGAGGCGCAGAAGATTTTGAGGAAGGCAGACAAGGCCCACCGGAAGCTGTCTCAGGGCTGATTAGCGCAGCAGCCTCTTCTGCCTCTGATTGGACGTAAGAACGATTGCGAAAGAAGGCCCCCAGATCCACTGGGGCGCAGGGGGCCAGTGAGGCGTCGCGATCCAGGGAGACCCTGGCCAGCGGCAGCTTCTTGTCGGGCATGTCGATCAGGCAAAACCGGGTCGATCCCGTTCGATCGGTGAGCGGACTCCTGTTGGCCGTTCCCCAGAACACTGAGCGTCGAGGGATGCGCTCCGTGCCCTTGCCGTACTTCCGCTGGCAGATGTCGGTCGTCCTGGAGATAAACGCCTTGAGCCTCTCCGCGCTGGTCTTGCGGGTGAAGCCGTCGAACTCAGCGAACTCAACGGCCCAGCAATGAGCCATCAGGGTCACGTCGTCGCCATCCATCGCTGAACGGATGCCGTCGCCGTACCACTGGTCGCTGAACAGAGCGCGCCCTAGCCGCCCTTGCAATACCTGACTCTCTCAGGAGACAACGGTGGGTCCCAGCCATCCCTGGGGGTGAACACGCAGATCGCTGAAGGGATGGTCTGAAGCAGCAAGCAAAACGCAATGACCAGCAAGGCGAAGCCTGTGCCGGGGGCGTGGATGTTGGCTTGGAACCAGGGTTTTTGAGCCATGTGATCAGTGTGGCGCTGACATGTAACCGCGTCTCGCCAGATGCGCTCCGGAAAGAGAAGCATCTTGATGGTGACATCAGTCGGTCGACAGAGGATCGGCTGAGGTTGGCTTCTGGCTGAAAGCTCGTTTTATTGGGGCAACAGCTATTGCAACGTGGTCCGCACCCTCAAAGACCAATGGTTCGCTTTGGCGTTGGGAGCCACTGCGCTCATTGCATTGTTCTGGCTTGAGTTGCTTGCCACCTAACAAGGATTCTTGAAACCAGATGTTGTCCTCACCCTGCTCTGTTTGGTTGATTGCTGTTGGGGTGCTGCTGACTTGTGCTCCGGCTGCTTGTTCTGACGGGTGGGTGAGTTGCAATCATGACGCTTCCACAGGGCAGCTGCTCTGGCTGCGGGGTCAGTCAACGTAGCTTCTGAGGAATGCTGAGTACCGGCCAGGTGCAACCAATCCTGATCTGGGTACATGCTTGGTGAGCAATGAGCAAATCCGTCAAGCTCATGGTCTGATGTTTTGATCACTGCTTGGCTTGGTCCTGTAAAACCCTGCTTATGAAGGTGATTGGCCCTTTCTTCAGGCCAAGATTTTGAATTTCAGCGATTTCTTAAGCGCCTGATCTGTGGGATCACCAGAAGATCCATTAGTGCGAATGTGATCAGGCAGGGGATAAAACCTTTTCCCACAACATTGCAAATCCAGCGTTCCTGATCTCATTGGCAGATCACCAATTCGGAGAACCAGAACAAACCCACCTTTGCTGCAAATGACGTCAGGGCAAACCGCCATTCCGATGCGCTCAGACGCAGTTTGAACGGCACAGCACTCTTGAAAGTGCTGAAAGTCTGATGGCGGAACCGCGCACAAGCGTAGGCTCAGGCTGCGTCTGATGCGTCTCGTCTTTGCTGATTCGTCTGCTTCTCGCTTCTGCCTTGCTGGCTTCCTGGGCAGCCCCTGCTCGAGCGATTTCGCTTTCAGCGCGCACGGATCGGTTGATTGATCGGCTTGAGCAGTTGGGTGTTGTGATCGATCGGCTCGAGCGGTGTGGCCCCGGGGCCGAACGCGCCGCTTACAACATGGGCGTGAACCGTCTCTGTTTATCGCAGGGGCTGCGCGATCAGCCAGGGCTTCAGTTGGATGTTCTGACCCATGAGGCGATCCATGTCGTTCAAGATTGTCTGGATGGTTTGGAAACGCCATCGTCTTCCACGATCAGCTTGATGCTGCAGGCGCAGGGTGGTTTCAGCCCCGCGCAGGTCGATCGGTTTTTGACACATCATCTCGACCGTTCTACGGCTGCCCACGTGCTCACGGTGACCCAGTCGCTCGGGCCGCTGCAGCGCCAGCGGGAAGTGGAGGCCTATGCGCTCCAGGGCCAGACCGGCATGGTCGAATCCTTGCTGGCCAGGCATTGCTGATCCCCATCGAAGGATGGAGCTTGATCCTGTGATGTTGTTCTGTTTGATCGGGCTAGGGTTGATTGATTCGTTGGAACAATTGGGTGAAGCACCAGTGGATTGCGATGCTTTTGTGGGCTCCACTGATGTGGCTGTAGGTGCCCTTATCATTCGCGCAAGCGTTGTTTGATCGTCCCCCAAACCGGGTGATGATTCACAACCCTGAGTTAACTGAAGGCTTGCGCAATCGCACCACGATTACAGTTGTGTTTCCTGAGGATGCTGGCAACGCCTTGGGCGCGATTGTTTTGCGGCAGTTGCCCAATCTTGATCGGTGGGATTGGGGTCGCCTGGAGCCTCGGGTTTATCTCGGCGATTATTCCCTTCGAGGCAAAGTAGTAAGAGGATTGGCCACGGCTGTTGTCTCAGGCCCTGAGGAGGATCTGAGTATCCAATTCAATCCAGCGATTGAGCCGGGGCACACTGTGAATGTTGTTTTTCGTGGATTTAATCCTCAGTCAAGTATTTATCAATGGTCAACAGAACTCATGGCGGATGGTGAGGACCCCGTCCGTTATCTCGGACCCACCTTGCGTGAACGTCTATGAGCAGGATCCGTACTGTTAGTTTTTGATGTTTAGAGCAAGTTTGGGTAGGCATTGAGGAGTCCCCAGATCACCAGTGCGGTGATCGAGGCAAAGATCACGGCCGTCCATGCCGCCAGATCGGCGTTGTTGGTGGACCCTTGCAAAAGCTGAAGAAGGCGTGCCATCAGAAGGAATGCAAGCCCTTCGGTTCTGGCTCAGCTTGAGGGCAAATTCCAGTCTTGTATGCGAGTCCTCATACGGTTTGGGGGGCTCGACAGATACGAACGCTGTGCTCCAGACCTTTTAGTGATATTCCCCGGGGTGCTGAATCTTGGTGACGCTGACGCCGGAGGAACTCTTGCCGGAGAACCGCAGCAGTCCATCGCCGGAGACTTCATAACCCAGTTCTTGGGCAATCAGGGCCGCAGCATCGGCGCTCACGGCCTGCAGCACTTGCTCCCTGAGCGAAGGATCTCTGGAGATGTGAGCAAAAAATTGCTGGAGTTGGTCCGTGCTCATGCGGTTGGGGATGTCGTGTCGATTCTGCCCGGTCTGGTGTTTCCTCTTGCCTGTTGACTGGTTCGCAGATCAGGTCTGATGGGATGACGCAACTCGCGGTGTCTGGCGCCTCCGGCAAAACCGGATGGCGCGTGGTGGAGGAGGCGCTCAAGCGTGGTCGATCGGTCCGAGCCATTGTTCGGCCTGCTTCCGTGCTGCCCTCTGCCCTGGCCCAGGCCGAGCAGGAGGGGCGCTTGGAGGTGCGTCGCCTGGAGCTGGACTCGGCGGAAGCGTTGCTCCATGCGCTGCAGGGCTGCACGGAATTGGTCATCGCCACGGGTGCTCGCCCTTCGATCAACCTGGCCGGCCCCTTGCAGGTGGACGCTTGGGGCGTGCAGGCTCAGGTGCAGGCCTGCCGCTCTCTGGGGCTGAAGCGCGTGGTGCTGGTGAGCTCCCTCTGCGCTGGCCGTTGGCTGCATCCCCTCAATCTGTTCGGCCTGATCCTGGTTTGGAAGCGGGTGGGGGAGCGCTGCCTGGAGCGCAGCGGTCTTGATTGGACTGTGATCCGGCCTGGAGGCCTGAGTGAGAACGACAGCCGCAGCGCCAAGGAGGGAGTGCTGGTGACCGACGCCGATCAACAACAGAGCAACAGCATTCCTCGCCGCCTTGTGGCACAGACGTGCCTGGATGCTCTGGAGCAGCCTCAGGCCTGTGGTCGCATCCTGGAAATCACCAGCTCCCCCTCTCAGCCCCAGCAGCCGCTGGGCCAGTGGTTGGATCAGATTCCCAGCCGCTCCCAGATCACGCCCAGATTCTCCTGATGCAATGCGGTGCTGAAGCAGTCCGCCAGCTCCGCCGCGGAGAGGCGGCTGGTGACATCTCCATCCGCTTCGAGGTTGGCGCGGAAGTCGCCGCCGGCAGTGTTCCAGGCCGTATGGGCGTTGCGTTGAACGACCCGGTAAGCCTCCTCTCGGCTCATGCCGGTGCCCACAAGAGCGAGCAAAACCCGCTGGCTGAACACCACACCGCCGTAGACGTTCATGTTGCGGCGCATGTTATCGGGGTAGATCCCAAGACCCTTCACCACGCTGGTCATCTCCCGCAGCATGAAGTGCAGGGTCACTGAGCAATCGGGAAGCATCATGCGCTCAGTGGAGCTGTGGCTGATGTCGCGCTCGTGCCAGAGGGCCACGTTCTCAAGGGCAGCAATGGTGTAACTGCGCAGCACCCGGGCCAGACCGCTGATCCGCTCACTGCGGATCGGGTTGCGCTTGTGGGGCATGGCGGAGCTGCCCTTCTGCCCCTTGGCGAAGTTCTCCTCCACTTCCAGCACGTCGGTGCGCTGGAGGTTGCGAATCTCGGTGGAGAAGCGCTCTAGGGAGGCGCCCACTAGGGCGAGGGTCTGCACGTAGTCGGCATGGCGATCCCGGGAGATCACCTGGGTGCTGGCGGTGTCGGGAGTCAGCCCGAGGATCTCGCAGGCGATGGCTTCCACCTGGGGATCGGTGTTGGCATAGGTGCCCATGGCGCCGCTCACCTGGCCCACGGCCACATCCTGCTCAAGCCGTTCCAGCCGGATGCGGTTGCGCTCGGTTTCCGCCAGCCAGCCGGCCACCTTGAACCCGAAGGTGATCGGTTCGCCGTGAATGGCATGGGAGCGGCCGATCATTTCGGTGCCCTTATGGGCCCGGGCCAGTTCGCGCAGGGCATCGGCCAGGGCATCGAGTTCGGTGCGCAGCAGGGCCACGGAACGTTTCAGCTGCAGGGCCACGCCGGTGTCGAGCACGTCGCTGCTGGTCATGCCCACATGGATGTGACGTCCGGCATCACCAACGTGCTCATTCACGTTGGTGAGGAAGGCGATCACGTCGTGGCGCACCTCGGCTTCGATTTCGAGGATGCGCTCCACCTCAAAGCTGGCCTTCTCCTTGATGGTGTCGAGAGCCTCTTGGGGCACGCGACCGAGCCTGCAGTTGGCTTCGGTGGCAGCGATCTCCACATCAAGCCAGCTCTGGAATTTCGCCTGCTCACTCCAGACGGCTCCCATCTCAGGAAGGGTGTAACGCTCAATCACCGGCGCGCTCGGTTGAACAACCCAACAAATCTATGGGTCCGCCTCCGCGCGACTTGCTCTCAGCGCTGGGCCTCAATGCGTCGCGTTGCTTTCGGGATCTGACTTGTCTTGGAACCCTCCCCTGGATGTTCAGTGTTTAGCTCTCAAAATTGCTCCTAAGAATTCACTGGCCCGGAACCGATGGGGACCGGGCCAATCCTGAACAGTGATCTGGCGTTCTGAGCTCAGAGAGCCGTGCTGTCGCGGTCGCCGGTGCGGATGCGAACCACTGATTCCACAGGGCTGATGAAGATCTTGCCGTCACCGATTTCACCGGTGCGGGCGGCATCGGCGATCGACTTAACCACCTCTTCGACGCGGTCGTCCTCGACCACCACTTCAATCTTCAGTTTTTGCAGAAATTCAACGGTGAATTCCGAGCCGCGGTAGCGCTCCACCTGACCTTTCTGGCGGCCGAAGCCCCGCACCTCGCTCACAGTCATGCCGATGATGCCGGCCTCAACCAGCGCCACCTTGACGTCTTCCAGCTTGAAAGGACGAATGATTGCTTCGACCTTTTTCATGGGGGGAATACGGATCTGGTTTCAAGGATGCCGCGGTTCTCAGAGCCGTGCGTGGCCGCTGTTACAGAACGCTGCCGAAGCTTGACTTCCTAGGGTCGCTGATCAGAACTGGCCCCTACAGCCCTTTGACCCAGACCCCGCTCTACGGCGAACGCGCCATCGCAGAAGCCGAGCTGATCTGCTTTGACAACCCCCGGCCTGGGCGCCCCTACGAGGTGGCGATCGAGCTGCCGGAATTCACGTGCAAATGCCCTTTCTCCGGCTACCCCGATTTCGCGGTGCTGCGCCTGATTTATCAACCCGGGCCGCGGGTGGTGGAGCTGAAGGCGATCAAGTTGTATGTGAACAGCTACCGCGACCAGTCGATCTCCCATGAGGAGGTCACCAACCGCATCCTTGATGATCTGGTGGCGGCCACTGATCCGGTGTGGATGCAGCTGGAAGCCGATTTCAACCCCCGCGGCAACGTGCATACCGTTGTGCGGGTGAGTCACGGCACCCGTCAGCCCTGCTGATCGACCACCCCCTGCTGCACCAACTGAGGCAATTCAGTGGCGAAGGCGGCGAGGTTGCGGTTGCAGAGGCCACCCACGCTGAGGGTTCCATCGGCTGCGATGGCCCACAGCTGCCGGGTGGCCACGAGGCTCAATCCACCGCCCACCAACAGCACCGCGAAGCCCAGATACACCAGCGGTACTCCTGGATCACGCTTGAGCAGCAGTCCGCTGGCCGGCAGCACCGCGTCCACCCGCATCGGCAAGCCCTTCACCTCAGCGGCGGGACCACCCGGTCGCAGTCGGGCGAGCTGTTGACCGTCCGCATCGAACACCGTGGCAGGTCCCTGTTCGCTCTCCAGGCTCAGAAACACCGGTTCGGTTCCATCGGGGCGTGTCGGTAGCACCAGGCCCCAGATCTGATCACCAAGCTCCGGATAGGTCTGTAGCGGCAGCTCAAGCACGGGGCTACGCCCGATCTGCAAGCTGATCGTCGCCAGTGACCAATCGGCCTGGTAAATGGTGATGCCCCGGTGCCGCAGCGGGTGATTCACGCTGATCTCGGCATCCAATCTTTGGTTGGGGCCCTGCAGCTGCAGAGCGGAGCGAAATTGTTCCGTGCGGCCCGCCGGATCCCGATCAATGGCGAAGCGGTCCAGGGTGATGGTCAGTTGGGTTGTGCCATCGCGATCCAGGAGATCGAGGCTGCGGCCGGGGGCCAGGAAGCGCTCCAAGCGGTTCCCCGCTAATGCCCCCCAGGCTGCGCCAAGCATCAGCAGCACCAGGCCGGTGTGCACGAGCAAGGGCCCCACCCGGCCAATGGCGCCGCGTCGGGCCGCCAGCCGCTGGGGCTTGCGTTGCACCTGCCAGCCGCTGGCCCGCAGCACCGACTCCAGCTGCGTCAGAGCCCGGCTGGGGTCAGCACAGAGCTGGCTTTCGGCGATGGCCAATTTGCTCAGCTGGCGTGTGGTGCGGTAGTCGATCCAGCGCCGGGCCGCAATCAGGGCCGGCCACTGACGGCGCCAACTGCAGAGGATCAGGGCGAGACCCAGCCAGGCCAACAGGGCCAGAAACCAGCCGCTGGAATACACATGATCGAGCTGCAACTGCAGCACCTGTTCGCCGTTGAGTAGCCCCAGCCAGGGGGTGTCGGCATAGGCATCGATGTAGCTGGAGGGCGGATCCCCCTGGGGTATGCCGGTGCCCACGGCACTGGCCAGGGCAATCAGCAGTAGAAGCACGATGGCCAGCCGCAGATCGCTGAGCCAGGCGGCCAGGCGTTTCAGCAGTGCCATCCCCATCAGCTCCAGCGTGCCAGCAGGGTGAGCAGACCGCTGGTGAGCAGCACCACTCCGCTGGCTGGCGGCACCCAGCGACTGATGCCCCGCAGGGCGAGCAGTTTGGGAATGGCTGCTGCAAAGGTGCCCGCCAGCAACAGGGGCAGCACCTGACCGATGCCGAAGCTGCTGAGCAGGGCCACCCCTGCCAGGGGACGTCCGCTCTGGGCAATCCAGCCCAGCAGGACCGCCAACACGGGGGTGGTGCAGGGTGAGGCCGCCAGCCCGAAAGCCAGTCCTGCTGCAACTGGTGCCAGCGGGGCCGGCACCTTCTGACGCCATTGCTCCGGATCCGGGCCGCTGGGCAGTGGAATCCGCAGCACGCCCAGCAGGTTGAGCCCCATCGCTACCGCCAGGATCGCCACCAATGTGGGGATTAGTGCGGGCACCTGGCCGTAGATCCGGCCCAGCAGTCCGCTGATGCTTCCCAGCACCACCAAGGCACCGACGATGCCGCCGCAGAAGGCGAGGCTGCGCTGCCAGGCCGGTTGGCCATCGTCAAAGCCCGCCAGGTAGGCCAGCGTCACCGGCAGCAATGACAGGGAACAGGGCCCCAGGCTCGTGAGGGCGCCGCCACCAAACACCAGTGCCAGCGTCAGTGGACCTGGATCCGCCAGGGCGCTCTGCAGCAGCTTTTCGCTGCTCTGAGCCATATCGGAGAGCAGCAGCAGATCCACAGGTGCCCTTGAGTGTGCAAAGCCTATCCAGGCAAGCCTGTCACCAGACCAGGCTCAGCGTTGACGCAACGACCGTTGTCGCCCATGGGATCGCCCACCGATCAAGCCGGTGGATTCCAGTGAACAGCGGATCAGCAGGCCCAGGATCACCAGGCTCGACATCAGCGAGTTGCCGCCGTAGCTGATCAAGGGCAGTGGCAGACCGGTGGTGGGCATCGCCCCAGAGGCCACCGCGATGTTCAGGATCGACTGGCCCACCAGGATCGTGCTGCAGCCGATGGCCACAAGCCGTGCCTGGTTGCTTCGGCAGCGCAGGGCCACCCGCAGCCCCACCCAGGCCACCAGCATCAGGAACAGCAGCAGCAGCACCGAGCCCACGAATCCAAATTCCTCGGCGAACACCGCGTAGATGAAATCGGTGCTCTGGATCGGCAGGTATTGGAGCTTTTGGGTGGAGAGGCCATAGCCCTGCCCCATCCAACCGCCCGATCCGATCGCCAGCAGGCTCTGCACCAGCTGATAGCCATCTCCCATCGGATCGTTCCAGGGATCTAGAAACGACACCACCCGGATCCGCTGATATTCATTGATCAAAATGCTGGCGGTGCCCAGCAGCGATCCCGCAAGGGCGGTGCCCAGCAGGCTGCGCCAGCGCAGGCCGGCAGCTAGGGCCACCATCCAGAGGGTGAGTCCCATCAGGGCCGCTGTGGAGAGGTTGGGTTGCTTGAGGATCAGCAGCAACAGCCCGCCGAAGCTCCCCAGCCAAAGCAGCTTCTGGTCGAGGCTCATACGGTTCCAGGGAGCGAACAGGTTGGCTGCTTGCAGCACCACAAAGGGTTTCACCAGCTCCGAGGGCTGCATCTGCAGTGGGCCCAGCACCAGCCAACGGCTGGCGCCGTTCACCGTGGTGCCCATCACCAGGGTGGCGGCTATCAACAGGCAGCCCATCCATAGCCCTGGCCCTGACCAGCGAAGCCAGCGCCGCAGGTTGGTGGAGATCGTGATGCCCAGCAAACTCCAGCTGGCCATCAGCCAGATGGCCTGTCGCTTGAGGTAAAAGCCGCCGTCGCCCATTTCTCGCAGGGCCACCCACCAACTGGCGGACGCGAGCACCACCAGTCCTGCCACACTCCAGAATCCCGCCAGCCCCATCAGCAGGCGAGCTTCCGCAGGCCAGAGCTGCCAAGGCAGGGGCAGCAGCCGCTGGATCAGAGTCGACTTCTGAGCCTCTTGTTGCCCCCGTCGTCTGGAAGCTCTTTGGAGGGTTGTCGCTTGACCCAAACGTTTGCTCAAACAGCGTCAATGCTCCATTGAGCCGTGAAATGGTTGCCTTGCCAAGGCACTGATTGAACAGAATTATTGGCCGGGAGTCTTTGCAGGCGTTGGTGAGCAGCGGTTTCGTTTATGCAACGTTCAAGCGCTCATGCTCAACTTCCCATTGCACGTGGGATCCCCAGGATTGCTGGCGCACCCAGCAGCGTCCCCCGCGGCAGTGAAGAACTTGGAAGGGCGGCAGGTCGGAGGGCTGGTTATCGAGCCGCACAAAGCTGCCCGGCCGCAATAGCGGCACCACCTTGGCGGGTTTAGGGCGGTGGTTGGACACGTCCCTCGACGCGAATTGAGGAAATCCTCCAGGCAGAACACGTTCCAGCCGCTGGATCGCCGGTTTTCTTCGGGATCGGTCTGCTTTTATGTCGCAATGGCGTCCAAACAGCGTCTTGATCTGGAACTCCTGACCCGTGGATTGGTCAGTTCACGCCAACAGGCGCAGCAATTGATTCGTGCTGGAAAGGTGCGGGATGGCTCTGGCACCCTGTTGGATAAGCCCGGAACAGAGGTGACGCCGGAGCGAGAACTGCGGGTTGAGCAGCCCCCTCGCTTTGTTTCTCGAGGGGGCGAAAAACTGCTGGCGGGTTTGAAGGCCTTCCCCGTGACGGTGATGGAGCGTGTCTGCCTGGACGGCGGCATCTCAACAGGGGGATTCACCGATTGCTTGCTGCAGCACGGCGCTTCTCGTGTTTATGGCGTCGATGTGGGTTACGGCCAGACGGCCTGGAGCTTGCGGACTGACGAACGGGTGGTGCTGCGGGAACGCACCAACCTGCGCCATCTGCAACCCGACGATCTCTATGGGGCTGACGATCCCTGGCCCAGTTTGGCCGTCACCGATGTGTCGTTCATTTCCCTGCGGCTGATTCTTCCGGCCTTGCGTCGGCTGTTGCAGGGCCCCGACACCGATGCTCTGGTGCTGGTGAAGCCGCAGTTTGAGGTGGGCAAGAGTCGCGTCGGCAAGGGCGGTGTGGTGCGTGATCCTTCGGCCCACCGGGATGCCATTGAATCCGTGATTGCAGCGGCAGCAGAATCGGGGTGGCAGCCCCAGGGCTTGGTGGCTTCGCCGATCACCGGGCCGGCCGGCAACCACGAGTACGTGCTTTGGTTAGGGGAGGGAGATGCCGCTGTTCTTCCGGATCTCGATGCCTTGGTGGCGCAGACCCTCCAGAGTTGATGGCCAATAAAAAAGCCCGGTGTTGAACCGGGCCCGGAATTCGCTTTGGAGCGGAATTCAGTTGCCGACGTTGACCTGCTGACCCCCGGTGCAGAGCTCCACCTTGATGATGCGGCCACCCTGCTTTTGGATTCGCTGCTGTTCAGCGAACCAGCTGTCGTAGGGCACCCACTTGGTGAAGAAGGTGTTCTGCAATTCGCGCTGCGTCCGAACCTTTTCAGGGCTGGGAATGCAGGCGGTGACTTTGAACAACCGCATGGGGCTCAGTTGCCGAGTCCGGAGCAGATGTAGTCGAAGTAGACACCCATTTCCTTGCCAGCATCAGGGCCGACCAGTCCTGCGGTGACTTCCTTCATGGCCTGGATGGCCTGAACGGTGGCGCCGATGGGCACACCCAGGGAGTTGTAGGTCTCCTTGAGGCCGTTCAGAACACGCTCGTCGAGGATCGAGGTGTCGCCAGCCAGCATGGCGTAGGTGGAATAACGCAGGTAGTAATCCAGGTCGCGGATGCAGGCTGCGTAGCGGCGGGTGGTGTACATGTTGCCGCCGGGACGGGTGATGTCCGAGTACAGCAGGGCCTTGGCCACGGCATCGCGGATGATGGCCGAAGCATTGGCGCTGATGGTGGCGGCAGCGCGCACGCGCAGTTCACCACTGGCGAAATACGACTCGAGGCTGCTCATCGAAGCCGTGTCCAGGTAGAGGCCCTGGACGTCCGACTTGTTGATGACGTTGGTGATGGCGTCTTGCATGGATCCGTGAGGAGACGAGAGGGAAATTCAGCGAGCGGTTCAGGCGAGGGCGCCAACCACGTAATCGAAGTAGGTGCCGGCTTCCTCTGCGTCGGCTCCGGTGAGAAGGCCCATGGCGACGATCTTCATCTCGCGCACGGCTTCTGCCATGGCTTCCAGGGGAGTGCCCAAGGAGCGGTAGAGCTCTTTCGCACCGATCACGCCGATCTCTTCGATCGGAGTGACGTCACCGGCGACGATGCCGTAGGTGACGAGGCGGAGGTAGTAGTCCATGTCACGCAGACATGTGGCGGTCATCTCTTCGCCGTAGGCGTTGCCGCCGGGGGAGATGACGTCGGGACGCTTCTGGAACAGCTGACCACCAGCCTGCTTGACGATGCGCTCGCGGCTCTCGCACAGGACCTGGGCCACGCGCAGACGGCGTTGACCGCCGGTGACGAAGGCTTTGATCTGGTCGAGTTCGCCAGGGCTGAGGTAGCGGGCTTCGGCGTCCGCGTTGATGATCGAGTTGGAGACGATGCTCATGCAGTTCTGCCTCGAAACAAGCGGCCGCCCGTAGGAGACCGGTATCCGGTGAATAAAGGGTGATCCCGAGGGATCGGGTCTCAGACTAAGGGCTGAGACAGGGGGTCGAAGCGTCGGGAGTGAGACTTGTTCACAACGGTCAACACTGATCGTTGTGGCCCCGCTCCGTTGGGTTCGGCTGAGGCATTCTGCGCTGGCGACGGCCTGGGATTTTTGCCCGGGTAACAGTTCTTCACGGCATCGACCATGTCTGGAAAGCCGTTGCCATGACTGCGATTTGCGTCATGCTTCGAGAAGCTCCCAGGACGCACAAAATGATCCCGATGAAGCGGCACTTCACCGGGATCCAATAAGAACAACCGCTGGCAATTGGGGCTGTTGTTTGTCAGGAAAATGGCCGTTTGGCTCAGATCGCGTCGCCCGTGGGGGGATTCAGGCCGGCATTGCCGCGGTAGAGCGAGGCCGTGCGCTGGATGGTGGCCTGGCTGACCCCTGAGGCTGTCGACATGCCGTCGATGCGGGGCACGGTTGTGCTGATTCGTTCCGCCAACAGCTCGGTGACAGCTGCACCCTGACCTGCTTGAGCGCGGGTGATCAGGAAGCGACTGGTCTCTGCTGGGGTGGTGGCCCGTCCCAGCAGCGCCAGGCCTGCGGCGGATGCGGCCCGAAGCGGAGCCATGGAGGCGATGCGGTTCTGGAACGCTTCGCTCATGGCCACTTCAGTGATGAAATCAGGCAGGTCGATGTCCTGATTGCGCAGTCGGGACTCGGCGGAGACCAGGCGCTCGCTTTCCGTTGGGACACGGTTCAGCAGTTGCCGATACGTCGCATCAAGCACGGTGCGAAGTTCAGACTCGCTGCAGGGCTGTTTCAGCTCCAGCATGGCCGGGAGCCCTTCCCGCAGCTGGAATCCAGAGGCATCGGCGTTGGCCAGTGCCTGCCCCATGGTCGAGAGGGCCTGGGTCTTGCCGGTCGCTACGGAGCGGCTCTTGACCGTCCATGAGGGGCCTTCAAGCTTGCTGGGCTCGGATCCGCTGGCCCGACGCATCGGGAAGCCGGTTTGTTTCGAGGCCAGGCTTTGCTGGCGCACCACCGACAGCCAACGGGAGTCGGCGCCGCTGGCGCCACTGGTGGGCGTCCAGGTTGCTTGGGACGCCGACTTGGTGTCGACCAGGTTGCGGGGTGTGATGGTGCCACTGCTGCGGAAGCCTTCCGATGGCCGTGCCTCCGGGCGGCTGCTCTGGGTGAGATCGGCCACGGCGGCGAGATTGAGCGGGCGGGCCCAGCCGGGGGCACGACGGGCGTTCACATCGCCTGGGGTGATGAATCGCTCAAAGGGGACCGTGTCGGATCCAAAAGCTTCGCTGTATTCACGGCTGTCGATCAGGGCGTCCACCACCCCGTAGAAGCCGTGGCGGGCAGCGGTGTCAAACAGGGCATCGATTTCCCAGCGGCCGAAGGTGGGTCGTCCCAGCAGACGGCGGTGCATCACTTCGATCGCCTTCACGATGTAAAGGCCACTCCAGTAGCGGCGACGGAAGGCATCGGAGCGGGCGACCGCGCGAACGAAGTCCTTCAGAGAGATGTCACCATTCTCGAGTCGGGCTTCGGCTGAACCCATGCGTTCTCCCGCATAGCCACCGTTGCCCAGCACCTGTACGTATACCGCCTTGATCACGGCTTGGGTGCTGGCTTCAGTGGTGCGAACGCTGGGATTTCCGCCGCCACGGGGATTGACGGTTCCCCCGGTTGCGATCTGCTGAAGGCGGACCACCCGTGGCCCCACCTTGCGGGGGCGGCTGCCGCGGAAGCTGGCGCTGTCCAGCTGTCCGGGACTGTTGAGACCGTTGCTCACCAGCAGGCGGCGGCTGTCGTAGCCGTATGGCGCCGGCCGTGTGGCCACCGAAGCGGTTCCGCTGGGGAAGATGGCGCCGTACTGGTTGGCCACCGGATCATTGCCGCCGCCGTAGACGTGCTGATCGGCAAAGGGTTGGCGGTAGGAGGCGTAGAGGGTGACGTATTGCGGCGCGCCATCGAATGGGGCGCTGAATTTGAACAACTTGCGATTGGAGCCCCAACCGGCGCTCTCCTGAGCTTCGGTGCCGAGATCCCGCAGGTAGGGAACGGTTTCTTCCCCAAAGGCCTGGGCGTATTCCGAGGAATTCACCAGCACATCCACCAGACCGTTCAGGCCCTGGTCGCTGAGGATCGCGAACGACTTGCGGAATTCCTCGAGGGAGCTGATGCCCCGGCCGAGGAAGTGGCGGTACGCCAGTTCCACCACGCGGCTGTTGACGAAACCGTCGTGGAACTGCTGGCGATATTCCTTGCTGCGGCCGAGGGCGCGAACGAATTCACGCATTGAGATCTGTCCCTGGGCGACGGCACTGGCTTTGTCCGCACAGGGGGTCTGGGAGTAGCCCTTGGCGATGTCGCGCTCAAACACCTGGCGGTAGGCGGCGCGGATGATTTCTGCTTTTTCTGCTCCGGACAGACCGGGACGCATTTCAAACAGCTGGCGTCCCTCTGAGGCCAGGGCATAGATCGCCGGCAGCTGCAGGCCCTGCTGCACTGCACTCCCCTGGCGCTGCTTCGTGCTGGGGGTGGGGATGGCCAGCTCCTGCAAGAGCACGTTGAAGCAGTCGATGGTCATCTGACGGGCTTCAGGACGATCTCGCAGCAGTTCCGCTGAAGCAGCCCGCATCTCCTGAAGAGCCACGTTGGTGGCCGCCAGAGAGCAGTTCTCCAGAAGGATGTCCCTCAGGCCGCGGGTGTTCACCGCGAGGATGCTGGGGTCACCTGCCACCAGGGCATAGCCCACATAGCGCAGGAACCAACCCATGTCGCGCACCGACTTGCGCATAAAGGCCGGGCCGTACTTGGCCACGCTGATGGCGTTGAAACCGGTGGGGAGCACAACCCGCACGTCGGCATCGCCGCCGGCTCCTTCCAGCAGGCGGGTGAGGAAGTTGCCCCGCTTGGTGCTGTTGCTGTCGCCGGTGAAGGTGCGCACCGACTGTTCAAACGCTGCTTGGTCAGCAGCCAGCGGAGTGCCTTCCTGACCTGTTGAACGTGCGCTTTCGCCCGTTGTTAGAGGCGCTTCAAGGAAGGAGAGGGGCGTTCCTCCCACAAAAATTCTGTTGGCGGCGCGGGCCACGATGGCCTCGGCGTTGGCCGCAATGATGCGGGACGCTTCGATCCGGTCCTGACCGGTTCGGAAGAAGGTCACAAGACTGTCGAGTTCCCCGTTGTCAGGGAAACGGTCCTGCTGCTCTGCCTGACGGACGCTGGAGAGCGGCAGCGTGTCGAACAGTTGGGGAGACACGCGCGGGCTGCCGCTGCTGGCGGTCACTGTCATCGACGAAAGCAAGCCGGATCGCGCCACGTTACGGCTGCTGGGATGGCCCTCCGTGGCCCCATGAACAAATGTTTGCAGGCCTTGCGGTGCTGCAGGGGATCCACGGGTCTGACGTGAAAAGCTCGCAGGCGCGAAATCAGCGCTGCATGACCCACCCCAAGCCCAGTGATGCTGCGACTCCCGTGGTGAGTGCGTTTTATGACCGCTTCCCCTTCCCGGGGGATCCACTGCAGGACGGCCCGCCACCTGGATACAACTGGCGTTGGTGTCATCGCAGCGTTCTGGCCGCTGTGCACGGCTCGATCCCTGCAGGGATGGAGGCGCCGCGGATCCTCGATGCCGGTTGCGGAACCGGGGTGAGCACCGATTACCTCTGCCATCTCAATCCGGGTGCTGACGTGCTCGGGGTGGACATCAGTGATGGGGCTCTGGCGGTGGCGCGGGAACGCTGCCAGCGCTCCGGGGCGCCTGAGCAAGTGACCTCCCTGCGTCAGGAGCGGCGCAGTCTTCTTGATCTGGCCGACGAAGGGGCCTTCGACTACATCAACTCGGTGGGGGTGTTGCATCACCTGGATCAGCCGGAAGCGGGGCTGCGCTCCCTGGCGGATCGCCTGGCTCCGTCGGGTCTGCTGCATCTCTTTCTTTATGCCGATGCCGGTCGCTGGGAGATCCACCGCACCCAGAAAGCGCTGAGTCTTCTGAATGCCGGCACAGGCTCGGAGGGCCTGCATCTGGGGCGGGAGCTGTTCGAGACCCTGCCTGAGGGCAACCGCCTTGCCCGTCATCACCGGGAACGCTGGGCCGTGGATTGCGCACCTGACGCAAATTTCGCGGACATGTACCTGCACCCGCAGGAAACCAGTTACAACCTCGAGCGTCTTTTCGCGTTCATCGAAACGGCGGGTCTGCATTTCGCCGGCTTCTCCAATCCGGAGGTTTGGGATCCATCCCGCCTTCTGCAGGGAGAACTGCTGGAGCGAGCCCAGGCCTTGCCACCGCGTCAGCAGTGGGAGCTTGTGGAGCAGCTGGATCCCGACATCAGCCACTTCGAGTTCTTTCTCTCTGCGGCACCCGTGGAGCGAGCCCGCTGGAGTGATGAGGCCCTGGGCCTTGCCAGGGGTTTGGTTCAGCCCTGCCTCTGGGGGGAACCCGATCCGATTCTTGGTCGCAACATGGAGCCCATTCAGCTCACGGATGCCGACCGCTCCCTGCTGCGGACTGTCGCTGAGCAGCCGGAACAGAGGCTGGGGGCCCTTGCGTCTCCGGATCAGATCCGCGATCTTGTGGATCGCCAGCTGCTTCTGTTGCAGGAATAACTGCAGCGAACGCGTGATAGATTCCGCGCGCCATTTCAGGCAGCGCTTGGAAGATTTTTACCGTCTTCAACGTCGCCTGCTGTTGGCCACCGTTCTGGTGTCACTCGTCACGGTTCCGATCGTGGCTCTCACCATGAATCTCTCGGTGGCCGTCAGTGTTCTTGTGGGCTCCTGCGCCGGACTTTTGTACGTGCGCTTGTTGGCTCGCAGTGTGGCCCGGCTCAGTGACCAGTCCCGTGGACTGGGGCGTTTTCAGCTCATCGTTCCAACCCTGCTTGTGGTTGGTTCGGCCAAGCTGCCTCAGCTCGATCTGCTGCCGGCGTTCCTGGGATTCCTTCTCTACAAGCCCGCCCTGATTCTTCAGCACGTCTTCGACGACCGCTGAGTCTGAGCACTTTCCTCTGCACCCATGGCTTTGTTGCCCTTACCACTCCCGTTCGCTGAACTGGAAGTGGGTCACCACCTGTACTGGCAGATCGGCGATCTGTATCTGCACGGTCAGGTGTTCCTGAGCTCCTGGATCCTGATCGGCATCCTCCTGGCTGTGGTGCTTGTCGGCACCCGCGGGATGAAGCGTGACCCGATCGGTCTGCAGAACCTGCTCGAATTCCTCTGGAATTTCATCCGCGACATCGCCCGCGACAACATCGGCGAGAAGTACTACCGCGACTGGCTGCCGTTCATCGGCACCCTGTTCCTGTTCATCTTCGTGAGCAATTGGGGTGGAGCCCTGATCCCCTGGAAGATCTTCGAACTCCCTGAGGGTGAGCTCGGCGCTCCCACCGCCGACATCAATACCACCGTGGCGATGGCTCTGCTGGTGTCACTGGCGTACTTCTATGCCGGCCTGAGCCGAAAGGGTCTGCGCTTCTTCGAGCTGTACGTGGAGCCGACCCCGATCATGCTCCCGTTCAAGATCATCGAGGAATTCACCAAGCCTCTCTCCCTCTCCTTCCGTCTGTTCGGAAACATCCTTGCCGACGAATTGGCTGTGGGCGTGCTGGTGTACCTGGTTCCGCTGATCGTGCCCCTGCCTGTGATGCTTCTGGGTCTGTTCACCAGTGCCATTCAGGCTCTGATCTTCGCGACCCTGGCGTCCTTCTACATCGGTGAAGGCCTCCACGAGGCCCACTAAAAGCCGACCTCCTCTATCGCCTGAGAACGGCGATCTGCTAAACACATCCGCGCGCAGGTCCGGCATTGCACCCGGGCCCGTTCCTTCGGGAATGTCCCTGCGCGGGGGGAACCGATCCCCAAGTCCATTCCGTACAGCGCTTCCCAGCGCTTCCCCTTACACCACCCAACATGGATTCCATCACCTCCGCCGCTTCCGTTGTGGCTGCTGGCCTGGCAGTCGGCCTCGCCGCCATCGGCCCTGGTATCGGTCAGGGCACCGCGTCCGGCGGCGCTGTTGAGGGCATCGCCCGTCAGCCCGAAGCCGAAGGCAAGATCCGCGGCACCCTGCTGCTGTCCCTGGCATTCATGGAATCGCTGACCATCTACGGCCTGGTGGTGGCTCTGGTGCTTCTGTTCGCCAACCCCTTCGCCGGCTGATCAGTGCAGGGGGATCGCTGATCCCCCTCCTGAACTTCTTGTTTCGATTCCTTCCCAGCGCACCTTTCCATGACCTGGCTTCTGCTCGCTGAAGCAGGTGTTCCGGAGGGAGGTCTTTTTGACCTCGATGCCACCCTTCCGCTGATGGCGGTTCAGGTGGTTCTCCTCACCTTCCTGCTCAATGTCCTCTTCTTCCGTCCGGTCGGCAAGGTCGTGGAAGATCGCGAGGGCTACATCTCCACCAGTCGTGCTGATGCCAAGCAGAAGCTCGCCCAGGTTGAACGCCTGGAGGCTGATCTGGCTGAACAGCTAAAAGGTGCCCGCCAGGCCGCTCAGGCCGTGATTATCGAGGCGGAACAAGAAGTTGACCGGCTTTACCGCGAAGCACTGGCCCAGGCGGAAGCTGAAGCCAACCGCACCAAAGAGGAAAGCCGTCGTGCCATCGAGGCCGAGCGTGAGTCTGCCCGAACCCAACTCAAGGGCCAGGTGGATCAGCTGAGCACCACGATCATCAACCGTTTGCTGGCCGCGTGATGTCTCTCAATTTCAATCCGCTCGAAACCAATCTGGTCAACCTGGTCATTGTGATCAGTCTCCTGGTTTGGTTCCTGCGCGGTTTCCTGGGAGGAATCCTGGAACGCCGCCGCGCCGCCATCCTTCAGGAATTGCAGGACGCAGAGTCCCGCCTGAAGACCGCCACCGAAAACCTGAGCCAGGCTCAGTCCGAGTTGGCTGCTGCCCAGCAGAAAGCCGAGAAGATTCGTGCTGATGGTCAGGCCCGCGCCGCAGGCATTCGTGCCGAAGGCGAGAAGCGCACCATCTCTGCGATGGCTGCCGTCAAGGCCGGTGCCGATGCTGATGCAGAGGCCGATGCTGCCCGGATCAAGGACAGCCTCCGTCGTGAAGCTGCTCTGGCGGCAATCGACAATGTTCTTGCCCAGCTTCCAGGTCGTCTCGACGCCAGTGCTCAGGCCAAGTTGATCGATTCCACCATCAAAAATCTGGAGAACGCCTGATGCCTCTCCTCAACTCTCTGGCCACCCCCTACGCCGAAGCATTGCTTCAGGTCACTGAAGCCCGAGGTGAGTCTGAAACCGTTGCTGATCAATGCAAGCAACTGCTTGCGATCTGGAACGACTCCGAAGACTTCCGCGACGCCATGGTGTCTCCGGTTCTTGAGCCGGATGCCAAAAAGCAGGCCCTCAAGGCCCTCGTGGGTGAGCAGGTCACCCCGTCCGTTCTCAACCTTCTCAAGGTCTTGGCGGATCGGCAGCGACTCCTTGCCTTCGATGCGGTGATGCTTCGCTACCTCGAGCTCTATCGCGAGCAGCAGGGCATCACCCTGGCTCAGGTCCGCTCAGCCCAGGCTCTCAGCGAAGAGCAGCAAGCGGCCCTCTCCAAGAAGGTGCAGGCCATGGCCGGCACCAACAAGGTCGACATCGACCTCAGTGTGGATCCGTCCCTAATCGGCGGTTTCGTCGTGAGTCTCGGATCTCAGGTGATCGACGCCAGCCTGTCTGGCCAGGTTCGTCGCCTCGGTCTGGCACTCGCCAAGGCGAGCTGACCTCACTTCTTCCTCCACCGCTTCTTCCCCCCCCACTCCCAGCTGGGATCACACGCCATGGTTTCCATCCGTCCCGACGAGATCAGCGCCATCCTCAAGCAGCAAATTGAGGACTACGACAAGTCGGTTTCCGTCAGCAATGTCGGCACCGTTCTCACCGTGGGCGACGGCATCGCCCGCGTTTACGGCCTGCAGCAAGCCATGGCCGGTGAGCTCCTCGAATTCGAGGACGGCACCGAAGGCATCGCCCTGAACCTCGAAGACGACAACGTCGGCGCGGTGCTCATGGGTGAGGGATACGGCATCCAGGAAGGCAGCACGGTGAAGGCCACCGGCAAGATTGCTGCTGTGCCCGTCGGTGAAGCCATGCTGGGCAGGGTGGTGAACTCCCTGGGCCGTGCTATCGACGGCAAGGGTGAAATCGCCACCAGCGAGACGCGCCTGATCGAATCCATGGCGCCCGGCATCATTCAGCGCAAGTCGGTGCATGAGCCGATGCAGACCGGCATCACCGCCATCGACGCGATGATCCCCGTCGGCCGTGGCCAGCGCGAGCTGATCATTGGTGACCGCCAGACCGGCAAGACTGCCATCGCGATCGACACGATCCTGAACCAGGCGGATCAGGACATGATCTGCGTCTACGTCGCCGTGGGTCAGAAGGCTGCTTCCGTGGCCAACGTCGTTGAAGTGCTGCGTGAGCGCGGCGCCCTCGACTACACCGTGATCGTGGCGGCCAACGCTTCCGAACCCGCTGCGCTGCAGTACCTGGCTCCTTACACCGGCGCCTCCATTGCCGAGTACTTCATGTACAAGGGCAAGGCCACCCTGGTGATCTACGACGATCTCTCCAAGCAGGCTGCTGCCTACCGCCAGATGTCGCTCCTGCTGCGTCGTCCGCCCGGTCGTGAGGCCTACCCCGGCGACGTCTTCTACTGCCACAGCCGTCTGCTCGAGCGTGCAGCCAAGTTGTCTGACGCTATGGGCAAGGGTTCCATGACCGCCCTGCCGATCATTGAGACCCAGGCCGGTGACGTTTCGGCCTACATCCCCACCAACGTGATTTCGATCACGGATGGTCAGATCTTCCTCAGCTCTGACCTGTTCAACTCCGGTCTGCGTCCTGCGATCAACGTGGGTATCTCCGTGAGCCGGGTGGGCGGTGCTGCCCAGACCAAGGCCATCAAGAAGATTGCCGGCACCCTCAAGCTGGAGCTGGCCCAGTTCGACGAGCTGGCCGCCTTCTCCCAGTTCGCTTCTGACCTGGATGCTTCCACCCAGCAGCAGCTGGAGCGCGGCAAGCGTCTGCGTGAACTGCTCAAGCAGCCTCAGTTCAGTCCCCTGATCCTGGCTGAGCAGGTCGCCATCGTTTACGCCGGTGTGAAGGGCCTGATCGACGACGTCCCCGTCGACAAGGTTGTTGATTTCTCCCGCGAACTGCGTGAGTACCTCAAGTCCAACAAGGCTGAGTTCATCACCGAAATCCAGGAGAAGAAAGTGATGAGCCCTGAGGCTGAGGTGATCCTCAAGGACGCCATCACCGAAGTCGTGTCCACCATGGTCGCCTCCGCGGCCTGAAGGAGCTGCCGACATGGCGAATCTCAAGGAAATCCGAGACCGAATTAAGTCGGTCAAAAACACCCGCAAGATCACCGAGGCCATGCGCCTGGTGGCTGCGGCCAAGGTGCGCCGCGCCCAGGAGCAAGTGCTCCGCAGCCGTCCCTTCGCGGATCGGCTGGCCCGGATCCTGGAAAACCTCCAGTCCCGCATGGGTTTCGAAGATGCGGCATCTCCCCTGATGCAGCAGCGCAATGTGGAGACCATCACCCTGGTGGCGGTCACCGGCGATCGCGGCCTGTGTGGTGGCTACAACGCCAACATCATCAAGCGCACGGAACAGCGTTTTGCTGAGCTGAAGGGAAAGGGCTTCGACGTGAAGCTGCTGCTGATCGGCACCAAAGCCATCGGCTACTTCACCCGTCGGGACTACCCGATCCAGGCCACCTTCTCCGGTCTGGAACAGGTGCCCACCGCCGATGAAGCCAACACGATCTCCACGGATCTGCTGGCTGAGTTCCTGGCCGAAAGCACTGACCGCGTTGAGCTGATCTTCACCAAGTTCATCAACCTGGTGAGCTGCAAGCCCGTGGTTCAGACCCTTCTGCCCTTGGATCCTCAGGACATCGCTGATCCCGAGGATGAGATCTTCCGTCTCACCACCAAGGACGGCCTTCTGACGGTGGAGCCTGGTGCAGGCCCTGCCAACACCGAGCCGAAGGTTCCTTCGGATATCGTGTTTGAGCAGACCCCTGAACAGTTGCTGAATGCACTGCTTCCGCTGTATCTGCAGAACCAGATGCTGCGTTCCCTGCAGGAATCGGCAGCCTCCGAGCTGGCCAGCCGGATGACGGCCATGAACAACGCCAGCGACAACGCCAAGGAATTGGCCAAGAGCCTCACCCTTGACTACAACAAGGCCCGTCAGGCTGCGATTACCCAGGAGATCCTGGAAGTTGCAGGCGGTGCGGCCGCTGTTGGCTAACCATTTCGGTCGATCGATTCATAGACAGCCGGTCCTTCGGGGCCGGCTTTTTTGTGCTGTGTTTACGGTGAAGCGGAGCGGTTTGAGGGCGTGGGCGTGCTTCAGCTTCATCAGCTCTTCCCCACCGTCGTGGCAACGACGCAACTTCCTCTCGAGCCTCTGCAGCAGGCGTCCTGCATGCAGGCTCTGCTGGAGCTTCGCGGCGAGGCCGAGGGCAACCCCAATGAAGGCTGCGCCTGGACGGGGGACCTGCATGGGGTGTGGCAGCTGCATCAACAGCAGCCCTTTCAGGCCTTGGCTCAGTTGGTCGTTCAGCAGGCCTGGAGTTATCTCGATTCGCTTGGGTTTGAGCGAAGCCAAGTGGCCCTGCATCTGCAGCGTTGCTGGCCGGTGATCAGTGATTGGGATCAAGCGGTTGGCCGCCACCATCACCCCAATGCCCATCTCAGTGCTGTTCTGTACCTCACGGGTAACGGCTCGGGAGAAGAAGGCATGTTGCGGCTGCATGCGTCCCATCAACCCAATGAGTTGGTGGCGGGTTTGGCGGTGGGTTACGGCGGCCCGATTGCTGAAGGCCACCCGTTCAATCAGGCCCACTGGGATCTGGCCCCACGCCCCGGTTTGCTGGTGCTGTTTCCGTCGAGCCTGCACCACAGCGTTCTGCCCAACGACGCCCCAGACGAGCTGCGCTGTTCCATCAGTTTTGATTTCGTGCTGACAGCACCCGTGCAGGGTGGTTCGCCGGAATATATGGCGCCCCACCCCCGCCATTGGGACTCGCTGGACGAGCCCATTGCCTGAGAGAATGCGGCGTCTTCCTTGTTGAGCCCGGCATGTCCGACGTGGCCACATACACCGTCCGCGCCGAGTTCGAAGGCGAAACCCACAGCTTCCCCTGCCGCGCTGACCAGACGGTGCTGAATGCTGCTGAGGCCGCTGGCATCACCCTCCCCAGCTCCTGCTGCTCCGGGGTATGCACCACTTGTGCTGCAGTGATCAGCGAGGGCAGTGTTGAGCAGCCCGATGCCATGGGCGTGAAGGGTGAGCTTCAGCAGCAGGGCTACAGCCTGCTGTGCGTGGCTTTCCCGCGGGCTGATCTCACCCTCAAGGCGGGGCAAGAGGATGCGCTCTACGAAGCCCAGTTCGGTCAATACCAGAAGTGAGGCTCACCAGCCTGCAACGCCAGTTTCCTTGGCCTGCTGATGTGCCATTGGTTGAGCTGCGCAGCTGGATCCGTCAGCAGTTGGCTCAGGAGGGTGATCTGCTGCGTTGGGCTCTTACCGCAGTGCACTCCAGTGCCGATGGTGCTCGCACGCTTCAAGTGGAGGCAGTGATCAACGCGTGAGCTCGGCACCGATGCCAACGTTGATGCTGGTGCCCACGGGCATCGGTTGTGACATCGGTGGCTACGCCGGTGACGCCCTGCCGTCAGCCCGCTTGCTGGCTGCAGCGAGCGGCTGCCTGATCACCCATCCCAATGTGATGAACGGGGCTTCGCTGTATTGGAGCGATTCCCGCGTGCTCTATGTGGAGGGTTATGGCCTCGATCGGTTTGCCGTGGGTGACTGGGCCCTGCGGCCGGTGCGAAGGCAACGGATCGGCTTGCTGCTGGATGCCGGCATCGAGCCCGAGCTGGCCCAGCGCCAGATTCAGGTGGCTGAGGGCTGCCGAGCCAGCCTGGGTTTGGAGATCGGTCCGGTGGTTTCCACGGATGCGCCGCTTGAGGTGACGCTTGAGTGTGGTGCCAGTGGCGCCAGCTGGGGGCGATTGGGGCGTCCTGATGCCTTGTTGCGAGCCGGTGAACGCTTGAAGCAGGCCGGTGCGACGGCGATTGCAGTGGTGGCCCGCTTCCCGGAGGATCCGGAGAGTGACGCGTTGGCGGCGTATCGACAGGGCAGTGGCGTGGATGCTCTGGCCGGTGCTGAAGCGGTGATCAGCCACCTGCTGGTGCAGCGCCTGCAGATCCCCTGTGCCCACGCTCCGGCCTTGGACCCCTTGCCCCTGGATCCGAAGCTGGATCCAAGGGCGGCGGGTGAGGAGCTCGGCTACACCTTCCTGGCCTGCGTGCTGGTGGGGCTGAGCCGGGCACCGGATCTGGTGAGCGCCCACCGGCAGCCTGGCGATCTTGATGCGACGCAATTGGGGGCGGTTGTGGTGCCCGCAGGCGCCCTGGGGGGTGAAGCGGTGCTGGCTTGTCTGGAACGGAATGTTCCGCTGATCACAGTGGAGAACCCCGCGGTGCTGTCGGTCACGGCCGATGCCCTTGGCTTGAGCCAGGGCGTTCTTCAGGCCAGCAGTTACAGCGAGGCAGCAGGGTTGGTGCTGGCGCTGCGGGAGGGATTGAGTCCGGCTTCGCTGGGCCGGCCACTACCAGCGCTGCAACGGTTGGATTGATGCCTGGCGGTTTCGGTGGAGCCTTCGATCAGAGCCCTTGCCCCTGTGGGGGTGGTGTTTATCGCAGCTGCTGCGGGCCCCTGCATCGCGGCGATCGGCGTGCCGAAACGGCTGAACAGCTGATGCGCTCCAGATATTCAGCTTTTGCGCGTGGCCAGATCGCCTATCTGCTGGCCACCCATCCCGAGCCGGATGTTCCAGCACAGCAGCGGCGTCGTTCCCTGGAGCGGAGTTGCCGGCAGACCCGTTGGCTCGGCTTGACTGTGCTGGCTGTCAGCGCCGGCGGCCCTCGGGATCTGGAGGGAACGGTGCAGTTTGAAGCCCGTTACCGCGGTGGGGTGCTGAAGGAAACCTCCCTGTTTCAGCGGCGCGACGGCGCGGAGGATGGTCCTTGGCTCTATGTGGGTGCACTCCACTTGGAGGGCTAACGCAGGCAGGCCATCGGATGCCGCGGCGGCACCCCCAGTGCTTTGGCCACGCCGGGGTGGCAGACCGATCCCTGCACCGTGTTCAGGCCGGAGATGAGTTCCGGTCGTTCCGTCACCGCCTCCTCCAGACCTCGTCCGGCGATGCCCAGGATGTACGGGAGGGTCACGCTTACCAGGGCTTCGGTGGAGGTGAACGGAACCGCACCAGGCATGTTGCCCACCGCGTAGTGCTGAACGCCGTGGATGGTCACGGTGGGATCGCGGTGGGTTGTCTCCTGGCTGGTGGCGATGCAGCCGCCTTGGTCGATGGCCACATCCACGATCACCGAACCGGGCCGCATCTGCTTCACCATCTGCTCGTCCACCAGGGTGGGGGCGCGCCCACCGGGGGTAAGCACGGCTCCGATCACCAGATCCGCCGTTGGCACCAACCGTTCCAGAAGCCCGCGGCTGCTCACCACACTCATCAAGCGACCGCGCCGGTCGGCCTCCAGGCTGCGCAACCGCTGGGGTGAGCGGTCGAGCAGCAACACCTCGGCATCCATGGCGGCAGCCGTTCGTGCGGCATTCCATCCCACGGTGCCGGCGCCAAGCACTACCACCCGGGCCGGTTGCACGCCGGTGCAGCCCCCCATCAGCACGCCGCGGCCGCCGTGGGGTTTCTCCAGCAGGTGAGCTCCAACCTGGGCCGCCAAGCGCCCCGCGATTTCGCTCATCGGTGCCAGCAACGGCAGGCTGCCGTTCTCCAGCTGCACGGTTTCGTAGGCGATGGCAGCGGTGCCTGCCTCCAGCAGAGCCTCGCCAACGCTGGGATAGGCGGCCAGGTGCAGGTAGGTGAACAGCACCATGTCCTTCCGCAGATAGACAAATTCCTCCGCCTGCGGTTCCTTCACCTTCACCACCAAATGGGCGCCCCAGGCCTCGTCGCGGCTCACCATTTGGGCACCGGCGGCGGCGAAGGCGTCGTCACCGATTCCCGCTCCAGCCCCGGCTCCGGTTTCGATGCGCACCTCCAAGCCTTGGCTCACCAGTTCCCGCACCGCATCGGGAGTCAGCGCCACGCGCTGCTCATCGAGCTTGATCTCCTTCGGCACACCGATGCTGGCCATCGGGGCCGAGAGAACGGAGGCTGCCATGGCGGCTTCAAGGAGATCTCTTCAATCTGGCTCCGCTGCGAGCAACCCGCCACATCTCAAGGGTGGGATGGCTTTAGGCCGCTGCAATGGGCAACCGCCAGCCGCTGCCGAAGGCCTGGGGGCTCACCTTGAGCAATGGTGCCGCCTGGCGTCGCTTGAACTCGGCCCGTTTCAGCAACCGTTCCACCCGTTGAACAAGGGCGGGATCATGGCCGGCCGCCACCAGGGTTGGTCCAGACTGGCGCTCCTGGATCAGCGCTTTGAGCAGGGCGTCCAGGGCGTCGTAGTCGGGCAGGGAGTCGCTGTCTTTCTGGTTAGGCCTGAGCTCGGCGCTCGGGGGTTTGCGTCGAATCGCCTCCCCCACCAGCTCCCCGTGGGTCGGGAGTCCCAGCGCCTGGCGGCAGCCCCGGGCTGCGTCGCTGTCGAGCCAGTCGCACAGGGCAAACACGCTGGTTTTGTAGAGATCGCCAATCACCGCAAGCCCGCCGTTCATGTCGCCGTAGAGGGTGCAGTACCCCACGGCCAGCTCGGATTTGTTGCCGGTGGTGAGCAGCAGTTGGCCCTGCTGGTTGGCCACGGCCATCAGCAGGGTGCCGCGAATGCGTGATTGCAGATTTTCCGCCGTCACGCCCTGGGGCGTTGCTCCGAGCGGTGCGGTGAGGGCCTGGTCGTAGCCCTCCATCAGGCCGGCGATCGGCACCGTGTTGGTCTGCAGCCCCAACCGTTCGGCCAAGGCCAAGGCGTCGTCGATGGATCCTGAAGAGCTCCAGGGGGAGGGCATCAACAGCGCTGAGACCGCCTCGTTCCCAAGGGCTGCGCTGGCGATCACGGCCACCAGCGCTGAGTCGATGCCGCCGCTCAACCCCAGCAATGCCTTCTTGAACCCGCATTTCCGGGCGTAGTCACGCACCCCAAGCACCAGGGCGCGGAACAGCCGCTCCAGGGGATCCATGGGTTGAATCTGGCCGTGGGACTGCACAGGGGTGGGATGGCCGCTGTCCCAGACCGCCAGGTGCTCCTCACAGACGGGGAGCTCCAGCTGCACGGCGCCATCGGCTTCCACCACAAAACTGGCCCCGTCGAATACCAGCTCGTCGTTGCCCCCCACTTGATTGAGGTAGATCAGTGGGCAATTGAGGCGTTGCGCCGCCGCCGCCGCCAGTTGTTGGCGCAAGGCTGGCTTGGAGGCATCGAAGGGGGAAGCCGCCAGATTGATCACCAGATCCGGCTGTTCGGGGATCAGTTGATCGATGGGATCCGGTCCGTCCAGGCGCTCGCGCTGCAGGCCGTCATCCACCCAGAGGTCTTCGCAGATGGTGAGGCCAAGTCGTTTCCCGTTGGGCAGGCTGAGCAGGCAGGGGCCATCACCGGGGCGGAAGTAGCGCCGCTCATCAAAGACGTCGTAACTGGGCAGCAGTTGTTTCTGGGCAATCGGCCGCCAGCCCAGGCGATTCACCAGCACCACACCGTTGTGCAGCCGTGGACTGCGGGCATCTGTTGCTGGCAGCGCAGCTCCCACCAACAGGGTGACGCTGCTGTTCAGTTGGTTCACCAGCCACTGCAGCACCGTGTTCTGTTGCTGGATGCGGCTGGGCTCGAGCAACTGGTCCCGAGGGGGATACCCCCAGAGGGAGAGTTCAGGGGTGAGCACCAGCTCAACAGCCTGCTCTTCTGCCCTGCGCACGGCCTCCAGAATCCGCTTCGCGTTGCCCTCGAAGTCGCCGACCACGGGGTTGAGTTGCGCCAGGGCAATGCGCATCAGCAGAGGCTCCCCGAAAGGCCGTACAGATTGTGCTGGAGCAACAGCGGCCACACCGCTTCAGGGATCTGAGCTTGATTCGGTCGCTGGCGCAGTTGCGAACTGGCGGTGGCGGGAACCTCCAGATCCAGCAGCTCCACCTGTCCGCCCAGATCGCGTAGGGCCTGCAGCGTCGCCTCCTCGAGGGGCCAACCCTTGCGGGGGGCGATGGCCAGGCGGCACTGCGGCAGCCAGCAATCGCTCTGTTTCCAGCGGGGAATCTGGCCAGCGAGATCGCTGCCAACCACAAACACAAGATTGCGATCAGGCCAATGCTGGGCGGCCCGTTGCAAGGTGATCAAGGTGTAAGGGCTGCTCAGATGCTGGGCCAGCTCGAGACGTTCATCCTGCAGTTGCTGCACCAGCTGGCCGAGCAGCATCGCTCGCAACTCCAGGGGGGCATCGTGCTCTTTCAGGGGGTTTTCGCTGGCCCATGTCGCCACCTGGCCGTAGCGGTTCAACAGCCCCTCCAGCAGCACCTGATGGCCGCGGGTGGGTGGATCGGCGCTGGTGCCCAGCAAGGCGATGGCAGCAGCGGTCATCTCAGGGCAGCAGTGGTTGCAGATCCTGCTCCAGGGCTTTGGGCCAGCGCAACAGCCAGTGGTGCACCACGGGATCTCGTTCGGCCAGGCGGTGCAACAGCGCACCGGGTTGTCCACCCCGCCGGCGCAGCAACTGCTGCGCCACCAGACGCCCCGTTCGGCGGCTGGCATGCACCGCCAGGGCGGCCTGGGCCAGGGCCACCGGGGCTGCAGGGGCCAAGCTGCCGCCGCCGCTCACCGGTACCAGCAGCAGCAGGGCCTGCTTGAGGGCCGCCAGCCCCAGCTGCACCCCGCCCAACAAGGCGTTGTGGCTGGAGAGTCGGGTGAGCAGCAGCCGTGCCGCCGCTGGCGTCATCGGCAGGTTGTAGAGACGGCTGAGCTGCAGCACCAGGGCGGTGTCGCAGGCCATGCCTCCGGCCATGTCCAATGCCATTACAGGGTTGACGGCCACGCCGGTGGCCTTGGCGGCTGCATAACGACCGATCAGGCTCTGGGCCGTGCGGCGGTGCTGTTGCAGCCGCAGTTCTTGGCAGGCCCTCTGGAAGCGGTCGGCCTGGCGCAGCGACTGAATCGCCAACAGCAGGGTGCCTTCGTTCTCCAGCTGCCGGCAGAGCTGCTTCTGCAGATCCTGCACCTGCGGCGTCGTGATCATGCTGCGTACCCGTCCATCGGCCTGGATCTGGGGGCTGCGGGGCGCTGCCGCTGCCGCGGTGATCGGCAGATCCACCGGCAGCCGGGCGCGGATGCTGCGCAGCAGTTCGGCACGGTCCTGCTCTGGCCAGCGGTCGCTCCGGTTCAGCACCAGCTGCAGGGGCTTGCCGCTCTCCAGCAGCGTTTGTAAGGCCTCCAGGTCGGCCCGGGTCAGGTCGCTGTCCACCACCAGCAGCACCAGATCAGCCCCCATGGCCACGCGGGAGGCCAAGCGAGCCCGCCCGGCGGCATGGATTTCATCAATGCCGGGGGTGTCCACCAGTTCCACCCTGGTCAGCCCGGCAATCTCCACGGGCCAGTCCACCGCCTGCTGATGGCGGGTGCTGCCGTGGGCGACATCCGTTGCCAGCAGTGGCCGGCGGATCAAGGCATTGATCAGGCTGGATTTGCCGACCCCCACCCGACCAAACAGAGCAATGCGCAGGCGTCGTTGCTGCAGCCGTTGCAGTTGACGATCCAGCAGCCGCAATTCACCCCCCAGCAGTCCCTGGTCCCGTGGGCTCAGCTGAAGCTGACTGCGCCAGTGCTCCAGCAGCAGCTGGCAGCGCTCAACGGTATGGGGCGGGGTGGGTTGCATCCCGCTCATGCTGCCGGCTTGCGCCACCAGCCGGCCAGCACGGCCAGCACCGATTCGGCCCCGATCACGCCGACAAAGCCACCGAATTCATCCACCACCACGCGCACGCCACCGCTGTCGCGCCGAAAGCCCGTCAGCAGCCGATCGGCCCTGATCATCTCGGGCACGTATTCCACCGGTTCGCAGAGGTCAACGGGTGTGAGCAGGCCGCGGTTCTCCAACAGGGCAGTGAGCACCCGCTCGCGGCTGGCTACGCCAAGCACCTTGTCCACTTGATCGCCCAGCACCACCCACCAGGGGTCGTTGGTGCTCATCAGCTTGGCCCGCTGGGCTTCGATGCTGAGGCTCCCATCCAGGGTGGGTGCCGCCACCCGCGGCGTCATCAGGTCGCGGGCGGTGAGGTCGTTGAGTTGAAACACCTTGCCGATCATCGCGGCTTCATCAGCTTCGATCTCTCCCTTCTGAGAGCCCAGGCGAGCCAGCAGACGGATCTCCTCTTCATTGGTGCTGAGTTCTGCTTCGGCGGTGATGGCCGGCAGCATCCGTTCCAGCAGCAGCACAAGCGGCCGCAGCGCCAGGCCGAGCCAATGCAACAGGGGTGCGCTAGCCAGGGCCACCGGCAGGGCCAGACGGCTTCCGAGGGCTTTGGGCAGGATTTCCCCCAGCAGGATCACCAGGACGGTGAGTCCCACCGAGAACACCGGCAGGGCCACACCGCTGATGTTGCGCTGCTCGAATACCCAGGCGGCATAACCGCCCAGCATCAGGCTGCCGAAAATATTGAAGCCGTTGTTGGCGATCACCAGAGCCGACAGGGTGCGCCCAAGCCGTTGACGCAACTTCGCCAGCCGCCGGGCCCCGGCCACAGGGCGTTCCCGGGCCGCCAGCTCGTGCACCCGGATCGGATTCACAGTCAGCAGCGCGGCTTCCACTCCGGAACAGAGGGCCGAACCCAGCAGCACCACCAAAACCAGCAGCAACAGCACCAGGAGATCGGAGCTCATTGCCGTCTGAAACTCCTTGCATCGTAGAGGCCCTGGCCAGTTCGGCCTTTCCAACTGCCATCCTGTTCCTCTGAACGCTCTGCTGCTGTGAACGGTTTCGACTCCGGCATCCACGCGCGTCGTCGCGCCCTGTTCATGGAGCAACTCGGTGCTGCCGCCGCGGTGATTCCGGCCGCGGCATTGGCGACTCATCACGCCGACTGCGAATGGCCCTTCCGGCAGGACAGCGATTTCTTTTACCTCACCGGTTTTGATGAACCGGATGCGGTGGCTCTGCTGCTGCCGCATCGTCCGGAAGGCGAGCGCTACGTGCTGTTCGTGCAGCCCAAGGATCCGGCGGCTGAGGTGTGGACCGGCTTCCGCTGGGGCACCGAAGGCGCGGTAGAGCGCTATGGCGCGGACCTGGCCCATCCGTTGGATCAGCTGAGCGAAAAACTGCCCGAGTACCTCGCCGGTGCCGAAGCCATCGCCTTCCGGGTGGGCCGAAACACGTCTGTGGAATCGATGGTGCTTTCGGCCTGGGGGCGGCAACTGGATACCTATGCCCGCACGGGGACGGCGGCCCTGGGCCTGGTGGCACCAACGCCGATCCTGCATCGCCTGCGGCTGCGCAAGGAGTCCCATGAGTTGGAGCGTCTACGGGAGGCCTGCCGCATCTCCTCAGAAGCCCACGAGCTGGCCCGATCGATCACCCGCCCGGGCATGAATGAAGCCGAGGTGCAGGCGGCGATGGAGGCCCACTTCCGCAGCAACGGGGCCCGCGGTCCGGCCTACGGATCCATCGTTGCTGGTGGTGATAACGCCTGCGTGCTGCACTACACCGCCAACACGGCCCCGCTGCAGGACGGTGACCTGCTGCTGATCGATGCCGGTTGTTCGCTGGAGGATTACTACAACGGCGACATCACCCGTACCTTCCCGGTGAATGGCCGCTTCACGGTGGAACAGCGGGAGCTCTACAGCCTGGTGCTGGAGGCTCAGGAAGCTGCGGTTGCCGTTGTGGCTCCAGGTGGCACCGCGGAGGCGGTGCACGACACCGCCCTGCGAATTCTGGTGGAGGGCCTGGTGGACCTGGGCCTGCTGATTGGGGATGTGGACGGCATCATCGAGCGAGGCGACTACCGCCACCTGTACATGCACCGCACCGGCCATTGGCTTGGTCTGGATGTGCATGACGTGGGGGCCTACAGGCTCGGTGAGCAACCTGCGCCGCTGGAGCCAGGCATGGTGCTCACCGTTGAGCCCGGTCTTTACGTCAGCGATCGCCTCAGCGTGCCGGAAGGACAGCCAGAGATTGACGATCGCTGGAAAGGCATCGGCATCCGCATCGAAGACGACGTTGCCGTCACCGAGACCGGCCATGAGGTGCTCACTGCCGGCGCCCTCAAGAGCGTTGCTGCGATGGAGCGCTGATCGCCTCGATCTGCGGGGAGTTGCGCGGACCGCAGTTGCCCTTATCCCGCAGCTCCTTCCCAGTGCAAGACCGCTTCAGTGGTCGTCAGCACTTGATCGGCGCCCGCTTCCCGCAGCCGTTGCTCATAGATGTCGCGCGCCGCAGCCTGCTCTGGGGTTTGCAGGTGAGGCGGTGCCACCGCCAGGCTTACGAATGGTTGTTCCGGCCAGCGTTCCCGGGCCTGGATCACGGTGTGCACATCGGCCACGGTGTCGCCGAGATAGGCCACCTGAACTCCCTCGGCACTGGCCCCCAGTGCTTTGGCCAGGCGGATTAAGCCTGTGGGGTCCGGTTTGTCGGGGGCATCCCCCATCGCGATCAGGGGCGGGTCCTGGAGCCCCAGACGCTGCTGAAGCACGAAGCGGGCTGAGGGTGGTTCCGCTCCACTCACAAATCCCCAGCGCAACTTGAGCTTCGACAGCGTGGCGAAAAAGCTGGCATCCACCAGAAGAGGCTCATCACCGATGAAGCCCGTCCATTGGCTGGGGTCTCCATCCGGATCTCCGCCGAAGTAGAAGCCGCTGAACACATCGATCAGCGCGGCGCGATCCGGCAGCTCAGCACCATGACGCCGCAGCAGTTCAAGGCTGGCGTCCCAGTCGTTGTTCCAGGCTCCCTCAGCCTTCAACGCATCGATTACATCAGCGCTGGGCTGCCAACCGCAGTAGTGCTGCACAGTGCATTGAAGGGCCCGTCGATAGCTGCCCGCGACATCGCGGATCACACCATCGATGTCGAACAGCAGGATGGTTGGGGATCCCAGAACGTCTCATGGGGAGCGGCTGGTAGGTTAGTTGTTTGTATTTCTGTCTTGAGCGCTGACACCATGACGGTCACCGAAGGCGCTGCCCCTACCGACCAGGAGGTCGCGACTCCGTCCGCCGACGCGGCTGAAGGCGCCACCCAGGCAGCTGAAACCACTGAAAAGCCTGCAGCCAGCGAAGGCGAAGGCCGTCCTGTGCTGAAGGGCGCCGCCGCGGCTCTGGCCACGGCCACCATCGATGCTGATGGTGTTCCTTCCGGTTACACCCCCAAGGCCGATGAGGGCCGCTTCCTGCTGAAGATCCTCTGGCTTCCCGACAACGTGGCCCTTGCGGTTGATCAGATCGTTGGCGGTGGCCCCAGCCCCCTCACCTCCTACTTCTTCTGGCCACGTGAGGATGCCTGGGAAAGCCTGAAGACCGAGCTGGAAGGCAAGAGCTGGATCACCGACAACGAGCGGGTTGAAGTGCTCAACCAGGCCACTGAGGTGATCAACTACTGGCAGGAAGAGGGCAAAGGCAAGAGCCTCGACGAGGCCAAGGCTAAGTTCCCCGACGTCACCTTCTGCGGTACCGCCTGATTCAGCTTTTCAAGTTGATGATGCAAGCCTGCCTTCTGGCAGGTTTTTTTTATGCCTTCCCGTGGCTTGCCTGGTGTAGGGATGACGAACGGACAAACCACACCACAAAAAAGGCCAGGGGCGCTAACCCCTGGCCTTTGGCGACGTCATCCTTGAAATTGGGGGATGAATCAGTCGGCGGTTTTGCTGGCCTGAAGGCGAGCGCGGGCTTCATTCAGCTGTTGCTGCGCCTTGAGTTTTTCCGGCGAAGCAGGTTGGCCTTCCATGCCAGCCACCACGGTGGAGGCCTTCTGGAAAGCGGCTTCGGCGGCAGCGGCATCGATGGAGCTGCCAAGTTCGGCCTTGTTCACCAGAACGGTGACTTCATCAGCATCCACTTCGGCGAAACCACCCATCAGAGCGATGGAGTTCCATGCACCGTTGGCACGCACCCGCAGCACACCGATGTCGATGGCGGTGAGCAGGGAGATGTGGCCGGGCAGGATGCCGAGTTGACCGGTGGTACTGGGCAGGATCACCTCGTCGGCGCTGCCATCAAAGACGTTCTGGTCTGTTGCCAGCACGCGGAGGGTGAGGGACATGAACCTTGGTTCGAAAAGAGAACGGACTGTCGAGAAACACGTGATCGGGGGTGTGAATCACACCCCCGCAGGGATCACTTGGTTTCGGCGGCGATCTTCTCGGCCTTGGCTTTCACTTCCTCGATGTTGCCCACCAAGTAGAAGGCGGCTTCGGGGAGGCTGTCCAGCTCACCGGAAAGGATCTGGTTGAAACCAGCGATGGTCTCCTCCAGCTTCACGTACTTGCCGGGCATGCCGGTGAAGATTTCAGCCACAAAGAAAGGCTGGGAGAGGAACTTCTCCACCTTGCGGGCACGGTCCACGGTGCGACGGTCGTCTTCCGACAGTTCGTCGAGACCCAGAATCGCGATGATGTCCTGCAGTTCCTTGTAGCGCTGCAGGGTGGACTGCACGGCGCGGGCGGTGCGGTAGTGCTCGTCACCCACCACAGCTGGCTGGAGCATGGTGCTGGTGGAATCCAGAGGATCCACAGCGGGGTAGATGCCCTTGGAAGCCAGGGCACGGTTCAGCACCGTGGTGGCGTCGAGGTGGGCAAAGGTGGTGGCCGGTGCGGGGTCGGTCAGGTCGTCAGCAGGCACGTAAACGGCCTGGATCGAGGTGATCGAACCTTCAACGGTGGATGCAACACGCTCCTGCAGGGCACCCACGTCGGTGCCCAGGGTGGGCTGGTAGCCCACAGCGGAAGGCATGCGACCCAGCAGTGCGGATACCTCTGAGCCGGCCTGCACGAAGCGGAAGATGTTGTCCACGAACAGCAGCACGTCCTGCTTGTTCACGTCGCGGAAGTGCTCAGCCATGGTCAGAGCGGAGAGGCCCACGCGCATCCGGGCGCCGGGGGGCTCGTTCATCTGGCCGTAGCAGAGGGCTACCTTCGACTTGGACAGGTCGTCGGCGTTGATCACGCCGGATTCCTTGAATTCCTCGTAGAGATCGTTGCCCTCACGGGTGCGCTCACCCACACCACCGAACACAGACACACCGCCGTGCTCCTTGGCGATGTTGTTGATCAGCTCCTGAATCAGCACGGTCTTGCCCACGCCGGCGCCGCCGAACAGGCCGACCTTGCCGCCCTGGCGATAGGGGGCCAGGAGGTCGATCACCTTGATGCCGGTCTCGAACACCTTGGGCTTGGTCTCAAGCTCGGTGATGTTGGGGGCATCCCGGTGGATGGGAGCGGTGGCCGTGGTATTGACGGGGCCCTGCTCGTCGACGGGCTCGCCCAGCACGTTGAAGATGCGGCCGAGGGTGCCTTCACCAACGGGCACGGAAATCGGTGCACCGGTGTCAACGGCTTCCATGCCGCGCACCAAACCGTCGGTGCCACTCATGGCAACGGCACGAACCCGGTGATCACCCAGAAGCTGTTGAACTTCAGCGGTCAGGGCGACGTCGTCACCTGCGGGGTTTTTCCCCTCGATGCGCAGGGCGTTATAGATCTTGGGCAGTTTCCCGGCGGGAAATTCCACGTCCAGAACCGGGCCGATCACCTGACGGATCACACCCTTGGTGCCAGCAGATGCAGGAGCAGAAGCGACCATAGGAAGGAGAGTTGCGGGAACAGGCGCTGCGCGCTCGGACCCATTCAGAGCGGCGCAACCATACCACCGCTGTGGTTGCACCCCCTCCGGTTCGGTCACCCGCACAGCTGGGGTATGGCCCGGGGGGTGGTCGCTTGCATACGTTGGCACTCATCGGCATCGAGTGCCAACTCGCGTCGATGCGTGGCGCATTGCGCCCTGTCCCTGCTCCTGCAAGAACCCATGGCTGCTGTTTCTCTCAGCGTCTCGACCGTTAAACCCCTCGGCGACCGCGTGTTCGTCAAGGTCTCTGAATCCGAAGAGAAGACTGCCGGCGGCATCCTTCTGCCTGACACCGCCAAAGAAAAGCCCCAGGTGGGTGAAGTGGTTCAGGTGGGCCCCGGCAAGCGCAACGACGACGGCAGCCGTCAGGCTCCCGAAGTTGGTGTGGGCGACAAGGTCCTCTACAGCAAGTACGCCGGCACCGACATCAAGCTCGGCAGCGATGAATACGTGCTGCTGTCCGAGAAGGACATCCTGGCTGTCGTCAACTGAGATCAGCCCCGCTGCATTGCGGCTTGAGTCTCAACCCAGCCTCCCTTAACCATCCTCTTCATTAGGAAACGCCTTCCATGGCAAAGCGCATCATTTACAACGAGAACGCCCGTCGCGCTCTCGAAAAAGGCATCGACATCCTCTGCGAAGCCGTTGCCGTGACCCTGGGTCCCAAGGGCCGCAACGTGGTGCTCGAGAAGAAGTTCGGTGCACCCCAGATCATCAATGACGGCGTCACCATCGCCAAGGAGATCGAGCTCGAAGACCACATCGAGAACACCGGTGTTGCTCTGATCCGTCAAGCCGCCTCCAAAACCAACGACGCTGCCGGTGACGGCACCACCACCGCCACCGTTCTTGCCCACGCCATGGTCAAGGCGGGTTTGCGCAACGTGGCTGCCGGTGCTAACGCCATCACCCTGAAGAAGGGCATCGACAAGGCTTCCGATTTCCTGGTCAGCAAGATCAAGGAAATGGCCAAGCCCATCGCTGACAGCAATGCCATCGCTCAGGTCGGCACCATCTCCGCTGGTAACGATGAAGAAGTCGGCAAGATGATTGCCGATGCCATGGACAAGGTTGGCAAGGAAGGTGTGATTTCCCTCGAAGAGGGCAAGTCCATGGAGACCGAACTCGAAGTCACCGAGGGCATGCGCTTCGATAAGGGCTACATCTCCCCTTATTTCGCCACCGACACCGAGCGGATGGAAGCCGTCCTCGACGAGCCTTACATCCTTCTCACCGACAAGAAGATCGGTCTGGTGCAGGATCTGGTGCCCGTGCTGGAGCAAATCGCCCGCACCGGCAAGCCTCTGCTGATCATTGCTGAGGACATCGAGAAGGAAGCCCTGGCCACCCTGGTGGTGAACCGTCTGCGCGGTGTGCTGAACGTGGCCGCTGTGAAGGCTCCTGGTTTTGGTGATCGCCGCAAGGCCATGTTGGAAGACATGGCTGTGCTGACCAACGGTCAGCTGATCACCGAAGATGCCGGTCTCAAGCTGGAGAACGCCAAGCTGGAGATGCTGGGCACCGCCCGTCGCATCACCATCAACAAGGACACCACCACCATCGTTGCCGAGGGCAACGAGGCGGCTGTCGGCGCCCGCTGCGAACAGATAAAGAAGCAGATGGACGAGACCGACTCCACCTACGACAAGGAGAAGCTGCAGGAACGCCTGGCCAAGCTGGCTGGTGGCGTGGCTGTGGTGAAGGTGGGTGCAGCCACCGAAACCGAGATGAAGGACAAGAAACTCCGTCTTGAGGACGCCATCAACGCCACCAAGGCGGCTGTTGAGGAAGGCATCGTTCCTGGCGGTGGCACCACCCTGGCTCACCTGGCTCCGGCCCTGGAGCAGTGGGCAGCCTCCAGCCTGTCCGGCGAGGAACTGATCGGCGCCAACATCGTGGCTGCTGCTCTTACCGCTCCGCTGATGCGCATCGCTGAAAACGCAGGTGCCAACGGCGCTGTTGTGGCAGAGAACGTCAAGGCTCGCGCTGGTGCCGAAGGCTTCAACGCTGCCTCCGGTGAGTACGTCGACATGCTGGCTGCCGGCATCGTCGACCCGGCCAAGGTGACCCGCTCCGGTCTGCAAAATGCCGCATCCATCGCTGGCATGGTGCTGACCACCGAGTGCATCGTGGCTGATCTGCCTGAGAAGAAGGAAGCAGCTCCTGCCGGCGGCGGCATGGGCGGCGGCGACTTCGACTATTGATCGATTCGGGGTGGTCGAGAGACCACCTGATCACCCCAACTCACTTCATGCCAAGAACCAAGAGGTCCTGCGGGGCCTCTTTTTATGTCCGAATACTGTCTAGTAAAGTCTAGATTTTGCAAGACATATGGCGCCTGGAGGCCGGCGTTGGTTGCCGGCCATGAAGCATGTGAGGTGCCGAGGCGCGCCGGCTAACGTCTTGCTTTGTATCGATGTGTCGGGACAAATGCCCCAGCGCCCCGGAGCTTTTGCCGCCCAGTTCGCTCCAGAGACGCTGCAGCGTTTCAAGGCCCTTTGCCGACAGCAAGACAAGGCCTACTCCAAGGTGTTGGAGCGTCTGGCCTTGTTGTACGTCGAAACGGATGGAGGCATCCTTTCGCCGGCCAGCACGTCTTCCGCTCCCTCAAAAGGCGTGCAAAAAAGGCAAGTTCAGGTTGAATCTTTGCAAAATAAGCTGTTGGAGGATTTGTTGAAGCGGGTTGAAATCCTTGAAAAGAAGGAAACAAAAACGTTGTACGAGCTTGATCGGGTCTACAAGGAAATTGCTTTTCTGAAATCAGGCTTGCAAAGCCCTGAGTAATGTTTCTGAAGTCTGACGGCTTAAGTTCAAGGCCGCTACGGCTCTTAGCGATTCGGGCTGTTTGAACAGCTCTTGCTCTGTTGATATTGCAATGCCGCCTCAGTTTTGCCTTGGTTTTCTGGATTCGTGCTCTATTTACTTCGTTAAGTGACTTCTGGCTCGCGAAATTGATCGGAATAGAGCGGCAATTTGATGAATAGCAATTCAACCATTAGGTCGAAGCTGCTTTCAAAGAATGCGTGCTGAAAATTGAGTTTGTGAGCGGGTTGGTTTAGTTCAACCAGCCAGCGCTCAGGATTACGGCCAAGGACAAAAACAACGCCAGGCATGTCCATGTCAGACGGTTCAACGTTGCTTCTGCGCTGCTGGCGCTGCTGAACATGGAGCTGCCGCTTGCCGCCAAGCCACCCATGCCATCACCCTTGGGGCTATGCAGCAGCACCAAGACGATCAACAGAAGGCCGGTGCCGATCCAGCTCCAGGACAAAATTGAGGTGAGCATCAAACGGAAAGAGGAAGGCGAGCGGTCTTGGGGGTGGGGTCCATGTTGGACATGGGGGCAATCAGGCTTTGGCCAGTCATGGCAGCCGGTTGCGGAAGGTCAAGAATTTGCAGCAACGTCGGAGCGATATCGGCCAACCCCCCGTTATCGCGCAGTGTGATGGCGTTGCCATGGCCAGGCAGTTTGCGCCGTTCTCCTTCGATCAGGATCGCAGGCACAGGATTGGTGGTGTGGGCTGTCCAGGCTTGGCCATCCGGACCCTTCATCAATTCGGCATTGCCGTGATCAGCCGTGATCAGCATGGTTCCGCCCTGGCGTCCCACCGCATCCAACAACCGGCCAATGCAGGCATCCACGGTTTGGATGGCTTCCTTGGCGGCCTCCATCACACCGGTGTGCCCCACCATGTCGGGGTTGGCGTAGTTGATCACAATCAGCGAATAGTCCGCCTTCTCAATGGCAGAAATACAGCTGTCGGTGAGTTGCTCAGCCGACATCGCCGGTGAGAGGTCGTAGGTGGCGACCCTCGGCGATGGCACCAAGTGACGGTCTTCTCCAGCCAGTGGCTGTTCGATGCCACCGTTCATGAAGTATGTGACGTGGGGGTACTTCTCCGTTTCAGCGGTGCGGTACTGCTTCAGCCCGGCGTCTGCCACCACCTGCCCCAACAGTTGGTCGAGCGGCTCGGGGGGGAAGGCCACTTGAACGGGAAGGTCTTGTTCCACCTGGGTGAAGGTGACCACATCCAATTTCGGCGTGTGGCTGCGCTCGAAGCCCTCGAAATCGGGGAGGCAGAGCGCTTGCACGATCTGGCGGGCGCGATCGGGTCGGAAGTTGAACACCAGAACGCTGTCACCGTCTTTGATGACGCTGTTCTGAAGCCGCACCGGTTCGAGGAATTCATCGGTGATGTCCTCGGCATAACTCTCCGCCAGCACCTGCTCTGCCGTCCGGCTGTCGACGGCGATGTTGGGATCGGTGTAGAGGTTGTATGCCTTTTCGATCCGCTCCCAGCGCTGGTCCCGGTCCATGGCCCAGTACCGGCCACAGAGGCTGGCGAGCTGGCCAACGCCACTTCTGCTCAGGGCCGCTTCCACCTTGCTGATGTATCCCGGTGCGCTCTGGGTCGGTGTGTCGCGACCATCGGTGATGGCATGCACGGCGACATCGGAGATGCCGCTGTCCGCTGCCCACTGGATCAGTCCACAGAGATGGTCCACGTGGCTGTGGACGCCCCCATCGGAGCAGAGCCCGAGCAGGTGCAAGGTGCCGCCTCGACCTTGGGTGCGCTCTGCCAATTCCTTGAGTGCCTGCGTGTCGCCCAGTTGGTTGCTGCGCACCGTGTCGCTGATTCGCACCAACTCCTGGCGAATGATGCGGCCTGCTCCGATGGTGAGGTGGCCCACCTCAGAGTTTCCCATCTGTTGATCGGGGAGGCCCACATGGGAGCCACTGGCCTCAATCAAGGTGTGTGGATAGGCATGCCACAGGGCATCCATCACAGGAGTGCCGCCTTGCTGAATCGCGTTGTGCTCGCTTGCGTTCCTGTAACCCCAGCCATCAAGAATGGCGAGAACTACCGGAGCCACTGTCCCGGAGCGTCCTGAACCGTTGGTAGTGCTTTTCCCCACGTTCACCCGCGACCGACGGTTCTTAAGGACTCTTGCAGAATCAACTTAACGCCACGCCAGCCCTCAAGCTGCAGTTTCAGCCAATTCCCACACCCCGCAGCGCTCAATCCTCCATGGCCGACCCTGAACGGATCGAAATTCTCTCGGAGCGTGAGCTTGGTCTAACGCTGTCGCGTTTGGCGTCGCAGGTGTTGGAGAGCGCCGAAGAAAGCCGTCGGTTGATGCTGTTGGGGATCCCCACCCGCGGCGTTCAGTTGTCCAGGGTTTTGGGGCGGGAATTGGAGCGGTTGACAGGTCATGCCATCTCCCAGGGGGCCATTGATCCCACGTTCCATCGCGATGATCTGGAGCGCATCGGCACCCGTCTGCCCCAGCTCACGACTCTCCCCACCAGCATTGAGGACCGCCAGGTGATTCTGGTGGACGATGTGATCTTCACGGGGCGGACGGTGCGCGCCGCTCTGGAGGCCATGCAGAGCTGGGGGCGGCCGCAGCGGGTGATGTTGCTGGCCATGGTGGATCGAGGCCATCGGGAGCTTCCGATTCAGCCTGATTTCTGTGGTCGCGTTGTGCCGACCCGACGCAGCGAAACCATCGAGCTCCGCCTCAGGGATGTTGATGGTGAGGAGGGGGTGTTCCTGAGCCGACTCAGCCGGCAGGCTTGAGTTCGTCGGCGCGGAAATGGGCCTTGTAGCGGCCGAAGGCAACGATCACAGGAAGCGTTGGGCTGATCACCCGACCCTTCCAATCATTGAGAACGTTCGCCACCTCTCCGGTCTGCCCTTTCATGTCAAAGGCTTTGCCCCGGTGTTCGGGATGGTTGAACACAACGACGGATGCCTCCACCGTCACCCTGTCGCCCGCCTGCATTGCACCTGAGTCATCCACGGGCTCATCTTGTCACGGGCTTGGGGACGAGCGTCGACAGAAACTTTCCGGTCCGTCCTCTTCGACGCGACCGCCAAGGTCGCTGCAGCCCATCGAAAAGGCCGTCCAGGGGTCCAGACCTTGGAGCAACTGATCCTCAACGGCGGCATCCAGCCGATCGCCGCTGATGACGTCGGCACGCACCGCTGGGTGCTGTTGGTGTTGCTGGGCCTCATCGAGGGCCTTAATGGCACTCTCCACCTCTTGACGGGTGGCACTTGCCTGCTGCTGCCACCAGGGATGGTCGAGTTTGTTGAGGCTGTCCAAGGCCTCCCACCAGCGTTCTTGCTCCACCAGTTGAAACAGCCGACGCTGTTCCAATTGGTTGCGGTTCCAGATCTCCATCAGCGTTGCACTGAGTTGGCTGATGGAGCTGCGCGCGCTGCCTTTGAGGGGATCCAGCAACGCGAGTGCCTGCTGCAGGTCTCCCTCACGAAACAGAGCAATCGCCTGATCCATCAGAGCCTGGCGCCAGCGTTCGAGGGTCTTGCGATGGAGGGCAAGGTCGCCATGGCCCGATGCGACCAATTGTTTCTGCAGCGTGAGGGCAGCGATCGAATCGCCTTGGTCCCAGAGATGTTCGGCTTGCTTCTGGCGGCAGAGGGCCTGCTCCTGCGGTGCGCCCTCCCCCAACCAGCGCAGGGAGGCGAGTTGCTCACTGGTGCGGATGCAGGCCTCGTAGTCGTTGGCAGCGAGGGCGCTCTGCAGCCGCTTCGGCAGTTGTTGTTCCCACCAATAGGCACCTGCCGCAATCGCCAGCACCAATCCCAGGGTTCCAACACCCCAGAGCCGAAGCAGCAGTTGACGCGGTGCCGCCACGAAGGGTGGAGCTGAACGTTGATTCTGTTTTATGGAGTGACGGCTCCCGTTCCAAGGGCCTGTGGACGGACGTCTTATCGGACAGCCCCCAGCGTTGGCTGGGACCACGTCCGACCTGAACGCAGATCGTTGATCTCCAGCTGAAGCTGCGCTTCTTGATCAATGTTCCAGCGCAGCCGCAGGCAGTCTTCGCCCTGCTCTCCGGCGGGATCCAGAGGCAGCACCAGCTCGATGCCGGGCCAAGGCTGATGGGAGACCTCCCCGGCGGTCTGCTCCTGCAGGGTCGGCAAACCATCAATGAAGACCACGCTGTGGCTCCCCTGGGGGATGGGCTCACCCAGCACCAGCTCCAAGCTGCGTTGACCGGTGCGGCTGGCGGCCAGCACCAGCTCCAGGGGGGCGGGGCTCGGCCAGGGTTGACCGGCCACGAAGAGGGGGTGCCAGCGGTGGCTGTTGCTGCGCTGATCCCAGAAACGCAGGGAAACACCGTGTTGCAGCACATCCCGAATGGCAACCCCTGGCGTGAGTTGAAGCGCACCCAGGGCCACGGCCTCCACCGGTGGCGGGGTGAGCAAGGGCGCTGGCGCCGTGTGCTCGGAGAGCCACTGGCGCAGGAGGGGCAGCTGGGCACCGCCGCCGACGGCCACCACGCCCTCCAGATCTTCAAGGCTGCAATTGTTGCGGCGACCGCCGGCGAGACAGCTCTCCAGCAGTTGTTCGAGGGCGTCTCCGAAGCCGCGCTCCAGCAGAAGCGCGTTGAGTTCGCTGCGCGATAGGCGGAGCTCATGCTCCTGCTCATCCACCGCTAACTCCATCAGGGGCTCGCGTTCGCCTAAGGCGGTGTTGCTCAGCCGGCATTTGAGCCGTTCGGCGGCATTGAGCAGGGGGGTGCTGGCGGGTTGACCCGGGCAACAGCGGTCCACAATCCAGCGATCGATGTCACGGCCCCCGAGGCGCAGCCCGGCTTTGCCCAGAACCTTTGCTGTGCGCAGCATCTGGCGGCTGTTGTCACCGAGGCTGCGCCCCCCCAGCCGCAGCAGTTGGGCGATCGGTGCGGCACGACCTTCCCCTCCTTCCAGAGCCACCAGGGCCAGATCCAGGGTGCTTCCGCCCAGGTCCACCACCAGCAGAGTGGAACCAGCAGGAAGCCCTCCACCCATGGCGGCTGCTGTGGGTTCATCCACCAGGGCGATCTCGGCCACCGGCAGCGTGGTGCAGGCCTGCAGCAACCAGCTGCGATACGCCCTGTAGCACTCCACCGGGGCGGTCAGCACCAGCCGCTCCACCGGGAGATCGCTGGGGAGCCGGCTCCAGATCTGTTGAAGCAGCTGTTCTCCAGCCCAGCGGGCTGCGTCCTGCTCTGGTGCATCCGCTTGACCGATGCGGCCTTTGAAGTCGCGATGCAGACGGCTGTCAACGGAGTCATTGAGGCCTGACTCGAGCACCTGCCGGCCAATCAGGGGGCGTTGGGATGCCTCCCACACCAGGCTGGGAATTTCACCAGCCCGGCTGCAGATGGCCGGCAGGTTCAGCAGATCGGCCCTTGTGGAGGTTGCTCCCTGATAGGCCACCACCGTGGTGGTGCTGCCCAAATCGATGGCGAGTGTTCCGCCCCGTTGGTCTGAATGCTGAAGCTTTTCTTCGCCCACGCGATCTCTGACCCTGCTCAGGGCACGGTGAAGTCAGGATGAGACTAGGGGGACTGGCGGCGATGGATCGATTGCAACAGCTGATCTTCTCCTTCTACCGGGAAGATCCTGAACTGCAGGACAGGTTGGAGCCGCTGCGGAGCTGTCGCATGCGTCGCAGCTGGGGCAGCATCCGCATCGAGTGCATCGATGATGCGCATCTCGAGGAATTGAGTGGTTTGGTCGCTGATCTGCGCTTGCCCCTGGCGGCTTTGGGGATGGGGCGCCAGATCGTGTTGCGGGTTCCAGGCTCCCGTCAGCGGGCTTACCCCATGCACGTGCCCTTTCACACCGATCAGCTGGCCTGAGACGGTCACCAATTAAAATGAATTCGTTTAATCAAGAAGCCTGTGCTTTCGGCCGGAGTGGATTCCAAGGATCTCGCCAAGCGTGGCGAAAGCTTGATTCGTCAATCAAGCAACCGTTATCTGACGACGGTGCGGATCGCCTTCCGGGCCAAGCAGCGTCGCTTCGATGACTTTGACGGTCTGCTGGAGGAGTCCAGCGTCAAGCCGGTGCAACGGGCCATCGTGGAATTGAGCGACGAGCAAGACCAGCCCGATCTGCTGCCCGGTTGATCCATCAGCTGTGATCCAGCAGGAGGGGGACGCTTGGCGGGTTTCGCACGACCCCTCCCGCGGCGAATATTGCGTTCTTGTGGGGGGAGAACGCTGGGCGTTTGAGTTGACCGAGCCGGAGTGGCGGGATCTGGTGGATCTCGTGGCGACCCTTGAACAGCAGCACAGGGGTCTGGTTGACCAACTGATGCCCGAGGAGTTGATCGAGCTGGAGCTGGATCGGGGCGTCTGGTGGGGATGCTTGCGCGGTGATCGCAACCTATGGGAGTTGCGCATCCTGCTCACCCCGCTGCAGGGGCGTGCGGCGCAGGGAGAGTGGCCGGCCCCTGCGGCGGCGGCGGCCGTTGCGGCCTTGAGAACGTTGTGGGACTCGCAGCATTGATTAATCCAGCTAATCGTTTTTGGGTCATTGATTTCCCACGCCCTTTTCCTGTTGCTCTGCACGGTTTTTCCACAGGCCATGGGTCGTTAGCGCCGCCCTGGCGGGTTTCTGTGGAAATCCCCTGTTTGTCGTTGTTTTTGCTTGACGATGGCGGCGGGCTGCGCAGTTCCGTCTATGCCGGCGCTTTGACCAGTGCAGGAGTGGCTTTCTAGCAGGGATCTCGCTTGGAGATTCGTGAGAATGGCCCCGTGTTGGGGGTTCTTGACGACGGCGCCGTGGTGTGGAGAACTAGTGTTCGTTTCGAAGAGAAAAGATGCCGGAAGGCCTTGAGCAAGCCGCGGCTGAGATCAGTGTTGTGAGTTTCCAATCGGAAGTGCCGCAACCCCTCCAGCAGGCCATGACCCAGTTCATCGAGGGGCATCCAAACTGGGATCAATACCGTTTGGTTCAGGCGGCGCTTGCCGGCTTCCTGGTACAGAACGGCCAGGCATCGCGGGAGATCACCCGGGTTTACATTGGAAACATGTTCCGCCGGGAATCGCTGATCAATGGGGTCTGAGGCCGGCAGCAGGCCATCAGCACCAGGGCACTGAAGGGGAGGCTGAGCAGCAGCCCCAGGGTGGCCCCGATCAGCCCCAGAAGATTGAGGCCGAGCAGCATTCCCAGCAGCGCCAGCACCTTGAGCCCATTGCGGTGCACCAGCTGTCGGCTGTGGTCCATCGCCTGAAGCGCTCGGCAGCGCTCGTGCACGAGCAGGGGCAGGGCCAGGGTTTGGCTGAACAGCCAGCTCAGCAGCACCATTCCCCCCAGCAGCACGCTCAGGCCTGCCAAGGCCGTGCTCCAGCGTCCGAGCGCCCAGCTCAATGACTGAATCAATCCGACGCCCCCCAGCACCAGCACCAGCTCAAGCAGCACCAGGGTGAAGGCCTGGCGCAGCAGCTGTCTCCAGCTCTGTTGGGGGCGGTCGTCGCGTCGGTCCGGGAGTAGGCCATCTGTCAGTTGCAGCAGGCCCAGGAGAGGCAGCAGCGGAAGCACCAGGCTGATCAACACTGAGAGGTCCCCCAGCCGATTGAGCCATGGGGATCCCGCCAGGCGCAGGTCGTGGCCGATCACCGCAGGGCCGCTGGCACTGATCAACACCAGCGCCGCCAAGCCAACACAGCGCCAGGGCCCCCGGCTGAAGCCGATCCAGGCCCGTGGCAGCAGCGTGACCAGTGGGATTTCAGTGGAGCTGGCCAAGCCGTGAAAGGAGGTCGTTGGCGGTATCGGTGGGGACCGGAAGGATCGAGAGCCTGTTGCCGCGTTTGATCACGGGCAGCTGCTCTTCGTTGTAGAGCTCCCGCAGTTGGTCGAGGCTGAGCAGAGCGTCGAATTCGCCGAGGAATCGCAGGCGTGCGCAGTCCCAGCGTGGTTTCTCGGGGCTTGATTTGGGGTCGTAGTACTTGGCCGTGGGATCAAATTGCGTTGGGTCCACCAGGCCGGTCTCCATCACTTCCATCAGCCCGATGATCCCGGGGGGCTTGCAATTGGAGTGATAAAAAAATGCTTGGTCTCCCACCTCCATGCTGCGCATGAAATTGCGGGCCTGGTAGTTGCGAATGCCGTCCCACAGCGTGGTGCCCTCGCGCCGCAGATCATCGATCCCGTAGGCGTCGGGTTCGCTTTTCATCAACCAGAAGGCCACGTCGCAAGGCTTGTTTCACACCATCATCGGACCGTTAGGCCCAGATGCATCCCATTGCGTTCGTTTGGTCTCAGGCGACGTCCAGCAGGGGGGTGATCAGGGTGCGGAAGTGGTCTCCTCTGGCCTCGAAATCCCGGTATTGATCAAAGCTGGCGCAGGCCGGTGACAGCAGCAGCGATGAGGCTTGATGCCGCCGTACGGCCGTTTCAGCCAGGTTCACAGCGCTCTCGAGCTCCGGGCACTGCAGCAGTTCGCCGGGGTATCCAGCCGTTTTGGCCAGGGTGGCCAGCTCATCGGCCCCCGCACCGAACAGGATCAGGCTGCAGGCCTTGGTGTGCAGCTGCTCGAGCCAGCCACTGGCATCGCCCTGTTTGGTCTGCCCCCCGGCCAGCACCACGACGGGCCCCTGCACGGCCCGCAAGCCCACCTCGGCTGCGTCGTAATTGGTGGCTTTGCTGTCGTTGAATACGCTGGCTCCCGCCAACGTGCCCAGTTGCTCAAGCCGGTGCGGTACGCCCGGAAATGTGCGCAAGGCGTCGGCGATTTGCTGGGGGGAGAGGCCGACCTCGAGGGCGGCAGCGGTCACCAGCAACAGGTTTTGGCGGTTGTGGCAGCCCGGCATCGCCAGGGCATCAGCTGCAAACAAGCGGGTGGTGGTGTTGCGCACCATGCCCTCGTCATCAATCCAGAGGTCGGCGGGCTGGTTGTCCGGACGCGCACCCTCACTGCTCACCCAGGTGCCGAGGTCCCAGCTGCTGCGTTGCTGGCGCAGGTCTGGATCATCGGCATTAAACAGAGCGCACTCCGAGCGTTCAAGCAGCCCGCGTTTGATGGCCCGGTAGGCCTCCAGGCTGCCGTGGCGCTCGAGATGGTCTGGGGTCAGCGTGGTCCAGATGCCGATCTTTGGGGCCACGGTGGGCGCCGCCTCAATCTGGTAGCTGCTCAGTTCCATCACGAGCCAATCCGGCCGCGGTGTGGCCCCTGATCTGATCTGGCAGGCCAGTTCAGCGGCGGAGAGGCCCATGTTTCCCCCCATCGGTGCCGTAAGGCCTGAGGCCTCCAGCACGTGGTTGAGCAGATGGGTGACCGTGGTTTTGCCGTTGGTTCCTGTGATGCCGATCCAGGGGATCTGTTGAAGGGCATCCCAGGCCAGATCTATCTCGCCGCGCACCTGGATGCCCTCGGATCGCAGCTCAACCAGGGTTGGATGATCCCAGGGGATGCCAGGGCCGATCACCACTGCGTCCAGGTTGTCGCGCCAGGCGTCAAAGCTCTCCAGGGTCAGGGGCTGCCCCAGCACCACCTCAATGCCCTCTTCGGCGAGGGTTTTCGAGGTGTTTTGGAGGGCTTCGTTATCGCCCCGTTCGAACACAACAACATCGCGATTCTGATGCTTGAGCAGACGCGCAGCTCCCAAACCTGATCGACCCAAGCCAACGACAATCGTGCGTGTCATCGCGAGGTCTGAAGTTCGAAAACGCAGTCCCTACAGGGAAAGTGGGCGATACTGGATTTGAACCAGTGACTCCTACAATGTCAATGTAGTGCTCTACCCCTGAGCTAATCGCCCGACATCGATCATTTGAAATCTTGTGATTTCATCGACCGAGATTGAACAGTAGCAGCTGGTGGGCAGCTCAACTCAACTGCGGCGCAGTTCAACGCGCCAGCGCTCCCGTTTGGTGCGCGTGAGCGAGAGCACCTCCACCGAGCCGCGATCCTGCAGCTGCAGCCGGTCGCCCACTACCAGTTCACGGCTCGCTTGACGCACGTTGCCCCAGTTGAGCCGTAGGCGCCCTGTTTTGACGTGGGTCACGATCTTGGCTCGGGACAGCCCGAATCCAGCCGATGCAATCGCATCCAGGCGACAGGAGGCTTCCACCGTCTGCAGGGTGCGGACGCTGCGTTGCACAGGCTGCTGCAACTGCTCCACAGGACGAGATTCGCAGCGAATCTCCACCTCGCGCACGGCCCCCAGGCGGCCATGCAGGGCTTCGGCAGCACTGGGGGTGCAGACCCCTTGCCCGCCGCGATCGCCGCGCACCCAGAGATCGCCGATGTGGTCTGCGTCGACGCCCATGGACTTCAACGCTTCGCGCAGGTCCTCGGGGGAAAGGGGGTCGAAGAGGAAATTGCCTTCAATCAGCAGGCCTTGAACAGGGGCTGCTGGATCAGGGCTGTCGTCGCGACGGTGGCAGAGCAGCCGTTGGCGCTCGGCGCCTGGATAGCCGCCATCACTGATCCATGTCAATTCACTGAGGCTGCCCAGGCGTGCCAAGGCTTCCTCCTGCAGCGGTGCGCTGAGAAAGGGACTCCAGGCCGGTTGCCAGGTGCGCAACACCTGCTCCGCGAGATCGACCAGCACCGTCAGCTCTTCCGGGTTCTGGGCCCCCGCCAGCAGCTCCTCCCGGGGCAGCATCACAGGTCGTCGAGGCGAACCACCTGCTGCGGCCGCGACTTTTGAATCACCTGCCAGGGGGCCTCAATGCCATTGGGGGTTTCCAGCAGTACCAGCCAGCGTCCTTCGTCGCGGCGGTTGCGCAGGATCCGCACGCCTGCATCGTTGTCTGAATCCACGCTGGCGGCCGCGGCGTAGCTCCCCATCAGGCCGGAGCCCATGCCCAGCAGGCCGCCGATCAGGGTTTCGCCCCAGGGGCCAAAGCTGGCGAAGGTGGTGAGGGTGGTGATCTTGGTGAAGGTGACCCCTGCCAGGAAACCGAAGGGCATCAGCCAGCGGGCCATGCCTCGCTGCCGCTGTTGGCGCGTGAGGTTGGGGTTCAGCAGGGCAACCTTGTCGATGGCATCCCCATCTGGGGGGATGGTCAGACACTTCAGCAGCGGCAGATCGGTGTCCCGGAGCCGCTGGGTCAGGCCTTCCGCCGCAGGGGCATCGGCCATCACCATCACACAGACGGGCATGGGGCATTCAGATCCAATGCGCTGAATTCTGAACCCTGTGCTTCGAACTGGAGGGGGTGGTGGATGTCGATCTCTACAGTTCACCGCGGCAGTTCTGCGCCTTTCGATGACGAAAGTTCTTGTCTCCGATCCGATCGACCAGGCCGGGATCGACATCCTTGGCCAAGTGGCGCAGGTGGATCAGCGCACCGGCCTCTCGGAGGAGGAGCTGATCGGGATCATCGGTGAGTACGACGGATTGATGATCCGTTCCGGCACCCAGGTGACCGCAGCGGTGATCGCGGCGGCGAGTCGTCTCAAGATCATTGGCCGCGCCGGCGTCGGCGTCGACAACGTTGATGTGCCTGCGGCCACCCAGCGGGGTGTGCTCGTGGTGAACTCGCCGGAGGGCAACACCATCGCTGCAGCGGAGCACGCTCTGGCGATGATGTTGACCCTCTCGCGGCACATCCCTCAGGCCCATGGCGGCATGCGGGCCGGCAAGTGGGACCGCAAGAAATACGTCGGCAACGAGCTCTACAAGAAGACTCTGGGGGTGGTTGGTCTCGGCAAGATCGGATCCCACGTCGCCCGGGTTGCCCAGGCCATGGGCATGGATGTGATCGCCTACGACCCCTTCATTGCTGCTGACCGGGCGCAACGGATGCAGGTGAAGCTGCTGGAGCTGGATGAGTTGTTCCGCACCGCCGATTACGTCACCCTGCACATCCCGCGCACCAAGGACACCGAGAACCTGGTGAATGCGGAGCTGCTGCGCACGATGAAGCCCACGGCGCGGATCGTGAACTGCGCCCGCGGCGGCGTGGTGGATGAGGCGGCGATCGCTGAAGCCATCAACAACGGTGTGATTGCCGGTGCGGGCCTGGATGTGTACGCCAGTGAGCCCCTGGCGGAAGACTCCCCCCTGCGGGCGGTGGAGCGTGGTCTGGTGCTGACGCCCCACCTCGGTGCATCGACGGAAGAGGCCCAGGAGAATGTGGCGATCGATGTGGCGGAGCAGATCCGTGATGTGCTGCTGGGTCTGCCGGCCCGCAGTGCGGTCAACATTCCCGGCCTCAGCGCCGAGATCATGGAGCGGCTCAAGCCCCATCTCCAGCTCGCCGAGACGGTCGGTCTGCTCGTCAGCCAGCTGGCTGGCGGTCATGTGAAGGAGATGGAACTGCGCCTGCAAGGTGAGTTCGCCAGCCATCCCTCCCAGCCTCTGGTGATTGCTGCCCTGAAGGGTCTGCTCAGCGCTGGCCTGGGTGACAGCATCAACTTCGTGAATGCCTCGCTCGAGGCCAAGGCCCGCGGCATTCAGGTGCTGGAGGTGAAGGATGAGAGCAGCCGCGACTTCGCCGGAGGCTCACTGCAAATCACCACCCGTGGTGATCAGGGCAGCCGCAGCGTCACCGGTGCCGTCTTTGCCGATGGAGATCTGCGCATCACCAGCATCGATGCCTTCCCGGTCAATGTGACCCCCAGCAGCCACATGCTGTTCACCCGGCACCGGGACATGCCCGGAATCATTGGTCACCTGGGCTCTCTGCTGGGCGAACACAACGTCAACATCGCCTCCATGCAGGTGGGCCGCAAAATCGTTCGCGGCGATGCGGTGATGGTGCTCAGCATCGATGATCCGATCCCAGCAGATCTGCTGCAGACGATCACGGCCATCGATGGCATCCAGGAAGCACACCCGGTCACGCTCTGATGTGGTGGCGCCTCACACTCCCGTGTCCTCCGGAGCTGGAGGAATCGCTGGTGTGGAAACTGACGGATCTGGGGCTGCATCGCCACGCGGTGCAGCATGCGCCGGAAACGCCTGATCGCAAGACGCTGTTGGTCTGGCTCCCGAAGCCGGAGTGGCCCGAGCCTCAGCGGCGGGAGCTGGTCGCCAGCCTGCAGCCGCTGGCGGAGCCCTTTGGACTCAGCCTGCCCGATGGGCACTGGGACGATGTGGCCGACGAGGATTGGAGCCTCAGCTGGAAACAGCATTGGCAGGCCGATCCTGTCGGTACGGGGCTGTTGATCCTGCCGGCCTGGCTGGAGGTCCCGCCGGAGCATGCCGATCGGCTGGTGATCAAGATGGACCCCGGCAGTGCCTTCGGCACCGGAAGTCACCCCACCACCCGGCTCTGCCTGGAAGCGTTGGAACAGTCGCCTCCGCTGGGGGCGCTTGTGGCCGATCTGGGCTGCGGCAGCGGGGTGCTGGGCCTCGCTGCGCTGGGCCTGGGGGCGGAGTCGGTGGTGGCCGCTGACACCGATCCCCTGGCGGTGCGTGCCACAACGGACAACCGCGGCCTCAACGACCGATCGGAGGCTGGGCTTCAGGTGGCTCTCGGTTCTGTGGAGACCCTGAACGAGCTGCTCGCGCCCCGTCGCGCTGACCTGCTGCTCTGCAACATCCTGGCTCCGGTGATTGAAGCCCTCTCCCCGGGGTTTGAGGGGTTGCTTCAGCCCGATGGGCGCGCTCTGCTCAGTGGGCTTCTGGTGGATCAGGCACCGCGCCTGAAGGAGGTGCTGGGGGGCTTGGGCTGGTTGGTCACCGCCGAGGCGGCACAGGGCCGCTGGGGGCTGCTGGAGATCCGCCGCCGCTAGACCTAGCCTTATAAGCCAGGCTTATCAGAGTGGGGTCTCCGATTGGTCCTCCTCCCCAGTGGCCCCGGAATCGTCAGGTTGAGCACCTATTTGAAGTAAAAATGTGGCGTTCTGCAGGACCGGGTTTTCCGGAACCCTGTACGCATTCATCAATCATGGCTTCCTACAAGGTCACCCTGGTCTCCGAGAGCGAAGGTCTGAACAAGACCATCGAAGTGCCCGACGACCAGTACATCCTCGACGCTGCTGAAGAGCAGGGCATCGACCTCCCCTACTCCTGCCGCGCTGGCGCTTGCTCCACATGCGCCGGCAAGATCACCGCTGGCACCGTCGACCAGTCCGACCAGAGCTTCCTGGACGACGACCAGATCGAAGCTGGTTTCGTGCTGACCTGCGTCGCCTACCCCACCAGCGACTGCACCATCAAGACCCACGCCGAAGAAGAGCTCTATTGAGCCTCTGTCCTTCAACTGGACGTGTCCTCAACCACCCCTTCGGGGGTGGTTTTTTTTGGTCTGGTCGTCTTCCATGCGTGTCCCTTGTCTTCTCCTGCCGTGAGCCGCCCCGAAGTCGACGATCTTCTGGAGCCCGGCAGCGTTCACACCAGCCCCGGCGGTCAGTACAGCTTCCGCGTCATCGGGCCCTGTTGCCGGTTGTTTGATCGCGAAGAACTGCCCTGGCCCTGCTGTCGTCTGGCCTGGCGCAGCAAGGAGCCGAGCTGGCGACGGATCGGACGGCGGTTTGTGCCCGACCTGGCGGCCCGGCGTTGCCCCTCCTACGCCGTGGAACTGCTGCAGCCGGGAGGACGACCCACACCCACCGTGCTGACCCTGTTCTCCGTTCGTTTCAGCCGGGATCTGCAGGAGTGGTGGTACAGCCGCCATCCCAGCTCCATGGCCCCTGAGCAGGTGAGTCCCCAACAAAAAGCCCCGACGACCTGAGGCCGCCGGGGACGAACGATTTTGATTGGAGTTGATCGGCAGAAGCTGATCAGAAGTAGATCTTTCCACCACCCCAGGCGCTGCCCTGGACTTTGGGCGACACCAGGATGTAGCCAGCCATAAGGCGCAGGTCCTCATCATCGAGATCGCGCATGGCGGGGTAGAGCTCAGCGTCGCGCATGCTCGGGTGCAGGTCAGCAATGCTGTACTCACCGTCGTAGGAGGTGGGGTCCTTCATGTAGTCGACCAGGGCCTCAACGTTGTCGCGGGCCGGGGTGGCCAGGGCCAGGGTCTCAGGATCCAAGCCCACGTTGTGGTTGGTCTTGGTGATGCCGCCGGCGTGGCAGGTGCCGCAGCTGGTGTTGAACACCTTGCGGCCAGCATCGATTTCACGATCGCTGAAGGTCACCTCTGTGCCGGAGGGATCTGCCGGAACGGTCAGGGTCTCAGCGTCCCACTGGGCCGCCTGAGCCGGAGAGATAACGGCCAAACCGATCAGCACCGGGATGAGGACCAGAAGGCCCTTCAGGGACCGTCGCAAGGAAGAGAACACAGAGGCCATGAAGGTAAGGGGGTGTGACGCATTCACCGCACCAAGCTCTTGTATCACGGGGAAGTGACCCTCTGTGGCCGGATCACGAACTGTTGCAGCGTGGTTTGACGTCAATGCTGAGGAAGTCCTTGGCCAGCAGCGTGTTGGGGAAGATCGCCTTGGCCTCGTTCAACAGGTCTTGGGGCGTGACCGGGTTGCCCGGCACGTAGCGCGGGCTGAGGTGGGTGAGCACCAGCTGCCCCACACCCGCTTCGGCGGCCGTCTGGGCAGCCATGGTGCTGGTGGAGTGCTGTTTCTGGAACGCCATCTCCGCCTCGCCATGGGCAAAGGTGGATTCATGGATCAGCAGATCCGCGCCGCGGGCAAGCTCGACGGCCGCCTCGCAGAACACGGTGTCGGTGCAATAAACGACGCTCACGCCGGGCCGTTCCTCACCGCAGAGGCTGGTGCCGTCGATGCTGCGACCGTCCTCCAGGGTCACTGTTTCACCCCGCTTCAACTGGGCGTACACGGGGCCGGGCGGGATGTTCAGTTCTCGTGCTTTCTCAATGTCGAAGCGACCGGCCAGGGGCTTCTGTTCGATGCGATAGGCGTAGGCCGGCACTCGGTGGGTGAGCGGGCTGCAGCGCACCGTGAAGTCGTCGTCCTCGAACAGCAGCGTGCCATGCTCTGCTGCATCCCGGACCCTGTGGACAGCGAGGGGATAGCCGATCCGGGTGGAGCTGGTGCGCAACACACCAGTGAGATAACTCTCCAGCGGGTCCGGCCCGTAGAGATCCACCCCTGCGGCGCTGCTGCCGGCGAGCCCGAGGCTGGCGAGCAGACCAGGTAGGCCGAACACGTGGTCGCCATGCATGTGGGTGATGAACACCCGGCGCAGCTGCGAGAGCCGCAGATCACTGCGTAAAAACTGATGTTGGGTTCCCTCGCCGCAGTCGAACAGCCACATCTCCGAGCGCTGCGGCAAGCGCAGAGCCACGGCTGAAACGTTGCGGGCCCGGGTGGGTACCCCAGAACTCGTACCGAGAAATGTGACCTGCAAGGCCGATGCTCCTCAGGACTCATGCTGCCATCTGGCTGAACCCAGGAACAGGCGGCACACTGGGGCGCCTGTTGATCTCCAGCGTGCGCCGCGCCTCCGTTGCCGTCGGTCTGGTGCTCGTCGCTGTGATCGCTCCATCACCGGTGGCGCTGGCCCGCGGCCGCGAGCCGCAGATGCGCGTGCTGTTGCTTGAGAACAACCGGGTCAGCCTGCGCTCCGATGGTGCACTGCCGCTGCGGGTGCAGGGACTCCCCGGCGGCGAGCGAAGGCCACAGCGGCTGCAGCTCAGCCTTCAAGGGGCCCGCCTGAGCGCCACTGTGGATGGCCGATCGATGCGGCTGGCCCTCAGCACCCTGGTGACGGTGCAGAACGACGATCCACGGGGCATCTGGTTGGGAGGGCGTCGCTACCGGGGTGTGCTCCGCGTCAGCGGCCGCGGCGGCACCTTGCGGGTGGTCAACAGCCTTGGCGTTGAGACCTACCTCGCCAGTGTTGTCGGCAGCGAAATGCCCCACCGCTGGCCCCTGGCTGCCCTGCAGGCCCAGGCCGTGGCCGCGCGCACCTATGCCTTGAAACAGCGCAGTCGCGGTGGTGCCTGGGATTTGAAGGCCACGGTGGCGAGTCAGGTGTACCGCGGTGTGGAGTCGGAAACGCCGAGCACACGCAAGGCGGTGGCGAGCACCCGTTCGCTGGTGCTCGTGCACGGCGGTCGCCTGATCGATGCCGTCTTCCACAGCAGTTCTGGCGGGGTGACCGAGGCGAGTGGGATGGTCTGGCGCCGCCAGCATCCCTATCTGGTCAGCGTCCCCGATCACGATCAGCACAGCCCGGTGCACCGCTGGGAACAATGGTTTGATTCGGCTGGGCTGCGTCAGCGGCTGCCCGAAACGGGTGGGCTCCAGGACGTTGAGGTGCTGAGTCGTTCCGCCAGCGGACGGGTGCGTGAGGCCCGCTTGCGCGGGCCCCGCGGATCGCTCGTGCTCAGCGGCGGCGAGCTGCGCAAGCGGTTGGGACTCAAAAGCACGCTGGTGAACTTTGAGATGGTGGCGGGGGGGCAGCGTTCTCCCGTGGAGCTTCCGGTGCGGCGGGTGACTGCAACCTCCCGCCCGGGCTCCCGCATTGAGCGGATCACCGCATCGGTGGCCCGCCAGCGGGAAGCACGGCTGCCCCTGTTGGTGGCCCCTCCGCCGGTGCTGGTCAGCAAGACATGGGTGCGTCATTGGTCCGCTGGCGGACTCCAGCTGCTGGTGAAGGGCCAGGGCTATGGCCATGGCGTTGGCATGAGTCAGTGGGGAGCCCATGGTCTGGCGGAGCAGGGGGCTCACTTCCGCTCGATTCTTCGGCACTATTACCGCGGGGCTGAGGTTGTTCCCTACCAGCCGCACCACGACCCATCGCTGGCGCTGAAGCCCCCAACGAAGCCACTCTGGAGAGACATGCCGGTTTCGCCCTTTGGCACGGTTTCCCTGTCGTCTGCAACGCCATTCCAGTGACACGGATCTCTGCGCTGTGCTGGCGGCCCATCTGGAGCGTCATCTGCGCAGTTGGCAGGGGCCTGATCCCCTGAAGCCCTTGGGCCTCGCCACGGGACGCACGATGGAGCCGCTCTATCGCACCCTGGTTGAACGGCTGCTGTCGTGGTCTGCCGATGAGCTGGAGGCCCTGCGGGCCCGATGGTGCAGCTTCAATCTGGACGAATACCTCGGACTTTCGACGGACGATCCCCGGGGCTACAGGGCCTACATGACCCACCACCTCGCTGCACCCCTGGGCTTGCCCGCCTCAGCGGTGCATCTGCCCGACAGCACGGCCGCTGACGGAGCGGTTGCCGCGCGCCGCTATGGCGAGCAGCTCAGCGGCTGCGGGGGCATCGGCCTGCAGCTTCTGGGGCTCGGCAGCAATGGTCATGTGGGTTTCAACGAGCCGCCTTGTCCCCCTGATCAGCACTGCCATGAGGTGGAGCTGACCCCTGCAACCCGGCAGCAGAACGCGGTGCTCTTCGATGGTTGCGTTGAGGCTGTGCCGCAGCGGGCCATCACCCTGGGCCTGTGGGAGATCCTCGAGGCTGCTGAGATTCATCTGGTGGTGACCGGCGCCGCCAAGGCCAGCATCCTCAAGCGGTTGTTGGACTTAACGGAGCCGGATCCTGCGCTGCCCGCCAGCTGGCTGCTGACCCATCCCAATGTCTGGCTCTGGTGCGATGCAGCAGCTTTAGTTTGAACATCCGAGAGCAGCGGCGATGAGCATCGACCCCGTGGAACGGCGCCTTGAGCAGAGCTTTGAGGCGGAACGCTGGACGCGCTTCATTCAGGACTGTCAGGACCTTGAGCAGTTGCGCGAGACGGCCCTGGCGTTGGTGCAGCAGCTGGCCCAGCAGAAGGCGGCCAGTGCCTGGATGGCCACCCGGGCCTCGGAATCGGAAAACGCCAAGTTGGAGATGCTGGCGCGGATGATCCGTCAGCAACCCGATGGCGAGGAGGAGAAGGCGACTGAGTCCCCCTGAGGGGGCCCCAGCCGCCGGCTTGGTCGGGTGTCAGTGTTCCTTTTGCCAGCGGCTCAGGTGTGCTGGCGAGAACTTGTGGCCGTGTTTGGCCCCGACCTTGACCACGCAGGAGTTGTCCTTGCCGCAGCGCTGCACCTCATCGCGGATCGAGTCGTTGCTCTGCACCCGCGACATGAACGTCTCCAGCTGTTTCATGGACATGGCGATCCTTCAGAAGGGATGTCTTCGGCCTAGCGCTGGGGTCGATCGGGGCTCAGGGCCTCAAGCTTTGGTGCGGATTTGCTGACGTCAAACTTTAAGGAGGCGTCAGTCGAGCTCCAGTCCGTCGGCGAGATCGAGGTTGGCGCTGACGCTGCGCACATCGTCGAGCCCGTCGAGGGCATCCAGCAGCTTGAGGCAGCTGCGGGCGGTGTCGGGATCGTTCACAGAGACGCTGGTCTGGGCGGACCAGTGATGGCCCCATTCCCGCACATTCCAGTCAGCCCGTCGCAAGCCGTCCTGAAGGCTCTCTAAGGCCTCAAAGGGGCCGTGCACCATCACTGATTCGTCCAACAGCTCATAGCCATCGGCCTCCAGCTCCAGGAGGCTTTCCAGTAACCGTTCCTCGTCGTCGGGGCCAGCGTTGAGGATCACTTCGCTGCGGTGTTCAAACAGGTAGGCCACGCAGCCGTTTTCCCCCAGATTTCCGCCGTTCTTGCTGAAGGCCAGCCGCAGATCCGCCGCGGTGCGGTTGCGGTTGTCCGTGAGCGCTTCCACCAGCACCGCCATGCCGCCGGGGCCGTAGCCCTCGTAGCGCACCTCCTCGAGTTGGGCTCCATCACCGGCCTGACCTGACCCCTTGGCGATGGCCCGCTCGATGTTGGAGGCGGGCACCCCAGCGGCACGGGCTTTGCTGATGGCCGTCCGCAACTGAAAATTCCCGGCGGGATCGGTCCCAGCACGGGCCGCCACCATGATTTCCCGCCCCAGCCGGGTGAACACCGCACCACGTTTGGCGTCGACGACGGCCTTGGTGCGTTTGATCTGGGACCATTTGCTGTGGCCAGCCATCGCGTCAGGGCAGGGCGGGATGCGCTCGGAGAGTACTGAGCGACCGGTTGGTTTCAGCCTGCTGCATCGAAGACCACCTTGGGTCGCAGCAGACCTTCGCTCTCGCGGTGGCCGATGCCGGCCATGCTTCCATCCGCATTGCACACCACCACCGCCTCTCCAGGCCCTGGATCCATCGCGATGCGTCGGCCGCAGCGCCAGTCGATCTGCTCGGCTTCGCTGAGATCACGCCGGGGCAGGGCCCCCAGGGCCAGCAGCGGCGAGAGGGGATCGGGCGGCACAGCGTCTCGCTCCGGCAGGGGATGGGCCTGATGCGCATGGAACCCCAGGGCTTGGGTCCGGCGCAGGGAGGCCAGACAACCTCCGCAGCCGATGCGGTCCCCCAGATCCCTGGCGATCGAGCGGATGTAGGTGCCGGCGGAACAGTGCACCTCGATGCTGAGCTCCCCCAGGGCCGCATTCCAATCCAACAGCTCCAGCCGGTGCACGGTGACGGCCCGTGGCGGCAGATCCATGGCTTCACCGCGCCGTGCCCTGGCGTGGGCCCGTTCGCCATCCACATGGAGGGCGGAGACTTGCGGAGGACGCTGTTCAATCGCGCCCCGGAACGCCTCCAGGCTGCTGTTGAGCTCGGCTTCGCCAAGGGATGGCCAGGCCTGCTGCTCCAGCAGCTCTCCTTCCAGATCGTCGCTGCTGGTGCGCCGGCCCAGCTGAATCACCCCGGTGTAGGTCTTCTCTCCGGGGAGGTACGGCAGCAATCGGGTCGCCGGCCCTAGGGCAATGGGGAGAACCCCGGTGACGGCAGGATCAAGGGTGCCCCCATGGCCCACGCGCTTGAGGCCGTAGCTGCGGCGCAGGCGGCTGACGCAGGCATGGGAGGTGAGGCCTGCGGGCTTGTCGATCACCACGAAGCCGAAGGGGCCGTTCACCGGGGCTGGAGCGGGGTGACCTGACTGTTGCATTCCGCCGGCTGCGTAGGTTGGCCGCTTCCTGATGCCCATCCATGCCCCAGCTCCGCAGCAGCACGGACGTGGACGTCTCCGCTTTCCTGGCGGATGGTTTGGGCATCAAGCAACACCTCAGTCGCTACCTCGACTTGACGCTGGATCAGCTTGAGCAGCGTCTGCCCAGCAGCACCGACGACCTGGCGGATCTCCATCCCGGTGCGTTCCGGCCGGAGGACGCCACCGCCTTCTATGAGGACACGGTGGGCACGGGACACCTGCTGGAGCTGGCGGCCTGGCACCTCTCCAGTGCGGACTACATCGCCGACACGCTGCGGCTGCAGGGCATGGCGGTGCAGGGCCAGGTGCTGGATTTCGGCGGTGGCATCGGCACCCACGCCCTATCAGCGGCGGCGCTGCCTGAGGTCGATCACGTCTGGTTTGTCGACCTCAATCCCCACAACCAGGCTTTTGTTCAGCAACGGGCGCAAAGCCTGGGGCTGGCTGACAAGCTCTCGGTGCATCGCGACCTCAGCAGCACAGGCGATGTTCGTTTCGATGCGGTGGTCTGCCTCGATGTGCTGGAACACCTGCCGGATCCCTCGGCGCAGTTGCTGGAGTTTCACCAGCGCATGTCCCCCGGGGCCATCGCGCTTCTGAACTGGTACTTCTTCAAAGGGCATCAGGGCGAGTACCCCTTCCATTTCGATGATCCGGCCCTGGTGGATGGGTTCTTCCGCACCCTGCAGGCTCAGTTCCTGGAGGTGTTTCACCCCCTGTTGATCACGGCCCGGCTCTACCGGCGTTCCTGAGGCTGCGGCAACACAAGTTGCCAACAAAAAAGCCCCGGTGCCAGCTGGCATTGGGGCTTTGGATGGACGTTGGCCTTGAAACTCAGACCGCTGCAGTGATGTTGATGCGCTTGCGGTTGCGCAGGCCGCGGCGGATCGATTCGAACTTCACGATGCCGTCGGTGAGGGCAAACAGGGTGTCGTCCTTGCCTTTGCCGACATTGACGCCGGGCAGAACGGAGGTGCCGCGCTGGCGGATCAGGATGGAACCGGCGGTGACGGTTTCGCCGCCGTAGGCCTTCACACCAAGGCGTTTGGCGTTCGAGTCGCGGCCGTTACGGGTTGAGCCTGTGCCTTTTTTATGTGCCATGAGAAGAGATGCTGGTGGGGCGGTTGATGGAGCGAAGGGGAGAGGTCAGCTGATGGCCTTGCCGCCCACGGAGATGGACTCAACCATCACCCGGGTGAGTTCCTGCCGGTGACCATTCTTGCGGCGGGTTTTCTTTTTGGGGCGCATCTTGTAAACGATCACCTTGGGTCCACGGCGATGGGCCATCACCTTCAGGGACACGCTGGCTTCCTTGACGTAGGGCTGGCCGAGGGTGGTGCCCTTGCCGTCCTTCACCAGGAGAACGTTCTCAAGCTTGATGGTGTCATCCACCTCAGCTTGAAGCCGATCGATGTCGTAGTAGCGGTTGGGCTGCAGCCAGATCTGGGTGCCAGACGCCTCAACGATGGCGTAGGTCCCGCTCTGTTCCGCGGCTGGTTTGGTGTCGGCCATAAGGTGAAAAGACGCGTTCAGGCTCGGCGAACCGATTCAGGCCTGAGCCGCAATCGAAAGACAAACAAAGATCTTCGTCTCTGACGCGCCCCATCGTCAAGATTCAGATATCTCGACGCTGCGGATGCCCGGATGGCCAGGCCGGCCCTCACTGTTGCTCTCGTGCTGGCCAGCCCAGCCCTGGTGGAAGCCTGCCGCCCCTGGCTGCCGGCCAACCGTTACGAGTCTGTTGTTCTGACGGTTGATCCTGGGGAGACCCTTGCGGCTGTTCTCGGACCCCGGCAGGACGACTTCGACGCTGTGGTGCTCGAGCAGAGCCTGCTCGATGCTTCAGCCAAGGAGCAACTGCTGGCGGCGGGTCTGCTCTTCCCTGCCGTGATCGTTGGAGAGGTGAAGGGGCAGGTGGATTACCACCCCGAGGAGTTGCATCTGCCCGACGACCAGCTGGCCCAGCTGGGATACAACGTGGATGCGGCCATTTCGCGTTTTCTGCGCCAGGGCCGTGCCGACGGACGCACGGACGACAGCAGCTCCTCCTCCCGCGCCGTCAGCAACCTTTCCGATCGCCTGCAGGAGCGACTCGGCTACCTAGGGGTCTTCTACAAGCGAGATCCATCGCGCTTCCTGGGCAGCCTGCCCCCCGAGGAGCGCCGGGATCTGCTGCTGTCGCTTCAACGCACCTATCGAGACCTGCTGGCGAGTTATTTCAGCGATCCGGCCGCGGCCAATCAGGCCTTGGAAAGCTTCGTCAACACCGCTTTCTTCAGTGATCTGCCGATCACCCGCACCGTTGAGATCCACGTGGATCTCATCGATGAATTCTGGAAACAACTGAGTTTGGAGGGCCACAAACATGACTTTCTTCAGGATTACCGCCTTGCGCTTCTTGATGTGATGGCGCATCTGTGTGAGATGTACCGGCGCTCCATTCCGCCGGACCTTCCTCTGTCGGGCACGGCTTCCAGCCGTGTACGTCGCCCGACGGATCAGCTCGATGCCTCGGAGGAGTCGTCATGAGTCCCCGCAAGACCTACATCCTCAAGCTCTACGTGGCGGGCAACACGCCCAATTCGATGCGGGCGTTGAAAACGCTGCGCAACATCCTTGAGACCGAATTCCGGGGGGTGTATGCCCTCAAGGTGATTGATGTGCTCAAAAATCCGCAACTGGCCGAGGAAGACAAGATCCTGGCAACGCCGACGTTGTCCAAGATTCTTCCCCCGCCGGTGCGCCGCATTATCGGTGACCTCTCCGATCGCGAGCGGGTGCTGATCGGTCTGGATCTGCTTTACGACGAGCTGTCTGATACGTCGCTCAGTTCGAGCTTGATCGATGCGGTCGATGAGGAGACCGACACGACGATTTCTTCAGATCCTTAAGCGACATGGTGCGCTCCAGCACGGTTCATCTCCTGCTCACTACGGTCAAGTCATAGGTGGTTGCCATGCAGTTCCCTCCGACCAGCGGTCAGCCTCAGATGCAGGTTCAAAAGCTCCCGACAGGGATCGAGGGCTTTGATGATGTGTGCCAGGGCGGCCTGCCGATCGGCCGCAGCACGCTGATCAGCGGCACGTCCGGCACCGGCAAGACGGTGTTTTCGCTGCACTTCCTCCATAACGGCATCAAGCAGTTCGACGAACCCGGCATCTTCGTCACCTTTGAGGAATCACCCCTCGACATCCTGCGCAACGCCGCCAGTTTCGGCTGGAACCTGCAGGAGATGGTCGAGCAGGACAAGCTCTTCATCCTCGACGCCTCACCGGATCCGGACGGCCAGGACGTGGCCGGCAGTTTTGATCTCTCCGGTTTGATCGAGCGGATCAACTACGCCATCCGCAAATACAAGGCCAAGCGCGTCGCCATCGACTCAATCACGGCGGTGTTCCAGCAGTACGACGCTGTGTTCGTGGTGCGCCGTGAGATCTTTCGGCTGATTGCGAGGCTCAAGGAAATCGGCGTGACCACGGTGATGACCACCGAACGGATCGACGAGTACGGCCCGATTGCCCGCTACGGCGTTGAGGAATTCGTCTCCGACAACGTGGTGATTCTGCGCAACGTGCTCGAGGGAGAGCGGCGTCGGCGCACCCTGGAGATTCTCAAGCTGCGGGGCACCACCCACATGAAGGGCGAGTTCCCCTTCACCATGGGAACCCACGGCATCAGCATCTTCCCGCTCGGGGCCATGCGCCTCACCCAGCGCTCATCCAACGTTCGGGTCAGCTCCGGCGTGCCGCGCCTGGATGACATGTGCGGCGGAGGTTTCTTCAAGGACTCGATCATCCTGGCCACCGGCGCCACCGGAACGGGCAAGACGATGCTCGTCTCCAAATTCATCGAAGACGCCTGCCGCAACAAGGAACGCGCGATCCTGTTTGCCTATGAGGAATCGAGGGCTCAGCTGCTGCGCAACGGCACCAGCTGGGGCATCGACTTCGAGCAGATGGAGCAGGACGGGCTGCTCAAGATCATTTGCGCCTATCCCGAATCAACGGGCCTTGAGGATCACCTGCAGATCATCAAGACGGAGATCAGCCAGTTCAAACCGTCGCGGATGGCGATCGATTCCCTCTCGGCCCTGGCGCGCGGTGTGAGCCACAACGCCTTCCGTCAGTTCGTTATCGGGGTGACCGGCTACGCCAAGCAGGAGGAGATCGCCGGCTTCTTCACGAACACCTCCGAGGAGTTCATGGGCAGCCATTCGATCACCGATTCCCACATCTCCACGATCACCGACACGATCCTGCTGCTGCAGTACGTGGAGATCCGCGGGGAGATGGCCCGCGCCCTGAACGTGTTCAAGATGCGCGGTTCATGGCACGACAAGGGCATCCGCGAATTTGTGATCACGGGCAATGGCCCTCAGATCAAGGATTCCTTCTCCAACTTTGAGCGGATCATTTCCGGTGTGCCCCATCGGGTCACCACCGATGAGCGCAGCGAGTTGTCGCGAATCGCCCGCGGCGTCTCCACCGAGGACTGATCTAAGGCTCGACGGCCTCGGCGATGGCGTTGCGGCTGCGCCGTTCCGCCTGCAGTTGCAGCTCATCCTTGTCGGCCTCCGCAAGGAGCAGGTCGAACCAGAAGGTGGTGCCCACCTCGGGCTCACTCGCCATCTGAACCTGGGCGCCGTGTTTCTCGAGGATGCCCCGCACGATCGAAAGACCCAGTCCGGTGCCCACTTCTGTGTGAACAGCGTTCTCGACCCGGAAGAAGCGATCGAAGATGCGCTCCTGATCAGCGCTGCTGATGCCGCAGCCCGTGTCGGCAATCTCCACCCTCAGCTTGGGCAGCGGTGAGGTGAGGGCACAGGTGGGTCCATCACTGTTGGTGATCGCCGTTCCCTCCACCGAACAGGCGTCGGGCCAGGGATAGGCCCGCAGCGCCAGGGGGCCGCCGGGACGGCTGAACTTCAGAGCATTGCCCACCAGGTTGTCGAGCACCTGGAGCAGCAGGTCCCAGTTGCCCAGCACCTCGGGCAGTTCTTCGGGAACATCCAGCACCAGTTCCACCTGGCGATCCTCGGCATTCAGCCGGTAGGTGCGCAGGGTCTGCTCCATGGCCGGGCGCATGCTGATCGGTTCGAACTGCAGCGTCCGGCCCGACTCCAGCCGGGAGAGGTCCAGCACATCGTTCACCAGCCGGGTGAGTCGATCGGTTTCGTCGTTGGCGACCCCGAGAAACTCCTTCTGTTCATCGGGGCTGAGCTGATCGCCGAGGTCGTGCAGGGTTTCGACGTAGCTCTTGATGTTGAACAGCGGCGTGCGCAGTTCATGGGAGACGTTGCTGATGAAGCGGCTCTGGGCCGCATTCAGTTCCACCTCGCGGGTGAGGTCTTGGATGGTGACGGCGATGCCCTTGAGGGTTTCACCGCTGGCATCACGCACCGCTTGCAGAACGATGCGCAGGGTGCGGGCCGGTTCCCCCACGCTGCAGCGCAGGTCTTCACTGTCTGCCGCGCCACCGAGCAGGGAATCGAGGGGACTGTGTAGTTCGATGGCCAGCAGTTCCGGCAGTTCCCCCACCAGCTCCTGGCCTTCCAGGCTGCGCCCTTCCCAGCGGAACAGACGCCGTGCCGTGGGATTGGCCAGCACGATGCGGCCGTCGGCATCCAGCAGCATGGCGCCGTCGGCCATGGTGGCGATCAACGACTGCTGCTTCACCTGGGCGGCGGTGAGCTCCTCGATGTTGGCCTCGTCGTAGGCCTCGAGCTGGGAGGCCATGGCGTTGAAGCCGGTGAGCAGTTCCCCCAATTCCCCGCCCACTGGCAGGTCAACCCGGGCACCGAAGTTGCCGGAGGCGACCGAGCGCACCCCCCGCAGCAGTTCCTTCACCGGGCGGGTGATGGTGAGGGCGTTGAACACCGCGCCCAGGATCACCAGCACCCAGATCGAGATGAACACGGCCACGGTCACCTCCCGGGTGAGGGCTGCGCTGGCCAGGGCCGTCTCATTCGGGTTCACCCCAAGGCCGAGAACGCCGTAGTACTGACCCCCGCGGATCAGGGGGACGAACACATCGGTGACGGCACCCTGGGGCGTGAGGTGTTGTCGTACCAGGGGGTTCTGGGGGCGTCGACGCAGCTCCTCGGGCAGCTCCAGTCGTCGGTTGAGACGAAGCTCTCCATCGCCACTGCTGGGGGTTCCGCTGATCGGGATTCCCAGGTAGACGACGCCTTCGGGATCGGCGAAGAAGATGTAGCGGACGCTGCGGCTGGAACGCCAGAACTTTTCGGCCACGTTGGCCAGCTCACGGTCCTGGCCCTGCGCCACCAGCTCAGTGACATTGCCGGCCAGCAGCAGGCCCAGATCCCGGGCATAGCGCGTGTCGTTCATCACGGCATCGCGCTGAATTCCGTTCAGCGCGAAGAAGGTGATGCCCGTCATCATCAGGCTCACCACCAGGGTGGCAATCGCCAGCAGCTTGGTCTGGAGGGTGAATTCCGCCCACCAGGCGGTGATGCGGTCCCAGAGGTTCTGGTCGTCCCCCGGCGGCTTGCCATTGGGGGGAAGCGCCCAATCAGCGATTGCTGCTCCGCTGCCGCTGCTCATCCGCCCGAGCGCACCTGATGGCCGATGTCTTGACGGTAGGTGATTCCGGCGTAATCCAGCTGATTGAGGCCGTTGTAGGCCCCGGCAAAGGCGGCATCGAAGTCATCGCCTTGGGCGACGACGGCCAGCACCCGGCCCCCTGCGGTGAGCAGTTCGCCTGAGCTGTCGCGGCGGGTGCCGGCATGGAACAGCTGATGGTTGGGGCTGGGGGCGAGGTCGATGCGAATCGCATCGCCTTTGCGGGGAGCCTCCGGGTAGCCCTCGGCGGCCGCCACAACGCAGGCACTGCAGCGTTCGGCGATGCTCAGCTGCGGGGCCAGATCAAGGCGTCCCAGGGCACAGGCCTGCAGCACGGCGCCGAGCTCAGGGCCGAGCAGGGGCATCAATGTCTGGCATTCGGGATCGCCGAAGCGACAGTTGAACTCGATCACCTGGGGCCCATCGGCCGTGATCATCAGGCCGGCATAGATCACGCCGCGGTAATCGATGCCCCGTTGGCGCAGGGCCTTCAAGGTGGGCTCGAGCACGATGCGGCGCACCTCCTCGAGGCCCTCGGCATCCAGAAGCGGGGCGGGGGCATAGGCGCCCATGCCGCCGGTGTTGGGTCCGCGATCACCGTCCTTGAGCCGTTTGTGGTCCTGCGCCGGGGGCAACAGCACCATCCGCTCCCCATCGCAGAGGGCGAACACTGACACTTCAGGGCCCTCCATCCGCTCCTCCAGCACCAGCTGGGAGCCGGCGGCACCGAAACGCCCTTCAAAGGCTTCGCGGATGGCGGTTTCCGATTCCTCCACGCTGTCCGCCACCGTGACGCCCTTGCCGGCGGCCAAGCCATCGGCTTTGACCACAAGAGGCCGTTGCACTTCTTGCAACACCGCCAGGGCCTCGGCTTCACTGGTCACCGCCCAGTGGCCAGCGGTGGGGACCCCCGCCTCCTGCATCAGCTGCTTGGCCCAGGCTTTGCTCGCCTCCAGTTGGGCCCCCTCCGCTCCCGGGCCGAACACGGCAAAGCCCGCATCGCGCAGGGCATCGGCAACACCAGCGGCCAGCGGCGCTTCCGGACCCACCACCACCAGGTCGACGCCGTTCTGCTGGCACAGCGCGATCAACCCAGCGCTGTCGGTTTCGCCCACCGCCATGGCGCTGCCTTCCGTGCCGCCGTTGCCAGGGGTGATCCAGACCGTGTCCAGGCCCGGACAACGGCCCAGGGCCCAGGCCAGGGCCTGTTCCCTGCCGCCGCCACCGACGACGAGGGCACGTTGGAGGGCGGGCAGCGTGGTGGGACGGGTGGACGACATGGCCATGGTTGCGGGAGGAATGGTTTGGGCCTCGTAGGTTTTCCTTTGTAGACCGCAGCCCGCCATGGGGACTCCCCTTTTCCCCTTCGCCCTCACCCTTCTGGCTGCTGTCACGGCAGCCCCGGATCCGCAGGTGATGCGCGAGGAACGCTTTCAGAGCGTTCTCGCTGAGATGGATCTGGCCGCGGCGGAGCAGGCTTGTCTCAACCCCCGCATCGCCAACTCCGACGGCCGTCGCCAGGCCTTGCGTGATCGGTTGCTGGAGCTGCATCCGGTGATCGATTCCTTGGAGCTGGTGCTGGCGAATGCCGAAGCCCTGATGAGCTGCGGTGCCCCCGAAGCTGCAGCCGTGGTGCTCAACCGCTACATCCCCCGCGTTGGCGATGAACGGCGTCAGTGGTTGTTGTTGCGCTGGCGTGCTGCTGCAGCGGCCCTGGATCACCGCCAGGCAGCTTTGGCGCTGCGCCGTTTGGTGGATGGCAATCTGAAAGCCCTGGATGCGCCTCTGTTCCCTGGAAAGCCGTTGTCGGATCAGGGCAATGGGCTCGATCAGTTGGCTTTGCATGAAGCGGCTCTGGGCCACAACGCTGTGGCTGTGGAGCTGCAGCTGTTGGGCGATCTGACGGGCGTTCAGGGGGCGAAACGACTGGCGCGGGCGGCGCAATGGCTCGATGCCGATCAGTTCGAGCAGGCCGATCAGCTGCTGGAAACCGCCTTGGACCAAGCCGCGGCAGCGGAGGCCTGGGGACTGGCCATGGACCTGCTGCATCAACAGCTGCACCTGCAGTTGGCGGCTGGGGGCGATGGCGCGCGGCCGCGGCAGCGCATCCAACGGCTGGCCACTGTTCTCAATGACCGTTATGCGCTCCAGAAACTGCAGCCGGAGGCCGAACCCGATCCCCTGCTGCGTTCACCCCGGGATCCCGGAGGCCATGCTGATGTAAGACCATCAGCCGTTGCACCGTCGCCATGACGCCCGATCACGGAGAGCTGCTTTACGAAGGCAAGGCCAAGCGGGTGTTCGCCAGCACGGATCCCGACCGGGTGCTGGTGGAGTTCAAGAACGACGCCACCGCCTTCAATGCCCAGAAGAAAGCCCAGCTGGACGACAAAGGTCGGCTGAACTGCCAGATCTCAGCACGCCTGTTCGAGCTGCTGGAGCGTGAGGGGGTGCCGACCCATTACTGCGGTACGGCCGGGGAGACCTGGATGCTGGTGCGTCGGGTGGAGATCATTCCCCTTGAGGTGGTGCTGCGCAACATCGCCACGGGGTCGCTTTGCCGTCAGACGCCGATCGCGGAGGGCACAGCCATCGAACCCGCCCTGCTGGATCTCTATTACAAGGACGATTCCCTGGGCGATCCGCTGCTCACTGAGGCGCGCGTGCAGCTGCTTGGTGTGGCAGACCCAGCACGACTGTCAGCGATTGAACAATTGGCCCGCCGGGTGAATGCCGTGCTCCTGCCGTTCTTTGAGGGGCTTGATCTGCAACTGGTGGATTTCAAGCTGGAGTTGGGGCTGGCTGCGGACGGAACACTCCTGCTCGCCGATGAGATCAGCCCTGACACCTGCAGGCTCTGGGATCGCCGCAGCAGCAATGCCGAGGACCGGATTTTGGACAAGGACCGTTTCCGCAAGGATCTCGGTGGGGTGATGGAGGCCTACGGGGAGGTCCTTAAACGGGTCCAAGGCAGCTGCCCCAACCCCCGCAACTGCCTGTAAGGTCGGCGCACCTATTTGTGGCTTCGGCCCAGCCTGCGTCTCGATGACCCGCCGTTCGTCCCGCCGCTCCTCGGTTGCTGTTCGTGGCACGGTTCTGGGTCTGATGCTGGGGATCCCCCTGGTGGCTCCACCTGTGATGGCTCAGGAGGCCATGCCTGGGGACCCAGCTGCTGAGGCTGAAGAGGTTGTTGGTGAAGACACCGCTTTTGAAGACACCCTGGTGGAACAGCCCCGGGTGTTGATCTCCGAGGTGCTGATTGAGGGCATCGAGGGCCACCCGGAAGAGGAACGTCTTCAGATCTCCACCTACGACGCCATGCAGGTGCGTCCGGGGATGCGTGTTACCCGCGAGGAGCTGCAGAACGATCTGAATGGCATTCAGGCCACAGGTTGGTTCTCAGATGTGCGGATCGTTCCTCAGAACGGACCGCTCGGGGTTCAAGTGGTTGTGCAGGTGCAGCCCTTCCCTCCGCTGAGTGCCGTGGAGATCAACGGTGATGAGGAGAATCTCCTCTCGGATGATCTGATTGAGGAGACGTTTGCCTCCGATTACGGCCGCACGCTGAACCTCAACGATCTGCAGCAGCGGATGAAGGCCCTGCAGACCTCCGTGGCCGGTCAGGGCTATTCCCTGGCGCGGGTATCAGGACCGCAACGTGTAAGCCCTGACGGTGTGGTCACGCTGAAATTGCGCCAAGGCAATGTGGCGGGCGTCGAGGTCAATTTCATCACTCAGGATGGAGATGACGTCGACGAGAACGGCGTAACTATCCGAGGCAAGACCAAAAAATGGGTGATTACTAGAGAGATTTCTATTCTGCCTGGCGATCCGTTTAACCGTAATCAGCTTGAGCGCGATATCAAACGGTTGTATGGCACTCAATTGTTCAGCGATGTGAAGGTTTCTCTGCGGCCTGTACCGGAGCAGCCTGGTGATGTGGTGATCGTGCTCGGGATTGTCGAGCAGTCCACCGGTCAGCTGTCCGGCGGTATCGGTTACAGCCAGAGCCAGGGACTATTTGGTCAGGTGCAATTGCAAGAGACCAATTTCCTTGGCAGAGCCTGGAATATTGGCAGCAATATTACTTATGGTCAGTACGGTGGTCTGGCCAATCTGCAGTTCTCGGATCCCTGGATCTATGGCGACACGCATCGCACTAGCTTCCGTACTTCGTTGTTTTTAAGTCAGCAGGTTCCTCAGGTTTTCCAAAGCGAAGCCAACGGGTATATCCGAACGGTAGAGGGGTACATTAATAACAGCTCCAATTCTGCGTACCAAACAGGAAAGGCCTACAGCTTCACTGGCAACGGCGGCACAGATAAGGCACCGGACGATGTAAATCTTGCTTCGGCTGCTTTCCCGAATGTCAGCTGGTTTGATTACGAGGGCGACACAGTAGTTCTGCGCAAGACCGGTGGCAGCTTCTCCTTCGCCCGTCCATTGAATGGTGGTGATCCATACAAGGACTCCAAGTGGAATCTTGTGGCCGGTATGTCTTTTGCTGAAGTAAGGCCAATCAACTTCACAGGTGGTTCAAGGCCTTACGGTGTCCCCACCAAACAGCTCAGCGATGGAAATGGTGAGATTGGTAATGATGAGGTTATTTGCATTTCGTATAACTGTGCAGACAGCAACACTTTGATTGGGGCGCGTTTCGCATCCACCTACAACACTCTCAACAACCCTCGCAATCCCACCAGCGGTAACTTCTTTAGTGCAGGCACTGAGCAATTCGTTGGCATCAATAATGACTCGCCCACCTTCAATCGGCTGAGAACTAGCTACACCCAGTTCTTCCCTGTGGACTGGCTGAAGATCCACAAGGGTTGCCGTCCCAAGCCCGGTGAAGACGCCGATTGCCCACAGGCTATCGGTGTGCAACTCAAGGGTGGCCTCATCCTGGGAGAAGCGCCTCCCTACGAGGCATTCTGTATGGGCGGATCTAACTCGATTCGTGGTTGGTATGACTGTGACCTTGCAGTGTCCAAAGCCTTCAGTGAACTCACTATTGAGTACCGCTTCCCGTTGATAAGTATCTTCTCGGGCGAGGTGTTTATGGATGCAGGTACTGATTTCGGTACCCAGGAAAACGTTCCTGGCAAACCCGGTTTGCTGCTGAACAAAGACGGCTCCGGTGTCTCCGTGGGTACCGGTGTGATTGTGACCACTCCGGTTGGTCCAATTCGACTCGAAGTGGCCACGAAAGACTTCACATCCGATTACCGCTTCAATCTTGGCGTGGGCTGGAAGTTCTAGTGACCGATTGGCCTCAGGACTATTCCGCTGCCTGGACAATGGCGGCGGAGACATCACGATCTGGAGTCGGCCTCCACAGTGGGGCTGAGGCCACGGTGGAGCTTCGGCCGACGGATCAGCCGGGGTTTTACATGCGTTTGCCGGGGATGGAACAGCCGATCCAGCTGCGGCCGAATCAGGTGCGCGACAGCCAGCTATGCACAACCTTGGATTTGGGTTCCAGCATGGTCGCTACCGTCGAACATTTGCTGGCCGCCCTGGCCGGTTGTGGGCTCAGCCATGTGGAGATTGGCCTGAACGGCTATGAAGTTCCGCTGCTGGATGGTTCAGCACTGGGGTGGGTGGAGGCGATCGCCAGCGCTGGGTTGGTGCCAGCGGCCACCCCGCGGCTGGCTGCACCGCGGCTCGAGCAACCCCTGCTGCGCACACGCGGCAACAGTGTGATCACTGCCACCCCGTCTGATCGCTTTGGCGTTGTGGGGATTATCGATTTTCCGCAGGCGGCCATCGGGCGACAGCAATTCGCCTTGGAGCTCACGCCACAACGTTTCGTCGATGAGATCGCTCCAGCACGCACCTTTGGTTTCAGGGAGCAGATCGAGCAGCTGCGCGCTGCCGGATTGATCCAGGGCGGAGCCCTGGACAATGCCCTCGTCTGTGACGGTGATCAGTGGATAAATCCACCGCTGCGGTTCGAGGATGAACCAGTGCGCCATAAGCTCTTGGACTTAATCGGCGACCTGGCACTCGTCGGTTTTCCCCAGGCACAGGTTCTTGTGTACAAGGGATCCCATGGTCTTCACACTGATCTCGCAGCCGCTTTGTGACTGAATCCACCACCCCAAACGTCGTGCTCACTAGCGAGCAGATCGCCGGATTGCTCCCGCACCGTTACCCCTTCGCGCTGGTGGATCGGGTCATCGCTCATGAGCCAGGGGTTTCGGCCACGGCCATCAAGAATGTGACCATGAACGAGCCCCAGTTTCAGGGGCATTTCCCCGAGCGTCCTCTGATGCCAGGGGTGCTGATTGTCGAGGCCATGGCGCAGGTGGGTGGTTTGATCGTGACCCAGATGCCCGATCTGCCGAAGGGACTGTTCGTTTTTGCCGGGATTGACGGGGTACGCTTTCGGCGCCCTGTGGTTCCTGGAGACCAACTTGTGATCCGCTGTGCACTGCTCAGCCTCAAGCGCAAACGTTTCGGCAAGGTGAAGGCGGAGGCCACGGTTGACGACGATCTGGTCTGTTCTGGGGAATTGATGTTCTCCCTGGTGGATTGAGCGGGATGTCGCAGCAAACGACGTCACAGCAGATTCACCCCTCGGCGGTGGTGGACCCGAAGGCCGAGCTGGCCTCCGGCGTGGTCATCGGCCCGGGTGCGGTGGTGGGCCCTGAGGTGGTGATCGGTGAGAACACCTGGATCGGTCCCCATGCCGTCTTAGATGGTCGGCTAACCCTGGGGCGTGACAACAAGGTTTATCCAGGCGCCTGCCTTGGTCTTCCGCCGCAGGATCTCAAGTACCGCGGTGCCAACACCGAGGTGTTGATCGGTGATGGAAACACGTTGCGGGAATGCGTGACGATCAACCGCGCCACCGAAGAGGGCGAGGTGACCCGCATCGGTAACGGCAACCTGCTGATGGCCTATTGCCACCTAGGCCACAACTGCGATCTCGGCAACAACATCGTGATGTCCAACGCCATTCAGGTAGCGGGCCACGTGGTGGTCGAAGACCGTGCGGTGATTGGTGGCTGTCTGGGCATTCACCAGTTCGTTCACATCGGTGGGATGGCGATGGTGGGCGGGATGACCCGCGTCGACCGGGATGTTCCCCCTTATTGCCTGGTGGAAGGCCATCCGGGCCGCGTGCGGGGGTTGAACCGCGTGGGGATGCGTCGTAGTGGCCTGGCTGCCAACCACGATGGCGCTGAACTCAAGCAGCTTCAGGAGATCTGGAATTTGTTTTATCGCTCTGACCTGGTGATTGCCGATTCGCTTCAGCAGGCCCGCAGCCAGCCCTTGCTGCCTGCGGCTGAGCACTTCTGCCGGTTCCTTGAAGCCTCCACGGGGCAGGGCCGACGGGGTCCGATGCCAGTGCAGGCCCGCTGATGGTTCGGCTGCTGATAAGCACCGGGGAGGTCTCCGGTGATCTGCAGGGCAGCCTGTTGATTCGCGCCTTGAGCTTGGAGGCTGAACAACGGGGGATTGAGCTGGAGGTGCTGGCTTTGGGAGGTCCGCGAATGGAGGCGGCAGGCGCGGTGTTGATCGCCGACACCGCGCCGATGGGGGCTATCGGCCTGTGGGAGGCCGCTCCGTTGATTCTTCCCACGCTGCGGCTGCAGGCCCGGGTGGATGCGCTTTTGGAAGAACAACCCCTTGATGGGGTGGTGCTGATTGACTATGTCGGAGCCAATGTGCGCCTGGGCACAAAACTGCGGCGGAAGCAGCCCAAGCTGCCGATCACGTATTACATCGCTCCCCAGGAGTGGGCCTGGCGCTTCGGTGATGGCAGCAGCACGCGATTGATCGAATTTACCGACAAGGTTCTGGCGGTCTTCCCTGCTGAGGCCGAGTTTTATAGCGCCCGCGGTGCGGATGTGAGCTGGGTGGGCCATCCCCTCTTGGATAGCTTTCAGAATCTTCCTGATCGCGCTAGCTCCCGCCTTCAATTGGGTCTGGACCCTGACGCCCCAGTGCTTTTGTTGCTGCCTGCCTCACGGACCCAAGAGTTGCGCTACTTGATGCCACCGCTGGCTCAGGCGGCGGCCCTGCTGCAGCAAAGTCATCCTGATCTTCAGGTGCTGCTGCCCGCTGGGCTTGCGGAGTTCGAAGCCCCCCTGGCTGCAGCACTTCAGGAGGCCGGTGTGCGCCACGCCCGGGTGATTCCCGCCTCTGAAGCGGATGGGTTGAAAACCACCTTCTGTGCGGCGGCGGATCTTGCCCTCGGCAAATCCGGCACGGTGAACCTGGAGCTGGCCCTGCAGGGGGTTCCCCAGGTGGTGGGGTACCGCGTGAGCCGACTGACGGCCTGGGTTGCCCGCCACGTGCTGCGCTTCCAGGTGGATCACATCTCGCCGGTGAATCTGTTGCTCAAGCAGCGGTTGGTGCCGGAGCTGCTCCAGGACGAACTCACGGCCGAAGCTTTGGTGGAGAGGGCGCTTCCTCTGCTGACTGACACCCCAGAGCGCCAGGCCATGCTGGAGGGGTATGCACGGCTGCGGACCACCCTGGGTGCTCCTGGGGTCACCGAGCGGGCGGCCAAGGCCATCTTTGATCAGGTGATCGGATGAAACGAACCCTGCTGCTGCTGTTCACCTGCCTGATGCTGCTCAGTTGGCCCCAGCGCGCCATGGCTGAGCTGCAGACGGCGGTCTTTGCCGGTGGCTGTTTCTGGTGCATGGAGCACGACCTGGAACATCTTCCCGGGGTGCGTGATGCCGTGAGCGGCTATAGCGGCGGGCAGCTGGAGCGCCCCACCTACCGGCAGGTGAGCAGTGAGACGACGGGGCATCAGGAAGCGGTGCAGGTGCGCTTTGATCCGGATCAGATCAGCTACGCGGAGCTGCTGCGCAGCTACTGGCGCAATGTGGACCCCCTCGATGGCGGCGGCCAGTTCTGCGACCGCGGTGATGCCTACCGGCCGGTGATCTTCACGGCTGATGACGCCCAGGCTCAGGCGGCTGAGGCCAGTGCGGCGGCGGCGGCCCGTGAGCTCGGACAACCCCGGTCTGCCTTGAAGGTGGAGCTCCGGCAGGCGGCTCGCTTCTGGCCCGCCGAGGGATACCACCAGAACTACGCGGAGAACAACGCCGTCAAATACAACTTCTACCGGTTCAGCTGCGGTCGTGACCGCAGACTCGACAGCGTCTGGGGCGACAACGCTCGCTCCGGTAACGCCTGGGGGAAGTAAAGCTCAGTTCCGATGGGCTTAAGGCCTCAGCCTTCCGACGCCATAGCTGAGCAACAGGCCAACCGCTCCTCCGACGGAACCAGCTGTTAGTTGCATCCGTTGTGTGGAGCTAAGCCGGCCTGCGAACACCAGTGCTGCGGCAACAACGAATAGCAACAGCGCTGTGACCAGCACGACATCCAGGGATCGGTTGTCTGACTTTCCTCTGTCTGACTTTCCTCTCTGTTCTTCACCACCCTGACCACCACCCCGCTTCGCAGGTGGTTTGCCTCCGGTTCGTTCGCATCCAGTTCGCGCTCAATGCGGTTGAGTTCCTGTTCTGCAGGGGATCGGTCCATACCTCAAGGATGGCAGCCTCATTCCTCGGCAGAGCGCCCGCGGATGCGGGCACGGTCGCTCAGCCAGATGATCGCCCGCGTGATCGCCCACGCGAGGGAGACGCCCAACAGGATCGAGAGCAGCGACTCCACAGCACAGCACTTGAGGACACCGGCAGTTGCCGGATGCTCCTCAATATGCCGATCTGATCAAGGAATGCGTGGGGACTGTTGCGATCAGTCGCTTGCTTTGGCGTCCTTGTCCTTCTCTTTTGCTGGCTGTGTCGTGGCCTGAGGCTTGGATGCCGCCTTGCAGGCCAGGGAGGCTTCCAGGCGCTGCAGCTGCGCTTCGCGCAGGGCATCGGAAATGCTGAGAGTGCGGTCAGTCATCGATTGGCGTTCTCGACGGCGGCAGGCTCAGGGCCTTGTGCGATCGAAAGGGGGCCTACGGGTCTGAAGACTGTCGAAACCTAGACGCCCACGGGTCAACGTCCAGGGAGCAAAAGTGCTTACGTCAGTGTCTGGCAACACGTCCGCGGTTCAACGCCAGCGCGATTGACGGCTTGCCAAACCCATATCGACATGGCTATGAGTACAGATGTACTGATTTGTGGGTGGCTCATGTCGGTTGATCACGGTGATCTCGCGGTGAAGGCGGAGGCTCCCTTTCTCCACGTCCGCCCAGGGCACTTTGTGATCGTCGCTGGAGACCAGCTCGATCAAGGGGATTGGTGGATGGGGCAGGTGCTCTTCTGCGAGGGAAGTGCTCGCCACCCCAGGCTTCCGTCTCTGTTTCAGGTGGCTGACGTGGATACGGGCGTCATCAAATGGATCAATGCCGATGCGGTCTCGGATGTGATCTGGTCGATGGATGGATGGCCCGCCAGTGCGCCTGTCTCTTCGGGCTGTTGATCGAACAGGGCGTTGATCGAGCAGGGGCCTTGATCAAGGGGCGGTGTGTATTCGCGTGAACGACACGGGCTTGACGGCTGTCTTGTAAGTAGTTTGTAGTAACCGCTACAAAACGTTCACCCCCTCTTGAGGGGGCGCAGATGCTCCAAGCCATGGAACGGGGACTTGGATTTCTTCGAGGAACATCCAATGACTGCACTTCTATATCGAGGCCACACCTATGCAGCAGCTCCAGCCACTCCCAAGGCCTGCGTTGAATTGACCTACCGCCGCGAGCACTACAACACCTGCCGCAAGGAACTTATTGGCGAAAGCCGTCGCACCCTCACCTACCGGGGCGTCACCTGCACCAAGTAGCCCGAAGCGCCCGTTGGTTCCTGCCCCTGCCCCCTTTCAAGGGCAGGGGTTTTTTGTTGGGCAGCTGGAGGGAGGCAAGCCACGGTCCAAGGGAGATCCCGGCATCCTGTGTGCGAGCCAGTCAGCATTCGCCGATGGGATCGGATCTCACCGCCATCGTGATCTCCTCGGTGTTTCTTGGGGTGGGTTTTGTGATTGCCAAGTTCTTCCCCGAAGCCGCGTTGCTGGCGGCGGTGTTCTTGGTGGGGCTGGCGATTCTCAACATCGCCCTTGTCCTTGTGGCTTGATGCCCAAAAAAGGGGGGGTGTTCCCTAAGCACCCCCGCGTTCGACGCATTGCCCCTTCACCGAAAGAAGCCCTCTAAGGATGGCCTGGGCTCCAGGGGCTGGTCGTCGCCATCACAACAAAACGCTTCTGGTGTGAGGGACCCAAGAAAAAGGACTGTGCTCTGCGGGAGCCCTCGCTGCGTTGACAGGGGCCGCACCATGAAGATGTTCACTATGAACTTTTTTTCATGGCAAACGTCCGTGAGATGGTCAACACCCATCTGCCCGTCGCGCTGAAGCTGATCAACAGCGCCGCCCTGGTTGCGATCGCGCTTTCAACCCTCTGTGCTGCTGGCTCTCTGCGTGAGATGTCTGGCAGGTCTGCTGCTCCAGTGGCTGTCACTGAAGCCAACTGAGCCCGATGAAATGGAGCGATACCCTGTATCGCTCCAGGGGATTTCGCCGGCCGATACTTGATCGGATTTGGTCGAATTCCTTAAGAAACCAACATCTAACCTGTTGAAAAGATTAAGCGCGGCAGCCTGATTGATTCAGCAAGTTCTCAGTGAACAGACGGGTTTCCGGCCATCGACGATGCTTCAGCCCATGCTTACGATCAGGCGGTGAGAGGAGGGTTGTATGTATCTGCTGACCATTAAGGATGGTCTTGGCACCCGTCATATCGGTCCCTACGCGTCGCCGAAGCACGCATCGGATGATCTTGATCGTGTGTTGGAAACTTGCTCCGAGCGAGCACGGTGGCAGATTCATGCATTGGAAACACCAGACCGCTCCCTCGAATTGCAGGCTGTTGCTTCCTGATCAGTTCTGACGTCGTCCTGGAAAGCCTCGGGTCAGTCCGCTGTCGATCATCAGACCGATGCCGGCGTTGATGCAAATCAGGCTGAGGGTTCCATACCAGAACCAGGGACCTGCGTCCTTGCCCAGCATCTGAACCACCTTGCGGCTCACCGCCTCGCCGAACAGGCAGAGGCCCACCGGGAGCAGCAGCACCCCCAGCTGGGCCTTGATGTACCAGCGCACCGGGGAGCGGCTCATGACTGAGCCAGCACCCAGTTCACCAGGGTGCGCACGCCGTAGCCGGTGGCACCAGCGGGATTGACGCCTTTGCCCTTGTCACTCCACACCGGGCCGGCGATGTCGATGTGGGCCCAGGCCGTGTCTTTGGCCACGAACTCCTTGAGGAACAGGGCTGCTGTGATCGAACCACCGGGCCGCGGGCCGGTGTTCTTCATGTCGGCCAGCAATGACTTCAATCCATCCCTGTAGGACTGCCGCAGTGGCATGCGCCAGAGCCCTTCACCGCCCGTCTGAGCGGCGGCATCGAGGGCCTCCGCCAAGTCGTCATTGTTGGACCAGAGCCCGGCCATCTCATCCCCCAGGGCAATCACGCAGGCTCCGGTGAGGGTGGCCAGATCCACCACGGCATCGGGCTTCTGCTCACAGGCATAGAGCAAGGCATCGGCCAAGGTGAGGCGGCCTTCGGCGTCGGTGTTGTTGATCTCAATCGTCATGCCGTTGGCGGCCGTGACGATGTCGCCGGGGTGGACGGCGGAGCCGTTCACCATGTTTTCGCAGGAGGCCACCACCATGTGCACCTCAACGCCAGCCGGCTTGAGTTCGGCGATGCTGCGCATGGCACCGATCACAGCGGCACTGCCGCCCATGTCGAACTTCATCATGTCGATCTGGGCGGCCCCCACCTTGAGGTTGTACCCGCCGGAATCGAAGGTGAGGCCTTTGCCCACCAGGGCAACGCGGCGTTTCACCTCGCCCTCGGGGCGATAGATCAGGTGGATGAACTTGGGGGGTAGGTCGGAGCCCTGGCTCACCGCCAGGAAGGCCCCCATGCCCTTGGCTTCGCAGTCGCTGCGCTCGAGCACCTTGAGTTCAAGGCCATGGTCCTTGGCGATGCCTGCGGCTGTGTTGGCGAGGGCCGCCGGGGTGACCACGTTCGGAGGGGCCGCCACCAGCTCTCGGGCCAGTTCCACACCGGCGCAGGTGGCATTCACTGCCGCAAAGCCGCTTTCGGCGGCGGGGCTTAGGTCGATCAGCTCCAGGGCCTCGGGGATCCGGCGCGGGTCCGGCTCCTTGCGGAAGCGTTGGTCTTTGTAGAGGCAGAGCCGGACGGCTTCTGCACAGATGCGGGCGGCTTCTGTGGCCTCGGTTCCCGCCCAGGGCAGGTTCAGGCCGAGGCTGCCCTCACAACCGATGGCGGCCTTGGCGGCCCGGGCGGCGGCGCCGCGCAAGCGGTCGGCGTCGATTCCATCGCTCTCGCCCAGGCCGAGCACCACCAGGCGCTGCGGGCCCCCGCCCAGGGGCGTGATCACCAGTTGATCTCCAGGCTTTCCTTTGAACTCCTGCTGCTTGAGGGCCTCGGTGATGCCGGCAAAGCGTTGTTCCAGGGCCGTTGCCGTGGCATCGATATCGCCCTGGGGCAGCCCCACCGCCAGCACATCGCCGTTCCACTCCTGCAAACCGGCGGAGGACAGGGAGAAGCGCATGAGTGGACGCGTCAACAAAGGATGAGCGTAGCGATCCTGTGCGACTCCCTCGGCCCTCAGAGCTCTGCGGTGAAGGGGGTGGCCCAGCGCTGGCGGGTTTCCTTGTTGAACGGCGGCCACCAGCGTTGGATCAGCTGTTGTTCCAGGGCCCGCCGGCCGCGGGTGGCCCGGGGCACATCACAGCTGAAGCGGATGCTCAGCTGGGCGCTCAGCTCACAGCGCTGCAGGGCTTCGCCGTAGGCGGCGAGGTAGGCCTTGCAGTCGTGATCACCTTTCCAGCGGCGCTCGGCGGCCAGGGTCTCGCCCACATAGAGCAGAAGCGGCTGCTCCAGCTGGGCTGGCCTGTCCATCACCAGATAAATCGCTGCTCCGCGGTGGGACGGTTCCGGCCAGCGCCAGAAACTCATCGCCAGGGGGGTCAGGGCCAGTGGATCGATGGCCGCCGCAGCGTCGTCGGGGCTGGCACCGAACAGATCTCCCTGGGCCGTGCTGGCACGTTCGCCGCGGAACAGCGGCGCTTGATGGGCATGCAGCCGCTGTTGCCAGGCGAGCAGCTGCTCCCGTTGCAGGGGCAGGTCGGGCCCGTTGTTGAAGGCCAGCGCACCGGTGGAGAACAGATCCCCCTGCATCAGGGCAGAGGCAGGCTGGGCCCGGCGCGGCGGCTGCCGAAACTCACCCGGCCGATCAGGACTTCCACGCTGCTAGCGGGAAGGCAGAGCCGCTCCTGCAGATCGGCCAGATCCTTGAAACCGGCGCGGCGGCGTTCCCGCATCAGGTTGGCTATCCGTTGTTCCGGCCAGCCCAGCAGCGCCAGCTGATCGGCGCTGGCGTTGTTGAGGTCGAGGGGAGCGGCTTGTGGCTGCGGTGGGGCATCGCCGTGCCACTGGAAGAGGAGATGGGGTGTCCAGAGCCTTGCCAGATCGCTCGGCAGCTCCAGCAGCCGGAACAGATCATCGGCACTGGCGAATTGCACCCCACCCTGCTGCAGCCGCACCAGCAGATCGGCGGTGTCCTGGCTGCAGCCGGGCAGTTGCAGCCACTGATCGCGGCTGGCCCGGTTCACATCCATCACCCAAGCCGACGGCTCGGGCACGGTTGGTAAAGGTTGCGCTGGGGCCGGCCGGGGTGGTGCTGGCAGCTGTCCGGTGGCCTGCAGCACTCGCCTGGCCAGGGGATCCAACCAGTGGCTGCGGGGCATGCTGCTCAGCAGAGATGGGCTGACCTTAACGAGGGTGCAGGGGCTGCGTCAGCGCAACTGGCGCATCTGGTTGTTCTGGCACCAAGCGGGTTCCTTCAAGTCGAGGGGGTCCAGCGGGGAATCGGCAGCGGTGGATCTACCAGGTTGCGCTGAAAGGCGATCAGCACCGCCTGGGTGCGGCTTTTGGCATCGAGTTTGCGCAGCAGCCCGGTGACGCAGTGCTTGGTGGTTTCGATCGAGAGGTGCAGCTGATCGGCAATCTCCTGATTGCTGAGGCCCTTGCAGAGCCCGCGCAGCACGTCTTCCTCCCGCAGGCTCAGCACGTCGCTGAGGGGATGGGCGGCGCCTTTGGGGCCACGGTCGTGGTTGGCCACGCCTGCAATCACCGGATCCATGTGGCTGCCATCGCTCTCCATGGCGCGCAGCACGCTGATCAGGCCGCCGTTGCCGATGCGCTCATGGCTACAGAGCCCTTCGCATTGCGCCTTGGCCGCGGCGTGAATCGTGCTGAGCAACGGGCGCTGAATCAACATCAGGCAGCGCAGGGAGGGCTGCTGGACTTTGGCGGCCGCCACCAGGGAGGGGCCGGTGCCGCGCTCGAGTTGGTCGCTGCAGATCAGCAGATCAGCGGCTGTGTTGCGAAGGCAGGCGAGGACTTCTGTTTCGGTGCTGGCGGCCCCCACCAGGGAGCCGATGCCATCAAGGCTGTGCACAAGGCCGCTGATTAAGACGCGATCGGCGGAGGCCACCACGATGCGGCGGCCCTCCAACAGGTACCGATGGCGCTGGGGAAGCTCACGCATCGCGCCGAGCTGAGCGGTGAAGTCCACATCCTGGAGGCGGCCCGAAACTCACCATGAATTCGGATGCCACCAAAGGGTGGTGCGGGTCAGCAAGACCGTACAAAACCTTTCTGTGATCGGCCATCAAAGGTGCGGCGATCACCCCCGTTGCCCCTGGCGAATCCTTGGCAGACTTTGCCGAAGCAGTGCGCAACGCCGACGATGGCCTTCTTCGATTCCGACATCGTTCAGGACGAAGCCAAGCGCTTGTTCGGCGATTACCAGCAGCTGATGCAGCTGGGCAGTGAGTACGGCAAGTTCGACCGGGAGGGCAAGAAGAAGTTCATCGAGACGATGGAAGAGCTGATGGGCCGCTACCGCGTGTTCATGAAGCGCTTTGAACTCTCGGAGGATTTCCAGGCCAAGCTCACGGTGGAGCAGCTGCGCACCCAGCTCAGCCAGTTCGGCATCACCCCCGAGCAGATGTTCGATCAGATGAACTCCACCCTTGAGCGGATGAAGGCGCAGATCGAGCAGCCGCCTTCTAGCTGAGCCAAGACTCGTACGATCGCGAGCGCTCGCTCATTGCGCCTCCCCATGCCGGACTCCATCCCGTCGTTGCCGGATTGGCTGTCGCGGGGCATGGCCGACCTGTTCCCGGCCGGGGATCCCAGTGATGCGGATCAGGCCCTGGCGGCCCGGTTGGCCCAGGCCGAAAAAGAAGGCCGGCCGCTGCGGGTGAAGCTGGGCATCGACCCCACCGGCAGCAACATCCATCTGGGCCACAGCATCCTCTTCCGCAAATTGCGGGCCTTCCAGGACGCGGGCCACACGGCGGTACTGATCATCGGCGATTTCACGGCGCGGATTGGTGATCCCACCGGCAAGAGCGCCACGCGGGTGCAGCTCACCAAGGAGCAGGTGGCCGCCAACGCCTCCACTTATTTGCGCCAGTTGGGGCAAGACCAGCCGAAGGAAACGGCGCTGCTCGATTTCGAGACCCCTGGCCGCCTGGAGGTGCGATACAACTCCGAGTGGCTGGAGGGCATGGACCTGCCGGCGGTGATCGGCCTCCTCGGCACCGGCACCGTGGGCCAGATGCTGGCCAAGGACGACTTCTCCAAGCGCTACGGCAGCGGCACTCCGATCGCGCTGCATGAATTCCTCTACCCGTTGCTGCAGGGCTACGACTCGGTGGCGGTGAATGCGGATGTGGAGCTGGGCGGCACCGATCAGAAGTTCAACGTGGCCATGGGCCGCGACCTGCAGCGCCACTTCGATAAGGGCACCCAGTTCGGGCTCTTGCTGCCGATCCTGGTGGGTCTGGACGGGGTGCAGAAGATGAGCAAGAGCCTCGGCAACGTGGTGGGGCTGGAGGAGGATCCGCTCTCGATGTACTCCAAGTTGGAGAAGGTCGGCGATGCGGCGATCGACGACTACGTCACCTTGCTGACCGATTTGGATCTGGCCTCGTTGCCGGAGAACCCGCGCGAGAAGCAGAAGGCGATGGCATTGGCGGTGACTGCCAGCCGCCATGGCATCGATGCCGCCCAGAAGGCCCAGAGCGATGCCGCCACCCTGGTGGGCGGCAGTGGCGATGCCGGTGCTGATGTGCCCGAGGCGTCGCTGGCGGAGGTGAACTTCCCGGCCAAGGCCTTTTATCTGTTCAGTGCGGTGGGGATCTGCGCCAGCAGCAGTGAAGCCCGCCGTCAGATCAAGGGCGGTGCGGCGCGGCTGGAGGGGGAGAAGATCACCGACCCCAACCAGGAGTTCGCTTCAGCGGCGGAACTGGAGGGCAAGGTGCTGCAGCTGGGCAAGAAAACCTTCCGTCGTTTGGTGGGCTGATGACCTTGCATCCCGCTGACCCCGCCGATCGGATCATCGTTGCCCTCGATGGCATGGCGCCTGAGCAGGCGCTGCGCTTTGCCGCCCAGGTGGAGGGGCTGCGCTGGGTGAAGGTGGGCCTGGAGCTGTTTGTGCAGGCCGGCCCGGAGGTGGTGGCCCAGCTGCGCGAGCAGGGGCTGCGGGTGTTTCTTGATCTCAAATTTCACGACATCCCGGCCACGATGGCCGGTGCCTGCCGGCGGGCGGCGGCGCTGGGGGCCGAACTGATCACAGTGCATGCCTGCGCCGGCAGCGAAGCGCTCAAGGCAGCTCAGGCCGCGGCAGAGGAAGGGGCCCAAGGGGCTGGCCAACCCGCCCCCACCTTGCTGGCGGTGACGGTGCTCACCAGCTGGGAAGAGCAACGACTGCAACGGGAGCTCGCCATTGCCCAGGGCATCGCCGAACGGGTACCGGTGTTGGCGCAGCTGTCGGCTACATCAGGAATCGGTGGATGTGTGTGCTCACCCCTGGAGGCCGCGGCGTTGCGTGCGCAGCATCCTGAGCCGTTTGCCTTGGTCACCCCAGGCATCCGCCCCAAAGGTGAGGCTGTTGGTGATCAAGCCCGGGTGATGGGGCCGGCTGAGGCAATCGCCGCAGGTGCCAGCCAGCTGGTGATCGGCCGGCCGATCAGCAAGGCTGAGGATCCCAGTGCGGCATTTGCTGCTTGTTGCGGAGAGCTCCTGGGCTGATCGCTGCCGGCGGCAGTGCTCAAGACTTCTGCCCGATCTTGGGTTCGGTGCCCGCCAAGAGTCGCTCGATGTTGCTGCGATGGCGCCAGAGCACCATCAGGCTGGCCACCAACGACACCACCACGTAGGCGCTGCTGCCGCCGGAGATCAGCATCAGCAGCGGCAGTCCGATGGCGGCCACTACGCTGGAGAGCGAAACGATCCGGAAGATCGAGATCACGGCCATGAACAGGCCAAAGCAGGCCAGCCCCACCGGCCAGGCCAGCCCCAGAAACATGCCCAGGCCGGTGGCCACTGCCTTGCCGCCCTTCCGGCCCAGCCACACCGGCCAGATGTGACCGGCCAAGGCCGCCAGGCCCGCCAGCACCTGTAGCCAGTCGCTGAGGCCAAAGCTCTTCGCCAGCAGCACCGCCAGGGCGCCTTTGCCCACATCAATCAGGAACACCGCTAGAGCCGGCCCTTTGCCCACGTTGCGCAGCACGTTGGTGGCGCCGGTGCTGCCGGAGCCGCACTCGCGCAGATCGATGCCCTTGAGCCAGCGGCCCGCGAGGTAACCGCTGGGGATGGCTCCCAGCAGGTAGCCGATGGCCAGGAGCAGCAGGGCGGTGAGGGCTGTTTGAGTCACAGCAGATCGTCGTCGTCGAGGCGTTCACCTGGTCCGGCCGCGAAGGCCAGCCAGAGGGGGAACTGAAGCACAGGGATGTCGACGCTGCGCTCGGCGGCATCGATCAGGATCAAGGGCACTTCGCCTCGCTCCTCCAGCCGGTCGGCCCGCTCCACCAGGGCTTCGGGCCGTTCGAACAGCACGATGCCGCTGCTGGGGCCGAAGTCTTCCCGGCCCAGGCCGAGGGCGTCCTGGAGGCCGCGCCGCCATTCGCCGAGCCGTTCGGGGCCGCCGGCCAGCACCAGGCACTGGAACTGATCGCCATACAGCTCGCCGATCACCGCGATCAGGGCCGCGCTCACCAGGATGTTGCGCGGTCGGGTGCCGCGGCTGGGCTGGGCGCCCCGTCCGCCTTGATTGAAGAACCAGTCCTCCAGCAGAGCCGTGTCGCGGGCATCGATGCTGCGCCGCAGGTTCCAGGGGTCGGCGTAGACGTCTGGCTGTTTGAGGAAGCGCTCCAGGGTCTGGCGGATCAGCTCTTCATCCGGGCGGAAGGTGTCGGCCACCGCGGGCGGCGGAGTGCTGTCACCGGGCTTGTCCGGCACCGCTGCGTTGTCTGCCGCCTGATCGAGGGGGGAGGGCTGCACCACCATCGGCTGCACCACCAGCTCCAGGTTTTCCACGCTCTGTACAAGATCCTGCAGGGCGCCGCCTAGGTACTCCTGGAAGCCCTTCACGCGGCGGGCAATGGCGTCCGATTGGCCGGCGAAGTTGGCCTTCAGTTCGGTCTCGAGTTGCTGCTTGCGGGAGCTGAGGGCGTTGATCTCCGTTACCAGGGCATCGCGGCGGTCCTGCAGATCCTTGAGGGCCAGCTCCATTACGGGATTGGCTTCTGTGGCGGCGGGCTCGGTGCTGGTGGTGTTGGCGGGTTCTGGGCTGGTGTCGCCGCTGGTTTCCGCCGGGGGCTGCTCCGGTTCAGGCGCCTGGGGGGTCAGGTCGGTGTCGTCGGGCATTGCGTCAGCTGCCGTGCTCTCCATCCCTCCATTCCAGCCGACCAGGCCGCAGAAAAACAGGTGGCATCACAACTGCGACAGGTATGCACGAAATTGCATGGATATCGGCACGAAATCGTCTTGAAATCGTGCTACTGCTTGCTATTGCTCGTGTTGTATTCCGTGTCGTCGTTCGGTACTTCCAGGGCTCCTACCCGCAGTTCCAGCTGTTCCCGCAGCTCCTTGGGGCTGAACAGGATCGGCAGGAAGTGAATGCTCTGGGTTTCGCGGAAATAAAATAGGCCCGGCAGCCAGGGTGCGAACAGTCGCCAGCTCAGCCATTGGTCGTAGGGGAAACGCCGCAGCTCGCGGCTGTTCTGCCACACGATCAGAGCGTCTTCCTTGAATTCGAGTCGCAGGCTGGCGCTCTGGATCAGCAGAAACAGGCCGAACAGCACCACCACCAAGGTGGGCCAGGGCGAAAGCGGCAGCGGCAGCAGTGCCAGGCCAAGGGCCACAACCAGCAAAGGCAGCCGCACGTCTGGCTTGAGGGTGACGGGGGCGGGGGTTGAACTCATGCTCCGAACAGCACCTGGGTGAGAACGACATCCATTAGGGCCACCAGGATCAGGATCATCACCACCGCACCGGTGGTGCTGGTGCCCACTTCCTTGGGACCGCCGCGGGTGGTCAGGCCCCAGCCACAGGCCACCGTGGCGATGATCAGCCCGAACACCAGGGCTTTCACCAGCATGAACGGCAGGTCCAGAGGGTTCATCCAGGTCTGCACCGAGGTCCAGAACACCGCCGGAGGGATGTTGTAGAGGGCCGTGCTGGTGAGCTGGCCTGACCACACCGCCACGAAGAAGAAGAAGAAGCACTGCACCGGTGCCATCACCACCATGGCGATCATCCGGGGCACCACCAGGTACTCCACCGGGTCGGTGCGCAGCATGGTGATCGCATCGATCTGTTCGGTCACCTTCATCGTCCCTAGCTGGGCGGCGTAGGCGGTGGCCACCTTGCCGGCCAGCAGGCAGGAGGTGAGCAGGGGCGCGATCTCCCGTGCCAGGCCGATCGCCAGGATGCCGCCCACCGTTGATCCCGCCCCCTGGCGGGTGAGTTCCGCGGCCACCTGAATGTTGAACACCGAGCCGGCGGCCACCGAGATGATCAGCACGATCAGCAGGCTGCCGGGGCCGGCCTCCAGCATTTGCTCAAACAGCTCACCCCGATTGATGCGACCGCGCAGGGTGGCGGCCACGGCCTGGCCTCCGATCAGCAGGCTGGTGCCCAAGCGTTTGATGGAACGGGGCGTGTTCATCCGGCGGCCTTCTGCAGGTGGGCTCCACGGTCGGGCCAGCCTCGCATCACCACAAGGCCAAGCAGCACAAGGATGGCGGGAATCAGACCCATGCAGAGGCGGATCGCCAGCAGGGCTGAATTCGGTTGTTCGATGAAACTCAGTGCCCCGCTGCAGTTGCCCCCCTTGGCGGAGATGTAGCCGGTGAGCGAGAGCAGGCTGCCAAACACCGACATGGTTAGGCCGATGATCAGCTTCTGGCCGAACACCATCCAGGCGGTGTAAAGCCCGGCGGGTTTGCTCGGATCAGCGTCGATCGCATCGGGCAGCAGCGACCAGGGGATCAGATAGGCCGTCGCCGCTCCCACCCCCACCAGGGCGATCAGCCCCACCAGCGGCAGCAGTTGCAGCGGGCCGGGATCCGCCGCCAGGGGCGGGAACAGCATTGAGATCAGGCAGGCGCTGATCCACAGCCCCGCGCCCCAGCGCAGGGTGGCGACGCGGCCGATGCGGTTGCTGAGGTTGCTCCAGAGCTGGAGCCCCAGCAGGGCGGCGATCTGGAAGGGCAGCAGGATCCAGGTGGAGAGGTTGGCGGGCACATGCACCACCTGCACCAGCCAGATCAGGGCCACCACCTGCATCAGTTGCAGGCCGAACCAGAGCAGCAGATACAGCCCCAGCACCTGGCGGAAACGGGGGTTGGCCATCACCCGCTTCAGCTGCTGCATCGGCGGCTCGTTGTTGGGCACCGGCCGTTGGGCCCGCTTGGCGTAGGGGGCCAGGCCCCAGCAGCAGAGCAGCGTGGTGGTGGCGGCGATGCTGCCGGTGATTCGGCCCATGGCCAGGTAGCCCCCACCTCCGTCGGTGAGCACCACCGAGGCCACGGTCAGTCCGCTCAGGCCCGCCAGGATTGATCCGGTGAACCGCGCCGCATTCAGGCGGGTGCGAATGGCGGTGTCCGGCGTCAGTTCGGTGCTGAGGGCCGCGTAGGGCAAGTTGACGCTGGTGTAGGCGGTCATCAGCAACACCGCCATCACCGCGTAATACGTGGTGCGCTGCAGCGTGTCGCCCGGGGGCACCCACCACATCGCCGTCAGGCTGATACCCAGCGGCAGGGCTGCGGTGAGCATCCAGGGCAGGCGCGGGCCCCAGCGGCTGCGGGTGTGATCGCTGAGCCAGCCGATCAACGGATCATTCAGCGCATCCCACACCTTGCTCACCGTGAGCAGGGAACCAGCGATGAAGGCCGGCAGGCCAGCAGCGCAGATGAAAAACGGAAAGAGGTAGAAGCCCAGCTGAGTGGCGGCAAGTCCGGTGCCGGCGTCGCCCAGGCCGTAAGCCAGCATCAGCCTGCGGCGGGATCCCTTCAGGGATGCGTCGGTCGGTGTCACGCGGAGGCTTCGGGCAGGCGGATTGCCATAATGAATGCGTGCTCACGACACCACCAGCCCCAGGGGCAGTGGTTCGTTTGTACTATGCGGGTGTTGTGTAATGGTAAGACCTCAGCCTTCCAAGCTGATGACACGGGTTCGATTCCCGTCACCCGCTCTGATCACAACCGCAGGCCTGAGGTTTCCTCCTCGGCGAGCAGCAGCACGAAGCTCCGGCTCTGCAAGGGGATCTCAACGCCGCTGAAGCTGGCTGGCTCGGCTGGGAAATCCTTGGGGCTGGGCAATGAGGTGTCGATCACCCGTTTCCAGGGGGAGGCCGGAACCGGCAACTCAAAGCTGAGGCTTTCCTTGTAAGCGTTGAAGCCCATCCACAGCAGCGCCCCGCGGCTGCCGCGGTGGAGGCTGGTAGCCGTCGTGCGGCTCCAGGCGGCCCAGTCGGGTTTGGCCAGGTTCACCCCGTGCCATTGACGCCAGAGATCGCTGCGCTGCTCCGATGGTTGTTCCGCTGATATGCGGTTGCTTTCCCGCGGCGGCACCAAGGGATTAAACAGTTGCGGCAAGGACTGGCGCAGCCGCAGCAGCCGCTGCAGAAATTGCTTCAGCTCCAGGTCGCACTGGTCTTCATTCCAGACCATCCAGCCCAGGGGGCTGTTCTGGCACCAACTGTTGTTGTTACCCCCTTGGCTGCGGCCCACTTCATCGCCCATCAGCAGCATCGGCACGCCACGGGCCAGCAGCAGCGAGCTGAGCAGGTTGCGTTGCTGACGCCGCCGCAGGCTTTGCACCAGGGGGTTGCTGCTGGGGCCTTCGATGCCGTGGTTCCAGCTGATGTTGTGGTTCTCGCCGTCGCGGTTGTCTTCGCCGTTGGCCAGGTTGTGCTTGCGGTTGTAGCTCACCAGATCCGCCAGGGTGAAGCCGTCGTGGGCGGTGATGAAGTTCACCGAACGCCCCAGGGCCACGGGCTTGCCGTCATAGAGATCGGGACTGCCCTTGAACCGCTGGGCCAGGCTCCAGGTGCTGTGGTCGTCCCCTTTCCAGAAGCGCCGCACCCCGTCGCGGAAATGGCCGTTCCAGGTGCCGATCCGCTTGGCGGGGAAGTCGTCCAGCCGATAAAGACCGCCGCAGTCCCACGGTTCGCTCACCAATTTGAGATCACTCAGCTGCGGGTCGGCCTCCATTGCCGCGAACAGGGGCGGCTCATTCAGGGGTTTGAGCTGGTCGCCGCGGCTCAGGGCGATGCCCAGATCGAAGCGGAAGCCATCCACCCCCAGTTCCAGGGCCCAGCAGCGCATCGACTCGAGGATCAGCTGGGTGCTGATCGGCGCATTGGCGGCGATCGAGTTGCCGCAGCCGCTCACATCCTGATAGTCGCCGTCTTCGTTTTGGTGGTAGTAGACGTTGTCGGCGCAACCCCGCCAGCTCAGGGTGGGGCCATGGCGGTTGCCCTCGGTGGTGTGGTTGTAGACCACATCCAGCAGCACTTCGATGCCGGCGTCATGGCAGGCGGCCACCAGTTGGCGCACCTCATGGCGGGCCTGCAATGGATTGCTACTGCTGCAGTAGTCGTGGTGGGGTGTGAACCAGCTCAGGGGGCTGTACCCCCACACGTTGTCGCGGCCCGGGGGGGCATCGGCCGGGTCGAAGCAGAACACCGGCAGCAGCTCCACTGCCGTGATGCCCAGCTCCTTGAGGTAGGGCAACTTCTCGATCAAGCCCAGGTAGGTGCCGCGGTGTTCCACGGCGACCCCGGCATCCTCACGGCGGGTGAAGCCCCCCACGTGCAGCTCGTAGATCACCGTGCGTTGCCAGCTGTGGCGCGGGCGCGGATGGGCCTGAAAATCGAACAGATCCCGTTCGCACACCACCGCCTTGAGGCAGGCATGGGCGTTGGGTGAGGGTCCGGTGGCCAGCACCCGGTCATAGACGTCCCAGCCACTGATGGCACGGGCGGCGGGGTCCAGCAGCACCTTGGAGGGCTGGAAGCCATGGCCCCCCGGCGCCAGCGGCCCGAAGACCCGGTAGCCGTAACAGCAGCCTTCGCCGACCCCCTCCACTTCCACGTGCCAGTAGTCGCCCGAGCGGTGGCGTCGGCCGTCCAGTTCGATCACCCGCTCCGGGCTGCGATCGTTGCCGTTGCTGTAGAGCAGCAATTCAATGCGGTCGGCCCCGGGAGCCGCCAGCACAAAGTTCACACCTCGACTGGTGAGGCTGCTGCCCAGGGGCCAGGGAGAACCGGGGTGAATGCCACTCAAGGCCCGTTGGGGCATCTCGACTTCAAACTAGAGGTTTGGTCCGTTGTTTTGAACCAATGGCGATGACCACCACACTTGAGGCCGGCCGGCCGCCGCAGCAGCTGCGTGACGACCTCTGGTTGTTTCCGCCCAACCGCGACAGCCAGGGGGGCAGTTCCTGGTGGCTGGATCTGGATCCCGAGCCCGTGCTGGTGGACTGCCCGCCGTTGACGGAGGCCAGCCTCACGGCTCTGCGCCAGCTGGCGGGAACCCGCAGCCCGAGGATCTTGCTCACCAGCCGAGAAGGCCATGGGCGCTTGCGTCGCGTTCAGGAGCGCCTGGGATGGCCGGTGCTGGTGCAGGAACAGGAGGCTTATCTCCTGCCCAATGTGGAGCCGTTGGACACCTTTGCCGAGGAACACACCACGGTGAGTGGTTTGCGGCTGTTGTGGACGCCGGGGCCGACGCCGGGGAGCTGTGTGGTGTTCGCCCCGGCACCAAATGAACTGTTGTTCTGCGGGCGTTTGCTAACGCCATGGGCTCCGGGTCAGCTCGCGCCGATGCGCCATGCCCGCACATTCCACTGGCCCAGACAGCTGAACAGCTTGGCCAGGCTCAGGGATTGGATTCCTTCAGATGCCAGTCCCCAACTGCTTTCTGGGGCTGCGCTTGGTGCCTTGCGTGGGGAGCGGCTAGTGCCCTTCAGCGGTTGGAGCGATGCGGCGGACAACAGCTAAAGCGTTGCGGCACAACACGTTTCGCTTGCAGCAACCGGTTGCTCTCCATACGATTGGGCCGCTTGGGGAAGGCAGCGGCGAGCCCACGACGCCGTATCTGAGCCGTCTCCCGCCCCCCGACTCTCTCTAACCAATGAACAAAGCTGATCTGGTGAATCTGGTGGCTGCTCGCACCGAGCTCACCAAGACCGACGTTTCCATGGTTGTCGACGCCGCCATCGACACGATCATCGACTCCGTGGTGGAAGGCAAGAAAGTGTCCATCCTCGGTTTCGGTTCCTTTGAGCCCCGTGAGCGTTCCGCCCGTCAGGGTCTGAACCCCAAGACCGGCGAGAAGATCGCGATTCCCGCCAAGCGCGTTCCCGCCTTCACCGCCGGCAAGATGTTCAAGGACCGCGTTCAGGGCTGATCAGCGCCTCAACCTCGTTCTCCGGGCGGCCCAGTGGGTCGCCTTTTTTGATGGCTGTTCAGATGAAGGAACTTCCGGAGCATCTGCAACAGCATCTGGAGCGGGGGCGAGCCTTGGCAGCCGCCGGTGGCTACCGCGGCCGTTTCGCCCCATCTCCCACGGGGGTGCTCCACCTCGGCAACCTGCAAACGGCTCTGCTCTCGTGGTTGGCGGCCCGTCAGGCCGGTGGGGCCTGGTTGCTGCGCATCGATGATCTCGATACGCCGCGCAACCGCGCCGGTGCCATCGAGGCGATCCAAAGCGATTTGCGCTGGCTGGGCCTCGAATGGGATGGGCCGGTGCTGCTCCAGAGCGAACGGCGTGGCATCTACCACTCCTGGTTGTCGTGGTTACGCCGATCCGGATGGTTGTTCGCCTGTCGCTGCTCCCGAAGGCAGCTTGCCGGTCAGCCGATCTATCCCGGCGTCTGCCGGACGGCTGGGCACCACTGGGGCTGGCAGCAGCAGCGGCTCCCCAGTTGGCGCCTGCGGGTGGCTGATGACGATCCCCACAGCAGTGGCGATGTGGTGTTGCGGCGTGCCGATGGCTTCATCGCCTACCAGCTCGCCACCGTGATCGACGAACTCAGCTTCGGCATCACCGATGTGGTGCGTGGTGCTGATCTGCGCGAGGCCCTGCCAGCCCAGCGAAGTTTTTTTGCGGCCCTGGGTGAATCACCACCCCAGTTCCGGCATGGGCCGCTGCTTTGTGATGCCAGCGGCCAGAAACTGTCCAAGCGTGAGGCCAGTTCCGGTCTGGAACCGCTCCGTGCCGCGGGGCTCGATGCGGCTGCGGTGATTGGTCGCTTGGCCTCAGGGCTTCAGCTGCTGGATCCTGGTGCGCGCCTGAGTGCAACAGAGTTGCTCGAACACTTGACGCAGCAAGAGATCAATGCAGTGATTTCTTAAGGAACACTTCGGGATCAGCGGCGGGTTTTCCACCCACACTGAATCCACCGTCTGATCCTTGGGATCATGTGCACGTGCACCGTCTGTGGAGGCAGTGGGATGCAGCGGGTGTCGGGGGACCGCTTCCGCACCTGCATCGTCTGTCTGGGGACTGGTCAGATCAGTTCAGCGGTGCAGTCGGCACCGTTGAACCACCAGCCCATCAACACCCCAGGTCTGGCCAAACTCAGCTGTCCGACCCGGCCCCTGGCTTGATCCTCAGCCCAGGGGAGTCTTCTGATCGTTCTGGATCACGAAGTAGGTGGCCGTCGCCACAACGATCAACAGCGGCACCGCGGTGAACAGCAGCAGGGCAATGGCGGTCCAGTCGGTGTACACGGCGGGGCGATGGGTCGAAGTTGAGGCATCATCTCAGCAAATCGCCCCCCTGAGCCCTGCTCGCGCGCTCCGTCACAGTCCTGCTGCTCCTCGCTATGGCGGCCCCTGTGGTGCGTGCGTCGCCCTTGGCAGCCTTTCAGGCCCGAGCCAGGCGCTGCTTGGAGGGCCGTCAGCCTCAGCTCTGTGAACAGGCCTTGGTCGAGGCGGAGGCCCTGCAGCAACAGGCGTCAGCCCGCAGTGCCTATCCCTGCCAGACCCTGCTGTTGGGGGTTCAGGCGGATCTTGTGATGCAGCAGCTCCGGGCGGGCCGTGGCGCCGAGGCCATTGCTGATCTGCAGGCGGCGACCTGCGGCTGCGCTGGGCTCTGATGCAGCCAGCTGCATCCCGTTATCGGCCAACAATCACCGGTGGCGTGCTGCCACCACGAATGGGCGGAACCACCTTTGTTTTCCCGTCCCACTTGTCGAGGAACAGCTTGTAGAGAACGCTGTCATTGAGCGAGCGGGTCAAGGTCTGAAACTTCAGGGCCTCCTGCTCGGCGATCTGAACCTCTGTTTTGGCGCGCAGAAGCTGCTGTTGCGCAATCTGCTTCTGCTCGATGGCTGCTCGGTATTCCTCAGCAATCTTGAGGCCCGTGATGTCCAGGCCTTTAACGGCCACATAGTCGAATTTGCTCAGCTCATTGGAGACGCTTTCTTGCACAAGGGTGGAAATGTTGTTCCAGTCGGTGGCGATGGTGTCGAGTTCATACTTCGAGAACACCGATTTCAGTGATTTCAGCAGTGATGGCTGGATCACCCTGGCGTAAATCGCAGAGTCATCGGTGGCAATCGTGCTGTAGATCCTGGGGGCTTCTCCGGGCTTGACCGCATATTTCACCGTTGCTGTGGCTTCGATCACCTGCAGGTCTTTGGTGAGTGTTGAAAATTTTTCGGGGATGACCTGCGTTCTGACGCTGAAATTATGGGTCGACTGAATGAACGGAAGTTTGAGGTTCAACCCCGGCTCTCTTGGCGTGTTGGAGACTTTGCCAAGGGTGGTGACCACGCCAACTTCACCAGCGGGAACAACAAACACGCTGGAGAGCACAGCAATGCCTCCAATGAAAACCGTGGTCACGCCCACCACGGTTTTGGTGATCTGCTCCGGCTGGGGGTTGGATTGCATGCTTTTGGCTTGCGTCGATCCTTAAAACAGTAGTGATTTGTTGTGGGTTATTGGCAAAAAGTTTCTGATGATCTCTGGGCTGGCGCAGCAGCGATTGTGGTGTTTTGGCTCAGTCAGCTTCTGCGTTCCCGATGCATCCAGCTGATCCAGTCGGCGGAAATCTCCTGGGGACAGACCGCCTCGCATTCGAGGTTGCTGCTGCAGCTGCCGAAGCCCTCGGCCTCCATCTGGCGTTGCATCGCGTCGGCGCGGCTGGCCCGTTCCGGTTGCCCCTGCGGCAGTTGACCCAAGTGCGCCAGCTTGGCGGCCACGAACAGGCTTGCCGAGGCATTGCGGCAACTGGCGACGCAGGCGCCACAACCGATGCAGGTTGCCGTGCTGAAGGCGCTGGTGGCCTGCTCCCGGCCCACGGGCAGGGCGTTGCCATCGGGGGCCTGGCCGGTGCCCGTTGAGCAGTAGCCGCCGGCGGCGATCAGCCGGTCAAAGGCGGAGCGGTCCACCATCAGATCCTGGATCGGAGGAAAGGCCTTGGCGCGCCATGGATCCAGGGTCAGCACCGCACTATCGTTGTACTCCCGCAGGTAGAGCTGGCATACGGAGCTGGCAGCCGCGATTCAGACCGGTTTTGAACGGGTGATCGCCGATGGCTCGTGCCAGCGCCTTGTTGAAGAAACGATCATGACGCCCTGGTTAAGGCGTCAGCTCAAACTTCGGTCGTGAAGGATTCTTGCGCTTCAGAATCCTGAGGCGGCTGACGTGTCGGCTGATGTGAATCCAGATCACTGGATTATTCCCTAGATTGATCTTCTCAGTGGAAGGATCACCAGCGGGAATGATCTCTGCTCGTCTTCTGGATTAAAGCGGCTATGTGTTAATTAGACGTGCATTGAATCCGGCTGATTTAACGCACCACTGCTTAAAAAGCCGATGACCTGACTTGAACAGGCGACCCACGCTTTACGAAAGCGTTGCTCTACCGGCTGAGCTACATCGGCATCACTAGCAATTTAACATTTGCTCTGAATCCAACTTGGACGTTTGCCCGATAATCCCAGCCCCAAATCTGGCCTGGATCCCGCCCTGCGGGAACGGTTGCTCAAGGAATCACAGACCCCCTGGCGTGGGCTCAGACGGCTCGTCTGGCTTGCTCTCTTTGCTTCCGCTGGACTCGGCCTGTTCACGATGGTGTTCCGTGCTTCCGCCGGTGACAGCGTTGATCTGGCTGACTTCGGCATCCAGGGGGGTGCTCTCCTGCTCTTCTCCGGATTGCTCTGGTTCGACCGCAACAGGGGCAGCAGCAGCGACGATTAATTCGTCGGCGTCAACCGCATTGATGTCTTTAGCGTCGTCGTTTTTAGACATGTCGTCTTGATCCTCTGAATCGACGGGTTCCAGCGCTTCGGGCTCGACGACATCAGACTCTTCAGCCGTCGCTGTATTGATGGCTGAACTTTCGCCGTCTGGCTCTTGGTTGTCTGGTGGTTCGACGTCTGGTTCTTCGTTGTCAGGGTTGATGTCGGCGGTGCTGACGTCTTCAGTGCTGCTGCCCTGTTCCGGCGTGGTGTCTTCCACGTCCATGGCCTCATCGGCGTCCTGATCGCTTGTTGGAGCAGCCTCTTCAGCTTGAGCTTCGGCAACGACGGGCTCAGGAACGGTTTCGGGATCAGCTTCGTCAGACACTGCAGCTGTTACCGGATTGTCGGCTGGAATTTCCCCGTCGTGCGCTTCGTTGTCAGTGCTGGCTTGATCAGCAGTGGCTTGACCAGTGCTGTCGTCCGTCTCCGAAGCAGTGTCTTCCACCCCGATTGCCTTGTCGGGCTCTTGCTTGATCGGCTCCACCACAGGCTCCGGCCACTCCAGGCCAGGGAGGTTGAGAAGTTGGAGGCCCAGGCTGGTGCGTTGCGTTGCCAGTGCATCAGCACGAAAAGCCGAATCGGCAGGGGCGACGGTTGCTGGTGATCCAAGCAACAGTGCTGCGGCTTGAATCAGTTGCTGCACCTGCCACACCATCAAGGCCAGCAATGGGCTGACCAGCAACAGGGTGACCAGACGGGATTGTCCCGACACCGGGGAAAATTCACTCGCCAGCACCGCTGAATCGTCCATCCACCAGAGCACGGGCAACAGGACCACTGCGGCGATCACCACAGCGGCGCGGCTGCTCAAGCCGCCTTGGGATGCACTGATGCGGAGTTGATCGCTGTTGCGGCTGGCCAGCGGCTGACGTACGAACAAAAGTGAGCCCCAGTCGGCGGGCCGTCGCCACAACGCGACGGCTGGGGCCAGAACTCCCACCCCCCAGATCAGAAATCGCTCTACACCGGGAACAGGACCAGGATCCGCGCCGGCCAGAACCAGGCGGATCAGCAGCAGCTCCAGGGGAATGGCTCCAAGGGCCAGGCACTGAAGCCAGAGCAGGGGCTCGCTGCGGGGCTGCACGATCGCTTGCGGGGTCAGGTGGTGAGTTTGCGGCGTTGGGTGACCATCTTGAAGGCTTCAATGCGATCGCCTTCTTCCCAGTTGGCGAACCGATCGGTGCCGACACCGCATTCGAAGCCCGTGGCCACTTCCTTGACGTCGTCCTTGTTGCGACGCAGGGAGTCGAGGTCGCCCTCGTAAACCACCTGTTTGCCGCGGTGCACCCGCACCCGGCAGTTGCGATGCAGCTTGCCGGTGGTGACATAACAGCCGGCCACGGCGCTCTTGCCGATGGTGAAGACGGCACGCACCTCGGCTTCGCCCAGGGCTTCCTCCACCAGTTCCGGCTCCAGCAAACCTTCCATCGCCAACTGGATGTCTTCCAGCAGCTTGTAGATCACGTCGTAGTCGCGCACATCCACCCCGGTGGCATCCGCCGCTTTCTTGGCGCCGGAGGCCATGGAGGTGTTGAAGCCCACGATCACCGCGCCGGAGGCGGCGGCCAGGTCGACGTCGGTTTCGGTGATCTCGCCAGGTGCCGACAGCAGCACCCGCACCTGTACCTCATCCTTGGGCAACTGCTCGAGCGATCCGAGGATGGCTTCCACGGAGCCTTGAACGTCGGCCTTGAGAATCAGGTTGAGTTCCTTCAGCTCGCCGTCATTGGCCTGGCCGGACATGGCCGTGAGCGAGACCCGTCGTGAAGCCATCTGCTGAGCAAGACGGGTGGCACGGGCATCGGAGGCGCGATCGCCCACAACGGCCCGGGCCGATTTCTCGTCGGGGTACACCTCGAACTCGTCACCGGCGGTGGGCACCTCGCTGAAGCCCAGGGCCTCCACAGCAAAGGAGGGGCCCGCTTCCTTGAGGCGTTGGCGGTTGTCGTCCACCATGGCGCGCACCTTGCCCAGCACCGGGCCAGCGGCGACGACGTCGCCGGTTTTGAGGGTGCCGTTCTGCACCAGCAGCGTGGCCACGGGGCCTTTGGCCTTGTCGAGGTGGGCCTCGATCACGGTGCCGCGGGCCAGACGATCCGGGTTGGCCTGCAGGTCTTCCACTTCGGTGACCAGCAGCAGCATCTCCAGCAGCTTGTCGATGTTTTCGCCCTTGATGGCGCTCACCGGCACCATCACCACATCGCCGCCCCAGTCTTCCGCCAGCAGGTTTTGCTCAGACAGCTCCTGCTTCACCCGCTCGGGCGATGAACCTTCCTTGTCGATCTTGTTGATCGCCACCACGATCGGCACTTCAGCGGCCCGGGCGTGGCTGATGGCTTCCAGGGTCTGGGGGCGGACGCCGTCATCAGCAGCCACCACCAGCACAGCCACGTCGGTCACCTTGGTGCCGCGGGCTCGCATGGCCGTGAAGGCTTCGTGGCCCGGAGTGTCCAGGAAGGTGAGCTTGCGCTGCTCATTGTTGTGCTCGATCTCAACCTGATACGCACCGATGTGCTGGGTGATGCCGCCGGCCTCACCCGCAGCGACGCGGGCCTGACGGATGGCATCCAGCAGGCTTGTTTTGCCGTGGTCGACGTGGCCCATGACGGTGACCACGGGCGGACGTCGGATCAGGTGAGCCTTGTCGGCCTCTTCGATCATCTCGACGGTCTTCTTGGCCGCCTCCTCCACGTCGTCCTGCAGCACCGGCACACCGAATTCGTCGGCAACGGCTTCGATCGTGGGCATGTCCAGGGTCTGGGTGACCGTGGCGATGATCCCTTTGAAGAACAGGGATTTGATGATCTCTGAGCTTTCGACGCTCAGCATGTCCGCCAGTTCCTGCACCGTGAGGTTGTCCTCCGGCACCACGATCATTTCGGGACGCACCTGCTTGGCTTCCCGGGCTGCCCGCAGCTCCATGGCACGCCGGCGCTGACGCTGACGGGCGGTTTCCTTCTTGCGCTTGCGCATCGCCGCCACCGGCTTGGGTGCGGTGCGCTGCTGCGACTTGGGCTTGGCGGGACGAGCCAGGCTCGCCGAGAGAACCATGTTCTCCTGTTCACCGGCGAAGCCGCCGGTCTGTGCCGCCAGGGAATCATCGTTTTCACCGATGATGTGCACCTTCTGGCGCTGCTTCTGCGGCGAGCGGCTGCGCAGAGCATCGAGCCGTGCGCTGTCATCCCATTCGGGACGGCCTGGCCGCCGCTGGCCACCAGGGCCACCTGGACGGAAGCTGGGACGGCGGGGCGCCGAGGGGGCATTCGGACGCGCCACGGGCGGGGTGGCTGTTCCTGCACCTGCACCGGTTTTGGTGGGTGCATCCGCACGGCGGGGTGCCGGTGCCGTTGGCCTGCCGACAGGCTTTTGCAGCTGCATGAGCTCACCGGGAGCCACCGGTTTGCGCATTCCAGCGGGCATGCCGGGACGTCCAGGCGCTCCCGGACGGGTGGGCGCACCAGGGCGACCGCTACCTGTGCTGCTGCCGTCGCGACGAATCGGCTTGCCGACCAGTTCAAGGGTGTTGCCGCTGCGGGGGGGCATCCCGGGGCGACCCTGTCGGGTGGGGGCTCCTGGGCGGCTTGGACTGCCCTGGCGTTGAGGCACGCCGGTGCCTGCCGGACGGCGGGGCACGGGTTTGCCCACCAGTTCAGGCCTCGGCGTGGGCCGTGAGGGTGCACCAGGCTTTGTGGGGGCACCGGCACGGGTTGGCGCGCCGGGCCGAGATGGAGCTCCTGCGCGGATGATCTGTGGCTTGGGCTGCCCCTGGCCAGGGGTGGGCCGCGCTGGGCTTCCAGCACCAGCGGGGCGTGGCGTCGGGCGAGCCGGTGTGGGCCGCGGCGTGGGTGCCGTGGGTTTGGCAGCAGCCTTGGGCTTGCTCACCAGTTCCGGTTTGCCTGCAGCCGGCTTGCTGACAACCTGTGGCTTGGCCGCGGCAGGTCGTGGAACGGGTTTTGCCGCCGTTGGTCGCGCTGGGGCTGCGGGGGGTTTCTGAGGAGCGGCGGGCCGCGCCGGTGCTGCTGAGGCTTTCACCGGTGCAGCCGCTGGCTTGCTGATCACCGGTTTGGGGGTAGCCGCTGCGGGAGGCTTCGGGGCCGCCTGCGGCTTGGCAGCCGCCACGGGTTTGGCGACCACGGGCTTGGCAGCCACAGGCTTGGCGACCGGTTTGCTCGCCGCTGGGGCGGGCTTGCTTGGCGCGGCGGGGGCCGCTTTCTTCACCGAGAGGATGGCCTTGCCAGCTGCGGGCTTGGCAGGGGCCGCGGCAGCGGGTTTCGCACCATTCCCGCCTTTGCCGAGGAGTGAACGGATCTTTCCGGCTTCAGCGTCACTGATCGAGCTGCTGTGGCTCTTCGCAGCGATCGAAAGCTTTTCAGCCGCATCCAGCACGTCCTTGTTCTCAAGGCCGAGGTCCTTGGACAGCTCGTAAATTCTGACTTTGCCGCTGCTGGTCATTCAGTTCGGGTCTCCGATCGGTCCGGGCATGGAATGCCGCGGTGGCCTCGCACAAGGTGGGGCCAATGTTCAGTCTGCCTCAGCGGATTCACCAACGCTTTGGTTAAGCCGCTGTTTCAACACCGCAAGCACTGTTTCGGGCACCGGACAACGCAGGGCTTTCTGCAGACGCTTGCGACGGGTTGCCTCCTCAAGGCAGTTCTCCTCGCGACAGAGATAGGCCGAACGGCCCATCCCCTTATCGAGGAGAACTCCGTCCTGATGGTCGCGGATCACCCTCCAGAGTTGGCGGCGATCCAAGAGCTGGCGGCAGGCCACACAGCGACGCAGGACGGGGCGGTCACTCACCGGACCTGCTCCTGATCGGGCTCGGCATCGGCCTCAGCCGCTGCGTCCGTGCTTTCAGCCTCGGCCTCGAACTCGGTTTCGCTGCCGGCTTCCACCTCAGCGGGCTCCTCCTCAGAGAACTCCTGCTCGGCCTGCTCCTCGCCGTACTCTTCTTCGTCTTCGGGCAGCGGATACAGCTCCCGCAGGCGTGCATCCTCTTCCGCCCGAGCGGCCTGTTCGGCGGCCAGCCGTTCTTCGGCTTGCTGCTGGAGGGCTTCCTCCTCCTCCCGCTGGGAGATCAGCTCTGCCACAACGGCATCCTCTGCCTCTTGGTCGTATTCGGTGGAGTTCTTGATGTCGATTTTCCAGCCGGTGAGTCGGGCTGCCAAACGAACGTTCTGGCCTTCGCGGCCGATGGCCAGGCTTAGCTGATCGGGGGGCACCAGCACATGGGCGTGCTGGCCCACGGGATCCACCAGGCGCACCATTTCCACCCGAGCGGGGCTGAGGGAGTTGGCGATGTACTGGCCTGGATCCTGCGACCAGCGGATCACGTCGATTTTTTCTCCACGCAGTTCGTTCACCACCTGCTGAATGCGGGAGCCGCGGGCGCCGATGCAGGCGCCGACGGGATCCACCTCGCGTTCGATGCTGTCGACGGCCACCTTGGTGCGGGGGCCCACGGAACGGGAGGGGGGATTGGCCTCACGGGCCACGGCCACGATCCGAACGGATCCTTCCTGAATTTCGGGAACTTCGTTCTCGAACAGGTAGACCACCAAACCGGCATTGGAGCGGCTGACGAACAGCTGCGGTCCCCGGCGGGGCACTTCGCTCACCTCTTTCAGGAAGACCTTGAAGGTGGCGTTGGCGCGGTAGTTGTCGTTGGGCAGTTGATCGCGCCGGGGGAGTTCAGCCTCCACTTCCGGACGGCCCAGGCCTGAGCTGACCGCCATGATCACCGATTGGCGCTCGAAGCGGATCACCCGTGCCGTCAGCACCGGATCCTCCAGATCAGCGAATTCCTCCTGGATCATGCGGCGCTGCTGATCACGCAGCTTCTGGGCCAGCACCTGCTTGGTGGTGGCGGCGGCCATCCGGCCGAAGTCCTCTTTCTCTGGGGTGACATCCAGCACCACCGTGTCGCCCACCTGGGCGTCATCGGCCACCTGCATCACCTCGGCGATCGCGATCTGGTGGTCTTCGCTCTCCACCTCATCAACAATGATCTTGCTGGCGAGAACTCGGTAGCCCTCCTCCTCAAGGTCGAGGCCAACATCGAAGTTGCTGAAGTACTCCTCATCAAAGGGGTCTTCGCTGATGCCGATGTACAGGGTGCGCCGGTAGCGCTCATAGCCCTTCAGCAGGGCCTCCCGCAGGGCTGCCTCCACCACCTGGGGCGGCAGCTTCTTCTCTTCGCTGATGTCGTCGATCAGGTTGCTGAGACCGGGAAGCAGGACGAGAGCCATCGCGTTGGGTTAGGGGAAAAGAAAGGAGCGGTTGCAGGGGTGTGAACGCTGGGTTCAGCTGCCTGGACTCGTGAGGCGGACACCGATCACGCAATCCCGGGGAATCCGTTTGATTCGCCCGCGAATGTTGATCTGCAGCGTGTCGGCGTCGCGTTCGAGCAAGAGGCCCTCCAGGCGTTGCTCGCTTTCGTCCTTGTCGCGGTGATGAACCTCCACGGGGAACCCACGGAAGGTTTCAAAGTCGCGATCGCTGGACAGCTGGTCGCCGATGCCGGGACTGCTGATCTCCAGAACATACGCGTCAGTGAGCAGGGTGGAGGCCTCAAGGGCATCCCCCAGCACGCCACTGAAACCGGCGCAGTCATCAAGGCTCACATCCGCTCCACTGCTGTGGCGGATCTGCACTTCCAGGGTCATCGGGCTCATGTGGGTGAGCAGCTGAATGCCGCAAAGGGCAAAGCCTTTGCTGACGGCCACATCGGTGACCAGCGTTTCGAGATCCGGAAGCAGAGGATGAGGCAACGCGAACTGAGGGCGGACGTCGGACCGACGTGCATTTCAGTTGTGACCGATCTCCCGCAGGGAGATGCCCGTCGGACACACCTTCAATGTAAGGGACCGTCTGCCCGCCGTCAGCTGTTGCCCAGATCGATGGCCGGTGCATCGGGAAAGGCGTCGCCCGGCTGTTCGGCGCCGCGCCCGTCGGAATCCTGATTGATGCAGAGGCGTCGACGCTCCGGATCGGTCACGTACTGGCAGACGCGGCTCCAGAGTTTGCTGCGGCTGCCCTGGGGGCCATTGCTGAACGTCACCACATCGGCAAGGCCAGGACGCTCTTCGATCACGACCTGGCAGAGCTCACAGCGTTGTGAAGCGGCGGATTCGCTCAAGGGTGAAGCTCATAAAAGGGCTCGAACCTAAGCAGTCGACGCAAGAGCTGCTGTGCGATCGGTTGCCATCAAAACCCGCCCATTTGCTGGAAGGGGCAGAACAGCGATCGATCGCATCAAGCCCCCGATGGATTGGGTGTGAGTGGCGTCAGGGGAGGGCCTTCTTCAAAGCGCTCCAACAGCACTTGCATGGGGATCTGGGTGCCGAAGCGGCAGGCGTTGGTTTCGCTGGCGGCGAGGGTGCCGTGTTTCCAGAACTTGTTGCTGCCGTTGCCCCCGCCGCAGGCGATGTCGGCTTTGCCGGTGATCACGGCGCCGATGCCGTCGTTCACCGACTTGGCCACCCGGTAGCCCACCATGCGGCGTTTGGCCTGGATCCGGATCTGTTCAAGAACGTCAACCCCGAGGCCTTCGTAGCCGGCATCTGTTTTCTGATCCAGCGGCTTGACCTCCTCAAAGATCACCGCCTTAAGCGTTGTGCTCTCCGCGGAGGCTTGAGGGGTGAGGGCAACCGGGCCAGCCAGGGCAAGCAGAGCTGCCGCTGTAGCCAGAAGTGCACGCATGCGAAAACTGCGTTTGCTGATTTGTTATCTGGAATGTTCAAGCTCGACCGCGCATCGCAATGGAGGTGCTGAGATTGCGATCGATTTGGACCAGGGCCCATGTCTCCGGCTGGATCCGATAAAAAGAAGGCAATTAGAGGTCTTGTGTTGCGGTACGCCCTGCGTCAACTCCTGGCCGTTCTGATGGCAGTAGCGGTTCTGGTCGGTAAAGGTGACTCAGCGCAGGCCCTGGAGCACAGCTTTGTGGCCGATGCCGTTCAGCGGGTGGCGCCGGCGGTGGTTCGGATCGACACCGAGCGCACCGTGGAACGTCAGCCGTTTGACCCCACGCTGCTTGACCCCCTGTTGCGGGACCTGCTGGGGGACCCTCCGGCAGGTCCGGAGCGGGAACGGGGCCAAGGCTCTGGTGTGGTGATCGATGCCAAGGGCCTCGTGCTCACCAATGCCCATGTGGTGGATCGGGTGGAGTCCGTCAGCGTCACCCTGGCCGACGGGGAACAGCGGGATGGACGGGTGGTGGGTACCGATGCGGTGACAGACCTGGCCCTGGTGCGTCTCGAGGGCGATCAACTGCCGCCACGGGCTCCCCTTGGTGATTCGGAAGCCATGCAGGTGGGAGATTGGGCGATCGCCCTCGGCACCCCGTTCGGATTGGAACGCACGGTGACCCTGGGCATCGTCAGCAGCCTGCACCGCAACATCAACAGCCTTGGCTTCGCCGACAAACGGTTGGAACTCATTCAGACCGACGCCGCCATTAACCCGGGCAATTCCGGTGGGCCGTTGGTGAACGGCGATGGCCAGGTGATTGGCATCAACACCCTGGTGCGGTCGGGCCCTGGGGCCGGCCTCGGTTTTGCCATCCCGATCAACCTGGCCCGCCGGGTGGCTGATCAGCTCCAGCTGCAGGGTGAAGTGGTGCACCCCTACATCGGTCTGCAACTGGTGGCGCTCACACCGCGCATCGCGCGGGAGCACAACAAGGACCCCAATGCCCTTGTGCAGCTGCCGGAACGCAGCGGTGCCCTGGTGCAAGCCGTGCTGCCCGATGGCCCGGCCGAAAAAGCAGGACTGCGCCGCGGCGATCTGTTGATCACGGTGGATGAGCGCGACATTGCTGACCCTCAGGCGCTGCTCGAGGTGGTGGATGCCGCCGCCATTGATGTTCCTCTGCCTCTGAAAGTGCTGCGGGCCGGCCGCGAGCTCACCCTGTCCGTCAAACCGGAGCCCCTGCCTGGGATGGCCTGAAACCCCTTGCTACGGTCGCGCCCAAAGGACGTGACCCGATGGCTGATCTACAGACCCAGATGAAGCAGGCGGTGGCTGATGCCGCCGTGGAACAGATCAAGGACGGCATGGTGCTGGGCCTGGGATCAGGCTCCACCGCCGCTCTGATGATTCAGGGCCTGGGGGCCAAGCTCGCCAGCGGAGAACTCAAAGACATCGTCGGTGTCACCACGTCCTTCCAAGGAGAGGTGCTGGCCGCTGAGCTCAACATTCCCCTGCTCAGTCTCAACGCAGTCAGCCGGATTGATCTGGCCATCGATGGTGCCGACGAAGTCGACCCTGGCTTCCAATTGATCAAGGGTGGTGGCGCATGCCACGTGCAGGAGAAACTTGTGGCGGCACGGGCGGATCGGTTTGTGGTGGTGGTGGACTCCACCAAACTGGTGGACCGTCTCAACCTCGGTTTTCTGCTGCCGGTGGAAGTGCTCCCAGGGGCCTGGCGCCAGGTGAAGCAGCAGTTGGAAGCACTCGGGGGCAGCGCTGAGCTGCGCATGGCCCAGCGCAAGGCCGGCCCTGTGGTTACCGATCAGGGCAACCTGGTGCTGGACGCCAAGCTCGACGGCGGCATCAGCGATCCAGTGGCCCTGGAGCAGACGATCAACAACATTCCCGGTGTGCTGGAGAACGGCCTGTTCGTCAACATCACCGATGAGGTGTTGGTCGGTGAGATCACCGATGGTGTGGCGGGTGTCCGCAGCCTGGAGAAGCGCCTCAGCTGAGGCGCCGTCGCACCGATTCAGCGTGGCTGTGCAGGCCCTCACTGGTGGCCAGCTCCTGCACAGCTGAACCCGTTGCTTCCAGGGCAGCCCGGTTGAAACCGATCAGCGAGGTGTGGCGCATGAAGGTCTCAACACTGAGGGCCCCGCTGAAACGCGCGGCTCCACAGGTGGGCAGCGTGTGGTTCGGGCCTGCCAGGTAATCCCCCACCGCTTCTGGGGACCAGGGGCCCAGGAAAATTGCTCCGGCGTTCTGAATACGATCCGCCAGGGGTTCGGGCCGCTCCACCAGCAGCTCCAGGTGTTCGGGGGCGAAGCTGTCGCTGAGGTGGGCACAGCTCTCGAGGTCGTCGCAGACCACCACCAGCCCCCAGTCCCGCAGAGCGGCTTCGCAGATCTCCTGGCGGGGGTGATCGGCCAGCTGTTCGGCCACTGCGGCGTTGATCCTGTCGGCCAGTGCAGGGTCGGTGGTGATCAGCACCGCCGCCGCCAGGGGGTCGTGCTCCGCCTGCGCCAACAGATCCGCTGCCACCTGATCGGAATTGGCGGAGTGGTCTGCGATCACCAGCACTTCGCTTGGTCCCGCTAGGGAATCGATGGCCACCTGGCCGTACACCGCCTGTTTCGCCAGGGTGACGTAGAGGTTTCCGGGGCCACTGATCACGTCCACCTTGGGCACGCTCTCGCTGCCGTAAGCCATGGCGGCGACAGCCTGGGCACCTCCGAGGCGGAACACCGTTTTCACGCCGGCCAGGTGGGCCGCTGCCAGCACCACGGGGTTCACCGCACCATCACGTCTGGCGGGAGAACAGATCACCACGTCTTTGACGCCGGCGACCCTGGCTGGCACCGCATTCATCAGCACGGTGCTGGGGTAAGCCGCCCGTCCTCCGGGCACGTAGAGCCCCGCCCGCTCCACCGGCCGCCAGCGCCGCCCAAGCTGTTCGCCGTGGGGGCCCGTCACCGCCAGATCGGTGGGACGTTGGCGTTGGTGAAAATCAGTGATGCGGCGATGGGCCAGCTCCAGGGCATCCCGCAGGTTGGTCGGCAGCGACGTCCAGGCCTGTTCGAGGGCCTCGGGGGACACCGCCATCGGTTCGGGCCGGAAGCCATCGAACCGTTCGGTGAAGTCGGCAATGGCGGCATCACCGCGGTCGCGCACCGCTGTGAGAATGGCTTCAACCCGCTCACGGGCTTCACCCTGCTGGGTTTGTGTGGTGCGGCTCGACAACCGTTTCAGCTCCGTCTGGGCCCGGTCCAGATCCCGCACGATGCGAAGGGGAGCAACGGCCGGCTGGCTAACAGACAAAGGAACAGTGGGAGAGTTCGGTCAAGTTAGGACTCCACAACCCAGGGAAGGGGGTCCTGTCAAGGAGTATGGTGCTGGATTGTTCGCAACGTTTAAGCCTCAGTGGCCAATAACAAGTCAGCCAAGAAGCGAATTGAGATTGCTGAGCGCAACCGTCTGCGCAACCGCACCTACAAGTCGTCGATGCGCACCCTGATGAAGCGCTGCTTCGCCGCCTGTGACGCCTACGGTGCCACCCCTGGCGATGAAGCCAAGGCCAGCGTGCAGACCTCCATGCGTGCCGCCTTCAGCAAGATCGACAAGGCCGTGAAGGTGGGTGTGCTGCACCGCAACAACGGTGCCAACCAGAAGTCCCGCCTCAGTGCGGCCGTGCGCAAGGTGCTCGAGCCCGCCAGCTGATTCGGTTTCAATCGGCAGAATGGGTCGAAAGCGCGTTTCGGCCCAGCTGTGTCCCCCACCCCGACGTTGATTGACAGCCACTGTCACATCGTCTTCCGCAACTTTGACGACGACCTCGATGAGGTGGCTTCACGCTGGCGTGAGGCTGGGGTTGGTGCACTGCTGCACGCCTGCGTCGAACCCTCCGAAATCCCGGCGATCCGTGCCCTGGCGGATCGATTCCCGGAGATGCGTTATTCCGTCGGTGTCCATCCACTGGACACCGAGCATTGGCGGGATGACACGGTGGCGGTGCTGCGCCGGGCAGCTCTGGAGGACGATCGGGTGGTCGCCATCGGCGAACTCGGCCTCGATCTCTTCCGAGACAAGAATCTCGAGGAGCAGCTTGCTGTGCTGCGCCCTCAATTGGACCTGGCGGTGGAGTTGAACCTGCCGGTGATCATTCACTGCCGGGATGCCGCCGAGCCAATGCTGGAGGAACTGCGAACCCGCAAGGCGCAGGGCCGTTGCCCCGGAGGGGTGATGCATTGCTGGGGCGGTACCCCCGATGAAATGCACCAGTTCCTGGAGCTCGGCTTTTACATCAGCTTCAGCGGCACCGTCACCTTCCCTAAGGCGGAGCCCACCCACGACTGTGCCCGTCAGGTGCCTGAGAATCGTTTTCTGGTGGAAACCGATTGCCCCTTCCTGGCCCCTGTGCCTCGCCGCGGCAAGCGCAACGAGCCCGCCTTCGTGGCTTCCGTTGCTACGCGGGTGGCTGAGCTGCGCGGCGTGGATTTCGACAGCGTGGCCTGCAGTAGCACCGCCAACGCCCGGCGTTTGTTCGGACTCCCTTAACCGGAGTTCCAACGGTGTCGAGTCCATATGTAAGATGTTGTATTGGCCTGGCCATGCGCAGGATTCCGTCTTGTGTGTGGTGCCTGAAGCGTCCATTTCCTTCCGGTGCACTTGTCGTCGTCAGCTGATCTGACCCGCGATTTCTGAACAGCAGCAGCGGCGCTGTCGGTTCCGTCCTGGAAACCGTCGGTGACGCTGTTGTGTCGAGTCGTCCTGTCAGGTGAGCTTCTGCCGCCAATCCAGTCCTCCCCAGTCCCTTCGTCCTCTCTGCCGGTCCCCGCATGAGCAGCAGCGCGATTCAGGTCGCCAAGACCGCCACCTACCTCCCTGATCTGGTGGAGGTGCAGCGGGCCAGCTTTAAGTGGTTTTTGGATCAAGGTCTGATCGAGGAGCTGGAAAGCTTCTCTCCGATCACGGATTACACCGGCAAGCTGGAGCTGCACTTCATCGGTAGCGAGTACCGCCTGAAGCGCCCCCGCCACGATGTGGAAGAGGCCAAGCGCCGTGATGCGACCTTCGCGTCACAGATGTATGTGACCTGCCGCCTGGTCAACAAGGAGACCGGTGAGATCAAGGAGCAGGAGGTCTTCATCGGCGAACTGCCGCTGATGACCGAGCGCGGCACCTTCATCATCAACGGCGCTGAGCGCGTGATCGTGAACCAGATCGTGCGCAGCCCCGGTGTCTATTTCAAGGATGAAATGGACAAAAACGGCCGGCGCACCTACAACGCCAGCGTCATCCCCAACCGGGGTGCCTGGCTGAAGTTTGAGACAGATAAGAACGACCTGCTCCACGTTCGTGTGGACAAGACCCGCAAGATCAACGCGCACGTGCTCATGCGTGCCATGGGTCTGTCTGACAACGACGTGCTCGACAAGCTGCGTCACCCCGAGTTCTACAAGAAGTCGATTGATGCAGCCAACGACGAGGGCATCAGCTCGGAAGACCAAGCGCTGCTTGAGCTCTACAAAAAACTCCGTCCGGGTGAACCCCCCTCAGTGAGTGGCGGTCAGCAGCTGCTGCAGACCCGTTTCTTCGATCCCAAGCGCTACGACCTCGGTCGGGTCGGCCGCTACAAGATCAACAAGAAGCTGCGCCTCACCATCCCCGACACCGTGCGCACCCTCACCCATGAGGATGTGCTCTCCACCCTCGATTACCTGATCAACCTGGAACTGGATGTCGGCGGCGCCAGCCTCGACGACATCGATCACCTCGGCAACCGCCGCGTGCGTTCCGTGGGAGAACTCCTGCAGAACCAGGTTCGGGTGGGTCTGAACCGTCTTGAGCGGATCATCAAGGAACGGATGACCGTCGGCGAAACCGATTCGCTGACCCCGGCCCAGTTGGTGAACCCCAAGCCCCTGGTGGCGGCGATCAAGGAGTTCTTCGGCTCCAGCCAGCTGAGCCAGTTCATGGACCAGACCAACCCTCTGGCTGAGCTCACCCACAAGCGCCGCATCTCGGCCCTTGGACCCGGCGGTCTCACCCGTGAGCGTGCCGGCTTCGCCGTCCGCGACATTCATCCCTCCCACTACGGCCGTCTCTGCCCGATTGAGACGCCGGAAGGCCCCAACGCCGGTCTGATCAACTCCCTGGCCACCCACGCCCGGGTCAACGAGTACGGCTTCATCGAAACGCCGTTCTGGAAGGTGGAGAACGGTGTCGTTCTGAAGGATGGCGATCCGATCTACCTGTCTGCCGACCGGGAAGACGAAGTACGCGTCGCCCCTGGTGATGTGGCCACCGAGGACGACGGCCGGATCTCGGCGGATCTGATTCCTGTGCGTTACCGCCAGGACTTCGAAAAGGTCCCCCCTGAGCAGGTCGACTACGTCGCCCTTTCACCGGTGCAGGTGATCTCCGTGGCAACGTCCCTGATCCCCTTCCTGGAGCACGACGACGCCAACCGCGCCCTGATGGGCTCCAACATGCAGCGTCAGGCTGTGCCGTTGCTGCGTCCTGAGCGTGCCCTGGTGGGAACCGGCCTGGAAACCCAGGTGGCCCGCGACTCCGGCATGGTGCCTATTTCCCGGGTGAATGGCACCGTGACCTATGTGGATGCCAACGCCATCGTTGTTCAGGACGAGGACGGCAACGACCACACCCACTTCCTGCAGAAGTATCAGCGCTCCAACCAGGACACCTGCCTGAACCAGCGCCCGATCGTCCGCTGCGGCGATCCGGTGATCGTCGGCCAGGTGATGGCGGATGGTTCCGCCTGTGAAGGCGGTGAGATCGCCCTGGGTCAGAACGTTCTGATCGCTTGCATGCCCTGGGAGGGTTACAACTACGAGGACGCGCTGCTGGTCAGCGAGCGTCTGGTCACCGACGACCTCTACACCTCGGTTCACATCGAGAAGTACGAGATCGAAGCGCGTCAGACCAAGCTCGGACCTGAGGAGATCACCCGCGAAATTCCCAACGTCGCTGAGGAAAGCCTGGGCAACCTCGACGAGATGGGCATCATCCGCGTGGGCGCTTTCGTTGAAAGCGGCGACATCCTCGTGGGCAAGGTGACGCCCAAGGGTGAATCCGATCAGCCGCCGGAAGAGAAGCTGCTGCGCGCGATCTTCGGTGAGAAGGCGCGCGACGTGCGCGACAACTCCCTGCGGGTGCCCGGCACCGAGCGTGGCCGCGTTGTGGATGTGCGCATCTACACCCGTGAACAGGGTGATGAGCTGCCCCCCGGCGCCAACATGGTGGTGCGGGTGTATGTGGCCCAGCGCCGCAAGATCCAGGTCGGAGACAAGATGGCTGGCCGCCACGGCAACAAGGGCATCATCAGCCGCATCCTTCCTCGGGAGGACATGCCCTATCTGCCCGACGGCACCCCGGTCGACATCGTGCTCAACCCTCTGGGTGTGCCGAGCCGGATGAATGTGGGTCAGGTGTTCGAGCTGCTGATGGGTTGGGCCGCGTCCAACCTGGATTGCCGCGTGCGCATCGTTCCCTTCGATGAGATGCACGGTGCTGAGAAGTCCCAGCAGACCGTCGAGACCTTCCTCAAGGAAGCCGCCAAGCAGCCCGGCAAGGGTTGGGTGTACGACCCTGAGGATCCCGGCAAGCTGCAGCTGAGGGATGGCCGCACTGGTCTGCCCTTCGATCAGCCCGTGGCCGTGGGTTACTCCCACTTCCTCAAGCTGGTTCACCTGGTGGACGACAAGATTCACGCCCGTTCCACCGGCCCCTACTCCCTGGTCACCCAGCAGCCCCTGGGCGGTAAAGCGCAGCAAGGTGGTCAGCGTCTGGGTGAGATGGAGGTGTGGGCCCTCGAGGCCTATGGCGCCGCATACACCCTGCAGGAACTGCTCACGGTCAAGTCCGACGACATGCAGGGCCGCAACGAGGCCCTCAATGCCATCGTCAAGGGCAAGCCGATTCCCCGCCCGGGTACACCGGAATCCTTCAAGGTGCTGATGCGCGAGCTTCAGTCCCTGGGTCTGGACATCGCCGTCTACACCGACGAAGGCAAGGAAGTGGATCTGATGCAGGACGTGAACCCACGTCGCAGCACCCCCAGCAGGCCCACCTACGAATCCCTCGGCGTCGCGGATTACGACGAGGACTGACGGATCAACGAACGAACCGATTCCCCGCTCCTTCTTCCTTAACCGTCAATGACCAACAGCAACCTCCGCACCGAGAACCACTTCGATTACGTCAAGATCACCCTCGCCTCACCCGATCGGGTGATGGAGTGGGGACAGCGCACCCTGCCCAACGGCCAGGTGGTCGGTGAGGTCACCAAGCCGGAGACCATCAACTACCGCACCCTCAAGCCCGAGATGGACGGGCTGTTCTGCGAAAAGATCTTTGGCCCGTCCAAAGACTGGGAATGCCACTGCGGCAAGTACAAGCGGGTGCGTCACCGGGGCATCGTTTGTGAACGCTGCGGTGTGGAGGTCACCGAGAGCCGCGTGCGTCGTCACCGCATGGGCTTCATCAAGCTGGCGGCCCCCGTCTCCCACGTCTGGTACCTGAAGGGGATCCCCAGCTACGTGGCCATCTTGCTGGACATGCCCCTGCGGGATGTGGAGCAGATCGTTTACTTCAACTGCTACGTGGTGCTGGATCCCGGCGACCACAAGGACCTGAAGTACAAGCAGCTGCTCACTGAAGACGAGTGGCTGGAAATTGAAGACGAGATCTACGCCGAAGATTCCGAGATCGAGAACGAGCCCGTCGTGGGCATCGGTGCTGAGGCCCTCAAGCAATTGCTGGAAGACCTCACCCTCGATGAAGTGGCTGAGCAGCTGCGTGAGGAGATCAACGGCAGCAAGGGTCAGAAGCGCGCCAAGTTGATCAAGCGTCTGCGCGTGATCGACAACTTCATCGCCACCAACGCTCGTCCCGAGTGGATGGTGCTGGATGTGATCCCGGTGATTCCGCCCGATCTGCGCCCGATGGTGCAGCTCGATGGTGGTCGCTTCGCCACCAGCGATCTCAACGATCTCTACAGGCGGGTGATCAACCGCAACAACCGTCTGGCAAGGCTCCAGGAAATCCTGGCCCCTGAAATTATCGTCCGCAACGAGAAGCGGATGCTGCAGGAGGCCGTCGATGCCCTGATCGACAACGGCCGTCGCGGTCGCACCGTCGTGGGTGCCAACAACCGTCCGCTCAAGTCACTGAGCGACATCATTGAAGGCAAGCAGGGCCGCTTCCGTCAGAACCTCCTGGGTAAGCGGGTCGACTATTCCGGTCGTTCCGTGATCGTGGTGGGTCCGAAGCTGAAGATGCACCAGTGCGGTCTGCCCAAGGAGATGGCGATCGAGCTGTTCCAGCCCTTCGTGATCCACCGCCTGATCCGCCAGAACATCGTTAACAACATCAAGGCGGCCAAGAAGCTGATTCAGCGGGCCGACGATGAAGTGATGCAGGTGCTGCAAGAGGTGATCGACGGCCATCCGATCCTGCTGAACCGTGCTCCAACCCTGCACCGTCTCGGCATTCAGGCCTTCGAACCCAAGCTGGTGGATGGCCGTGCCATTCAGCTGCACCCCCTCGTCTGCCCAGCCTTCAACGCTGACTTTGACGGTGACCAGATGGCCGTTCACGTGCCCCTGGCCATCGAGGCGCAGACCGAGGCCCGCATGCTGATGCTGGCTAGCAACAACATCCTGTCGCCTGCGACCGGTGAGCCGATCATCACCCCATCCCAGGACATGGTGCTGGGCTCCTACTACCTGACGGCGCTTCAACCCGGTGTCTCCAAGCCCGACTTCGGCGATCGCAGCTGCACGTTCGCGGGTCTGGAGGATGTCATCCACGCCTTCGAAGACAACCGGATCGGTCTGCACGACTGGGTGTGGGTCCGCTTCAACGGTGAAGTTCAGGACGATGAAGAGCTGGATGCGCCCAGCAAGAGCGAATCCCTCAGCGATGGCACGCGCATCGAAGAGTGGAACTACCGCCGCGACCGTTTCGATGAAGACGGTGCCCTGATAAGCCGCTACATCCTCACCACTGTGGGCCGCGTGGTGATGAATCACACGATCATCGACGCGGTGGCCGCCGCCTGAATCAAGCCAGACGTCCTTCCTCCTTAACTCCTGATCCGCGCGCAGCCATGACCTCGTCCTCGAAATCCCGCAAGCCCAAATCCAGCAAGGCCTCCAAGGCCGCCAAAGAGGCTCCCGTGAGCGCATCGCGTCCGCTCTCGAAGACCCCACCCCCGTTCCGCAACCAGGTCATCGACAAGCGGGCCCTCAAGCAGCTCGTCGCCTGGTCCTACAAGAACCACGGCACGGCGGTGACGTCGGCCATGGCCGACAACCTCAAGGATCTTGGCTTCAAGTACGCCACCCAGGCGGCTGTGTCGATCTCCGTTGACGACCTCAAGGTGCCTGAGGCGAAGAAAGATCTGCTGGGCCAGGCCGAGGAACAGATCACGGCCACCGAAGAGCGCTATCGCCTGGGTGAAATCACCGAGGTGGAGCGTCACACCAAGGTCATCGACACCTGGACCGAGACCAACGAGCGTCTGGTTGATGCCGTCAAAAAGAACTTTGACGAGAACGCACCACTGAACTCGGTGTGGATGATGGCCAACTCCGGCGCCCGGGGAAACATGTCCCAGGTGCGTCAGCTGGTGGGCATGCGCGGCCTGATGGCCAACCCGCAGGGTGAAATCATTGACCTTCCGATCCGCACCAACTTCCGTGAGGGTCTGACGGTCACCGAGTACGTCATCTCCTCCTACGGCGCCCGGAAGGGTCTGGTGGATACGGCGCTGCGCACCGCCGACTCCGGTTACCTCACCCGTCGTCTGGTGGACGTTGCTCAGGATGTGATCGTCCGTGAGGACGACTGCGGCACGACCCGCCACATCGTGGTCGACGCTGAGGACGGCAAATTTGGCAGTCGGCTTGTGGGTCGCCTGACCGCCGCCCAGGTGGTGAATGCAGATGGCGAAGTGCTGGCTGAGCGCGACACCGAAATTGATCCGCCTCTGTCCAAGTCCTTCGAGGCTGCTGGCGTCAAGGCCGTGAGTGTGCGTTCGCCGCTCACCTGTGAAGCCAACCGTTCCGTCTGCCGCAAGTGCTACGGCTGGGCACTGGCCCACAACGAACTGGTCGACCTGGGTGAAGCCGTCGGCATCATCGCGGCCCAGTCGATCGGTGAGCCCGGAACCCAGCTCACCATGCGGACCTTCCACACCGGTGGTGTGTCCACCGCTGAGACCGGTGTGGTTCGCTCCAAGGTGGCGGGCACCGTCGAGTTCGGCAGCAAGGCGCGGGTGCGTCCCTACCGCACCCCCCACGGTGTGAACGCCCAACAGGCTGAGGTTGATTTCAACCTCACGATCAAGCCGTCCGGCAAGGGCAAGGCCCAGAAAATCGAGATCACCAACGGCTCCCTGCTGTTCGTCGACAACGGTGCTGACATCGATGCCGACGTCACGGTGGCGCAGATCGCCGCTGGTGCGGTCAAGAAGAGTGTGGAGAAGGCCACCAAGGACGTGATCTGCGACCTGGCTGGCCAGGTGCGTTACGAGGAGGCGATCCAGCCCCGTGAGGTCACCGACCGCCAGGGCAACATCACCCTGAAGGCCCAGCGTCTTGGCCGGATGTGGGTGCTTTCCGGCGACGTCTACAACCTGCCGCCCAACGCTCAGCCCGTGGTCGGTAGCGAGACCCAGGTCACTGAGGGTCAGGTGCTGGCCGAAGCCAGCCAGCGGAGTGAGTACGGCGGTGAAGTGCGCCTGCGCGACTCCATCGGTGATTCCCGAGAGGTCCAGATCGTCACCACGGCGATGACCCTCAAGGACTTCAAACTTCTGGAGGAGTCCACCCACTCTGGTGAGATCTGGAACCTCGAGGCCAAAGACGGCACCCGTTACCGCCTCAACACCATCCCCGGCAGCAAGATCGGTTCCGGTGAGGTCATCGCTGAACTGGCGGATGACCGCTTCCGCACCGGCACCGGTGGTCTGGTGAAGTTCGCCCCTGGGCTGGCGATCAAGAAGGCCCGTTCCGCCAAGAACGGTTACGAGGTCAACAAGGGCGGCACCCTGCTGTGGATCCCCCAGGAGACCCACGAAATCAACAAGGACATCTCTCTGTTGATGATCACCGACGGTCAGTGGATCGAGGCCGGCACCGAGGTTGTCAAAGACATCTTCAGCCAGACCGCGGGCATCGTCACCGTCACCCAGAAGAACGACATCCTGCGCGAAATCATCGTCCGCAGTGGTGAGTTCCACCTCTGCACCGATGCCAAGGCGCTGGAGCGTTTCGAGGGTGATGGTCAGATGGTCAACCCCGGCGAAGACATCGCCAAGGGGCTGTCCGTTGACACGATGAAGTACGTGCAGACGGTCGAGACCCCCGAAGGCAAGGGTCTGCTGCTGCGTCCGGTTGAGGAGTACACCATTCCCAACGAGGCCCAGCTGCCTGAGCTGTCCCATGTGAAGCAGGCCAATGGCCCTCACCTCGGCATCAAGGCCACCCAGCGTCTGGCGTTCAAGGACAACGAACTGATCAAGTCTGTTGAAGGGGTGGAGCTGCTCAAGACCCAGCTGCTGCTTGAGACCTTCGACACCACCCCGCAGATGACGGTGGATGTGGAGAAGGCTCCCGACAAGCGGGCCAAGACTATTTCCCGTCTGCGCCTTGTGATCCTCGAGTCGATCCTGGTGCGTCGCGACACAATGTCCGACTCCAGCCACGGCTCAACCCACACCGAGCTGCAGGTCGAAGATGGTGTGTCTGTGAAGGCTGGCGATGTCGTCGCCACCACGCAGATCCTCTGCAAGCAGGCCGGTCTGGCGCAGTTGCCTGAGGCCACGGAAGCCGACCCGGTGCGTCGGATGATCGTGGAACGCCCCGAAGACACCACCACCCTGAGCACCTCCGGCAAGCCGGTGGTGAGCGTCGGTCAGCGGATTGTCGATGGCGATGCCCTTGCCGACGGCGAAACCGCCACCTGCTGTGGTGAGATCGAGGCCGTCAGCGGCAACAGCGTCACCCTGCGTCTGGGACGTCCCTACATGGTGTCGCCCGACTCCGTCCTGCATGTGCGTGATGGAGATCTGGTGCAGCGCGGTGATGGCCTGGCCCTGCTGGTGTTCGAACGCCAGAAGACCGGTGACATCGTTCAGGGTCTGCCCCGAATCGAGGAATTGCTGGAGGCCCGTCGCCCCCGTGAATCCGCGATTCTCTGCAAGAAGCCCGGCACCGTAGAGATCAAGCAGGGTGAAGATGACGAGTCCCTCGCCGTCAACGTGATCGAATCCGATGACGCCATCGGCGAATATCCGATCTTGCTCGGCCGCAACATCATGGTGAGCGACGGCCAACAGGTCACCGCTGGTGAACTGCTGACCGATGGCCCGATCAACCCCCACGAGTTGCTCGAGTGCTACTTCGAAGATCTGCGCAGCCGCAAGCCTCTGATGGAGGCCGCCCAGGAGGCGATCGCCAACCTGCAGCATCGTCTGGTGACTGAGGTTCAGAACGTCTACAAGTCCCAGGGCGTCTCGATTGACGACAAGCACATCGAGGTGATCGTCCGTCAGATGACCAGCAAGGTGCGGGTCGAAGATGCCGGCGACACCACCCTGTTGCCGGGTGAGCTGATCGAACTGCGTCAGGTGGAAGACACCAACCAGGCCATGGCGATCACCGGTGGCGCTCCCGCCGAGTTCACCCCGGTGTTGTTGGGTATCACCAAGGCGTCGCTCAACACCGACAGCTTTATCTCCGCCGCCTCCTTCCAGGAGACGACCCGGGTGCTTACAGAAGCCGCCATCGAGGGCAAGAGCGACTGGCTGCGTGGTCTCAAGGAGAACGTGATCATCGGTCGCCTGATTCCTGCAGGTACCGGCTTCAGCGGCTTCGAAGAAGAGCTGCAGAAGGAGGCTGGCCCCCACCCCGACATCCTTTCGGAGGACCCGGCCGGCTACCGCCGCATGCAGAACCTGCGTCCCGACTACACCGTCGACATGCCCCCTGCGGCCAGCGCCAGTGCGGTGCTGGATGACCCCAGTGACGCCGATCTCGAGGCCACCCGCACCCGCCACAACATCGACCCCTCGGCGAGTAATTTCGCCGCGTTCACCCGTCCGGACGCCGACAATGAGCTGAAGGAAGAGCAGGTGGTCGATGCTGAAGCCGTTGAGGGTCTTCAGGAAGAGGGCCTGCTCTCTGACGAATGAGCTCCGCTCAATCGTTCACCATTGCAGCCCCTTCCATGCTTGAGCCCACTGAGATCCCCAAGAGACGCCTGCCCAAATATGGGTTCCACACCCATACCGAGCGGCTGAATGGACGTCTGGCCATGCTTGGCTTCATCGCCTTGATGGCGGTGGAGATCAAGCTTGGCCATGGTCTGCTGATCTGGTGACCCAGGCTCTGCTGGGTCGCAGCGCGGTCGAGCTGCAGGACTGGGCCGTCGCCCAGGGGCAAAAGCCGTTCCGCGGCCGTCAGCTGCATGACTGGATCTATGCCAAGGGGGCTCGATCCCTGGCCGACATCACGGTCTTTCCCAAGACCTGGCGTGCCGCTTTGTTGGAGAGCGGCATTGATGTGGGCCGGCTGAAGGAAGTGCATCGTTCGGTGGCCACGGATGCCACCACCAAATTGCTGCTCTCCACCGAGGACGGCGAAACCATCGAAACGGTCGGGATTCCCACCGACCAACGCCTCACCGTCTGTGTGTCCAGCCAGGTGGGTTGTCCCATGGCTTGCCGCTTCTGTGCCACCGGCAAAGGGGGGTTGCAGCGTTCACTTCAGACCCACGAAATCGTGGATCAGGTGCTGAGTGTGCGTGAGACGATGGACCGTCGTCCTTCCCACATCGTGTTCATGGGCATGGGCGAGCCCTTGCTCAACAGCAGCGCTGTGCTGGAGGCGATCCGCTGCCTCAATGATGATCTCGGCATCGGCCAGCGCCGCATCACCGTCAGCACGGTGGGTGTTCCGAAAACCTTGCCGCAACTCGCGGAACTGGCCATGCAGCGGTTGGGCCGCGCCCAGTTCACCCTGGCGGTGAGCCTCCATGCCCCCAACCAGCGGCTGCGCGAGGAGCTGATTCCCACAGCCCATGCCTACCCCTATGAGGCTTTGCTCGAGGATTGCCGTCACTATCTGGATGTGACCGGTCGGCGGGTGAGTTTTGAGTACATCCTGCTTGGTGAACTCAACGATCAGCCCGAGCACGCCGCAGAGCTGGCGGATCGCGTTGGTGGTTTCCAGAGCCACGTGAACCTGATCGCCTACAACCCGATTGAGGAGGAGGAGTTCAAACGACCAACGCCGCAGCGGATCGAGGCGTTTCGTCGTGTGTTGGAGCGGCGCGGAGTTGCCGTGAGCCTCAGGGCCAGCCGGGGGCTCGATCAAAATGCAGCTTGCGGTCAGCTCCGGCGTCAGCAGATGGCCCCCAATTCATCCGGTAGTTGACGGGTGGGCTGATGCTCTGTTCCTCAGCAGACTGCTCAGGAACAGGTTCTGCGCATGACAGCGATCGATTGGCTGCTTCTCGCTGCTTACCTCGTTCTCACCCTGGTGTTGGGGTTGTGGCTGGCCCGCCGCAACAGCGGCGAGGCGGATTATTTCGTGGCTGGCCGTCGTCTGAACGGCTGGTTGGCCGGCGCCTCGATGGCGGCCACCACCTTCTCCATCGATACGCCGCTTTACGTCGCCGGCCTGGTGGGTGCCCGCGGCCTGGCGGGCAACTGGGAGTGGTGGAGCTTTGGTTTGGCCCACGTGGCCATGGCCGTTGTCTTCGCACCCCTTTGGCGCCGCAGTGGTGTGCTCACCGACGCCGCCTTCACCGAGCTGCGCTATGGCGGAGCGGCGGCGGCTTGGTTGCGCGGCATCAAGGCTTTCCTGCTGGCCGTGCCGGTGAACTGCATCGGCATCGGCTATGCCTTTCTCGCCCTCCGCAAGGTGGTGGAAGCGCTGGGGCTGGTGTCGGGTCAACCCGCAGCACTGGGACTGACGGACACGGTCTGGCTCCTGATGGTCGTGGCTCTGCTTGTTATGAGTTACACCGTGGCCGGTGGGCTCTGGGCCGTCGTGGTCACCGATCTGGTCCAGCTTGTGCTGGCGTTGGCGGGTGCCCTGGCCGTGGCTGCGGCTGCCCTCCATGCCGCAGGAGGGATGACAGCGCTGTTGGAGCAACTGCAGGCGCTGCAACGGCCGGAGCTGCTGTCCCTGGTGCCCTGGACCTGGGATGACGCGGGCTTCCACTGGTTGCAGGGCAGTGGCATCAGCATCCCGATGTTCACGGCCTACATCGCTGTGCAGTGGTGGAGTTTCCGCCGCAGCGATGGGGGTGGCGAGTTCATCCAGCGCATGCTGGCCACCCGCGATGAGCAGCAGGCGCGGCTGGCGGGTTGGGTGTTTCTGGTGGTGAATTACCTCGTGCGCAGCTGGCTCTGGATCGTGGTCGCGTTGGCGGCCCTGGTGCTGTTGCCAGCTGGCGCTGATTTTGAGCTCGGCTATCCCGCTTTGGCCGTGCAACTGCTGCCCCCGGTGGCGCTCGGCCTGGTAGTGATCTCTCTGGTGGCGGCGTTCATGAGCACCGTTAGCACCTCGGTGAACTGGGGAGCCAGCTACCTCACCCACGACCTCTATCAGCGCTTTGTTCGGCCCTCTGCCGGTTCGCGGGAGCTGTTGCTGGTGGGACAACTCACCACGGTTCTGCTGCTCGTGCTTGGGGTGATCACCGCTTTGATCAGCGACAGCATCGGCACGGTGTTTCGGCTGGTGATCGCGATCGGGTCCGGCCCCGGTGTGGTTCTGGTGCTGCGCTGGTTCTGGTGGCGTGTGAATGCCGCCGCGGAGCTGTCGGCGATGCTCTGCGGCTTTTTCGTTGGGGTGTTCACCTCGGTGGTGCCCCTGGTTCGGATCGATGATTACGGGGTTCGCATTGCGGTGATCACTGGCCTCTCCGCTGTGGTCTGGTTGACGGTGATGCTGAGCACACCGCCGGAATCGGATGCTGTTTTGGAGCGGTTTGTGCGGACGGTGCGTCCTCCGGGCCCCGGTTGGTCACGCCTGCGCCAGCGCTTCGGCGTCATGCCGATGGAGTCGTTGCCCGCCATGCTGCGGCGCTTCGTGCTGGCCTGTGGCGTGTTGTTTGGCGGCCTGCTCGGCACCGGAGGCTTCCTGTTGCATCAACAGTGGAGTGGCTGGATCGGTCTGTCGGTGCTGATCCTCTCGATCTGGCAGCTGCGGCGGCGAGTCGATGCCGTGCCCTCTTGAGCAGAATGACGCCTTGATTGGCCTGTTCCGGTGTCGTTTTTTCGTTCCACGCTTCTGCCGGCTCTGATTGTTCTTCTGTTTGCCCTGGCGTTGTTCGCTGTGAGTGCCCGCATCTGGCTTCCCGGTGACATGCTGGCTCCAGCCCCGCTGGGTTGAGTCCTGGAATGGCTCCCGTAGCATCCCTGCATGACTGACGACCGCAGCCAACAGAAGGACCAGGGGCTGTCCAGCCTTTCTGTGGATCCTGATCTGCTGGCGCGTGAGCTGGCGGCGGAAGACGACGTTGATCCGCTTGATGCGATCCAGCTCGATGACGCCGAGCAGGATTCCTCCCTGGAGATTGCCCGGGCCTGTGACCAGGGCCTGGTCTGGTTGCGTGGCAACCACGGAGAACGGCTGCAGGGCCTGCAGGTGTTCTGTGAACACCGTGATCCCCGTTCGATTGCCCTTCTGCTGCCCTTGCTCCAGAACTCCTGTCCGGTGGAGCGGATGAGTGCCGTCTACGCCTTGGGCCGCAATCCATCACCGCCGGCTGTTGAGCCGCTGTTGCAGCTGCTGCAGCTCGATGCCAATGCCTACGTCCGCAAGGCTGCGGCCTGGAGCCTGGGTAATTTCCCCGATGCTCCGGTGCTCAATCCGTTGATCCGGGCGCTGCAGACGGATGTCGCAGCGGTGCGCCTCTGGTGTCCGGGATCCCTGGCGGAAGCCGGCAGCCGTTCTCCGGTCAAGGCCGACCCCGCAGCGGGGCAATTGCTGGTGAGTCTGCGCATCGACAGTGAAGCGGTGGTGCGCAGCAACTGCATCTGGGCTTTGGGCCGTTTGATGGATCAGCTGGTGCAGCCGCGGCAAGCCGAGATCGTTGAAGCTCTGGTGAGTGCCCTGCTCCATGACGGGGAGATCTCCGTGCGCGATGAGGCCAGAACTGCCCTCGAACAGCTGGAGGATCCGCTGGTGCTGGAACGCCTCCAGGCTCTGATCAACGACGGTTTCATCCTGTAGCGCCGCTCTTGTAACGGCAAACGCAACATTCAGGGGTGACCCCCACTAGATTGCTGCGCAAATCACGCTTCTTCGATGCCTCAGAAGACCATTCGTTTCACCATTCGGCCTGACGGCCGTGTGGAAGAACGGGTCGAGGGTGTTGCTGGTGAAGCGTGCCAGCAGCTCACTGAAGAAGTGGAAGCTGCTCTAGGAACGGTTGAACGTCAGGAGTCCACATCCGAAGCGTTTCTGCAGCCTGAGGTCCAGTCCCAGTCTCTTCCCGCTCATTTGAACTGATGTCGCATTTCAGCACCGTCAAAACCGAACTGCGTCAGCTGGAGCCTCTGGTGAAAGCCCTGGAAGACATGGGCTATGCCCCTGATCAGGGTGAACGTCCCGTGCGCGGCTACCGCGGCCAGACCGTCACCGCTGATCTGGCCATCGCAGTACAGGACGGTGGTGACATCGGTTTCCGCTGGAACAGCGCATCGGAGTCCTATGAGCTGGTCACCGACCTTGATCTGTGGAAGCAGCAGATTCCTGTGGAACGTTTTCTCTCTAAGCTCACCCAGCGCTACGCCCTGAATACGGTTCTGGCTGCCACCACCAAGGAAGGATTTCAGGTCGCCGAGCAGACCCAAACCGAGGATGGTTCGATCGAACTCGTGGTGACCCGCTGGGACGCCTGAATCCTGGCTGATCCTTCATCTCACGCCTTTTCCGCCCCCGCTCGCCCGCAGGAGCAGGCCACCGGGAGGGAACCCCTCCTCGGGGGAGACATGCGCGATCAGGCTGTCTGGGTGGATGAAGCCGTCTGCATCGGCTGTCGCTATTGCGCTCACGTGGCTGCGAACACCTTTGTTGTGGAGCCGCATCTGGGACGCTCAAGGGCCATCCGACAGGACGGTGACTCCACCGAATGCATTCAGGAGGCCATCGACACCTGTCCTGTGGATTGCATTCACTGGGTTCCCTTTGAATCGTTGGAAACGTTGCGGCAAAACCTGATTCGCCAGAATCTGCAACCCCGTCCTCAGGGTTGATGGCGCTTCCCACCCGCCGATTCGGCCGCACGGAGCTTGAGATCCCCCTGTTGTCTCTCGGGGGAATGCGCTTTCAGCAGAGCTGGACCGACCTTCCTGCTGATGAGATCACGTCTGCATCGCAGACCCAGCTCGAGGCGACCCTGAAGCGCGCGGTGGATCTGGGCTTTCACCATGTGGAAACGGCGCGGCACTACGGCAGCTCCGAACGTCAGCTGGGCTGGGCCCTGCCGCGCACACCCGATCCCTCCCGTCTGCTGCAGAGCAAGGTGCCTCCACGGCCCGATGCCGACACCTTCGAGGCGGAACTGGAGCTCAGTTTTGAGCGGTTGGGCTGTGATCGCCTTGATTTACTGGCCATGCACGGCATCAACCTGCCGGAGCATCTTGAGCAGACCCTTCAACCCGGGGGCTGCATGGAGGTGGTGCGCCGCTGGCAGGCGGAGGGCCGTATTGGTCACGTGGGTTTCTCCACCCATGGCCCCACCGCTTTGATCGCACAGGCCTGCGACTCCGGTGCCTTCGATTACGTGAATCTGCACTGGTATTACATCCGCCAGGACAACGGCCCTGCCTTGGATGCGGCCCGCCGTCAGGACATGGGGGTTTTCATAATAAGTCCTACGGACAAGGGCGGCCATCTGCACACGCCATCCCAACGGCTGTTGGAGCTTTGTGCACCGCTGCATCCCATCGTCTTCAACGACCTGTTCTGTCTCCAGGATCCGCGGGTTCACACCATCAGCGTGGGAGCGGCCCGGCCGGAGGATCTCGAGCTTCACCTGGAGGCGTTGCGCCTGCTGCCGGAGGCAGCGTCCTTGGTTGCTCCAGTGGATCAGCGGCTTCGGCAGGCGGCCGATGAAGCATTAGGTCGTGACTGGATGGCCACCTGGTCCGTCGGGCTGCCGCCTTGGCATGCGACGCCTGGGGAAATCAACCTGCCGGTGTTGCTTTGGCTGTACAACCTGCTGGAGGCCTGGGATCTCGAGAGTTATGCCAAGGCCCGCTATGGGTTGCTGGGCTCCGGCGGCCACTGGTTTGCCGGGGCCAATGCCGATGGCTTTGATGCGGAGGTCAGTGTCGAAGAGCTGCAGAGCGTCCTGCAGGAGAGCCCGTGGCGTGAGCGCATCCCAGAGATTCTGCGCAGCCTCAAGCAGCGGCTCAAGGGCGAATCCCAGATGCGCTTGTCGAGTGTCTGAGCGTTCCTCTTAGCTCCCCAGAGGATCCCGGCTGGGTGTTCCAACGGCCCTTGGGTAGCTGCGGGGGCAGGGGCCGTTCGCTTGCACCCGCAGCAGGTGCCGCGTGCCGCGATCACCGGGCAGTTGCCTGTGCTGCACCTCGATCAGATGGCCCTTAAGCAGCCGCAGGGCCCTGTTGAACGGCACGGCATCGCTGTCCGTCCACTGGCCCCGATACAGCAGGGCTTGGCCGTCGCTCTTCAGCAAGGGCACCAGGTATTCGGCCACCACGGGAGCTGCTGCCACAGCCCGGGCAACGGCGCGATCGAAGCTGCCGCGGAAGTGGCGATCGCGCCCGGTGGTTTCGATCCGCTCGGTGCGGACCCGCACCCGATCGGCAAGGCCCAGGCTTCCGGCCATGGCCTCCACGGCGGCGGTCTTGCGTCCGACGGAATCCAGCAGGGTCACCTGTGCCTGGGGAAGGGCAATGGCGATGGCGAGGCCGGGGAAGCCTCCTCCGGTTCCCACATCAATCCAGTGCTGCGGCTCGTCTGCGGACTGGAGTTCCGCCGCCAGCGGCCAGAGGCTATCGAAGACCTGACCAATCCAGAAATCGTCGCCGTTCACCAGGCGCGTCAGGTTGACCCGTTCATTCCAGCTCTGCAGCAGGCCCTGAAGCTCCACCAGCTGGTCGCGCTGCGCCTGCGATGGCTGCCATCCCAGGGCGTCCCAGAACGCCGGTTCAGGCGCGGTGGCGGCCATGGCTGCAGCAACAACTCTTCTTAGGATGAAGGACCGGCCGTCCCCTGTGTCCGAAGCCCGCCCCAGCCATCACGAACGGCTTGGCGTGCGTCCCGGGGTTGACGCAGAAACCTTGCGCCAGGCCTTTCGACGCCAGTCCAAGGCCCTGCATCCCGACACCACGCAACTGCCGCCCGAGCAGGCCAGCATTGCGTTTCAGCAGCTCAAGGAGTCCTACGACGTTCTGCTGCGCCAGAGCCAGGCAACCCTCAGTCTTGGCGCCCAGTCGCCGTCATCGCCCCCGCCACTGCAGCGTGAATCCCGCCCGGATGCCTGGCAGGGCATTGGTCAACGCAGGCCCCTCTCCGGTGGGGAATGGTTCTCGCTGGTGCTGTTGAGCATCGCGCTGTTGCTCAGCCTGGTGCTGGGGTTGGGGGTGGCGCTTGCCCAGGGCCGCGATTGGCAGGTGTCGCCGAGTTGGCTGGCGGATGAGCAGACTCAGAACACATCCGTGCGTTCGCAACCTGATGGCCGCCCTGCCCCCGGAGAGCATCTCGCTGAATCAGCACTCTCTCCCGGCGCTTGAGGCTTGGCTCCAGCAGCTGGGTGCCGTCCGCATGGACGACAACCCCTCCCAGTGGATGCTCGAGCGTTCTGAATGGCGAGCGTTGTTGCTGCTGGAACGGGAGGACCTCAAAGTGATCTGGCACCCGGGTTCCCTGGAGGCCATGGTGCAGTGTTCGCTGCCCTATGGCCTCTCCAGGGCCGATGTCGAGGCGGCGATTCAGGCGGGGCCCTGAGGCCAGCAGCTTCAGAGCTGATCGAGGGCCTGTTCCAGCACCGAATAGCAGCGTTCCAGCTGGGCATCGCTGATGCAGAGCGGTGGCAGCAGATAGACCACTCGGCCCAGGGGGCGGAGGAAGACGCCGTTCTCCATCGCCAGCCGTTTCAGCTTCGGCCCCGCCGGGTTGAGGTAGCCCGAGCTCCCCTCCACAACGAGGTCGAAGCCGGCCACCGTCCCCGTCAGCCGGGGATGTTGCACCTTCCGATGGCGCGCCAACCGCTCCAGATGAGGACGATGCCGTTGTTCGAACTGTTGAAAGGCAGCGGGGTTGCGCTCTAGCAGGTCGAGGCTGGCGTTGGCCGCGGCGCAGCCCAGCGGATTGGCCGTGAAGCTGTGGCCGTGCCAGAGGGTCAGGCAGGGGTCGTCACCGACGAAGGCTTCGAACACCGCTTCGCTGGCCATGGTCACGCCCATCGGCAGACATCCCCCCGTCAAGCCTTTGGACAGGGCCATCAGATCCGGCCGGATGCCCGCTCGCCGGCTGGCGAACCAGTCGCCGCAGCGTCCGAAGCCGGTAAGCACTTCATCGGCGATCAGCAGGGCTCCCGCCTGGCGGGTGCGTGCCTCCACTTGCCTCAGAAACTCGGGCCGCACCATGGCCATGCCGCCGGCCCCCTGCAGCAGCGGTTCGAGGATCACCGCCGCTGTCGGTGTCTCCAGCACGCGCTCGAGCACCTCGAGTGCCGCCGATTCCTTGGCCTCCACGGCATCGTCGTCCCACCAGGTGGCCGGCCAGGGAACCCGGGCGACGGGAAAGAGCTTGTCTTCGAAGGGGGCGCTGAACAGGTTGCGTTCGCCGACGGCCATCGCTCCGAAGGTGTCGCCGTGGTACGCCCCGTCGAAGGCGACGATCTGATAGCGCGGTTGGCCCCGGTTGGCCCACCACTGGCAGGCGATCTTGAGCGCCACTTCCACCGCAGTAGAGCCGTTGTCGGAGAAGAACAGCCGTTGCAGGCCGCAGAGGCCGCTCAGACGTACGGCCAGCTGTTCAGCAGGCTCATGGGTGAAGTCGGCAAAAATCACCTGCTCGAGGCGGGCGGCCTGATCGGCGATGGCCTTGGCCAACACCGGATGGGCATGGCCGTGCAGGGTGACCCACCAGCTGCTGATGGCATCGATCAGGGGCTCGCCTTGCTCACGGATCAGCAGGGCACCGTCTCCAGACACCACCCGTTGGGAGTTGGCTGCGCTGGCCATCTGGGTGAAGGGGGGCCACAGATTCGGATGGCGGATCGACCCCATGGCAGCAGCGGCAGCTTTTGCCATATTGAATCTGGAGCTGTTGGAGATGCCCCGGATGGCTGCCCCACGTACCCGTCGTCAATCCAAGCGTTTTGTTCCCAACACGCGGCCTGAGCCGTCGGCCAAGCGACGTCTCGTTGTCCCTGAGGGCGACTGGCAAGAGATTCGCAGTGATCTCGAGCTGCGGGGTTGGTCGTCCTCCCAGCTGGAGGTAATCCAGGCTGAACTCAGTCACGGATGGCCGCTGCGGGTCGCCGTGCGCCATGCCGCGATGCGTCTGGGCACCTGCCCTACCGGTTCAAAGGCCCTGGGCTGAGGGGTCAGCGGCAGACGTCACTGTTCTTTTCCGCCTCTGTGGCGATGGCGCTGCAGTTCACCCAGCGCACCAGCTGCACCTCGATGTCGGTGAACAGCACCAGAATCCCAACGCAGAGTGCTGAAACAGCCAGGGTCGCGAGGGTTTGACGTGACGTCACGGGGACGAGCGCTTCAACACTTCTCGGAATGTAGTGGTGAGATTTTGCTCGTGCCAAAGCCGCTCCAGAACCGTTGCTGAGAGCGAGGCCTGGGGCGGGAGCTGCGCCAGAACGGGGACGTCACCGAATTGCTTGAGGGTCCCCGGGTTGTCGGCATGGAGGGGGCCGTTGAGGATCAGTCCCAACACCGTGAGATTCCGCCGTCTCAACGCTTCCAAGCTGAGCAGGGTGTGGTTGAGGGTGCCCAGTCCACTGCGGGCCACCAGAACGATGGGCAACTGCCACTCCACCAGTTGATCGATCTGGAGCCAGTTGCGGGTGAGGGGCACCATCAACCCTCCAGCCGTCTCCACCACCAGGGATCCCTGATGCTGGGGAATGGCGAGTTGGGCAGGGTCGAGTGGCGTGTCGTCCAGTTCGGCGGCCCAGTGGGGGGAGACCGGCTCTCGGAAGGCATAGGCCTCGGGCAGCATCCGTTCCAGCGGGAGGTTCAACAGCTGCCGCACCCGTTCGCGGTCACCGCCGCCCTCCAGTCCGCTCTGCACCGGTTTCCAGTAGCTGGCCTGAAGCCCCTGCACGAGCCACGCGCTCACCACGGTTTTGCCAACGTCCGTGTCGGTTCCGCACACCACCAGGCGACTGACGCTGCCGTTCATCGCTTCACCATCAGGACCCACATCCTCCAGGTCAGGGCGAACCCGGCTGATGCATCGGCTTGGGGCCAAGCCCGGAAGACGGCCTTCCATTGGCCTGGGGAGAGCTGGCCCACGTTGGTGACGGAGGCGCCGATGTTGCTCATCGGTCGCAGCAGCCGCAGTGGATTGGCGGCGTGTTGGGTGAAGCTCAGGCACTCGTCCCGTTGCACTACCCCATCCGGTAGGGCTGCCATCAGTTGCTCCCGCACCGGCATGGACAAGGCCGTGCAGGTTTGATTCGCTGCCCGGGCGGCGTGCTGCCATTGCGGAAAACTTCCAGCCACCGGCACCGCCAGGGCCAGCCAGCCCCCCTTTGGCAGGGCATCCACCCAACGCCGAAGCTGCTGGGCTGGATCCGGTAACCAATGCAAAACAAAGCTGGAGGCCAGCAGTTGCGGAGGCTCACTCCAGTTCGGTAACCCGCGGCTCAGGTCATGCCGCAGGGTGTGTGTTCCATGGGGGTGGCTGTTCAACATGGCGGCACTGCCGTCAAGACGGATCACCTGCTGGCCTGGATGAGCGACTTCCAGGGCTGCGGCCAGATGACCGGTGCCGCTGCCGAGGTCAGCCCACAGGCCGCGCCGAATGGAGCAGCGACGGCTCAGTTTGGCCAGGCGCCAGGCCATGGCCCGTTGCAGCAACGCCTCGCCTGCATAGGTCGGTGCTGCGCGACTGAAGCGCTCCAGTACCTGGTCGGGGCGAATCACAGGGCCCCCAGCCATTGCTGCACCACCGAGAGCACCGTTGGTGTGATCAGTGCGTGGCCCCAATTCGGATCCCGCTGCAGGGTCAGCGGTTGCGCTCCGAGGTCATCGATCAGCTGCTGTGCTGATGCGGGTTGTACCACAGCGTCCTGTTCGCCCTGCACCACCAGCACAGGCACCGCTTCAGGCCAGCCCGTTGGCAGGCTCTGGCAGCGCGCCAGAAGCTCCAGATCCTGCTGCAGCCGCTGGCGCCCCAGGCTCGTCAAACCCTGCAGCAGGGGGGCTGGGGGCAGGGCGCTGCGGGCATGGGGTGAAGCGGCTTTGTCGAGGAAGCGCTCCAGCATCGTCAGTTCCTCGTCGGTGCCCAGGGCCGCCTGCATCCCCTTCAGAGCCGCTGCCACCGCGCGCCCTGCGCGCCCATGTGGCACGAAGGCGCTGAAGCTCCCCAGGAGCACCACCGCATTGGCCTGCGCCAGCACAGCTGCCGGCAGCAGGTGCAGCCCCAGGGAGTGGGCGATCAACAGGTTGCGTCCTGGGCCGGGGGGCCATGCCGGAGCAACGGTCTCACCGCCGCTGTAGCCCCGGTCCGCGCTGGACCATTTCGCTCCCCCGTCTTCAAAGCGTTGTCGCCAGTGGGACCAGGTGCCGGCCTGGCCAGCCCAACCATGCATCGCCAGGACCTGCATCATCGAGAGCCGAGGGCTGCGAGCAGTTGCTCCAATGTGCCCTCCGGCAGGTCCCGCCGCAGCACCAGGCGCAAACGGGCGGTCCCCTCCGGCACCGTGGGCGGCCTGATCGCCACCGACAGCAGCCCCGCCTGCTCCAGCTGTTGCTGGAGGTCGAGCGCGTCCTGGTCGTCCCCGATCAACAGCGGGAGAACGGGGCCGTGTCCTGCCGGTTTCGCCCAGCCCTGGTGCGCCAGTGCTGTCCTCCAGCGTTCCGAGCGCAGGCTCAGCTCCCTTCCCCAGTTGGGATGGGCTTGGATCAGGCGCAGGGCAGCCTGGGCTCCCGCCACCAGCGGTGGGGCCAGGGCCGTGGTGTAGCGGAAGGCCCCACTGGTTTGCAGCAGCAGCTCCATCGTGGTGTGGTCCCCAGCCAAAAATGCACCTCCGCTGCCGAAGGCCTTGCCGAAGGTGCCGCACACCAAGGCCACAGGCCGTTGGAGTCCATGGCAAAGCCCACGGCCGCCGGGCCCCAGCACCCCTAGGCCATGGGCTTCGTCCACCAGCAGCTGTGCACCGTGGTGGGCACAAAGGTCGGCGATGCCCTGCAGATCAGGGCTGGTGCCTTCCATGCTGAACAGGCTTTCCGTCACCACCAGTGGTGGCCGTGTTGTCGGCTTGAGCCGCTGCAGCCGCTGGTCGAGATCTTCAAGATCGTTGTGGGCAAAGCGTTGCAGCCGCGCCCCACTGGTGCGGACACCGGCCAGCAGCGAGTGGTGGATCAGCCGGTCCACCAACACGATGGTGTGCCTGTCACTCAGGGCCGTTAGGGCGGCGATGTTGGCTTGAAATCCGCTGGGGAACAGCAGCACCCGGTCACGGTTCAGCCAGGTGGCGAGAGCTGCTTCCAGCTCCAGATGGCGTGGTCGGGTTCCGGTGATCAGGCGAGATCCACCGGCACCGACGCCATCGGAGGCCATGGCCTCCGATGCCGCTGCGAGCACATCGGGATGACGGCTGAGCCCGAGGTAGTCGTTGCTCGCCAGATCAACCAGCTGACCGGCTCCGGCGGGATCCTGCAGCTGCCAGGGCTCCTGGCCGGAGTTCAAGCTCCGCAGGCGTCGGCGGCGGGCTGGGGGGATGGGAGAAGCGTGGTCCCGCATCACAACAGTCTGGAATCCGCCTTGAACAAGGATGGCCGCAGTCCTCTGATCGTCATGACCTGGGAGCGTTTCACTCTGCTCTTTCCGCTTTGGACGTTGCTGGGAGCTCTGCTGGCCTTGCTGCATCCCCCGCTGTTCATCTGGTTTAAGGGGCCACTGATCGCCCTTGGACTCGGCGTGATCATGCTCGGCATGGGCGTCGGGTTGATACCCGCTGATTTCGTGCGGGTGGGTCGACGCCCTCGCGCCATGCTGCTGGGGGTGCTGGTGCAGTTCCTGGTGATGCCGGCCCTTGCCGCTGGGATCGCGGCGGCTCTTCATCTGCCTGCCCCGCTTGCGGTGGGCTTGATTCTGGTCGGCTGCTGCCCGGGGGGGACCGCCAGCAATGTGGTGGCTCTGATCGGCCGCGGCGATGTGGCGCTGTCGGTGGTCATGACCACGATCAGCACCCTGGCGGCGGTGGTGTTGACCCCGCGTCTCACGCAGGTGTTGGCCAGTCAGTACGTGCCGGTGGACGGTTGGGCCTTGTTCCTGGCCGTGCTCCAAGTGGTGTTGCTGCCGGTCACCGTTGGGGTGGTGCTCAAGCGTGGTCTGCCCTGTGTGGCCAAGCGGATTGAGCCGGTGATGCCTCCCCTGGCAGTGATGGCCATCGTGATGATCGTCTCCAGCATCGTGGGCAGCCAGACGGCTGTGCTGCGTCAGCAGGGGCCCGTGCTGATCCTGGCTTGCCTGCTGCTGCATGGCGGCGGCTTCCTGCTCGGCTGGCTGATTCCCCGGCTGGCGGGGCAGAGCGTGCAGGCCCAGCGCACCATCAGCATCGAGGTGGGCATGCAGAACTCGGGACTGGCCGTGGTGCTCGCCCGCAGTGGCGGGTTCGCCAGTCCCCTCACGGCGTTGCCGGGTGCCATCTCTGCGGTGATTCACTGCCTGATCGGCAGCGCCCTTGCTGCCGTGTGGAGGCGCCGCTCGCCCTAGGTCGAGTCCCCGTTGTGGAGTTCAAACAGCAGGCGGGCGGCGAGGCCACGGGAGATGCGCCGTGCCACGAGCAGATCGCAGATCCAGGTGAACAGCGGCGGCGCATCGGTTGTAGATGCCAGGCGTTGTTCGAGGGCCTTCAGCTCCTTCACGTCGCGGCAGCCCCTCAGAGCATCGATCAGGGTGTCTTCAGCCGGCCGCGGCTTGGTGAGCTGAGTGCTGGTCACAGGCGGTGGGGCTCAATCCTCTCCGTCATGGCACTGGCGCAGTGCCTCTGTCACCCTTCGCCGCAGTGGAGGCAGGCACAAAAAAAGCTCCGGTGGTCTCACCAGAGCTCGAAGCATTCTCTTCACTACTTTTCATGATCTGGCGCGGTTCCGTCAAAGGAGGTCGGCACATCTGATTGATTGCATTGGCGCGGCTTATCGCTTGTTTGAAAGAGAGCTTAGTCAGGATCCTTAAGATCATTTGATGAACCAATCGACACCGGCCACGCCCCGATCCGAGCCCGATGTCGATCGCAGTGCCCCACTGAATCCCTCAGAAATCTTTCCCTTCCCGCTGGATGATTTCCAGCTGGAGGCCATGGATGCCCTCAACCAGGGTCATTCGGTTGTGGTCAGTGCCCCCACAGGATCCGGCAAAACCCTGATCGGTGAATACGCCATTCATCGCGCCCTGGCCCACGGCCAGAAGGTCTTTTACACCACACCTCTCAAGGCTCTCTCCAATCAGAAACTGCGCGATTTCCGCGATCAGTTCGGTGCGGAGAACGTGGGTTTGATGACCGGTGACCTCAGCGTGAATCGCGAGGCCTCCATCGTGGTGATGACCACGGAGATCTTCCGCAACATGCTCTACGCCGAGGCGGATGAGCACGACGATCCCCTGGCTGATGTGGAGGCGGTGGTGCTCGATGAGTGCCACTACATGAACGACTCCCAGCGCGGCACGGTCTGGGAGGAGTCGATCATTCATTGCCCACCCACGGTGCAGCTGGTGGCGCTTTCGGCCACCGTGGCCAATGCCGGGCAGCTGACCGACTGGATCGAGAAGGTGCATGGTCCGACCACGTTGGTGATGAGTGACCACCGGCCGGTGCCGCTGCAGTTCAGCTTCTGCAGTGCCAAGGGGTTACATCCACTGCTGAACGAAGCCGGTACGGGTCTTCATCCCAACTGCAAGGTCTGGCGCGCGCCCAAGGGGCACAAGCGCAAAGGGCGTTCCCAGAGGCCGCCGCAACCGGAGCCACCGCCGATCAGCTTCGTTGTGGCTCAGATGGCGGAGCGGCAGATGCTCCCAGCCATCTATTTCATCTTCAGCCGCCGCGGATGTGACAAGGCGGTGCGTGATCTGGGGGTGCAGTGCCTGGTGACCCAGGAGGAGCAGGCGCGGATCAAGGAGCGTTTAACCGCTTACAGCCAAGACAACCCCGAGGCCGTTCGGGATGGAATTCACGCTGATGCGCTGCTGCGGGGCATCGCTGCCCACCACGCCGGTGTTCTGCCCGCCTGGAAGGAGTTGATCGAGGAGCTCTTCCAGCAGGGGTTGGTGAAGGTGGTCTTCGCCACGGAGACCCTGGCGGCAGGCATCAACATGCCGGCCCGCAGCACGGTGATTGCGGCTCTCTCCAAGCGCACTGAGCGGGGGCATCGCCCGCTGATGGGCAGTGAGTTCCTCCAGATGGCCGGCCGGGCCGGGCGGCGTGGCCTCGACTCCCAGGGCTACGTCGTGACGGTGCAAAGCCGGTTCGAAGGTGTGCGTGAAGCAGGTCACCTGGCGACAAGTCCTGCTGACCCCCTGGTGAGCCAGTTCACCCCCAGCTACGGCATGGTTCTCAACCTGCTGCAACGCCACGATCTGGCCAAGGCCAGGGAGCTGGTGGAGCGCAGTTTTGGCCGCTATCTGGCGGGGCTTGACCTCGTGGAGGACGAGGAGAACCTGTCCCAGCTGCGGTTGCAACTCAGCCAGCTGGAGGGTGTCGCCGGCGACATCCCCTGGGAAGATTTTGAGGAGTACGAAAAAATGCGTGGGCGGCTCCGCGAAGAGCGGCGCTTGCTCCGCATCCTTCAGCAGCAGGCCGAGGAGACGCTGGCCAATGAGCTGACGATGGCCCTGCAGTTCGCCAGCACCGGCACCCTGGTCAGCCTGAAATCGCCGCAGCTGCGAGGGCGCGTCGCGCCCGCGGTGATCGTTGAGAAGGTGAAGGGGCCCGGTCAGTTCCCGCTGCTGCTCTGTCTGACGGACGAAAACGTCTGGATCCTGCTGCCCTGTCAGGCCGTGGTGAGCATCCATGCGGAGCTCAGTTGTCTGCAGGTGGACGGGCTCGAGATCCCGGAGCTGTCCCGCTCCGGTGAGTTGCGCCATGGCGATCAGGCCAGTGGTGGTTTGGCGTTAGCCGTGGCCCACATGGCCCGGCGCCACGACATGACCACCCCTCAATACGACCTGGCTGGGGAGGTGTTGACCCAGGCCCGGCTGGTGCGAGATCTCGAGCAGGAGCAGGAGCAGCATCCGGCCCATCGCTGGGGAGATCGCAAACAGCTGAAGAAGCACCGCCGGCGTATGGAAGATCTGGAGCTGGAGATCGCTGAACGGCAGCAGCTGCTGCATCAGCGGGCCAACCGCCACTGGGAGACCTTCCTGGCCTTGATGGAGATCCTGCAGCACTTCGGATGCCTCGATGAGCTGGATCCCACGGAGATCGGCCGCACCGTTGCTGCATTGCGGGGCGACAACGAACTCTGGCTGGGTCTGGCGCTGATGAGTGGCCATCTCGATGACCTCTCCCCCCCGGACCTTGCAGCGGTGTTCGAGGCGATCAGCACCGAGGTCAACCGCCCCGACCTGTGGAGTGGCTTCCCGCCACCTGCGGCGGCTGAGGAAGCCCTGCAGGATCTTTCGGGTCTGCGTCGCGAGCTGCTGCGGGCCCAGGAACGCGCCGGTGTGGTGGTGCCGGCCTGGTGGGAACCCGAGCTCATGGGCCTTGTGGATGCCTGGGCGCGGGGAACCTCCTGGAGCGATCTGATCGCCAATACCTCGCTGGATGAGGGCGATGTGGTGCGCATCATGCGCCGCACCGTGGACCTTCTGGCCCAGGTGCCCTACTGCGAAGCGATCAGCGAGCAACTGCGCAGCCATGCCCGTCAGGCTCTGAAAGCGATCAACCGCTTCCCCGTGGCCGAGGCCGAGGATCTGGTGCCGGCCTCCGCTGCGCTCAACCCGGCAACGGAGCGGGCCGCCTGAGTTCAGGCGTCCGGAGCGGCCATGGCGCCGGGATTCACCTGCTGATCAAAGTCGGCTTCGCTGATGTGGCCGAGCTCCAGGGCCGCCTGCTTCAGCGTCAACCCCTGATGGTGGGCATGCTGAGCGATGGCACTGGCCTTCTCGTAACCAATGCTCGGGGTCAAGGCGGTGACCAGCATCAAGGAGCGATCCACGAACCGCTGAATCTGCTCCCGATCCGGCTCCAAACCCTCCACCAGGTTCTGGCGGAAGCTGGTCATGGCGTCCTTGAGCATGCGGATCGACTGCAGCAGGTTGAAGCCGATCAAGGGCTTGTAGACATTCATCTGCAGATGGCCGCCTGCGCCAGCGGCTGCCACGGCGCCATCGAGACCGATCACCTGGGTGCAGATCATGGCCATGGCTTCGCACTGGGTGGGATTGATTTTTCCCGGCATGATCGAGCTGCCGGGTTCGTTGGCGGGCAGCCGCAACTCGCCCAGACCTGCCCGGGGGCCACACCCAAGAAGCCGCACGTCGTTGGCGATCCGGAGCAGGGCCACCGCCAGCAGGCGAAGTTGGCCCATCGCTTGAACGAGGGCGTCATGGCCGGCCATCACAGAGAAGAGGTTGTCAGCGGGACGAACACTGACACCGGCGACCCGGCTCAGCTCTTCTGCAACGGCATGGCGGAAGCCCGGCGGCGTGTTCAATCCCGTGCCCACGGCGGTGCCTCCCAGGGGAAGATCGCCAAGGCTGACCAGACAGTCCTCCAGCCATGCCTGGGCTTGTTTGAGTTGATCCCGCCAGGCGCCCACTTCATCGCCCAGACGCAGGGGCACCGCGTCCTGCAGATGGGTGCGGCCAATCTTGACGATGGGCATCCAGGCCTGGGCTTTGGCATCCAGGGCCTGCACCAGGGCATCGAGTGCCGGCAGCAGCCCGTCCTTCAGTTGTTTGGCCGCGGCGACGTGGATCGCTGCGGGAAACACATCATTGGTGGATTGCGACCGATTGACATGGTCATTCGGGTGCACTGGGGTGTGGCTGCCGAGGGCGGTGCCTGAGGCTTGAGACGCCAGATTGCTGATCACCTCGTTGATGTTCATGTTGGTCTGGGTCCCGCTTCCGGTCTGCCAGACCCGCAGTGGGAACTGGTCGTTGTGCTGGCCAGCGGCAATGGCATCGGCCGCCGTGCAGATCAGCTCCACCTGTTGAGAGTTCAGAAGCGCATGCTCGCCGTTCACCGTGGCGCAGGAACGCTTGATCCAGGCCAGGGCCTGGATGATTTCGAGCGGGATCCGTTCGTCGCTGATGGCGAAGTTCTGAAGCGACCGCTGGGTCTGGGCTCCCCAGAGCGCTTCGGACGCCACCTCAATGCCCCCCAGGCTGTCGGTTTCAATCCTGAACGGCTGCGTCATCGGATCCTCGGCGCGAGCGGGCGTTGCATCGATCATCTGTGATCACTGTCCGTTGGTCGTGGCGGCGATCCGCATTAACGGACCGGTGTTGTCCCTTGAGCCTTCACCATGGTCTCCCAACAGTTCGGAGGCGGAAGGCATGGACGAAACCTTTGGTGAGAGCGTGGGTTCAGACGTTGAGTCCAGCTGAGTTTCAGTGTGTAGGAAATTGCTGAAACCCAATCGTCAAGACTGGCTGCCGGTTCACGCGTTTGAGTGCATGACTTGATTTGTGTCGGTTGACTCCGGGATGGATTAAGTGGAGGCTGCCAGGGCGTCGATCTGCTGCGTCAGCAGCTCCCTGGCCTGGGCGGGCGTGGGGGCTCGCATGAGGGCATGCCGCAGTCGCGAGGCACCGGGGAAGCCCGTGCAGGTCCAGCCCATGTGTTTGCGGGCGATCAGCAGGCCATGGTCGCCGCGATCCTCCACCAGGCCGTCCAGTTGATCGCGGGCCAGTGCAAGCCGTGCTGACGGGTTGGGTGTGTCGGGGATCGGAAGACCAGCTAGAGCGGCGTCGATCTGTCCCACCAGCCATGGGGCTCCCATCGTGCCTCGGCCCACCATCACGCCCGCTGCGCCGGTTTGCTGCAGGCAGCGCAGGGCATCGTCGGGGCTGTTGATGTCGCCGTTCGCGATCAGGGGGATTGTGAGGGCTTTTCTTACCTGGGTAATCGCGCTCCAGTCCGCAGCGCCCTTGAAGCCCTGTTCGCGGGTGCGTCCATGCAGCGTGAGCAGTTGTGCGCCGGCTTGTTCCAGCTGCTGGCACCAGTGCACGGGATCGGCATCACTGCCACACCAGCCCAGGCGTGTCTTCACCGTGACTGGCACCGCCACGGCATCTGCCACCGCTTCCACAATCTTGATGGCGAGCTCGGGATCACGGATCAAGCCGGAACCACCCCCTTTGCGGGCAATCTTGCGCACAGGGCAGCCCATGTTGATGTCGATCAGAAAGGCCCCACTGGCTTCAGCCCGTCGTGCTGCATCAGCCATGGCCTTGGGGCGGTGGTCGAACAGTTGCACGCCGATGGGCCCGGATTCCTGGGCGAGCGACTCCACCTTGCAGAGCCCATGCCCCATCTCGAGGCTGGTGGCATTCACCATTTCGGTGAACAGCAGCGCGTCGGGCGCCCAGCGCCGCACCAGACCGCGAAAGATCCGATCGCTCACCCCTGCCAGCGGCGACTGCAGCACACGGCAGCGCAGCTGACGCGCGGTTCCATTGCCGGGAAGCTGCAGAGGGGATGAAGCAATCATGGGTCCATGCTGCACAACGCAACCGACATGCCCTGGCCGCTCAGTCGTTCGTTGCTGGTGCAGATCCTCGAGGACCGCTGCAGCGATCGCTTTGTCTGCGAAAGGATCTGGGAACGCCTGGGCTATCAGCCTGCTGAGCCGCAGTGGTGTGCCGGTCCCGACACCCCCTCCGAATGGGCCGATGCCTTCCCTGAGGCTCCCGAGCTGATCGCGGAGCGTCCGGCGTCGGTTCGTTTGACCCGCTCGGTTCCCAAGGAACACAAACAGCTGCTCAAACAACAGCTCAATTTCGCGGGGTACCGCATCGGTGAGTTGTACCCCCGCCGAACCCGACGGGCTACCGCCGTGAACTGGCTGTTGTCCTGGCTGGCCCAGCGGGGCGAGCCCCTGCCGGAGCAGGGGCCCCTGGGGCCTGAGCTCCCCCCTCCTGTCGATCCGGTGCAGGGACACCCCGGCGATCTGCCGGTGAAGTGATCCGGTGGCCTAACTCAGGCCTGAATCGTGATGGGTGTGCCTTTCGGGGTGTTGTGGAACAGCCAACGGGCGTGGTTCAGCGGCATGCGCACACAGCCATGGCTGCGGGGCACGCCGAAGGGTTTCCCGGCGTTCTCCTGCCAGGGGGCGGCGTGGAGGCAGATGGCCTCGTTCGGGCTCACACACATCGTGAACGGCACCCCGGGAACGGTGTAGGTGCGTCCATACATCGTGGTGGATCGGTACTTCGTATAAACCTTGCTGTTGAAGATCGGTGTTGGCGTTGAGGCTTTGCCGGTGCTGACCGGAATCACGCGAACCACCTCCTGATCGCTGTTGTAGACGGTCAGGCGTTGGTCGGAGAGGTCGACCACAAGGCTGGCGACGAGCTCGAGCATGGCGAGGAAAAAGCTGAACCCGCCTTAGCTGTCTCAGTTGAGACTTATTAGTCTCGCTCCGGAAGAATTTCGGTTCTCCAGGGGGCTTTATGGCGTCTCTGTAGGGTGAAAGATTGGCCTGAGCAGACCCTTGGCGCGTCCTGTCGTCGCAATTATCGGACGCCCCAATGTCGGTAAGTCGACCTTGGTGAATCGGCTGTGCCGCAGCCGGGAAGCCATCGTTCACGATCAGCCTGGCGTGACGCGTGATCGCACCTACCAGGACGGCTACTGGGGCGATCGGGAGTTCAAGGTCGTCGACACCGGTGGACTGGTGTTCGACGACGACAGCGAGTTCCTGCCGGAGATCCGGGAGCAGGCGGCTCTGGCGCTCGAGGAAGCCAGTGTGGCTCTGGTGATCGTGGACGGTCAGCAGGGGCTTACGGCCGCTGACGAGTCCATCGCTGAATTCCTACGCAGTCACCGCTGTCCCACGCTGTTGGCGGTGAACAAGTGCGAGTCGCCGGAACAGGGCCTGGCGATGGCCGGCGAATTCTGGGCCCTTGGCCTGGGTGAACCCCATCCGATCTCGGCCATCCACGGCGCCGGCACCGGAGAACTGCTGGATCAGGTGCTCACCTTTTTCCCCCCGAAGGATCAGGAGGGTGACGAGGAGGAGCCGATTCAGATGGCCATCATCGGACGGCCGAATGTCGGGAAATCCAGTCTGCTGAATGCCATCTGCGGAGAGCAGCGGGCGATTGTCAGCCCGATCCGCGGCACCACCCGCGACACGATTGACACCAGCATCATTCGTGAGAATCGTCCCTGGCGCCTGGTGGACACGGCGGGCATCCGCCGGCGGCGCAGCGTCAACTACGGCCCGGAATTCTTCGGTATCAACAGGAGTTTCAAGGCCATTGAACGCAGTGATGTGTGTGTTCTGGTGATCGATGCCCTCGATGGGGTGACCGAGCAGGATCAGCGCCTGGCGGGTCGCATTGAAGAGGACGGCCGTGCCTGCGTGGTGGTCGTCAACAAGTGGGACGCGGTGGAAAAAGACAGCCACACCATGACGGCGATGGAAAAGGAGCTGCGCTCCAAGCTTTATTTCCTCGATTGGGCTCCGATGCTGTTCACCTCGGCGCTCACCGGCCAGCGTGTGGAGAGCATCTTTGCCTTGGCCGCCCTGGCGGTTGAGCAGCACCGTCGCCGCGTCAGTACCTCCGTTGTGAACGAGGTGCTCAAGGAAGCACTGAGCTGGCGCAGTCCCCCCACCACCCGCGGTGGACGCCAAGGAAAGCTGTATTACGGCACCCAGGTGGCCAGCCGGCCGCCCAGCTTCACCCTGTTCGTCAACGACCCCAAGTTGTTCGGAGAGACCTACCGGCGCTATGTGGAGCGTCAGATCCGTGAGGGCCTCGGTTTCGATGGCAGCCCGCTGCGTCTGTTCTGGCGCGGCAAGCAACAGCGTGATGCCGAACGCGACCTGGCCCGTCAGCAGAGTCGTAAAGGCTGAGCCATGGACTGGTTGCGCCAGGTCCCGATCGGCCAATACGTTGATGGGTCCACGGGTTGGCTCCGGCGCTTGGACCCTCGCCTGAAGCTGGCCTGGTCCCTTTTCTTCCTGCTCACGCCTGTTCTGGCGGGGCCCCTCTGGCGCGTTGGCCTGGTGGTGGCTCTGGTGCTGATCACCTTCGGCAGTGGACTGGCTCGCTCGCTGTGGTGGAGGTCTGTGCTGCTGCTCACGGCCTTGGCCGTTGTGGTGGGCCTCCTGTCGATGTTCTTGCCGGCTGTGGATCCCCCTGCGGCCTTCCCGCTGCGCAATCCGGCCGAGCTTCCGGGGCTCGAGACGGAAGGCCCCTCCTGGGATCTTTTGCGCCTCGGCCCCCTGCAGTTGGGCGGTCTCCAGCTGGGGCCGCTGGTGGTGGATCGGGCCTCGGCGCTGCTGGGGCTGCGAACGTCCACCTTGATCTTCACCGTGATTCACAGCGTCAACCTGATGCTGATCACGACCCCGCCTGAGGATCTGGTCTGGGCCCTCAGCTGGTGCCTGGCTCCCTTGAAGTGGCTGGGATGTCCTGTAGAGCGGCTGGGGTTTCAATTGCTGCTGGCACTTCGCTTTCTGCCTCTGGTGCAGGAGGAGCTCCAGAATTTGCTGCGCTCCCTCGCCAGTCGTGCGGTCAACCTGCGCCAGCTGGGCTTCAAGGCCGGTTTCGGCCTGGTGCTGGCCGTCGGAGAGCGGCTGCTGGCCAACATCCTTCTCAGGGCTGAGCAGGGGGCCGATGCCCTTGTCGCCCGTGGGGGTCGAATTCTTGGTCCGTCGTACTTCCGCATGCCGCCTGATCGGGCTGCTCCTCTGCTGAATGGACTGGCGATGGTCGTTCTTGTGTTGGTGATTGGGCTCCGTGGTCAGTACGGTGCTCTATGAGCTCCGATCACGGCATGGCGTCCGAGCGATATCTGAACCACCCCACCTTCGGGATGCTCTATCGGGTGGCTCCGGCAGGTGAGGGCCGTGACGTCTACGCCACGTTGTATGCCCAGCGCATGTTCTTCCTGGTCACCCTGCAGCCCCGTGGCGCCCAGTTCGAAGTGATTCCCTACGGGGATGCGCGTCACCACGCTGAGGTGCATCTGGGCCGTTGCCGTCGTGATGGCTCGGACGACCTGGAGTCCTGGAGTCAGCTGTTCGATCAGACGTTCATCTGAACCCTTGACCGATTCCTTCGCGGCGCGTTGGCAGGTGCTCCAGGCAGCCCGCCCCTCTTCATCCAGGCTTCTGGCCGTGAGCAAAGGGCATCCAGCCGCGTCCGTGCGTTGCGTGGCGGAGCTTGGTCAGTGTGATTTCGGGGAAAGCCGCGTGCAGGAGGCTCTGCCGAAGCAGGAGGAGCTGATCGATCTGAACTTGCGCTGGCATTTCATTGGTCGCCTGCAAAGCAACAAGGTGCGGCCGGTGGTGAAGGCCTTCGACGTCATTCACTCGGTGGATTCTCTGGCGCTGGCCGAACGGGTGTCGCGCATCGCCGTGGAGGAGGGTCGTCAACCTGAAGTGCTGCTGCAGGTGAAACTGCGGCCCGATCCCAGCAAAGGGGGGCTGTCGGCCGATGAACTCGGTGCCATTTGGTCTGATCTGCAGGCTCTGCCGGGGTTGCGGATCTCGGGTCTGATGACCATGGCGCCGCTCGAGATGGCCCTAGGGCAGCGCAAGGCGTTGTTTGCCGACTGCCGTGCCCTGGCGGATCGGCTGGCCTTGGCGGAGTGCTCGATGGGGATGAGCACGGACTGGAAAGAGGCTGCTGAAGCGGGCAGCACCTGGCTCAGGATCGGTTCGGCCCTGTTCGGTCCGAGATTGGTGTCAACAGACGCTGCGAATTGACTTGCCCCGCCGCAGCGAAAACGGTATCCAGGGACATGGTTTTCGAACCACATTCAGACCGAGAGGAATCCCAAGGTGTCGCTGATCTCCCGTCTCCGTGCCGTCGTCGCTGGCGATGACTATCTCGATGGCGAATTGGATGATTTCGCCTACGACGACGAGCAAGATGACCAGGACCATCGCGCCCTGCAGGCTGACGGTGGTGCACTGGCCACCATTGGAGACTCCAACCCGTTTGACCTGGGTGGTGATCTGCCTGGATCCAACGTGATCGGCATGCCCGGCATCAGCAATGCTGTGTCCGAGGTGAATGTGATGGAACCCCGCAGCTTCGATGAAATGCCTCGGGCCATTCAGGCGCTGCGGGAGCGCAAGACGGTGATCCTCAACCTCACGATGATGGAGCCCGACCAGGCCCAGCGTGCTGTTGATTTCGTTGCTGGTGGCACCTTCGCGATCGATGGACACCAGGAGCGCGTCGGCGAGAGCATCTTCCTGTTCGCCCCCAGCTGCGTCACCGTGACCAACACCGGTCAAGACGAAGCCTCGGCTCCAACGGTGGTGAGCCGTGAGGCCGATGTGGCGGATGTCGACGAATCCGCCAGCGCACCTTCGCCCGCCTGGGGGGCAGCCGCTCTCTGAAGCCCGCAGTGCAGCCTGCTTTCGGTGTGATCGGCCTGGGTCGCATGGCTCAGGCCCTTGTGGTTCCTCTCCTGGAGCGTGGACGGATTCCGGCCGACCAGCTGTTGGCGGTGGTCGGAGGATCTGGCTCCCTTGAGCAACGACGTAGGGGCCTTCCGGCTGGCATCGGTTTGGTTGCGGCTGATGACCCTTCCGCTCAGCAGGTCTGGACGGCTCCGATCCAGCTGCTTGCGGTGAAGCCGCAGCAACTCGATGCTGTTGCGGCAGCTGCAGCACCTGTTGTGGGTCAACCGCTGTTGATTTCTGTGTTGGCGGGGGTGTCTCTGGCGCGGTTGCAGCATTTGTTTCCCGGTCATCGCTGTGTGCGGGCGGTGCCCAACACCCCTGCGCTGGTGGGAGCTGGTTTGACAGCTCTGGCCTGGGGGGAGGGGATCGACCAAGGGCAACGGGATCAGGTGCGGCAGCTGTTCGCCGATGTGGGCGAAGTTCTGGAGTTGGCGGAAGCCAAGCTCGATGCGTTCCTTGCCCTCACCTCGTCGGGCCCTGCCTTTGTGGCCTTGGTGGCGGAAGCCATGGCCGATGGGGCTGTTGCCGCCGGTCTTCCCAGGGACCTGGCCCTGCGGCTGAGCCACCGCACCCTGGCTGGAACGGCTGAGCTGCTGGACCGTCGCAATCTGCACCCTGCCCAGCTCAAGGACATGGTCACCTCCCCGGGGGGCACCACCATCGCCGGCGTTCGCGCGCTCGAACGCATCGGCCTGCGCTCCGCCTTGATCGAAGCAGTCGTCGCTGCTGCGGAACGCAGCCGAGAGCTGGCCTAGGGCAGCACCTCCGGCCAACCCTGCCGGATCAGCAGCAGCGAGAAGTAGGGGCGAGGTTCGGCCGCAACGGCATCCGCGCAACAGATCTGCTGGTCGGGCCAGCCGACCCGCTCGGCAAACAGTGCTTGTTGCAGCAGGCCTCGCTGCTTCAGCAGGGGTTGCACCCAACTCCAGCGCCGACCCAGCTTCAGCAGGGCCAGAACTTGTCCCGTTGCCGCGGCGGTGTCCAGCACCCGCTCCAGCTCCTCGGGTGTGTCGGGGCAAGGGCGCAACAGCAGTTGGTCCTGCTGCAGAGCGAGGGGCCAGAGGCCCGCAGCCGCGGCTGCCGAGCAGGAGGTGATGCCGGGAATCACGCTGATGGGACATTCGGGCCACGCCTGACGCAGGGCCAGCAGTACGTAGCTGCAACTCGCAAACAGCGAGGCATCTCCCTCACACAGCAGTGCCACCTGCTGGCCGGAACGGATGGCCTGCTGCAGCTCCTGCGCCGCTGATCCCCAGGCGGCGCGCCGCGGTTCGGCGGCTTCCACCATCGGGAACAACAAGGGCAGACGCTGATGGTCGCTGCGGATCCAGGCCGCGGCGATTTTGGCGGCCATGCTGTCGGCCCCCGGTCGTCCGACCGGGTAGGCCACCACCTCCGCTTGGCGGATGGCTTCAACGGCGGCCAGGGTGAGCAGGGAAGGATCGCCGGGGCCGACCCCCACCAGTGTGAGACCCCCAGTCGTGGCGGGATCGATGATGGTCAGCAGTCGATGCGCCCGGGGTCCAGACGATGAGTCGTCTCAGCATCTTTCCAGACGAAAGCTCAGCCCATGCTGTGAATGGGCCCATGCCTGCGCTGGAGAGCAACGATCCGGCCGTGATTCAGTCGGAGCTCAGCCGCCGGGGTATCGGCTTTGAGCAATGGCCGGCGGAGCAGGGTCTGCCGGAGGGGGCCGACCAGGCCACCATCCTCCAGGCCTATGCCGATGCGATTGCCCGGGTTCAACGCGATGGCGGTTACGCCACGGTCGATGCGATTCGGATGACGCCGGATCACCCCGATCGCGAGCCCTTGCGCCGCAAGTTCCTTGAGGAGCACACCCATGCTGAAGACGAAGTGCGCTTTTTTGTGGAAGGGTGCGGCTTGTTTGTGCTGCACATCGGTTCCGAGGTGCTCAGCGTGCTGTGCGAACGGGGCGACCTGATGCGGGTCCCTGCCGGGACCCGTCATTGGTTTGACATGGGCTCTCAGCCTCAGTTCTGTGCTGTGCGTTGGTTCAACAACCCCGAGGGATGGGTGGCGCAGTACACCGGCAGCAGCATCGCCCAGCGATTTCCCAGGCTTGACTGAGGGGGCGTTCCAGACACCTTGATGCGTCTCCACCGCTTCCTTGCTGCGCTGTTGCTGGGTCTGCCCATGGCAACACCCACCCCTGTTGCTGCCGAGGATGCTCCTTTGGCACCCGAGGTTCAGCGCCGGGTTGCCGTGGTGGTGCTGGCCCGCCGCATTCGCGGCTATGCCGCCATGGCCAAGGCCAGCAGCGACTGTCAGCTGGAGAAGGGGCGTCTGCCGCGCCGCCAGGCCAGCCAAGCCCTGGCGATTTCGCTCGAGGAGTTGGGCATCAGCCGGCGCGTGCTGACCAATCCCCTTGTGGTCGCCGTCAGCCCACACCTGCAGCGCCTGCTGGATGACAGCTGCGCCCTGGATCCCACCAAGGAGGCTGAAGCGCTGCGGCTGGCCGAAAACGAGCTCTGAACCTTTTCTCGAGCTGGGTCTCAGAAGGGGACAGTGAGAGCGCTGGCTTTTATTTCCTCAGCGAATAAAAACCGCCCATAGGGTTCCGGCCTGTTTGCCTGGCTGCTGTGGTCGTTCGGTCGTGTCTCGCGTTGAAGCTGCTGGCGCTGTTGGTCGTGCCCTGTTCTGCCACTGAGATGGATCTGGCCTCTGCCTCCAGGTTTTCCACCACTTCGCCATCCATCTCCACCTCCGCCAATGAGTCGGTTTTGGTGCTGAACCGCACCACGCGATCCCTCCCGCGCACGGGCGACCCCATCTGGAGTTTGCGTTTGGAAACCCCTGGTCAGCCCGTGCAGCACTTCGATGCCGTCAGCGGTCGGGCCCACCGTCAGAACGCCGATCGCCATCGCTCCGGCACCCGCGCGCCGCTCCCCGCCGGTCGCTACGTCCTTGGGCCGGTGGAGCCCCTGGGTCCCGCTGATCCAAAGGAACTCGGGCCGATCTGGATTGGGATTGAACCGCAGTTCCCCACGGGGCGAGGCCATCTGGGCATTCATCTCGACCCCAGTGCCAACCGCAACGCCAACAGCGGCACGCTCGGCTGTGTTGGCTTGATTCGCTGGGACGACATGCAGACCCTGGCGGGTCTGGTGCAGCGCCGTAACGTCCGAACATTGGTGGTGAGCGAGTGAATGTTCTCCGATTGGGGCTTCAGTTGGGGCGGCTGGTTGGACAACCGTCGGGGTGAGTGGTGGCTGCTGGCCCAGCTGCTGCTGATCACGGCCCATCTGCTGCCGGTCTGGCCAGCTCCCGCCAGCTTCGGTGTGGCGATTTGGCCCAAACCCTTGTTCGGGCTGGGCCTGCTGCTGTTGGCTTTTGGCCTGTTTCGGGCCCTTGAGGCGTTTCGCTGTCTCGGGGCCAGCCTTTCGCCGTTGCCAGCGCCCAAGCCGGCGAATCAGTTGATCGCCACAGGCTCCTACGCCATCTGCCGGCATCCCTTGTACCGGGCGGTGTTGCTGTGTTCCGCAGGAGTGGTGCTGGCCACAGGCAGCCCGCTCCATCTGTTGCTGTTGGTCAGCCTGGCGGCTGTGCTGCGGGGCAAAGCCCGCTTCGAGGAGCAGGGGTTGCGGGCGCTGCATCCGGATTACAGCCAATACGCCGCAGTCACCTCGGCGATTGTGGGCTGGGTTCCTGGCTTGGACTGGCGCTGATCGCCTGGCTCATGCGGCGACCGTGCTGGTTTGCATCAGGTCGGCATAGAGCTGTTCGAGGGCGTCGATGTTGCTGGAAATCGTGTAGCGCTCCAAGGCGCGGAGCCGAGCTTTGCGGCCTAGTTCCGCGGTCAGCACCGGCTGGTCCCTGAGCACCGGTAGCAGTGTGCGCAATTGGGTGGTGACGCCCTGGGTGCTCAGCACGATTCCCGCCCCTTGCTCCAGCACCTCGCCATCGGCACCGGCATCGGTGGCCACGCAGGCTGTTCCGCTGGCCATCGCCTCCAGTAGGGCCAGCGACAGGCCCTCCACAAGGCTTGGCAGGATGAAGACCTCAGCGCACTGGAGCAGTGCAACCCGGGTGTCCAGGTCTGGCTCGTGGCCCCACCAGAGGATCCGATCGTCGTTGAACTGGTTCATCAGGCTGTTGCGCAGCGGCCCGTCGCCGACGATCACCAACCGGCAGCCCTCCGGTGAAACCAGCCGCCAGGCCCGCAGCAGGGCTTCAACGTTCTTCTCCGTTGCCAGGCGTCCCATGTAGAGGAAAGTCCGTTCTCGGCCCAGCCGTTGCCGCACCTGCTGATGCATCAGCGAAAGGGTGCCGGGGCTGGTGGGGCACCAGCGATCGGGGTCCACACCATTGGGAATCACCGTCAGTCGATCGGCGGGAACGCCCAGGCGCTCGAGAAAGTCCGCCTGAAGCTGTGAAAACACGATCACCCGGTCGTAGCGAGCCAGGGCCGGTGCATACAGCTGGTATGTGAGCTGTTGGGTGCCCGCCGTCAGGTTGCGCAGGCCTGCATCGAAGGGGGGATGAAAGGTGGCCACCAGGGGAACGCCCAGCTGCTGACAGAGCTCCGGCAGGCGGAAATCCAGGGGTGAAAGGGTGAGGCTGGCGTGCACGAGATCGGGCTGCAGCCGCTCCAGGGACTCCCTCAGCTCCCGCTGTGCCCCGGGGGAAGGGATCGTGTAGACCTGCGATTTGACCAGATAAGGCAGGCTGACGTCCGGATCGTTGGCCAGCAGCGATGTGTTGTCGCGCTCGGGGCTGCGCGGGTTATCGAAATGGATGAAGTGCACCTGATGCCCGCGTTTGCGCAGGGCCTCCGTGGTGCTGATCCCGTAGGACACATTCCCGCAGAAGGGAGACTTCTTGCCGAGCCACGCAATCTGCGCCAAGCGGGTTGGGCCTCCTCAGGCGAAACGGCAAGTTAGCAGCGTTGCCACGGCCGTTCGATCAACGCTGCCACCAGGGCCAACCCCGCCAGCAGCCACAGCACCGGTTGGAGACCAATGCTGCTCACCAAAGTGCCCGCCAGCACCAGCGGCAGGCTCAGGGCGATGTTGATCAGGTTGTTCTGCAGTCCAAACACCCTGCCGCGCTCGGTTTCGGGGGTTTCTTCCTGAATCGTGGTCTGGGCTGGGATCGCCACCAGAGCTGCTCCGATGCCCAGGATTCCGCAGAGGCTCAGGGTGAAGGCCAGGGATCCCCGCAGCTGGCTGAGCAGCACCAGGGTCCAGGTGATGGTTCCCAGGCCTGCTGCCGTGAGCCGGCGGCGGCTGAACCGATGGCCCAGCTGGGCGATCACCACAGCTCCGATTGCCATGCCCAGTCCACTCATGGCCAGCAAGGCACCAAAGCCTGAGGGCCCCAGGTTCTCGATCAGGGCAGCCAGCTGGAGCGCCAACACGTAAAGCGCTGCCAACAGGCTGTAGAGCAGCACCAGATGAATCATGGCGCCACGCACTGAAGGCACCCGGCGAAGCACCTGCAATCCTTCGCCGATCTCCGTCCACACCGATGTATTGGAGGGGGGCTTTGGGGCTTCCTGCAGCTTCAGGCGCGACAGGCTGAGGGCCGCAAGGCCGTAACAGAGCGGGAGCAGCAAAAACTCGCCGCCATCGATGCCGATGATCGCCAGGCTGCTGTGCAGGGCACGAAGAATCGGTTCCCCCAGCGCGAAGCCCAGGATCGTTGCCCCCATGCTGGTGGCTTGATAGAGGGAGTTGGCCGCTAACAGGTGATCTCCCGGCACCACCACAGGAATCGTGGCCTGTTCGGAGGGGGCGAAAAACTGGGTCAGGATTGACTCCAGGAAGGTCATGCCCACCAGCCCCCAATAGCCCCAGGGCAGACCAAGCCAGATGGGCCCCGGCAGCAGACAGAGCGGTGCGAACACCACCAACAGGGCTCGGATGGCGTTGCTGGCCACCATCACCCGACGCTTGGGCCAGCGGTCAGCCCAGACCCCAGCCACCGTTCCCAGCAGCATGGCCGGGATGGTGTTGGCCACAAAGATGCCTGTGGCCAGGAGGGTGATTACCTGGGTGCGTGTGCTGATGTCGAGGCCGTAATCCGAGGCCATCTCCGCCAGCACGCCGCTTCCCTGCCCCTTCAGCAGCAGGTGCTGATCGATCAGGAAGACCATCAGCACGATGTAGAACTTGTCCGCCAGCTGGGAAAAAATCTGCCCCAGCCAGAGTTTGCGGAAGTCCTTGAGGCGCAGCACGGCTTCCAAGCCACGCTTTCCCTCCGGGTTGCTGCCGGTAGGCAGAGCGGGTTCAGGGGTGGTGAGGCTCGGTCCGCTCAAGGGGCAATTGCATCGCGGCCATGATGGCTCACGCGCCTGCCAGGAGCGTCTCTCGCAGCATGGCCAGGGCTTTGCTGGGTCGGTTCAGATGCGTCCGGCTCCAGATCTCAACCACCCGCAGCAGCCGGCGCCACACGGCTGGGGGGCCCATCAGCTCACCGTCCCGGCGACGGGGCAGTTCGGCCCGGGTCAGTCGCTGGAGCAGGGCCAGTTCGGAGGGATTCAGCTGAATCGCCGCCCCGGGCTGCTCATCGATCGCAAAGCCGTCCTGCGGCAGAAGGCTGCAGCGCCAGTCCCACTGGCCAAGCGGTGGCTCGAGGGGATCGCCCGTGATGCAGCAGGTTTGCAACGGCAGTCCATAACCCCCCAGGGTGAGCAGATGGATGCAGGCCTGGACCGTGCCGGCCAGCACCAGCTCCGGGTCAGCTCGGTGCTCCTCCAGGCGTTCCAGGTGCAGCTGCATCGTGCCTAGCAGCCCGTCCACAGGGTCCTGGGCCGCCAGTTGAAGGCACAGATCACAAAGCGCCTGCGCCGCAGCCAGGGTTTCCAGCTGTTGCCCGAGGCCGGAAAAACTGCGCAGCACCCGCAGTTGTCGCACCCGGTCCAGGCCGCTGCGTCCTCCCACCTGCAGTTCCAGCAGGGTGAGGGGGGCCGCGGCGGCCAGACTGCTCTTGGGGCGGCGCGCTCCGGGAACGGCGAAGCGACTGACGCCCTCCGCATCACTGAGCAGGCTCAGCAGGCGGTCGTGCTCGCCGAGGGGTCCCACCTTGAGGGCGAGTCCGGTGAGGCGTCGTTCTGCCATTCAGGCCGCGGGGCGGCGCTGGGCCTGCAGAAGAGCCGGCGCGCTGCTGGTGCCCAGCAGATCGGCCCCCGCCAACAGCAGGTCTCCTGCATGGCTGAGGCTGTGGATGCCACCGGCTGCCTTGATGGCGCAGCGTTTGCGGATCAGCTGTTTCAACGCAAGGATCTGATCGGCATGGCAAGCCGGGCCAAAGCCGTTGCTGGTCTGCAGTCCCGCAGCGCCAGCATCAATGGCGGCCTCCACGGCCAGTTCCAGCTGTTCATTCTCCAGACGGGCCATGTCCAGGACGGCCCGCACGGGAAGCCCCAGCTCGCAGAGGGCGGCGAGTTCCTCGGCAAACGCGCCTGAATCGCCGTTCGCCAAAGCGCTGAAATCGGGCACGACATCGAGTTCCTGGGCGCCATGGGCGGCACACCACTCCGCTTCCGCCAGCTTGAGCTCAGCGGGAATGGTTCCGAAGGGAAAGCCGATGGCCGCCACCAGGCGAGGACCTGCGTCGGTCGTGCCGATGCGCTCCCGCAGCAGCGGCAGCTGACGCGGTGTGGTGCAGATGGCCCGCACGCCCTCCTGCATCCCGGAATCACAGAGGGCTTGGAGCTGGTCCCGGGTCAGCAGGGGGTCGAGGATCGCCTGATCAAGCCGGGGGGGGAGGTCGGGGAGCTCTTGGGCTGGATCAGCCATGGCGGGCCGGGAGGTCACTCACGAGCCTGAATCACCCCATACCCACCGTGGTTGCGGCGGTAGATCACCTGCAGCTGATCGCTCTCCTTCTCCCGGAACAGATAAAAGTCGTGGTCGATCAGATCCAGTTGGCGGCGTGCCTCCTCAAGGCCCATGGGCGGCATGGCGAAATATTTGCGTCGCACTCCCGGATCCGGCAGTTCCGCCTCACGCCCTTGCAGAAGGGAGGCTTCAACGGTGGATGCATCGTTGACCACATCCGTGCTGGGGGTGTGGCTGGCGCTGTGGCCGTGGCTGTGGTGGTGATCGCTGTGGCGTTCCTTCCAGCGACGCAGTTGGCGGGCCAGTTTCCCAGCGGCCAGATCGATGCTGGCGTACAGGTTTTCACTGCGTTCCTGGGCGCGGATCACCGTGCCGTTGGCAAAGACCGTCACCTCGGCGGTCTGCTGCGGCACCCGGGGATTGCGGGCCACGGAGAGATGGACGTCGGCCTCGCGAACAGCATCACCGAAGTGCGATGTGGCCCGCTCCAACTTGGTCTGGGTGTAATCCCGCAACGCCGGCGTGATCTCGAGGTTGCGACCATGGATCAGCAACTTCATGCCTCACTCCTGTGCCGGTTGTTATCGGCAAGCTAGTTACGGCGCACGATTCGGCCCACCCCCAGCGTGCATTTCTTTTCGAGCCCGGTGATCCGGTTCGATTCGATGCCGCCTGGTCGGCGCAACAGCGCTGGCAAAGCACTCTTCTTGCTGATCCATCTGCTCCGGAGGCGGTCTGGATCCTGCAGCACCAGACCTGCTACACCCTTGGCCGTGGTGCCAGCGAGGAGCACCTGCATTTCGATCCCACTGACCCACCGGCACCCCTGTATCGGATCGATCGGGGCGGGGAGGTGACCCATCACCTGCCCGGCCAATTGGTGGCCTACCCGGTGTTGGACCTTCAGCGCCGCACGCCCGATTTGCACTGGTATCTGCGTCAGTTGGAACAAGTCGTTCTGGATGTTCTGGCGGAGTTGGGCCTGGAGGGTCAGCGTCTGCCGGGGTTGACCGGCCTCTGGTTGGACAACCGCAAGGTTGCCGCCATCGGTGTGGGCTGTCGCCGCTGGATCACCCAGCACGGCCTGGCCCTGAACGTTGATTGCTCGATGCAGGGGTTTGAGCGGGTCACCCCCTGTGGGCTCACCGGTCGTGCGGTCGGGCGGCTTGCGGACTGGTTGCCAGGGCTGACGTCGGCTGAGGTGCAGCCGTTGCTGCGGCAAGCCCTGGCCCATCGTTTCGGTCTGGTCTGGGAGGAGGAAGCGAGATAGACCTGAGCTGTTTGAACCCCCGCCTCAGATGACGGCCAGCTGGAGCCCGACAACCCGTGAAACGGACGCTTTGCAGCGTCATGCCCACGTTCAGAAGTTGCAGAGGGTCGATGCGGTGTGGCCCTGGCTCGCCGACCGCCACGGGCTGATTGCCGCCGTCGATGCGCCCCATGTGGCGCATCCCGAACGCTTCAATTTCGGCGAACTGGCGGAGCGCATCGCCACCGCTGCCGCCGCCTTCAGGCGCCATGGCGTGAACGATGGCGATGTGGTGGCTCTGTTTGCTGAGAACAGCCCCCGCTGGCTGGTGGCGGATCAGGGCCTGATGCGTGCCGGTGCCGCTGATGCCGTGCGCGGTGCCTCGGCCCCGGTGGAGGAGCTGCGCTACATCCTTTCGGATTGCCGGGCGACGGCCCTGGTGGTGCAGAACGCTGATGTGTGGCGTCGTCTGGCCCTTCCCCCAGAGCAAAGGGCTCAGCTGCGTTTCGTGCTTCAGCTGGAAGGGGAGCCTGCCGAGAGCGCCATGGGCTGGGAGGCGTTTCTGGCGTCAGGGGCCGGCCTTGATCCCGTTGGCCCGGCGGGGGGGCGAGACGCCGTGGCCACTGTTCTGTACACCTCGGGTACGACCGGCCAACCCAAAGGGGTCCCGTTGACCCACGCCAACCTGCTGCATCAGATGAGCTCACTGGCCTGTGTGGCCTATCCCGATCCCGGTGCTCCGGTGCTGAGTGTGTTGCCCATCTGGCATGCATACGAGCGCAGTGCCAGCTACTTCTTCCTCTCCTGCGCCTGCACGCAGACCTACACAACCATCAAGCAACTCAAGAAGGATCTGCCGCGGGTCCGGCCGATCGCGATGGCCACCGTGCCGCGGCTGTGGGAGGCGGTTCAGGCTGGATTTGAGGATGTGCTCAAGACCTTCCCCCCCTCCCGGCAGCGCCTGCTGCGGGCGGCGTTGGCCAACAGCGCTGCCCAGCGCAAAGCCGTGCGCACGGCGCGCAACCTCCTGCTGGAACCGGTGTCAGCGGCCGGTCGGCTGCGTGCCTGCGGCTCCGCGGCGCTGCGCTGGCCCCTGCATGCCCTGGCCTCGACCTTGATCTGGCCGAAGCTACGTCGCCAGCTCAGTGGCGGTCAGCTCGCCTATCCGATCAGTGGTGGCGGTGCTATCGCCCCCCACATCGATGCCTTTTTTGAAGCCGTGGGGATTGAGCTGTTGGTGGGCTATGGCCTCACCGAAACCAGCCCTGTGGTGAGTTGCCGCAGGCCCTGGCGCAACATCCGCGGCAGCTCCGGGCTGCCGATGCCCCAGACCGAATTCCGGATCGTCGATCCCGACAACGGCCAGCCCCTGGGCTTCCGGCAACGGGGGCGGGTGATGGTGCGGGGCCCCCAGGTGATGGCGGGCTACCTCGGCAAACCCGAGGCCAGCGCCAAGGTTCTCGATGCCGCGGGATGGTTTGACACCGGCGATCTCGGCATGCTCTTGCCGGATGGTTCGGTGGCCCTCACCGGCCGGGCCAAGGACACGATTGTGTTGAGCAGTGGCGAGAACATCGAGCCCGGCCCCCTGGAAGAGGCCCTGGTGGCCAGCCCCCTGATCGAGCAGGTGATGCTGGTGGGTCAGGACGAACGCCAGCTCGGTGGCCTGATCGTTCCCCGTGCTGAGGCGATCGTGGCCTGGGCGGCTGAAGCCGGCGTGAGCGTGGCGCAGGATCTGGGCGGCCAACCCGGTGATCCGGCCCTGCTTCGTTTGTTGATGCGCGAATGCAACCGCTTGCTCAAGCAGCGGTCGGGTTCCCGGGGTGATGAACGGCTGGCCGGGGTGGTGCTTGTGGATCCCTTCAGCATTGAGAACGGACTCCTGACCCAGACCCTGAAGCAGCGCCGTGATCGCATCACCAGCCGCGATCAGCAGTTGATCGATGGCCTTTACGGACGTTGACCGCGGCTGACGAGGGTTGGGGTGTGGTCGGTTGTCCGGTGATTGACCCCACGTGAAAGGGCTGACACGCTTTGGCCGTCTCCCAAGAACCCATGTCCGACGGCACCTCCCTGACGATCAAGCGTCCGATCACCGTCCGCGCCGTCGTGACGCCCACCTGGAAAGAAGAAGCAGAGCGCGAGCTCAGCAATGGCATTGCCACCGCAGACCAACAGCTGGCTCAGCTGGAACAGGAAGGCCAGGACGTGGTGGACCAGGTGCGTCGCCAGAGCGCCAACCCGCTTGACCCCCGCGTGCAGGATCAGGTGGCGCAGATTCAACAGCAGGTAGCGGCAAAGCGCGCTGAGCTGGAGGAGCAGAAGCGCAACCTGCTTCAGCAGCAGGCTCAGGTGCGTGAGCTGGAGATGGACCAGATCGTTGAACAGGGTCAGCTGGAGAGCAGCTGTGAACTGAAGGTTGGCGACAACCTGGTGCAGAAGATGCAGGTAGCCATCGTTGTGAAGGATGGTGTTGTGCAGTCGATTGAGCAAGCCTGATCGGCTTGCCTCTGCTGACTCGTAAACTCTCCGAATCTGCCCGCCCGGAGACGGGTTTGCCGGCCACAGATATTCTCTAATTTGCCAAACTACAAGTCCTTTGTGGGTTGAACAAAGGTTGGGCATTTCCAGTTCTCACGCCCAAAATCGAATTCAAGGAAGAGATCCTGAATGTAAGAGCAGTTGAAAGGTACACGAACCCTTTTCAGGGGGGATATTCAGTTGCTTTATCAGATACTTGGAACTTTTATTAACTTCATCTCCTCCGATGAGATCATTAGGTTCTACTTTCATGGATAGTCCAACAGGCAAGCGAGTTCCTAGCTACATTCGTGATTCTCGGGCTTTAGTGAGACGAGAAATGAGGCAGGTGTACGACCCCCCTAATGTAGCGCTTTTAGGAATTATGCTATGATGAAGATTATGCGATTTAGAATCACATGAATTTTGGAAAACACATGCCTCATGTCTACCTAAACTTGTTACCGATTTCAAGCAGAAATAAACGTAACGCAGCGATTAATTAAGAATTATTCAGCCTTACAAGCGCTTTAATTGATTCAAATCTTCACAAGCATTATGCCCAACTTTCTTTTGAGTGAAATATCAATCCCAAGCGATCAATTATCCGAATCGATTACTCTTACTTTAAGGCAAGGGTTGATAATAACTTTAGTTGCATTAGTGTGTGGTTTTATTGTACGTAAACTTTATTTGAACTATACATTAACTTACTCTTCGCCTAGGGGATTTGCAAACACTCTGGCTATGGTGCTCCTTAGCGTAAGTGCTCTAATAGCGATAGTTAAGTCATCATTAGCGTTGTCACTCGGTCTTGTCGGCGCGTTATCTGTAGTCAGATTTAGGACAGCCGTTAAGGAACCCTTTACATTATCTTTCATTCTCTGGAGTGTATGCCTAGGTATTTCAATTGGAGCAGAGCAATTTACTTTTACTGCTTTGATACTAATAGCAGGAGCTTTGATAATTTTCATGCTTTTCAGAAAAACAATCTTACCGTCAAAAACAAAATCAGGTAGTTACATCAACCAATTTGTTTCAGACACATTGTTGTTATCGACAGAAAAGCCTTCATCGATCTACAGAGCATTTGACACACTTTCGAAACATATTAAGTCATTCAATGTAAAGTCTCTATCTTCCACTTCAGAAAACACTTCAGCTGTCCTAATGCTAAATATTAGTGATACAAAAGAGCTCGAATTGATAACAAAAGCTCTAGAGCAAGATCCCGAAATAATTTCTTTCTCTTTCTACAATAATGCGATCGAATGAAACCATTTTTTAATAACGAATCGTTCTATATTACCATTCCCGCAAGCTTACGCTTTCTCAAGCGGCACTATTTAATTGTGTCTGCATTTGCGGCATTTTCACTCCTTGGATATGATATTTACAGATTTAAATTAAGCCCCTATTCTTCAATCGTCTATCAAAGATATGTTGATTTAAAGCGTCTAGCAAATTCTGAACTAACTATACATGATATTTCCCGATATATTCAAGAGTTATCCAGCTTTAATCAAAATAATGCAAATATCCCGACAGTAAAATTATCTATTAATTATAAGAATCTTATGAATTTAGAATGTCAACGTCGCGAAAAAATGAAGAATAACAATTGCCCAGGCTATACTTATATGCAATCTAAAGGAACATTGATATCTGATTACAAAAAATTCCGAGTTAAATTAAGACCAAAGGGTGATCGCAAATTACATTACGAGAACCCTAATGACTTTTCAACAAAAGTTGATATCAGAGGGAATCCTAGATTATGGGGAATGGAAGAATTTTCAATACAAGATCCTATTATAAGAAATTATACTTATGAAGCTTTCTCTAGCAAAGCTTTAAGAGACGAGGGAATAGTCACCCCTAGGCACTATTATGCAAAGCTATATTTAAATGGCGTAAATAAAGGCATCAAGCATTTTGAGGAGAACATAGCTAGAGAATTAATCGAAAGCAATGCACGCCGCTATGGACCGACATTCTCTTTAAACGAATTATCTCAGCAACCAAAAACTTTTGAATTGCAAGATAGAAAATATTGGTCAGAGTCAAATCCGGAAATAGCACGTCACGGCTTACATCTATTGAATAAAATTTACACTGATCCACAATTACTAAGAGAGAATATACTGGTTGACAAATGGGCAAGATACTTTGCTTACATAGATGTTTTTAATTTATATCATGGCTCCGTCAGGAAAAGCGTTAAATTCTACTTGAATCCAGTTTATGGCAAAATAGAACCTGTTTTTGTGGATGGTCACACAGGCGCAGGATCATTCAAAGATTTTCTATTAATAGACTTTCTGACAAAAGAAAAGCCAAGATGCGAATGGATTTGTAAAGATAAAGCTTTTTATGAAGTATTTCTGGGGACCAAGGAACAGCCCAATGAAGAATTTGTACGTAGATATCTTTATCATTTAAATTATTATTCAAGCAAAGCTTACGTTGCAAAGTTTCTATCGTATGTTGACATGTATTCCAATGTAAGAGGAGAATTATATAGAACCTTTGCTCCCTCTGACTCTATATTCTATAAATCTATTGTTCCTCACGTTCTTTTATTGGATAAGATAAAAAATCGAGCACGTAGCATACGTGTAAAGCTGCCCTCAATTAACAAAGAAGTTGCAGCGTATGTAAATCTCATGGATACCGCAAGCGCTGATGATCGGGAGATTCAATATTTTTCTGGTAAGGTATTCATTACTTCCGATACAATTTACAAAGATAAGACTATATTTTTCAATTCAAATACAAAATTTATTATTTCCCCAGGGACAACTCTCTCATTTAAAAACTCGACAATGAAAGCGTCAGGCAATACACAAATATTTCTTAGTGGAAAAAAAAGTTCTATGGTTGTTTTTGAAAATATTTCAGGTAAGCTCGAAAAGCTAACAGCTAATAAATTAGGGGTCAATCCTAGTGATTTTAAAATCTTGCATGGAGGTCTCAACTTTATTAATTCAAGCCTTGTTATCAACGAGTTGACTGTGCGCAATTCATATAGTGAAGATGGTGTTAATTTTATCGATAGTGATATGAATCTTAAGTCAATTAAACTTGAAAATATTCAATCAGATGCTATTGATTCTGATTTTTCTAAACTTAAAGTTGATAGTATTGCATGTTCGAAAGTGAAAAATGACTGTTTAGATATATCTTTCTCTGAAGCCTATGTAGGCACATTGGCTGCGAATAACATTAAAGATAAGGCGGTGAGTGCAGGAGAAAAATCTAGCCTCAAATTAAAAAGTATAAACATCACTAATTCTGAAATAGGAATCGTTGCCAAAGACCAATCCACGGTCAATATCGATACGATATCTTTGAGTAATGTCAAAGTTCCTATTTCTTTATTTGTAAAAAAGCCTGAGTTTGGATCTCCAGAACTCATCATTGCAAATAAGTTTTCTGAGACTTTGCTGTCTCGCTCCTTAGTCTCTGATGACTCAAAGTTTATTGTCAATGGTCAAATTACTAATGGTATATACTCTTCAAAACAGGTGCTTGGTAAACTATATGGAAATGAGTTTGGGGCAAAAACAATTCGATGAAAAGATACGAAAAAAAATATAGCTTCATTCCGACTTGTACTGATAGTCTTGAGCTTTCGCTGGCAGAGCAAGGTTTTATTTCTGAATATGAGCCAAGATTAATCACCAGTTTTTACTATGATAGCTGTGACTTTTCCTTATACTCAGATTCCATTCATGGAAATGGAAGTCGCCATAAATTCAGGGCACGATTCTATAACTTAAATAATAACTGCACTTTAGAGGATAAAGTTCGTGCTTTCGACACAGGCTATAAATTAAATGGTGATCGTCTGATTCTCTCAGATTCTTGGTGTTCAGTATCTTATTCCGATAATACAGATCTTAAATACGTCACAATGCAAATACCTGAGTCGATAAACACAATATACACACCAAAAGTCGTTGTTACTTATTTTAGGAAATATTTCGTAAGTTCAATTAAGGCGGATTTGAGAATCACGCTCGATTCAAATATCCGCCATGGAAGAATATTGAATATTCGTGCTGGTGCGAAAAGATTTGCCGCTGAAATCTCGGCTTTCGCTAGTCGAAATGTTTTAGAAGTAAAACATTCAAGCTCGAAAGAGCAATTTTCGTCTATTGGAGTTTCAGCTTTTGCAGCAATTAACTTGGTTAGCGAAAGGCACTCTAAATACTGCAATGCGGTTGCTGCTCTTTATTAAGCCAAGAAGGTGATACTTAGGCAATGAATCTTGCATCGATCTGGAATCTTAAATACTCACCTAGCCTAAATGGCTCAAATTAATTTTGAAGTCTTTTTCTGAATGTTTTTCTGATAGTACTTCTAGGCTAGCTATTGCTCTTTCAGGAACTAGGTCCCGAATGTCAATTGACAGAACTTCATAGATCCGACCTGCTGTCCAGTCCAGAACCTCAGAGATAAGTCGCTGCTTCTTAGGGATTCGCTACTGGATCAGGGACCTTTCCTAAGGAGAAAGTACTTTGGACTTCCCTGCACGATTGACTTTGTGAAAGACAGACAAAGGATTCATGGGTTATCTATGACAATCTCTTTAATAAGACGCCAATTGGCAACCACCTTCAAGCCCTAGGTTGAACTTTCGCGGAAAGACCAACCAAAGATCTCAGTGCCAGATAAGGTGCCGGTTTTTAGAGGTTCAATAGGGGCTCGCGTGAGACAGTCTTACGACGTAGTTTCGCCGAGAAGGTCAACGACATCCCTCAATAGGGAAAATTTATTGGACCATCACTCGAAACACTGGCTAGTACGTCTGCACTAATTACGAGAGGGTTCGATTGTCGAAGAGGAATGGGACTTCGTTGACGGTTTGAAGAGCACCAGGTCGTCTTGCGTCTGTATGACCTGCCAGCACTTATCCTATGTCTGCGACCAGCACTGCCACACGCTGCTGACCTGTGGTCTTCAGCGTCGTCAGGTTCCTCATGGCGAGCATCTAACGAAGAGGTGCCGTAACTGGATGGTCCGCAGAGAGGCGGAAGTGGGTTGGTGCCCGGAGGTGGCGTGATGAGAGAGGGATGGTTGATTGACGGCGACGACCGTTGGATATGGCGGTTCTGGCGGGATGAGAGTGCTTGGGTTCGTGACCCAAAGGTTTTCTAGATAGGGGGCGACTGCTTCCTGGCGAAGTACCCCTGCTGAAAGAGCGTCGTTATCTACGGAAGGAAGACGCAGAGCGAATGTGGAAGACCCTTCAAGGTCAGGGATGGAGACCGTTGAAAGAAGCGGCGTGGGGTGCTGGGGCGAAGATTTGAGTAGGGGACAGGGCGGAGGGTTCTTTCTGCCCTGCTTCCAAGTCGTAAAATCCACCCACTGAACGCCTGTTTCGGGGTCTGATTTCGGTCAGATTGTTGGAACAAGCGTTGGAACACCCCCTTCAATCCCAGTCAGGAGCAGGACATTGGCGACCACGGACATCTTCATGCCTGCCCTCAGCTCCACCATGACGGAGGGGAAGATCGTGGAGTGGCTGAAACAGCCCGGAGACAAGGTGGCTCGGGGCGAGTCGGTTCTTGTCGTTGAGTCCGACAAAGCGGACATGGACGTTGAGTCGTTCCAGGACGGCTACCTCGCAGCGGTCCTGATGCCTGCTGGCAGCACGGCACCGGTGGGCGAAACCATCGGTCTGATTGTCGAAACCGAAGCTGAGATCGCCGACGCGCAGGCCAAGGCCCCCAGCGCCCCTGCATCGGCTCCGGCCCCAACGCCAGCTGCGGTTCAGACCCCAGCTCCGACTCCTGCCCCTGCACCGGCACCTGTTGCTGCCCCTGCACCGGCACCTGTTGCTGCCCCTGCACCGTCGGCACCGGTGGTGAACGACGGTCGCATCGTTGCCAGCCCCCGGGCCAAGAAGTTGGCCTCCCAGATGGGTGTGGACCTGGCCACCGTGCGCGGCAGTGGCCCCCACGGCCGGATTCAGGCGGAAGACGTGCAGCAAGCCTCCGGTCAGCCCATCTCCGTGCCCCGGGTGGCGGAAGGAACCGCTCCAGCTGTTTCCTCGGCTGGCGCTGCAGCAGCAGCGGCCCCGGCAGCGCCGGCGGGCAACAGCTTTGGTCGGCCCGGCGAGACCGTGGCCTTCAACACCCTCCAGGGTGCGGTGAACAAAAACATGGAGGCGAGCCTTGCGGTTCCCTGCTTCCGCGTCGGTTACACCATCACCACCGACAAGCTGGATGCCTTCTACAAACAGGTGAAGCCCAAGGGCGTCACGATGACGGCGCTGCTGGCCAAGGCTGTGGCCGTCACCCTGGCGCGTCACCCCCAGGTGAATGCTGCTACTACCGCTGCCGGCATGGCCTATCCAGCCGACGTGAACGTGGCTGTCGCCGTGGCGATGGAAGACGGCGGCTTGATCACGCCGGTGCTGCGCAATGCCGACCGCACCGATCTCTACGAGATGTCGCGCCAGTGGGGCGATCTGGTCAAGCGCTCCCGCAGCAAGCAGCTGCAGCCGGAGGAGTATTCCACGGGCACCTTCACCCTCTCCAACCTCGGCATGTTCGGTGTTGATCGCTTCGACGCGATCCTTCCCCCAGGCACCGGAGCCATTCTCGCCGTCGCTGCATCACGCCCCACGGTGGTGGCGAACAAGGACGGCTCCATCGCCGTCAAGCGTCAGATGCAGGTGAATCTGACGGCGGATCACCGGGTGATTTACGGCGCCGACGGTGCCGCATTCCTCAACGATCTCGCCGATCTGATCGAGAACCGTCCAGAAAGCCTGGCGCTCTGACCGGTCGCCCGCGTGCCTGACCCCAGGGACCTGCAACTCAGCAGTTACGACTACCCGCTGCCGCCTGAGCGCATCGCTCAGGCACCGGTCGAGCCCCGCCACAGCGCTCGCTTGTTGATGGTTCCCCCCCAGGGGGAGCCATCAACGGATGCCGCTCATGGCCAGGTGTGGGATCTGCTCGAGCAGCTGCAGTCTGGTGATCTGCTGGTGGTGAACGACACCCGGGTGCTGAAGGCCCGCCTGGCGGTGCGCCGTTCCGGGGGCGGACTGTCCGAGTTGCTCGTGCTGGAGCCGCGGGGGGAGGGGCGCTGGCTTTGTCTGGCCCGTCCTGCCAAGCGCATGCGGCCTGGCGACACCCTCACGATTGATGGCACCTCGATCAGCCTGACGGTGCTTGCGGAAGACCCCGCCAGTGGTGGACGGGTGGTGCAGTTCCCCAGTGATTGCAGGGATGCCGAAACCATTGAGGGTTTGCTCAATGACGTGGGCGAGGTGCCTTTACCTCCCTACATCGAACGGCATGACCCCAGCGACAGCCAGCGTTATCAGACCCGTTACGCCGATCGCCCCGGTGCGGTGGCGGCCCCGACGGCGGGGTTGCATTTCAGTGATGAACTGCTGGCGGGCTTGCAGCGGAAAGGGGTGGATCTGGCCCGGATCACCCTGCATGTGGGCCTCGGCACCTTTCGCGCCGTTGAAACGGAAGACCTCACCACCTTGGAGTTGCACAGTGAATGGGTCGATGTCAGCCCTGCTGTGGTGGAGGCGGTGCAGGCTTGTCGAGGCCGGGTGATTGCGGTGGGCACCACGAGTGTTCGTGCCCTAGAGGGGGCCGCTCAAGCCCATGGCGGTGTCCTCAAGCCCTACACGGGGCCGGTGGATCTGGTGATTCAGCCGGGCTATCAGTTCAAGGTGATTCAAGCCCTGCTCACCAACTTTCATCTGCCCAAAAGTTCTCTGCTGCTGTTGGTGAGTGCCCTGATTGGCCGGGAAACCCTGTTGAAGCTCTACGCTGAAGCGATTGAGAGGAGCTACCGCTTCTTCTCATATGGCGATGCCATGTGGATTGATGCAACGGCGGTGCAGCCCCATGCCCGCCCACCAGCACGCTGAGACCTGAACGGTTCACGGTGAGGCCATAAAAAAAGCCCCGTCAACGACGGGGCCAAGGCTTTTGGTGGAGCCAGCTCAAACAGCCACCGGTTGCTCGATGATGCCGGTAGGCACTTCAGCGAACATCACCGAGGAGAGGTAACGCTCGGCCAGGTCGGGCAGCACCACCACGATGGTTTTTCCGGCGTACTCATCTTTCTCGGCCAGACGAATGGCGGCTGCAGCTGCGGCGCCGCAGGAGATGCCCACCAGCAGGCCTTCCTCCTGGGCCAGGCGCAGGGCCATGGCAACGGACTCCTCGTTGGTCACCTGCTCCACCTTGTCGACCACGGAGAGGTCGAGGTTCTGGGGGATGAAGCCGGCGCCGATGCCCTGGATTTTGTGAGGACCGGGTTTGACGGCCTCACCGTTCATGGTCTGGGTGATCACCGGGCTGTTGGTTGGTTCAACGGCCACGGATTCGATCGCCTTGCCCGCTTCATTTTTGATGTAGCGGGAGACGCCGGTGATGGTGCCACCGGTGCCGACGCCGGCCACGAGCACGTCAATGGCGCCATCGCAGTCGTTCCAGATTTCAGGACCGGTGGTCTTGAAGTGGATTTCGGGGTTGGCGGGATTGTCGAACTGGCCGGGCATGAAGTACTTGGCCGGATCGCTCTCAGCGATTTCCTTGGCCTTGGCGATCGCACCGGGCATGCCTTTGGCGGCCTCGGTGAGGATCAGTTCAGCCCCGAGCACGGCCATGACCCGACGCCGCTCGATCGACATCGACTCAGGCATCGTCAGGATCAGCTTGTAACCGCGGGCCGCGGCGGTGAAGGCCAGAGCGATGCCGGTGTTGCCGGAGGTGGGCTCAACAATCACCTTGCCCTTGGTGAGCTTTCCGCTCTTTTCGGCGTCCCAGATCATGTTGGCGCCGATCCGGCACTTGACGCTGTAAGCGGGGTTGCGCCCCTCAACCTTGGCCAGCACAGTGGCCTTGCAGTTTTTGGTGACGTTGTTCAGCTTGACCAGCGGGGTGTTGCCGATGGCCTGGCTGTTGTCGTCGTAAATGCGGGACATGGAGCTGCTCTAGAGGGGCCCGAAGAAAACAAACTAATGATCGAAAGCCTCTCCTCACCCGGTTGTTAAGGGCTTTTTCAGAGTCTCACCGGTCTATTGGTCAGCAAACGCTTGCTTAAATCGCATCCACAGCGCCTCGGGGTCTTCCAGACCGACGGACACCCGGAGCAGATCAGCCGGCACACCGCATTGCTCCGCCCAGCTCAGTTCGTCGTAGTGGGCCAGCTGGGTGTAGGGGCACACCAGGCTGAAATCGGTGCCAAGGCTGGGGCCTTTGCTGATCCGAAGCGCGTCGTAAACCCGTTTGGTGTGCTCTTGGCCTCCCTTCAGTTCAAAGGAGAGCAGGCAGCCGTGGCCAGCTCCGCTGCGCATCAAGGCGCGGAAGTTGGGGCAGCTCTTTGGATGCAGCACCCGCTGCACGGCTGGATGGGCTTCGAGCCGTTCCGCCAGAAGCAGGGCGTTTGCATCGAGTTGCGGCACCCGCTGGAGCACATCCCGGCTGGCGATCTCCAGGGCGATGGCATCGGCATCGCTGAGGGGGGCGATGGCTGGAACCGCCGCCAGCAGGGAGGCCGCCCAGGTCGACTGCGGGCTCACCAGCACACTGCCAGCCATCACATCACCGCGGCCGGCGAAGCTCTTGGTGAGTGAGGTGAAGATCAGATCGGCGTAGGGCAGGGCATTGAGGTTGATGCCGGTGCCGATCGTGTCATCGGCAATCACTGGAATGCCGCGGCTGCGGGCCAGGGCCGACACGCCCGGCAGATCCATGCAGCGCAGCAGCGGATTGCTGGGCAGCTCCACAATCACGGCCGCCGGCTGGAGCTGATCCAGGGCCGTTTCCACCTCGGCGAGGCTCTGCGGTTGCAACAGCTCGCCACCGTGAAACACCACCTGCGGCTGCTTCAGCACATCCACATAGGGGAAGCCCAGCTGCAGCGTGGGCTTCTCAGGCCGCAGCGTCTGGATGGCGCTGAGGGCCGCATGCAGGCCGGCCATTCCCGCTGGATGCAGGCTGATTTGCTGGGCGTCGACGCCATGGATGGATGCCAGGCGCTTTCGAATCAGCTCGCGGGCCGCGTCGCCGGATGTGCTGCTGGGGGATGTCTCTTTCCCCAGGGCGATGGCGGCCTGGCGGGAGGAGAGGCCCAGGCCGGTGTGCTGCCAGAACGCTTTGGCATGGGGGCTCGCCGCTGCATCACTGCGCATGCAGGTCAGCCCAGCAATGGCGATCAGCTCCGAGCGGCTCTTCGGTGCCTTGCGTTGGCAGTGGGCCAGGGCTGCCTGGGCTGCCGCTTCGGTGGGGTAGGGCCAGACCGAGGTGCCTGCAAGCTCCGAAGGCTTAACCAGTTGTCGGATCAGCGGATGCAGGCCGAAGCGGGGATAGATCGTCTGCAGGGCATTGCGGCAGGCCGGATCCTTCTCCTCGTAGGCGACCACATCGCGCCATCGCGGCAGCGCCACAGACACCGCATGGGGGGAGTCGGGCAGGGGATGGCCGAGATCAGAGCCCTGCCAGGCCGGATCGCTGAGCAGATTGCGAGGACTCACGCCAGCAGCTCCAGGGCCCGGTCCAGATCGGCCTGCAGATCGGCGAGGTCTTCGCAGCCCACCGATAAGCGCACCAGGCCATCGTCGATGCCCAGCTTGGCCTTCACCTCAGCCGACACCGCGGCGTGGGTCATGGTGGCGGGGTGGCAGATCAGGCTTTCGATGCCGCCCAGGCTTTCGGCCATGGTGAACCAGCGCAGTTGTTTGCAGAGGGCATAGGTCTGCTCCTGGCTGGCGTTGAAGCTCACCGTCACGATGGCGCCACCGGCACGCATCTGACGGGTTGCCACCTGATGCTGCGGGTGATCACTGCGGCGGGGGTAACGCACCCAGTTCACCTTGGCGTGTCCCGCCAGCTGATCGGCCAGGGCTGCGGCGTTGGCCATCTGCTGCTTGAGCCGCAGCGGCAGGGTCTTGATGCCCCGCGTGATCAACCAGCAATCAAAGGGGGAGGGCTGCAGGCCCAGGGCCTTCTGGGAGAACACCATCTTCTGGTGCCACTCAGGATCGTTGGTGCACACGGCTCCCCCGAGGGCATCAGAGTGGCCGTTGATGTACTTGGTCGTGCTGGTAAGTGAGAGGGTGGCGCCCAGCTCCAGAGGGCGCTGCACCAGGGCGGTGGCGAAGGTGTTGTCCACCACCACGGGGATGCCGAGGGGTTGGGTGATGGCGCAGACCGCCTCCAGGTCGATCACCTTGAGCAGAGGGTTGGTCGGGCTCTCCAGCCACACCATCGCCGGCTTCTGGGCTTTGATCTGCTCCAGTGCGGCCGGCTGGGTGAAGTCCACCCACGCGGTTTTCAGGCCGAACTTGGCGAATACCTGCTCGAACAGCCGCACGGTGCAGCCGTAGAGGTTCTCTTCGCAGAGCACCAGATCGCCCTGCTTCAGCTGGGAGACCACGGCGGTGATGGCGCTGACGCCGGAGGCGAACACGGTGGCGTGGGCGCAACCTTCAACCGAAGCGAGCACCCCATCAAGGATGCGGAAGTTGGGGTTGCCGGAACGGGTGTAATCAAATCCGCCAGCGTTGCCATGGGCAAAGGTGCTGGTGGGGAAGATCGGCGGCATCACCGTGCCGGTGTCTCCCGCAAAGCTGTCGCCGTGGTGGATCACCCGGGTGTTCAAGCCTGTGTTCACGGACGATCCATCGATTCGGACAGGCTAAGAAATCGCCTCTCCCATCCCAATAAAAAACCCCCACCGTGTGGCGAGGGTTGATGACGATCGTTTGGGTTGAACCGGTGAATCAGTCGAGGTCGGGCATGCCGAGCACAGGCTCAGCCTTGCGGTCGATGCCTTTCTCGAATCCAGCAGCAGCAGCGCGAGCGCGGCCGGCGTGCCAGAGGTGACCAACCAGGAAGAAGAAGGCGAGCACGAACTGCGTTGCACCCAGCCACTGGCGGAGGTTCACGTAGTTCACCGAGTTTGGTTCGGTGATGATGCCGCCCACGGAGTTGATCGAGGCGTTGGGAGCGTGGGTCATGTACTCAGCCGCACGGCGCACTTGCCAGGGCTGAATGTCGTTCTGCAGCTTGTCGAGGCTGAGACCGTTGGGGCCACGCAGGGGCTCCAGCCAGGGACCACGGAAGTCCCAGAAGCGCATGGTTTCACCGCCGAAGATGATTTCACCGGTGGGTGAGCGCATCAGGTACTTACCAAGGCCGGTGGGGCCCATGGCGGAACCGATGTTGGCGCCAAGGCGCTGGTCACGCACCAGGAAGGTGAAGCTCTGAGCCTGGGATGCCTCAGCGTTGGTGGGGCCCCAGAACTCGGAGGGATAAGCGGTGTTGTTGAACCAGATGTAGGCCGAAGCGATGAAGCTCATGAAGCTCAGAGCGCCAAGGCTGTAGCTCAGGTAGGCCTCACCGTTCCAGATGAAGGCGCGACGCACCCAGCCGAAAGGCTTGGTGATGGCGTGCCAGATGCCACCGAAGATCAGGGTCAGACCCAGCCAGATGTGGCCACCGATGATGTCCTCCATGGAGTTCACACCGATGATCCAGCCCTCGCCACCGAAGGGAGCGCGGAACAGGTAACCGAAGATCACTCCCGGATCGAGGGTCGGGTTGGTGATCATGCGGACGTCACCGCCGCCGGGGGCCCAGGTGTCGTAGACGCCGCCGAAGAACATGGCCTTGAAGACCAGCAGCAGGCAGCCGACGCCCAGAAGGATGAGGTGATAACCAATGATGTTGGTCATCTGGTTCTTGTCACGCCAGTCCTGGGAGAAGAAGGAGGAATAGTTTTCCAGGATCTCCGGACCACGCAGGGCGTGATAGAGGCCGCCGAGGCCGAGCACGGCGGAGCTGATCAGGTGCAGGACACCGACCACGAAGAATGGGAAGAGATCAGTGACCTCACCGCCGGGTCCCACGCCGTAGCCAAGGGTGGCGACGTGGGGCATGCAGATGAAGCCCTGCTCGTACATGGGCTTGTCGAAGGTGAAGTGGCTCACCTCGAAAAGCATCATGGCGCCGGCCCAGAAGACCATCAGACCAGCGTGGGCCACGTGGGCACCAAGCAGACGGCCGGACAGGTTGATCAGGCGAGCGTTGCCGGACCACCAGGCATACCCGGTGGAGGGAAGGTCTTTGCCGCCAGTGGCGCCAAGACCGGGATTAGAGAGCGTTACCACGGGGCAGAACCTCTTCAGGGAAGACGAAGTTTTCGTGCGGCTGGTCAGCCGGTG
>NZ_UCNI01000009.1:0-40641 GCF_900473925.1 Synechococcus sp. N5 | reverse complement strand
TAAGGGTTTCGATTTGCTGTGCCGACTTGCCTTTTCCAACTGTCAGTGATGACTCGGTGACTTGACCTGAGTATGTAAGTTCTGCTGAAGCCGCTACGGGTGCTTTATTTAGGAATTCATCAGGTAATTCGTAAGGTTTGTCTTCGATCCCTCCTCCAATATATGAATCTGACTTGACACATATTTCACTAATTGCAAGATTACTATTAACAGCTGTATCTCCTACGTCCATCACTCCAATAGCAAAGGACACCTCGCCATTTTTTACTTCATTTGATTTTAATTTATATTGAAACACTCCTGATTCGTCGCCGTAATCTCCGTTCTCTTTTATTGAGGCAAATGTTTTAGAGATACCATTAATTGTTACGAAGGCGAAGTCGTCATATGGCAGATAATCTCCCCCATCAAAGAAATACGAAAATTGAAGTAAATCACCTGGTGATGCACTTAATTTTCCGTAAATCGCTGACCCTTCAGTGGCATTAGCTTTGCCATTAATTTTGTCTAGTGTTCCATATTTTATGCCTAATGCATTTTCTACTTCAGATTGAGATGCTCCGTTGTTCGTAGATAATAGGTAATTATTTGAGGCTTCTCCGCTGGAAACATAGTAATCTCCTACCAAATTAAACGTATCTTCTGCTAGAGCATCTAAGTCCTCAGGTGGCTCAACAGGTTGTCCGATCAGGGTGTAATCAATATCATCATCTCCCGGTACTGTGTAATCATCATCAATATCATCATCTCCCGGTACTGTGTAATCATCATCAATATCATTATCTCCCGGTACTGTATAATCATCATCAGGAACTTGTTCTAGCGCGTTATCTGGATCATCAATTTCGTTATCGTCTTCTAAAGCATTGTCTGGATCATCAATGCCGTCATCGTCTCCTGGTAGTGTGTAGTCCTCATCTTGAATGTCCCCACCAGGAACTGTGTATCCTTCATCTTCTTCTGCGGACTCAAGTTTAAGCTCATAAACGGAGAACTTGTTGTCCGGATAATATTCAGACCCTGTGACTGAAATCTCTGCAGCACCAATTATTAGCTTTGCGGCAGTTATTGTTTCATAATTGGCAAGAGGTGCGTAGTCTACTTCAAAATAACCATATGTTTTTATGCTTCCAAACTCCTCTAAATCTGCTGCATTTATTGTGTAATTGCTATATCCGTTTTCGGCGGACATATAGAATCCGTTCTCTGCATAGATATTTCCTTCAGTTGTTGCCCAATCAGCAAAACCCACTGCGAAATCGAGCGCAATCCATTCTGTAGGTTCAAAATATGAATTTCCATTCTTTTTGAAGGATAGGCCTATTGTAGCAAAGTCATTTTCATAACTATCTCCGTTGCTTTCGAAGTCCCAATTGAATGAGAAAATTGTTTCACTTGCGCCTATATCGCTAAATTCAAATTCTAAAAAGCTTGCTTGATAAACGTCATCAAAATAATAATATAAACTATCCGTGTATTGATATAAATTGTCTGACAGATATGATTCGGAATTTGGAGCTAGAATTGCCTCTAGAGTATCAATGGGCTCTGTTCCGTAGGAAGGCAAATAAGTCGTGCCTTTCGAAAGCACGTATGCCTCTTCAAGAATGACATTGCCGTTTTGTTGCCACGTCGTGTAACCGGCATCGCCGTAAGCTTTGGGCTGCGAAGAAAGCGTTACCACGACAGCTTGCTAGAATGTGTGCAATATAATTATTTTACCATATTCCTATTTTTTTGCGTGTATCATCTGTGCGCGTATGCAAGCAAAATCACTGTGATCCCCCTGGCTGCAGCCTTTGTCGCCCATTTATTTATTGAACTAGTCTTTCCTATTGGGTCTATATCTGTTTTTTCATCCCTTTAATTACCCGCGTTAAATTCATGATAGGCCACGTGCCAATATTCTTATTTGTTGTTTCGGCCTTTCTTTTTTTCACCTATTTGCGCATTAATAGGTTGAAAGCTTTTCATGATTCTGTTTTTTTAGGTCAAATATTTTCATGAATTTCTCTTTCTGCGCTTTGTCAATATTTAATTATTTTTTGTTTAATCTTTTGATATGCTTATTTGGGAATCCCAGCTTGTTTTAACCCCAGCGTCATTTAGCAATTTTAAGTCTTCCTCGACGTTTGGGTTTCCAGTTGTTAGTAACACATCGCCGTAAAAAATCGAATCTGCGCCCGCCTGAAGGCAGAGTATTTGTGCCTCACGATTCATGGACTCACGACCAGCACTTAGCCGTACTCGTGCCCGGGGCATCAATATCCTCGCAGTTGCAACCATCCTCACTAACTCTAGTGATTCAAAGGGAACCTGTTCTTCCAAAGGTGTTCCCTCCACAGCAACGAGCCCGTTCACTGGAACACTCTCTGGATGAGGTTCCATGTTGGCTAGCACTTTTAGCATTGAGGCCCTGTCGCGCAATGTTTCGCCCATTCCGATAATGCCTCCGCTGCAGATATTTACGCCTGCATCTCGCACTCTTTGCAGAGTTTCAAGACGTTCTTGATACGTTCGCGTTGAAATGATTTTGTCGTAGTGCTCGGGGCTGGTGTCGATGTTGTGGTTGTAGGCCGTGAGGCCGGCTTCGGCCAAACGTTCCGCCTGCTGGCCGGTCAGCATCCCAGCGGTCACGCAGGCTTCCATCCCCATGCCGCGCACTCCCCGCACCATGTCGAGCATCGCCTCAAAGGGAGCGCCATCGCGGATCTCCCGCCAGGCCCAGCCCATGCAGAAGCGATCCGCACCGGCGTCCTTGGCGGCCCGGGCACGCTGAAGCACCGGCTCCACCTGCATCTGGGCTTCAAAGGCCGTCACGTCACTGCTGTTGTGGATCGACTGAGAGCAGTAGGCACAGTCTTCTTCGCAGCCCCCAGTTTTCACGCTCAGCAATGAGGCCAGCTGCACCCGGTAGCCCGGGTTGGCTTCCCGATGCACGGTTTGGGCCTGCCAGAGCAGCTCCATCAAGGGAAGTTCCAGCAGGGTCTGGATCTCCTCGGTGGTCCAGTCGTGGCGGATGTTGAGGGTCATGGGCGGATCGGATCAAGACCGCCGAAGCGGCGGTGGCGGCGTTGGAAATCGAGCAGGGCGGCTTTCAGTGCATCGGCATCGAAGTCAGGCCAAAGCACATCGGTGACGTGAATCTCGGCGTAGGCCAGTTGCCAGAGCAGGAAATTGCTGATCCGGTGTTCGCCGCTGGTGCGGATCAACAGATCGGGATCCTGTTCGCCAGCCGTGAACAGTTCGGCGGCGATGCTGTTCTCGTCGATGCTGTCGGGGTCTAGCTCCCCGGTAGCAGCGCGTTGGGCCAGACGCTGAGCGGCTTGCACCAGCTCCCGTCGGCCGCCGTAGTTGGTGCACACGTTGAAGTGAATGCCGTTGTTGCCCTCAGTCCGGGCCGTGGCATCGGCAATCAGCTCCTGCAGTTTCTGGGGCAGGGCCTTCAGATCGCCGAGAAATCGAATCCGCACCTCTTCGGTTTCGAGCGCCTGCAGTTCGGCCTGCAGCACCCGTTCGAACAGGGTCATCAGGAAGTTCACTTCCTCCCCTGGGCGCGACCAGTTCTCCGTGGAGAAGGCGTAGGCCGTGAGGGCTTGGATCCCCCAGTCGCTGCAGAGTCGCAGGGTGGCTTTCAGCGCTTCAACCCCAGCCCGATGCCCCATCACGCGGGGCAAACCGCGGGATTTCGCCCAGCGACCATTGCCATCCATGATCAGGGCCACGTGCTGTGGGAGCCGACCCGGGTCGAGGTCCGCAGGCAGAAGCGAACGATCGGCCGTGTCAGTGCTGGTGGCCGGAGGGCGGCTCAAGACAGCTATTCGGACGGAGCGCTACCCACCGTACGCCGTGCTGGGGGCATCGATTCGGCGGTGCTGAACAGCTCCCTGAGCAGTTCCTGAAGGCGTGAACTGGTGATCGGTCGTTCCAGCTTGCCCTGGTTCGCCAGAGACAGCGTTCCAGTTTCTTCCGACACAACTATGCAGATGCAGCGATCGAAGCGCTCCGTGATCCCGAGGGCCGCCAGATGGCGGGTGCCGAAACGGCTCACGCTGTCCCTTGACAGGGGAAGAATCACTCCCGCCGATTCGATGCGATTGCCCCGCACCAGCACGGCACCGTCGTGGAGGGGGGTGTCGGCGGCGAACAGGTTGAGCATCAGCTCGCGACTCAGCACCGCACCAATGGGGATGCCGGGATTGAGAAAGTCCTCAGGCCTCAGGTCGCTGCCCAGGTCCACCACGATCAAGGCTCCACGCCGCAACTGCGACAGCCGGCCTGCTGCCTCGGTGATCTGGCTGACGGTGCCTGCCGAAGCGCTGAACTCTTTCTGGGGATTGCCCAGCAACACGGCCAGACGGCCGGTGCCTAGAAGTTCCATCAGACGCCGCAGCTCCCCTTGCCAAAGGATGGCCAGCGAGAGCGAACAGGCCATGACGAGCGCGTCCACCAGCTTTGTGGTGAGGGGCAGGTTGGCGAAGCGCTGGACGAACCAGGCCATCGCCACCAGAAACAACCAACCCCGGAGTAGCCAGAGGGTGCGCTGCTCGTTGACGCGGGAAAAAAGCAGAAAGCCGATGGAAGAGGCAAAGAGAACGTCGAGCACAAGGCGCGGATCCACCACCGCCAACACGTTCACTCCGCTCTTCTCATCACTGCTGTCAACGTAACGCGTTGAATCGTTCTGGCAAAACGTCGTAGCGCAGCAGGTCATCCGGCTGCTCTCGCTTCTGCACCAGTTCAGCTGCCCCGTCGTGCACCAGAACGGCAGCGGGCCTCGGGATCCGGTTGTAGTTCGAACTCATCGAGGCGTTGTAGGCACCGGTGGCAAACACGGTGACTATGTCACCGCTCTCGGTGGTGGGAAGGGGCAGGTCCTTCAGCAGCACATCGCCAGATTCGCAGTGCTTGCCCACCAGGTTCACGCTTTCGTCTGGCTTGGCCAGGGGGCGATCGGCTAGGCAGCAGGTATAGAGCGACTGGTAGGTGATAGGGCGAGGGTTGTCGCTCATGCCACCGTCGATGGCCACGTAGGTGCGCACGTTCGGGATCGTTTTGCGCGAGCCCACCGAGTACAGGGTCACGCCGGCGGTCGCCACCAGGGAACGGCCCGGTTCGCACATCAACCGCGGCAGCTCGAGGCTCCGTTCCTGGCAAGCGGTGGTGACGGCTTCGGCTACCACCTGGATCCACTTCTCAATGCTCGGGGGGTCGTCCGACTCCACGTAGCGAATTCCCAGGCCGCCGCCCACGTTGAGGTCGCTCACGGGATGGCCCAGGTCACGGGCCAGTTTCAGCTTGTCGGCCATCACCGCCGCCAGATCCCGGTGGGGCTCGAGTTCAAAAATCTGGGATCCGATGTGGGCGTGCAGCCCGGTGAGTTGGGCCCAGGGCTGTCCCACCAGGCTGCGCAGCACGGATTCCACCTGGTCGGGATCGAAGCCGAACTTGCTGTCCAGGTGACCGGTGCGGATGTATTCGTGCGTGTGGCACTCGATGCCTGGGGTGAAGCGCAGCATCAGGCGAGCCGGTTCGGCTCCAGCGGGCACCAGTTCGGCGAGGCGATCGAGATCGTGCTGGTTGTCCACAACGATCGTCACCTTGTTGGCGTACGCGAGCAGCAGCTCCTCGTCGGATTTGTTATTGCCGTGCAGCACCATCCGCTCTCCGGGCATCCCACCGCGCAGTGCGGTCAGCAATTCACCGGCTGACACCGCATCCAGACCCAGCCCCTCGGAGGCCGCCAGGCTGCTCATCACCAGAGAGCTGTTGGCCTTGGAGGCGTAGATCGGCAGGGATGGCCCGGCGTAATGCTTTTCCAGGGCCTGGCGGTAGGCCCGGCACGTGGCCCGAATGGTGGCTTCATCCAGCACATACAACGGTGTGCCGTAACGCTCGGCCAGATCGCTAAGACGACACCCGCCCACAACAAGACGGTCGGTGTCGTCGAGTTCTGTGGTGATCGGGGTCAGGTTGCGATTGGGGCTCTCCGCATCCCGGTTGGCCTCGAAGGGCCGTTGACTGGTGATGGTTTGGGTCACGGAGTGGCGGCGTCGAAGGGCAATCTAGGAATCGACCCTGCAGGGGGCGAACCGACTGCGCAGATCCTGCGCCTTGACCCGTCCTGGCAGCAAGCCTGTCTGGCACTGGATCAACGGGCGCTCAACGGCCTCTGGACTGCAGAACAATGGCGGCGTGAGCTGGACGACCCCCGGCGCCTCTGCATCGGTCTTGTGCAGCCCGAAGCCCTATTGGGGGTGGCTTGCGGCTGGATGGTGGCCGATGAACTGCACATCACGGCGGTGGCTGTGGATCCCGACAGGCGTCGCAGCGGCCATGGAGGTGTGCTTTTGAAAGCACTGTTGCAACGGGCACGACAGCACGGTGCCGTGCACGCCACCCTCGAGGTGGCCAGCGACAACGTTGCCGCTCTGGCGCTTTACGCCAAAGCCGGTTTCCGCACCGCAGGCAGCCGTTCCGAGTACTACTCCGATGGTCGCGATGCCCTCATTCAGTGGTGTCGCATCCCGTCAGCGCCGTCGCCCACGTCGGCGGCTTGAAGTTGTTCGGTTTCCCGTCCCTGGGAGACAAAAAAAAGCGGTGAATCTTGTGGGATTCATTGTTATTTTTTGTGCGCTTCAGGCCAGTCTCAGACTGGAAAGTGACCGAACAAACCGAACACTCGCAGCAGTCCCTCAACCCTGATAGCTTGGTCACATCACTGCATTGGCCCAGCGATGTTTGAACGCTTCACCGAGAAGGCCATCAAGGTGATCATGCTGGCCCAGGAAGAGGCCCGCAGACTTGGTCACAACTTCGTTGGTACCGAACAAATCCTCCTCGGCCTGATTGGCGAGGGAACGGGGGTTGCCGCCAAGGTGCTCAAGTCCATGGGGGTGAACCTCAAGGATGCCCGGGTTGAAGTTGAGAAAATCATCGGCCGCGGATCCGGCTTTGTCGCTGTTGAGATCCCCTTCACACCCCGCGCCAAGCGCGTCCTGGAGCTGTCTCTGGAAGAGGCCCGCCAGCTCGGTCACAACTACATCGGCACAGAGCACCTGCTGCTCGGTTTGATCCGTGAGGGCGAAGGTGTTGCTGCCCGTGTGCTGGAGAACCTTGGCGTCGACCTGGCCAAGGTGCGTACCCAGGTGATCCGCATGCTCGGTGAAACCGCTGAGGTCTCCGCCGGCGGCGGTGGCGGCGGTGCCAAGGGATCCACAAAAACCCCCACCCTCGACGAGTTCGGCAACAACCTCACCCAGCTCGCCACCGAAGCCAAGCTCGACCCGGTGGTGGGTCGTCACAACGAAATCGATCGCGTCATCCAGATCCTGGGCCGCCGCACCAAGAACAATCCCGTTCTGATTGGCGAGCCCGGTGTCGGTAAGACCGCCATCGCTGAAGGTCTGGCCCAGCGCATCCAACAGGGCGACATCCCAGACATCCTTGAAGAAAAGCGCGTCCTGACTCTCGATATCGGTCTGTTGGTGGCCGGCACCAAGTACCGAGGTGAGTTCGAAGAGCGCCTCAAGAAGATCATGGAGGAGATCAAGGCGGCCGGAAACGTGATCCTCGTGATCGATGAGGTCCACACCCTGATCGGTGCCGGCGCTGCTGAAGGGGCGATCGACGCCGCCAACATCCTCAAGCCGGCCCTCGCCCGCGGTGAGCTGCAGTGCATCGGTGCCACCACCCTCGACGAGTACCGCAAGCACATCGAACGGGATGCCGCCCTGGAGCGCCGTTTCCAGCCGGTGAATGTGGGCGAGCCGTCCATCGACGACACCATCGAAATCTTGCGTGGCCTTCGCGAGCGTTACGAGCAGCACCACCGCCTCAAGATCACCGACGACGCCCTCGTGGCAGCCGCAACCCTCGGCGATCGCTACATCTCGGATCGTTTCCTGCCTGACAAGGCCATCGACCTGATCGATGAAGCCGGTTCCCGCGTGCGTCTGCTCAATTCGAAGCTGCCCCCCGCGGCCAAGGAAGTGGACAAGGAACTGCGTTCCGTCCAGAAGGAAAAGGAAGATGCCGTCCGCGATCAGGACTTCACCAAGGCCGGTGAACTGCGCGAGAAGGAAGTGGAACTGCGGGAGCAGATCCGCTCACTGCTTCAGGCCAACAAGGACGAGGTCAAGGCTGACCCCACTTCTGAATCCGGTGAAACAGCTGCAACCGAAGCGCCTTCTTCAGACAGCTCACCGATGGTGAACGAGGAGGACATCGCTCAGATCGTCGCCTCCTGGACCGGTGTTCCGGTGCAGAAGCTCACCGAGAGCGAGTCGGTCAAGCTGCTCAACATGGAGGAAACCCTCCACAAGCGCCTGATCGGTCAGGACGAAGCCGTCAAGGCGGTGTCCAAGGCCATCCGCCGTGCTCGGGTCGGCTTGAAGAACCCCAACCGTCCGATCGCCAGCTTCATCTTCTCCGGCCCCACCGGTGTGGGTAAAACCGAGCTCACCAAGGCTCTGGCTACCTACTTCTTCGGTAGCGAAGAGGCGATGATCCGCCTCGATATGTCGGAATTCATGGAGCGCCACACGGTCAGCAAGCTGATCGGCTCGCCTCCGGGCTATGTGGGCTTCAACGAAGGCGGTCAGCTCACCGAGGCTGTGCGTCGCCGGCCTTACACCGTGGTGCTTTTCGATGAAATCGAAAAGGCACACCCCGATGTGTTCAACCTGCTGCTGCAGCTTCTGGAAGACGGCCGTCTGACCGATTCCAAGGGCCGCACCGTCGACTTCAAAAACACCCTGATCATCATGACCTCGAACATCGGTTCGAAGGTGATTGAGAAGGGTGGCGGCGGCCTCGGCTTCGAGTTCTCCGGTGAAAGCGCGGAGGAGTCTCAGTACACCCGGATCCGTTCCCTGGTGAATGAGGAGCTCAAGCAGTACTTCCGTCCTGAATTCCTCAACCGTCTCGACGAAATCATTGTCTTCCGCCAGCTCAATCGCGACGAGGTCAAGGAGATCGCCGAGATCATGCTCAAGGAGGTCTTTGGTCGCATGGGCGAGAAGGGCATCACCCTCACCGTGTCCGATGCGTTCAAGGAGCGCCTGGTGGAGGAGGGCTACAACCCTGCCTATGGCGCACGTCCGCTACGTCGGGCTGTCATGCGTCTTCTCGAGGATTCCCTCGCCGAAGAGGTGCTGTCGGGTCGGATCAAGGACGGCGATCACGCCGAAGTTGATGTCGATGAGAACAAGAAGGTGGTGGTCCGCCACAAAGGTCAGGTGGACACGGCACCGCAACTCGCCGGTGCCAGCGTCTGATGGTTCGATCCATCTCGTCCCACTCCATTGCCCCCGCCAGCGTCCTTCGGGGGGATGGAGCCTGGGATGAGGCCTTGCCTCAGATCAAATCCCTCAGCACACGTCCGCTGGTGCTGGGTCGCAGTGCGTCCACTGCGGATCAGCGTCAGCGTTTGGTGTCGGATCTCCAGGCCCAGGGGATCCAACCCCTCAAGGCTCAGCTCCAGTTTGACTGCTGTGAGCAGGATCTCCAGAGGGTGGCTACTGAAGCCCAGGGCTGTGACGCCGTTCTGGCTGCCGGGGGCGGAAAGGTGCTGGATGCCGGAAAGTTGCTGGCCCATCGCCTTTCCCTGCCCTGCATCACCGTTCCACTGAGCGCCTCCACCTGTGCCGGATGGACGGCTCTCTCCAACATTTATTCCCCTAAGGGTGCTTTCGAGGGTGATGTGGCCCTTGATCGCTGCCCAGATCTTCTTGTCTTCGATCACGGGCTGGTGCGTCAGGCCCCACCGCGCACGCTGGCCAGTGGTGTCGCTGATGCCCTCGCCAAGTGGTACGAAGCGTCAGTGAGCAGCGGCGACAGCATCGATGGTCTGGTGCAGCAGGCCGTACAGATGGCACGGGTGCTGCGGGATCAATTGCTGATCGACAGCCTCACGGCGGTGGAGGATCCAGACAGTGAAGCCTGGGTGCGCACCGCCGAAGCCTGTGCTCTCACTGCTGGCGTGATGGGGGGACTGGGCGGTGCCCGTTGCCGCACTGTTGCGGCCCATGCCGTTCACAACGGCCTCACCCAGCTGGAGGCCTGTCACCACGTTCTGCATGGCGAGAAGGTGGGCTTCGGAATTCTTGTGCAGCTTCGCCTGGAGGAACGTCTGGGCGGCAACCGGCTTGCAGGCCAGGCACACCGCCAGCTGTTGCCGTTGCTGCGGCAGCTTGGTTTGCCCGTCAGCCTTGATGATTTGGGTCTGGCGCAGGCCAGCCTCAGTGAGTTGCAGGCGGTGTGTCGCTTCGCCTGCCGCGAGGGTTCCGATCTGCATCATTTGCCTTTCGCTGTGACGCCTGGTGCTTTGCTGGAGGCCCTTGTGGGCGCTGCCGAACTCAGCCCCAGCAGCCTTTGAAGACGCTTCTGGATCAATTGCGGCCGGCTCTGCTTGACCCGCAGGCCGAGTCCCTGGCCGCTGAGGTGGAGTGGTGGACGTTGCCGGATCTGGGTGTGGATGATCCGTTCCCGGTGGCTGTGCTCGGCCAGGGCGCACCGTTGTTGCTGCTGCATGGTTTCGACAGCAGTTTTTTCGAATACCGGCGCCTGGCTCCCCTACTGGCCGATCGCTTTCAGCTGTTCATCCCCGACTTGTTCGGTTTTGGTTTTTCGCCGCGTCCCCTGGGCCTGACCTATGGGCCAGAAGCTGTGTTGCGGCATCTCGATGCCCTGCTGCAGCGGCTTCCCATGGACGCTCCCCTGAGCCTGATCGGGGCCTCCATGGGAGGGGCCGTAGCCGTGGAGCTGGCCCGGCGTCATCCCGAGCGTGTGGCTTCTCTGCTGCTGCTGGCTCCTGCCGGTCTCACGGGGCGTCCGATGCCTGTTCCGCCCCTGTTGGATCGTTTTGGTGCCTGGTTCCTGGGGCGTCCTGGTGTGCGGCGGGGGCTGTGTCGCCAGGCTTTCGCTGATCCCGATGCGGATGTGGGTGCACCGGAAGAGCAAATCGCCTCGTTGCACCTGCAATGCCCCGGCTGGGCGGAGGCCTTGGCGGCCTTCGCCCGCAGCGGTGGTTTCGCCGGATGTGGGGACCCCCTGCCCTCCCAATCACTGCACGTGATCTGGGGTGACAACGATCGGATTCTGCGTGCTCCGCAGAAGCAGGCGCTTCAGGCCTTGTTGGATCAGCCTGTGGAGACCTTCCCCTCCTGCGGTCATCTCCCCCATATCGATCAGCCCCGCAAGGTGGCTGAGCGGTGTCAGGCGCTGTTGAACCATGGCTGATCCTGTTCTCAATGTGCTGGCAGGGGCCCTGCGCCTGTGGATTCGCAGCCAATGCGACAGCATCGGCAGCCTCGAACTGGCCCTGAATGGCTCCAGCTGGTCATTGCTGCGGGGGCGTCTGGATGGTGTGACCCTCACGGCGAGGGATGCCTGTTTCCAGGGGCTGCCCTTGCAGCATGTTGATTTGCGCAGCGGTTCGATTGCGGTGGACATGAAGCTGCTCAGTCCCGGTCAGATGCTGGCCCTGAAGCAGCCGTTCCAGGTGGCGGGCGAGGTGAGTTTCAACAGCCGTCAGCTCAACAGCGCGTTGCTGGCCGAACCCTGGCGCTGGCTCGGGGACTGGATGGCTGAACAGCTGATGGGGCTCAGCCCGTTGGGGGCGCTGCGCATTGACGTGGATCTGCTCGAGTTGCAGGTGCCCGTTGCGGCCCATCAAGACCCTGTTTGCCGTCGCTTCCGCCTCAATGCGGAGCAGGGAACACTGTGCTTCCGGCCGGAGACCGCCGATGAACCGCGCACCTTGCTGCCGATGGACCCCGCCATTCGAATCGAGCAGGTGCAGCTGGCGGGTGGACAGCTGGCCCTCAAAGGTCAGGCCAGCGTCACCCCATAGCTCTGCTTATGGGGCCAACAGTGGTTGGCACAAAGCGATCGCGTAAAAGACCACCGCTGGGGTGAACAGATAGCTGTCGATCCGGTCCAGGATCCCGCCATGGCCGGGCAGCACGTCACCGGAGTCCTTCACGCCTGCATCGCGTTTCATCATCGATTCCGTCAGGTCTCCCACCAGGGCGAACAGAGCGATCAGCGCCCCCAGCAGCAGGCCCGGCAGGCCATGCAGTGCCCAGCCCATCAGCTGGCCGCAGATCAGGCCGATCAGCATGGCCGAGATGAATCCCCCGATCGCCCCCTCGATGGTTTTCCCAGGGGAGATCGGTGAGAGGGGCCGTCGCCCGTAACGCCGTCCCACGGCCCAGGAGCCGATGTCGGTGGCCACGATCATCAGGCAGGCCGACAGAGTGATCTCCAGACCGTTGTCCAAACCGCGCAGACTCAGCCAGTGGCTGGGCAAAAAACCCAGGTAGAACAGCCCGAAGATCGATGCCGCAATGTCGGCGATGGAACCCGTCACCGGTTGCAGCAGCAGCCAACCGCAGATGGCGGCTCCAGAGAGGGGCAGAACAGCGTGGGCCACATCAGCCGGCAGCCCGCCCTGGATCGCCCACTGGGTGGTGAACAGCAGCAGTTGGCAGGCCACCAGGGTGGTTTTGGTCGCGGGGCGAATTCCCTTGAATTGCGCCATCCGGAAGAACTCCAGCAGGCCAAGGTGCACCATTCCCCCCAGGGCGGCGGTGAACCACCAGCCCCCCAGGCTCACGACAAGCAGGCCAAAGCCCCCCACACCGAGGCCACTGATCAAGCGCTTGCGCAGGGCTGCTCGGGCTGCTGGTGCTTGGTTCTGATCGAGGACAACCTCACGGATCACGCTGATTGGAGGCGTCCTGGATTCACAGTATCAATCGCTGTTGGTCGTGATCTCGAGGCTTGCGGGCACCTCTGCCGTCCCAGATCAGCCCCCGCTCACCACAGTTAGTGCGTCTGGGATCTGGTCTCCCCAGAACAGTTGCTGGCGTTCAAGCCAGCGCTGCCGCTGGCGATCGAGGCGTTCGCCGGGAATCAGCAGGGGGATGCCCGGTGGGTAAGGGCACAGCAATTCAGCCGCGATGCACCCCTCCGCATCCTTCAACGCCACCTGTTGATGCTCCGCCGTCCAGGCCTGGGTCGGTGACTGGGCTGGGGAGGTGACCAGCGGAAGCGGTGGGGCTTCGAAGGCTGGCAAGGGAGTCCGATCGGGGAAGCTCCGCAGCAGGTTCTGCCAGTGGTGCCGCATCTGCCGTCCCAGCCCGCGGTGGCGTGCCAGCCCCAGGCAGAGGGTGAGGCTGGCTGGTTCCGGCAATTCGCCCACCAACCCACGGGGCAGGAACCAATCGTCGGCATCCAGGCCGGTGATGCCCGCCTGACCCGTGTGCAGGATCAGGCGCAGCGGATCCTGGTTGCTCAGCAGAGGCATGCCGCTGTGGCGCAGGCCATCGGCGAGCGCTTCCGCATCCTGCAGCCGCTGCAGCAACTGACGGCGTCCCTTGGGCCTCTGCCAGTGTTGAAGGGCTTCTTCGCAGGAGGCCAGCAGCAGTGCACTGGGGCTGGTTGTTTGCAGCAGTCCAAGGCTGCGTTCCACGCGCACGGGATCCAGACGCTCCCCCTGCAGCCAGAGCACCGCTGTTTGCGCCAGTGCTGCAGCCGACTTCTGCAGGGAATGCACCACCAGATCAGCGCCGCAGTGCAGAGCGCTGGGGGGGAGGGGATGGTCCACCCCAGCGGCGAAATGACAGCCGTGGGCTTCATCCACCAGCACGCAACAGCCCTGTTGCTGCAGCCGCTGAATCACCGCCGTTGGGTCATTGGCATAGCCCTGGTAGGTGGGATGCACCAGAACCGCAGCACGGATGGGGGCTGCATCTCTGGGCAGGGCCTGAAGCACCCGTTCGATCCAGGCCGAATCCGCCGGTGCCGGCTGGCCCCGGTCGCTTTGAAAGGGGAGATCGAACAGCACCGGCCGCAGGTCCCCAAGAACGCAGGCCTGAATCAGGCTGCGATGCACGTTGCGGGGCAGCAGCACCCGCTCTCCGGGCCGGACCATGGCCAGCAGTGCGGCCTGCAGCAACCCCGTGGCCCCGTTCACCCCGTACCAGCAGCGCGCCACCCCCATCGCTGCCGCGGCGGAGCGTTGGCTGTCTGCGATGGCGCCGTTCGCCTCCAGCGGACCGCCAAGGGCTGGCAGTTCCGGCAGGTCCCAGACGCCGGCGCGGCGTCGCAGCAATTGACGCAGTCCATCCGGAAGGGCAGCCCCCCGTCCGTGGGCCGGCAGAAACAGGGGCTGACCGAGGCGACGGGTGAGCTGGGGCAGAAGCGCCATCAAATCCCCCTGATCTCCTTAAAGTCTCTCTCTGTACTCAGTGCGATGCGATGCGTTACGACCCCGGGGGGGATCTCGGCTGGCTGCTGCTGCGTCCCTGGGTCGCCGTTCCGCGCCTTGTTCAGGTGCTGTGGTCCCTGGCGGGGCTGGTGCTGGTGCTGCTGCTGCGTGGAGGCAGCAATGACCCCGCCGTTCAGCAGGGGCTGGCGCGTCGCATTCTCAACACCCTGACGGGTCTGGGGCCCTGCTTCATCAAGCTGGGACAGGCCCTCTCCACCCGACCTGATCTGGTGCGTCGGGACTGGCTGGAGGAACTGACACGCCTGCAGGACGATCTGCCGGCCTTTCCCCATGCCACCGCCCTGGCTTGCATCCGCGAGGAACTCGGTGCGCCGGCAGAGGAATTGTTTGAGGAGTTTCCTGATACGCCGATCGCCGCCGCCAGCCTGGGCCAGGTGTACAAGGCCCGTCTGCAGGGCCAGCACTGGGTTGCGGTGAAGGTGCAGCGGCCCAATCTCACCTTCATCCTGCGGCGGGATCTGGTGTTAATCCGGGCTTTGGGGGTGATGACGGCGCCGCTGCTGCCGCTCAACCTCGGTTTCGGGCTGGGCGGAATCATTGATGAGTTCGGCCGCAGCCTGTTCGAGGAGATCGATTACGGCCTGGAAGCGGCCAATGCCGAGCGGTTTTCGTCGCTTTTCGCAGATAACGATGCGGTCTACATCCCGAAGGTGGAGCGGATGCTCAGCTCCACCCGGGTGCTGACCACCTCCTGGATTGATGGCGCCAAGATGCGTGACAGCGAGGAGCTGCGTTCCCAGCGTCTTGACCCAACGGCGTTGATCCGCACCGGCGTGATCTGCGGCCTGCAGCAACTCCTGGAGTTCGGCTATTTCCATGCCGACCCCCACCCCGGCAACCTCTTCGCCCTGCCGGGTCGTACCGGCGATCTCGGCCATGTGGGGTATGTCGACTTCGGGATGATGGATTCCATCAGCGACAGCGACCGGCTCACCCTCACCGGTGCTGTGGTGCACCTGATCAACCGTGACTTCTCAGGGTTGGCCAAGGACTTCCAATCCCTCGGGTTTCTCAGCCCTACGGCCGATCTCACGCCGATCATTCCTGCCCTTGAAGAGGTGCTCGGCGGCAGCCTCGGCGACTCGGTTGGATCGTTCAACTTCAAGGCGATCACCGACCGTTTTTCGGAGCTGATGTTCGATTACCCCTTCCGGGTTCCGGCGCGCTTCGCCTTGATCATCCGGGCCGTCGTCAGCCAGGAAGGCCTTGCCTTACGGCTGGATCCGAACTTCCGAATCATTGCTGTGGCCTATCCGTACGTGGCCCGTCGACTGTTGGCGGGTGACACCAGCGAAATGCGCGAGAAGCTGCTGGAGGTGATCTTTGATGAATCAGGCCGCCTGCGCCTGGATCGGCTCGAAAGCTTGCTGGATGTGGTGGGTCAGGACGCTCCCGCTCCTGGGAAGGAATTGATCCCTGTGGCTGGGGCAGGTCTGCGGCTGCTGCTCAGCCGAGATGGTGCCGACCTGCGCAAACGTCTGCTGATGACGCTGATCCGTGACGATCGTCTGCACACCGACGACGTGCGTGCCCTGGTCGGCCTGCTGGGCCGCACCTTCGGCCCAGGGCGTCTGGCCGGCGGCCTGTTGCAGCGCCTCAACCCTTTGGCGGCAGCGTGATCCTGAAATCACGATTTCAGCGAGATTGTGGAACTCACCGCTAAGGTCTCAGCTCTTTGAGATCGGCGTCGATGCCTGAGGAGATCAGCGCCCAGGAGCTTGAGCAGCTGCTCCAGATGATGACCCTGCCCCAGCCCCCCTACCTGCTGGCGGGCATCGGTCTGTTGATGGGTGTGCTCTGCGGCCTCACCTTCGGCCGTCAGGTGCAGAACAAACTGGATGGCTGGAAGCAGGACCGACTCCCTCTGATGCCCCTGGGGACTGCCGAGATCAACCTCAGCTATGCCGGCACCCTCATCGGGGTCACCCTGTTCATCGGTTGCTGCCTTCAGATCTTCGGGTTTGCCTCTGGCGCTGCCCTGCTGGTGGCCCTGCTGCTCTCGCTGCTCACCGGTGGTGCCTTGTTCTCTCAGCTTGAGCGACTGATGCAGCAGGTGGAAGCGGGCAAGTTCAAAGCGGTTGATTTCGACAACTTCGACGAATTCTTCTGAGCCTTTTCTTCTGAACGTTGTTTCGCCGGGCCTGTTTCTCTGAGATCTGGGCCATTAAGCGAAGCTGCTGTTCTGCTTTGTCGGGTTTCGTCCTCGGTCAGGATGGATGCGCTCCCGCCTCATGGACGTGACAACCCTGTCTGCGGCTGTCTCCACCCGTGGTCTCCTCGTGGTGGAAGACGACGACAGCATCCGGGAAACAGTCGGAGAGGCCCTGCGCGCGGAAGGTTTTGAGGTGCAAACCTGCGCCGATGGCGCCTCAGCCCTCAATCTGATCACCGCTGAAACTTCAGATCCGGTGGATCTGATCGTGCTCGATCTGATGCTCCCCGGCTTGGGGGGGCTTGACCTTTGCCGCGAGCTCCGTCGCATCAACAACACCACCCCGATCCTGGTGATCAGCGCCCGAGACAGTGAGACCGATCGGGTGCTGGGGCTTGAGGTGGGCGCCGACGATTACCTGGTCAAACCCTTTGGGCTGCGCGAACTGGTGGCCCGCTGCAGGGCCTTACTGCGGCGATCCAGTCAATCGGAGACGTCGCCCTCCCAACAGCATTCCTTTACTCACGCCAACCTGTGCCTGTATCCCAGTGAATGCAGGGTCACCCGGGATGGAACAGACCTCACACTCTCTCCCAAGGAATACAAGATCCTCGAGCTGTTCATCCAGAACCCCAAGCGCGTCTGGAGTCGCGATCAGCTGCTGGAGAAAATCTGGGGTGTCGACTTCATCGGTGACACCAAAACCGTGGATGTTCACATTCGCTGGCTGCGGGAAAAGGTTGAGCAGGAGCCCTCATCGCCTCAGTTGATCCGTACGGTTCGCGGCTTCGGGTATCGCTTCGGCTGAGGGTGCTGTGGTGATCTCCGCCGCACTCGGTTTTGCAGCTGGCATTGGGATCACGCTTCTGCTGCAGCGTCGACGCCGCGTTCTGGCGTCCAGGCGAACGTCGAAGCGAACGTCCAAGGATCGCTCCATCGTCTTGAACGCTCCTCAGCTGCTGGCCTGGATTGATGCGGCCACCCAGGGCTGGATGATCCTGGCCCCGGACCACTCCATCGCCTACATCAACGATCGGGCCGAACGCCTTCTTCATATCCCCTCCAATCGCCTGGTTCGTGGCATGAAGGTCCGGGATGTCCTCGACATTCCTGTCTTGGAGGAGTTGATCTTCAGCAGCCGCTATCAGCTGCGTTCCCAGCGTTGTGAATGGGATCAACAGGGGACCCCGCTGGAGGCGGTTGTTCTGCCGGGCAGTGACGAATGCTGGCTGGTGCTGATCCAGAGCCGTCAGTCCCTCGAAGCCCAGCAACAGCAACAGGAACGCTGGGTGAGTGATGTGGCCCATGAGCTCAAGACCCCCCTCACCGCCCTGATGCTGGTGAGCGATCGGCTGGAACTGGCCGTCAAGGAAGAAGACACGGCTCTGGTGCAACGGCTGCAGAAGGAACTCCGGCGTCTTCAGCTGCTGGTGGAAGACCTGCTGGAGCTGTCGCGGTTGGAAAACAGCCTGCCGCAGGACGACAGCGAGCATGTGCCCCTCACCCTGGAGGATCTGGTGGACAGCGCCTGGGGATCCATTGGCCCGATCGCGGAGGAACGGCGGGTGACGCTGCAGCTGGACCGCAGCGAATCAGGCCCCCTGCGTGGTGATCAGCGCCGGTTGCACCGTGCGGTGCTCAACCTTCTCGACAATGCCCTGCGCTACTCCCCTGATGAAAGCAGCATCGACGTGTCCGTTCGCCAGAGCGGCGGCTGGTGGTTGCTCAGCATTCGTGACCATGGCCCTGGCTTGAGTGAGGCCGATCTCACGCGCATGTTTCAACGCTTCTACCGGGGGGATCCCTCCCGCACCCGCTCCAACCGCAGCGGCAGTGGCCTGGGACTGGCGATCGTGCAGCAGATCGCCGTCAACCATGGCGGTCGCATCGAAGCCCGCAATCATCCCGCCGGTGGAGCCTGCATGGATCTGCTCCTGCCACGGGAACCTCTGCAATGACGCGCCAGCGCCTGCAGAAACTGATCGCTGCTGCCGGCCTCTGCTCCAGGCGCCGGGCTGAGGAATGGCTGCAGGCCGGCCGCGTGACGGTGGATGGTCAGGTCGCCCGCGTTGGCGACCAGGCCGACCCGCAGCAGCAGACGATTCATGTGGATGGTCTGCCGTTGCCGTCCCGTGGGGTGGCGCGGGTGCTGCTGATCAACAAGCCGGTGGGGGTGATCTGCAGCTGTGATGACCCGCAGGGTCGCCGCACGGTGCTGGACCTGCTTCCCCCGGAGCATCGGGCTGGTCTTCACCCCGTTGGCCGTCTGGATGCCGACAGCCATGGTGCGCTTCTGCTCACCGATCTGGGTGAGCTCACCTTGAAACTCACTCACCCGCGTTACAGCCACGCCAAGACCTACCGGGTGTGGGTCAAGGGTGTGCCGCCAGAGCCGGTCCTCGATCGCTGGCGGCGGGGTCTGCCTTTGGACGGTCGCTTGACCCGCCCCGCTCGGGTGCGCCGGTTGCGGGCCTGGGGTGACCGCTCGCTTCTGGAGATTGAGCTGCGGGAAGGGCGAAACCGACAGATCCGCCGGATGGCGGAAGCCCTTGGCCATCCGGTGCTGGACCTGCAGCGCACGGCCATTGCAGGGTTGCCGCTCGGTGATCTGGCCGAGGGGTGCTGGATCTGGTTGAGCGAGGGAGAATGGAAGCCCTTGCTCGAGCGGGCTGACCCGATGGAGTGGCCCAACAGCCCATGCGACTGAAGCGTCCAGGACTTTGGTGGCGACGTCCCCGCAAGGGTTCCAGCCCTGATGCCGGCACGGTTGAGGCCCAGGAGCAGCAGCGTCAGGATCTGGGGCTGCTGCTGCGAAGGCGCCGCGAGGAGCTTGGCCTCTCGATGCGTGATCTGGCCAATGAGACCCGGATCACCACCCCCGTGATCGAGGCCCTGGAGCGGGGCTGGAGTGATCGCCTGCCCGAGCGGGCTTACCTCGCCTCGATGCTTCCTCAGATCGAGCGTCGCCTGGCCCTGCCCGGAGGATGCCTCGACCCCCTGCTTCCACCGCCGGTGTTGCTCCGCCGCGGACCCGCCAAAGCTGGCCTGGGTCGCTTCACCCTGGGCAACATCGATGTGTTCACCACCTGGCAGGGAACGGTCGTTTATGCGGCGGTGATCGCCTTCAGCCTGCTGGCCATCAACCGTCAACAACAGGACCTGGCCCTGCGCAACAGCCTCAGCCTCGAACCCGTGCGTGCTGATGTGGAGGCGATCAGCCGTGGTCCGAACCCGGTGGGTTCAGACGAAGGCATCGCGGCCCTGCGCCCCCTGGAACAGGTTCAGAAACGCACGCCTCAGCAGTGGCTTGATCTGGTGCGGGATGCCCTGCCGCAGTCCCAGGGGGTGCTGGAGGTTGTTGTGGCTGAGCCAAGAGAGCTGCAGCTCTCCAGCGGTGGGGGAGATCGAGTTCAATTCGCAACGAGCGCCGGCATGCTCACCCTGCAGTTGATGGCCCCGATCGAGGTGCGCCTGGACCCTCCGGCTGGTGCTGAGGATCAGGTGCTCTGGAATGGAGATCCTCTGCCCGTGGATCAAGAGCGGCCGGGGATCTACCGGGTCAACAAATTGCCGGCTCCGGAGAGCGACCTCCCCCAGACCGCTCCCCTGCTCCCGTAGCCGCCCAGGGCATTCCCCAGCGCGGCATCAAAGCTGCCCAGCCTCCAGCTCCAGTTGCCTTCGCAGGTGCCGGGGGTGTTGAACCTGGCACGGTCGTCGAGGTGCATCAGGTCCTGCAATGGGGCGATCACCAGGCCTGCGGTTGTGGCAAAGGCCATGTCGAGCAGATGCCAGGCCGGAGCACTGATCTCACCATTCACCCGCGTGGCGATGCGGGCGCGGCTGTCGGCATCCAGCCCGTTCCACCAGCCCAGCGTTGTGGGGTTGTCGTGGGTGCCGGTGTAGACGACCCAGCGATGCCCATCGGTGTTTTCCGGCAGATACGGGTTGTCGGATGCGCCGTCGAATGCGAACTGCAGCACTTTCATGCCCGGCAACCGGAAGGCATCGCGGAGTTGTTCCACATCCGGTGTGATCACGCCGAGATCCTCGGCAATCAAGGGGAGAGAGCCACCGGCATCCCTGCGCAGCTTGCGCAGCAGGGCGTGACCCGGCGAGGGCTGCCACTGTCCGTTCTCTGCGGTGCTGTCTCCACCGGGGACAGCCCAGAAGGCCGCAAGGGCCCGGAAGTGATCCAGGCGCAGCAGATCCACCATCTCCCGCTGGCGCGCAATTCTTTGCCGCCACCATCGGAAGCGCGTGATCCGATGCTGTCCCCAGCGGTACACCGGTGAGCCCCACAGCTGTCCGGTTTCCGAGAAGTAATCGGGCGGAACACCGCTCTGGGTGGTGAGCTGGCCGTTCTTCTTGACGGTGAAGAGCGAACGGTTGCTCCAGACATCGGCGCTGTCACTGCTCACATAGAAGGGCAGATCGCCAAACAGCTGGATGCCCAGGTTGGTCGCCTGGCGGCGGATCGCCTGCCACTGCCGGTCGAGCTGCCATTGGATCAGCTGTTCCCGCAGCAACGCGTCTTGGTGTTGCTCCGCCCAGGTCTTGAGGGCTTTGTTGTCATGCCGGGCCAGCGGCAGCGGCCACTCCCACCAAGCGGTGTTGTGTTGGTCGTGCAGAACCTGGAAACGGGCATGGTCCTGCAGCCAGCTGCGCTGTTGTTGCGCCCAGCGCTCGAAGGCGGCATGTCGCGCTGGATCCTGCTCAGGCCAGGCGGCAAGCAGGGCATCCCCCAGGGCATTGGCCCGTTGCTGGGCCAGGTTGAACTCCACACGCTCTGCGCCCTCCAACGGTGCATCAGCCCCTGGAGCGGCCCTCAGCGCTTCTTCGCCGATGAACCCCTCGTTGGCCAGGTCCTGGCCGTCGAGGAACCAGGGGTTCAGGGCATTGCAGGAGGGAGAGCTGTAGGGGGACCCGGTGGGATCCGGCGGGGACAGGGGCAGCATCTGCCAGACGCCGATGCCATGGTCGGCCAGCAGCTGGATCCAACGGCGGCAGGGCTCACCAAAGCTGCCGCAGACGGGGCTGCCAGGCAGAGCGGTGGGATGCAGCAGCACCCCGGTGCTGCGCCCCCTTCCGGCCTTGGCCGGGTCAACGGTGGACTGATCCATGGGGGGGGCTTGGTCACCCAAGGATGGCGGCTTCAGAACAGCGCCGCATCCCCCAGGTCCTGCCCGGCCATGCCCTCCCTGGCCACGCGCTCAAAGAACTGCTCCAGCGTGTCGGTTCCATAGGACGGCGTGGCATCCGCGTCGTAGCACTGCTTCTGCTCATCCCAGACGAGCATCGATTCGCTGGCGTAGTAGCGGCCGATCCGACCAAATTCCGCCGTGTCGTTGATGCCTGGGAACACGCGAGCCAGGGCGTCCAGCACGGCGATCGGTGCATCCATCAGGGCAATCGGCACCGACAGCATCCGTTCGGGCTTGTTCAGAGCGCGGAAGAGCATCTCTCCCTGCTCCCGGGCGCTCAGCGCCGGACCCGGCCCCCCAATCGGCAGCACCTGGTTGCGTTTGGACGCGTCATGGATGCAGTCGGCCATGAACCGGGCCAGATCGGCTTCGCTGATCGGCTTGCAGCTGGCCAGGGTTCCGCCTCCGAACATCACGTAGGGGCCGCCCTTGCGGCAGCTTTCCACCTGTCCGCCCAGGCTTTTGAAAAAGGCGGTGGGGCGAACGATGGAGTGGCTCATCTCCTCATCCGCCTGCAACACGGCTTCGAAGGCCAGCTTCGCCTTCTGAAATTCCAGCAGCGGCTTCTGCACGCAGATGGCCGAGAGCAGCACGTAGTGGGCCACCCCGGCCGCCCGTCCCTGCTCATACGTGTTGAGGGTGGCTGCGTGGTCAATCGCCCAGGAATCCTTGCGGCCGCCGGTGCGGGACGCCAGGCAACTCACCACCACATCCGTGGGTTGATCGAAGGCCTCGGCGGCGATTGAGGCTGGATCGGTGACATCCCCGAAGCGCACCTCAGCTCCCGGGAAATCGGAGATCACCTCGTCCCTGCTCTGACGACCACCGATGCCGCTGCGCTCGCGGGCGAAGGCGATCACCTGGTAGCCCCGGTCCACCAGTTCCTTCACCACAAAGCGGCCGATGTAGCCCGTGGCTCCGAACACCACCACGCGCACCTGTTCGGGTGGTCGGCTGCGGTAGTCGTGGCGGAGGGACATCGATGACGGCTTCACGGGGACCAGGCTAGGAACTGGAGATCTGGGCGAAACTAAGCGCCATTGCGGTTCGTCCAGCGAAATGAACTGGTTGTCGCCATCCCGAGTTCGCGGTGCGCTGTGTGTCGGTGCTGCCGTGCTGGGGATTGGTGTGACCGGGTGGTTGATGGCGACCCTCTGGCCAAAACCCGATCGCGTTGCGGCGGGCGCTCCGCTGAGTGCGGATCAACCTGAAACTCTGGCCCCCTTCCCGGAGGTCCCGGTGACGGTGTTGGTGATCGGTGTTGATGCGGATCGGCTGGGTGCCGCCTCCAACCAGGCCGCGCCCAAGGGCCCCCCCAATGCCGATGCACTGCTGTTGCTTCGCATTGCCGCCCAGGAGCCGCTTCAGATGCTCCAGATCCCCACGGAGCTCGGAGTTCAGCTCCCTGGCGAAGAGAACCCGGGCCCCTTGGCTCAGTTGTGGCGACGGGGTGGCGTCAGTCTTCTCGGCGATGCCATCCGCGACATTGTTGGTCTTCAGCAGGGTGATCCCAAGCGCTATGTGGTGATGCCCCGTGCGGCCCTACGCCGCCTGGTGGATGGTCTGGGCGAAGTGGAGGTGGTGTTGAGCGACTCCTACAAACGCCAGGACAAGACGCAGGACTACACCGTCATGCTCCAGGCCGGACGACAGCGTCTCAACGGTGCCCAGGCGGAACAGCTGGTGCGCCATCTGCCCGATCCCAAGGCTGTCTCCCAGCGTCGCCGGCGCCAAAATATCCTCGTTGAGGGTCTGATTGAACAGGTCAAGGCTCCCAGTGGCATTGAGGTGATTCCTGGTTTGGTGAACCAACTGAACACTGAGGTAGAGACCAACCTCAGTCGTTCGGAGCAGCTGAGCCTAGCCGCGGCGATCATCGCCAGCCCTGAACCCGCACGCATCAGCCGGCTGCCCTTGGCCGAGCGGGCTGGTGAGCAGACCTTGCGCCAGATCGACGGCGGCGCCGGCCTTCCCCTCTGGCCCCAGCGTTAAGCGGGGCTGCGGAGTTGCAGTCTCCGGGCGAGGGCGTCGACGCATTCGGTCTGTTCCGGATGCTGTTCATCGGGGATCCAGCCCAGCCAGCTGAGGCCGTCCCGGCGTCGCGCTGGGCCATTCCAGGGGCCCTGGAGCTGCACCAGGCCGAGCAGGGGCACCTGCAGTTCCCGGCAGAGGGCGGCGTAGGCCGCGGCTGCGCCAGAGATTGAACCGTCCTGTTCAGCAGTGGTCAGCAGCAGCACCGGCTGACGCCAGTCGGCTAGGGCCTGCAGCCAGCTGGCATCACCCTGCGGGGTCGGCCGGGCTGCGTCGCCGCTGAGCCGCACCAGCCCTGTTGCCGCCGGGTTGGTCTGCAGAACCTCAGCCGGTGATGCACCACTGGCCACCGTGGTGAGAGAGCATCGGCAAGCCCGTGCCAGGGCTTCGCAGGCCTGATGCATTTTGAGTTCAGGCAGGGGGCCCGCACCCACCAACAGTGGGAAACCTGTGGACATGGGGGCACTGCTCACCTCTACCATCGGATTACAGCAGAATTCGTTCCGCGGGCGCCGTGACAAGTTTCCTGACAGCAGCCCGTTCCGAACAGGAGCAGATGACCCCGGACAGTCGCCGTCTGCGCCTGTTCAGCGGCACCTCGAACTCTGCTCTGGCCAAGGAGATTTCCGCTTATCTCGGGGTGCCTGATGGTCCCCGCGTCTGCAAGCGTTTTGCCGACGGTGAGCTCTATGTGCAGATCCAGGAGTCGATCCGTGGCTGCGACGTGTTCCTGATCCAGCCCACCTGCGCACCGGTGAACGATCACCTGATGGAGCTGCTGATCATGGTGGATGCCTGCAGACGGGCCTCCGCACGGCAGATCACTGCAGTGGTGCCTTACTACGGCTACGCCCGAGCCGACCGCAAGACCGCTGGTCGTGAATCAATCACTGCCAAGCTCACGGCCAACCTGCTGGTGACGTCGGGCGTTGACCGCGTGCTGGCAATGGACCTGCACTCCGCCCAGATTCAGGGCTATTTCGATATCCCCTGCGATCACATCTACGGCTCTCCCGTGCTGGTGGACTACCTCTCCACCCAGGATCTGGGAGATGTGGTGGTGGTGTCTCCTGACGTTGGGGGCGTGGCGCGGGCCCGGGCCTTCGCCAAGCAGATGAACGATGCCCCGCTGGCGATCATCGACAAGCGCCGCACCGGCCACAACATGGCTGAAAGCCTCACGGTGATTGGTGATGTGGCGGGGCGGACGGCGATCCTGATCGACGACATGATCGACACCGGCGGCACGATCTGTGCCGGTGCACGCTTGTTGCGGGAGCAAGGGGCCAAGCGGGTGCTGGCCTGCGCCACCCACGCCGTCTTCTCTCCCCCCGCCAGCGAACGTCTGTCCGTTGAGGGTCTGTTTGAACAGGTGGTGGTGACCAACAGCATCCCGATCCCGCAGGACCGGGTCTTCCCTCAGCTGAAGGTGCTCTCCGTGGCCAACATGCTTGGGGAAGCGATCTGGCGCATCCATGAAGAGAGCTCTGTGAGCTCGATGTTCCGCTGATCGTTGGCCGCGGGCCCATGGACTGTTGAACGAGCGGGCTTGGTTCGGCTTGATCACGGTTGATCCGCGCCATCCTTGAGGCCCGGTGCTTCAACGGCGTTGGCTCAGCGGTGGAAGCCTCTGTTTGGTCTTGCTCTGGCCAGCCTGATGGCGGGGTTTCCCGCACCTCTGATGGCGGAGTCCCGATTGGACCGGTTGCTCCGCAACCGCAGCACGATGGGGGTGTGGCTGACCAACAGCCCCAGCCAGCTCTATTACGACCGGACGCGCATCAGCGCTGCGATGCAACAGCTGCAGGATGCGGGCTTCAATCGCGTGGTGCCGAACGTCTGGAGCCGTGGCACCACGTTTCATCGCAGCCGCTTCGCTCCAGTGGAGCTGCCGTTGCAGAAGGCTGGGGTCGGTCTTGATCCCATCTGCACCCTGGCGGCGGAAGGTCGGCGCCGTGGCATCAAGGTGATGCCCTGGTTTGAGTACGGCTTGATGGAGCCGGCCGATTCATCCGTTGTGCGCAACAACCCCAGCTGGGTGTTGGCCAAAGCCAATGGCCAACGTTGGATGGCGATGCATGGCAACCATCGGATGGCTTGGCTCAATCCTGCCCATCCGGAGGTTCGTGCCCGCTTCATCGGTTTGGTGGTGGAAACCCTGAAGCGCTGTCCGATGCATGGCCTGCAACTGGACGACCACTTCGCCTGGCCGGTTCAGTTCGGTTATGACCCCACCACCGTGGGGTTATACCGGCAGGAGACGGGACTGGTGCCTCCTCGGGATCACAGCAATCGGCAGTGGATGAAATGGCGGCGCAATCAACTCACCACTCTCTTGCGTGAGTTGCGGCAACGTCTCAAGCAAGAGCGCCTTTCCACCCGAATCAGCCTGTCTCCAGGTCCCTTCCGTTCGGCCTACAACCTCTGGTTGCAGGACTGGGAGCTCTGGGCTTTGGGCGGACTGATTGAAGAGTTGGTGGTTCAGAACTATGCCTATTCCGTTCGAGGATTCGCCAAAGACCTGGATCAGCCGGCGCTGCGTAAAGCCCGCAGCTGGGGCATCCCCGCGCAGATTGGCGTGTTGGCGGGATTCGGCAAACGCATCACCTCGATGGCCGTTCTGGAACAAAAAGTCCGCCTGGCCCGGCAACGCGGTCATGGCGTGATCTTCTTCTACTGGGAAGGCTTATGGGGCAAGCATGTGGCGGAGCGGTATCGAGATCCTCGCCGCGCAGCATTCACCAGGCTTGGATCTGATTGACCAGCAGACCTGGCTCGACACGATCGTTATTGAGTTGCATGAAACAGTTCACCGAAACCAGTTCCGACCCCTATGACCGTCACCACTACCGCGTCTGGTTGTGTGATGGGTCGTTCAAGGATGTCGAGAGTTACGACGCAGCGCAACGCGTTTGGTATTCCAGCAAGACACGGCCAACAACAATTGAGGTGATGCAACCGAAGGGGCGAAGACGTGCCAAAGGTTTTTAGATATTTGGTTAAAATTGCTGTGAATAAATTGGATTAGGATCGATGATTTAGCCAAGCGCAGTGAGATTTTTTCCCAGAAGGACGCGCTGAAATAACTGGCTCGCTAAAATACTGGATAGTACGGTACAGGTTTGTTGCGAATGTCTCCTCAATGCTTAATTGACCGCCAGGTATTGAGATTTTGAGCAATGACTCAGTTTGAACTCAACCAGATTCGCTCCAAGCTGCGGCGGCTTGAAATCGATGATCAATTCATCGAGCTGTACATCGATAAGTTAATCAGAAATAAAGAACCGTTTGTGACGGCATCGAAGGCCATTGATCGTTGGGACAAGAAAGATTCAGGGCAATTTGTGCTTCAAGCACTTGCCTGTGGCTTGATTGCAGCCCTAGCTGGTGGTTGGTTTGCCGTTGTTCAGTAGCTGGGTGAATGGAGTCATGAGTGATGCAAGTTTGATCGTCCTGTTCAGCTTGGGGATGGCCTCAACGCTGACTGTGTTGTTCCTGGCCTTTCGGCGTACCTTCCGACTGGAGCAAGAACGCACATTGATGCGGACAATACGGCGCCGCCTTGACGGGATGTTCTTGCAGCAAAAGCCATAAAGAAGGCTTCCTTATCACTATTGCTCTTCGGTGTTGGCCCTGTAGGTGAACAGAAGTGCCAAGCACAGTGTTCCGATCAGTGGGCCCGGTGGCAGGTCAACAGCAATCGCCAGCATCATTCCGCCACCACACAGAAGCAGCCCTGTGCTCGCGCTGCGCAGCATGAGTTCCTTCAGGCTTCGGCTGCGCTCCACGTGCATCAGCACTGGAGCGCACAGCAGGCCAATCACCAGAATCACCCCCACGGCAGTAATGGCGCTGATCACCACCAGGGCGGTGATCAGGCTGCAGATCAGCCGAATCAAGAGCACCGGTCGTTTGGCGATTGCTGCTCCCTCGGGGTCGATGCCAACGAAAACCAGGTCGCGGTAGCCCCAAATCAACAGCGCCAATAGAGATCCGGCTGCAAAAGCTGTTCGCAGCAAATCTGTTGTGTTGGCGGCAAGCAGGTCGCCGAACAGAATCGTTTCCAGGTCCACCCGAGCGTCCAGCAGGGGAACCAACAGAACTCCAAGAGCCGTGAAGCCGGCCAGCACGGTGTTCATGGCGCCTTCTTCTCTGCCTTTGAAGCGCCGGTTCAGGCGTTCAGCCACCAGGGCCCCTAGCAATCCACTGATCAGGCCCCCGATGCTTGGGTCGATCCCGATGGCCAGGGCGACCACCAAGCCAGGCAGAACGGAATGGGCCATCAGGTTGGCCAAAAGCACCCGGCGTTGGGTGATCAGCAACGCTCCAGTTGCTGGACAGATGGCTCCGATCAACAGCGAGATCGTCAGTGGAAGAAGCCACCAGATATCGGTTTCAACCACAGCAGTGGCTCCCCATCATGCAAGTCAGGTCGCTGAGTTTTTCTCGAACCGTGTCGGGTGATCCGTTGGCCAGGATCTGGCCGTCCATCACGACCACCTGGTCGTAGCTGTCGAGAGCGCTGCCCCAGTCGTGGCTGCTGACCAGCAGCGTTTGCCCTGCTTCTGCTTGGTCTCTCATTACCTTGATCAGGTGCTCGCGCGTTGGTGGATCAATAGCGCTGCAGGGTTCGTCCAGAAGCAGGATCTCGGTCTGCTGCATCAATGCTCTGGCCAGCAGGACGCGTTGTTGCTGGCCGCCAGAGAGCTGGTTGAGGCGTCGTGATCCCATGGCTCCCATGCCGACCCGCTCCAGCAGCTGTTCGCAGTGGTTCACTGCTGTGGCTTTGCCCTTTTTGGGCTCCCCCAGCTGAACCATGTCGCGGGCGGTGATCGGAAACGACCAGTCAATGGCGGCCCGCTGGGGCATCAGGCCAATTGGTTTAGTGGAGTTGACCGTTCCCTGGCTGGGTTTAAGTCGCCCCTCCAGCAGGTGCAACAGCGTTGATTTGCCGGCTCCATTGGGGCCAACGAGTGCAGTTAGCGTTCCAGCCCGGAGTTGCAAGTTGACGCGGTCGACGGTCTTACGACTCCCGTAGCTGAAGCTCAGTTCGGTTGTGCTCAGTACAGACAAAGAATCGTTCATCAGCCCCTTGGTGGCCTGAAGTGGGCCTCTTGTCGTTTTGCACACCCAATGGTGGCAAAGGATCATGCGATCACCAAAATGATAATCATTCTCATTTCGTCGTCCATGCGTCTTCCCTTGGCTCATTCGGCAGGGGTTTGTGTTGCTCTGGCCCTTGGCGCTGGTGTTGTTCCGGCCAGTTCGGCTCAACCTGTGCTGGTGGCCGTCGACGGCACGCTGTGCGATCTCACCAAGACACTGGCTGCCGCTGCAGCCTCGGTGACGTGCCTGATCCCCCCTGGTGGTGATCCCCATTCCTATCGCTTAAAGCCCAGTGATCGTGCAGTAATCGCCAAGAGCGATCTCATTTTCCATATTGGTTTTGGGCTGACCCCTTCCGCCAAAAAGCTCAAGTCACCGGGAACGGTGGTGGCGGTCGGTGAAGTCGCCTTGCCGTCCTATGGCGGTAGCGACCCCCACGTCTGGCACGATCCAGTCAATTCTGCTCGGATGATTCGGGTTGTCTCCAGTTCTCTGGCACCTCTTTTGGGGGACAGCGATCGTGCGGCTTTGCAGCAACGAACAGCTAAGGCTGTAGCTGTATTCGAGGCTCTTCAGGCATGGCAAGCAAAGCAGTTCAGTTCTTTGCCCTCGGCGCAGCGAGTTATGGTCACTGATCACAAGACCTACAGCCATCTCGCCGATCGCTTTGGACTTGTAGAGATTGCGATGTTGGATAGCCACACAACAGGTGGAGTATTGCGGCCCTCCAGTCTCAAAAAAATCACTGAAGAAGTGACAAATTCTGGTGCAAAAACAATTTTTTCTCCCGCTGCATTCCCGAATAAAACTCTAAAGCGCATAAGTAAGAGCACTGGTTTGCCCATTGCGAAATCGCCGCTCTATGGAGAAGGTATTTCTGCAGGTCGTAATGCTGTTTCGACTGCGACTGTCAACGTCTGCACGATCGTCAATGGTCAAGGCAGTTCTTGCGATGTCTCAGGTGCCAATCAACTAAATGCTGAATGGTCATCTATTCGTTGACCAAACTCTAATTTGACTTTTACTTCCACTTTTCTCTTCCATGATCCGTTCTCGTCTCCTTTTCCTGGCTCTACTTTTGAGCCCTTTCGCTTCCATGGCTCCAGTTCATGCGCATGGTTCACATGGTGGTGGCTCTGAATTGGAAGCTGGTGAGTTTGATTTCACACCACTTTTCACTGTTGAAGGTCATGCAGGTTTTGACAGTAATCTTGCAAATCCAGCGAGTCACTATGCTGGAGATTTTTTAATTGGTGCAGAGTGGGCTTGGGGTCTTGGTAACGATCAGCAAATCTCTTTCAGCGCTTTTATTGGACCTGCTTTGGTACATGGTGGCGCAGAGCATTTTTATGGCGAAATACATATAGAAGATGGGCAAGCTCATGAAGAAGCTCACCCTATGCGTACAAGATTTGATTTCAAGGCTCTTTTTGAAGCAAATTTCAAGTATTCTGATTCTTTGAGTTTCCAGGCTTTTTGGAATCCTTATGTAGTCACAAGTAATGAGATTGTGATTGAAGATGGTGATACGGAAACCTTTGAATCTAAAGGAGTTAAAAATGAAGTTGGTGTAAAAGCTAAATATGCCTTTGGGGACGGCGATGTGGATTTTGGTTTGGGTGATTCATTCTCAGACCTAATCGATGGTTTATATGTCTCGGTTGACCACCGTCAGGGTTGGGGAGTAGATGGAGTTCATATTGGTAATTACACGGATCCACGTTTGGGAATTGCATTTAACTACGGTGCGACAGCATTTCAGGTCGATCTAGGTCCACGTTTTTATAGTCCAGGTAGCTATGCGAATGGCTTCATCAATTCTCGTACTGATCTGGCAGGAGAAATGATGATTTCAAGGCCTGTCAGTGAGAAAATTGACTTTTTTGCTCATTGGAAATTTGTCCAAACCTGGGATGATAGTGCGGGATGGGGAAGCGGGCTCCAGCATCACATCGGTACTGGTATTACCTACAAGCTTTAATTATTAATATTTAAGTTTATGCCTCGTCATTTTCACTGACGAGGCTTTTTGTTTCAGAATCTGTTGTGTTTTTCAGCCTGAAGAAAGCCACTGTGCCTCGTTGATAGGTGTGTTGATCACCTCGATGATCTTCAAACTTTCGCCATCGAACAGGCCTGCACGGGCATTTGATTGGTTCGGTCGCGTCAGTGTTACCAACAGCTGTTTCGTGACTGCGTTCCATTGGATGGGGCTGCCCGCCTTGAGCGTCCACGGCTCCAAGGCCCTGCGTTGTGTCACCTCCCCCGCGTCGCTGATCAGCACCAGTTCGTGATTGCCCCGTTGCTGCTCCCAGCGCCCCAGCACCGCCCAGATCCGTTTGCCGCGGTTGTCGCAGGCCACCCCCAGCACCGCTTGATCACCGAGGTGCAGTTGCTTTGGTGCCCGCCCTGGAACCACCAGCTCGATCGAGCGCCTGTAATCAGGCCAGTGCCGGATCAGCACGGCCCGTCCTGAGGCACCGCAGAAGGCCCCCAGCTCCCTGCTCCCCGGCAGCATCTGCGCTTTTTGCTCGGTTGCTTGCAGGGGGCGGAGGCTCAGGCCGTTGCTGGTGGGCATCACCACGCCCCCTCCCGCCGGCAGCAACTGCATCGGCCCGGAGGGTTTCAGTGCCAGAGCCTTGCGTTTGCCATCGGCCTGCAGCAACAGGGCTTGGTCGCTCCCCGGTTGGAACCCTCCGCTCTGCACCAGCAGATCACCATTGAGATTGCTGCTGAGATGGGCGAAGAGCACCTCGCCTTTCAACAGGGGTTCTGTGCGGCTCAGCGTTGGTGGCCCCAAGGCGGCCAGACGGTTGGCGGTGCTGCGGGGCGTCAGTTGATCCCACCACACCTGTTCGGTGCCGTTCTGATCGCGTCCCACCAGGGCGATACCCCGGCCATTTCCAAGGGGGACGACGCTGGGGATGGCGGGCCAGACCCGACTGATCGGTATCCATGCTCCCGATCGCGTCTGCAGTTGAACCTGTTCACCTCCCGGCACGGGCCGTGTTGCGATCAGCCAGGGTCTTGGGTCCCACCACCATTGCTGCTGCCCCAGCTGCAGCCCGCGCTGGTCCTCCCCTGCGATCGATAGCTCGAGCGGAGCCGTGGGCACGACATCCGCATCAATCACCATTCGCAGTGCTGCCGTCTCCCCCAGCCACTGATGGGGCACGGCTGGAGTGATTCGGGTGGCCTCGCTGACCCTCGGCCGAGCCATCGGGCGACTGAACTGCAGATCCAGGGCCGCGCTGCCGCTTTGCACCTGCTGGGGCACCAGGCGCAACAGCCGCGGAGGCTGTCGCAACAGCAGCTGTTGCTGCGCCAGAACTGCGGCGCAGGCCATCAGCATCAGCAGCAAGGGCCGCCGCGTCATGGTTCCAGGGGCCGCTCGGGCCTGGCAATCGGCGTGATGTTTTGGGGAATCACGACGGGGATGCGCCGTTCCTTCCGCGTCTGCACGCTCATCGTTCCCTCGATGGCCAACCACTGGTTGGTTTGAGGGATGAACGACTCCGGCCACTTCACGGCCAGGCCAGCGGGTGTGGCATCGGCCAGGCAACAGCGCACCGTGAGCCGGGCGATCAGCGGTGGGCCTTGGGGTTGCCTCCAGACAAAACCGCTGATGCGCACAGGATTGCCAGCCACAAGGTCGGGATCGGGCTGGCTGCGCAGCAAGCGCACCCATTCCGTGAGGCTGCGTTGTTCGGGGGGCAGAACAAAGGCCAACTCCGGTGGATCGGGCAGGCCCTGGGGGCGGTTGCTGGCCAGATCGCTGAAGGAGGGACTTGGCGGAAGAACCAGCACCAGCGCAGCCATCACGCCACTGAGCAGCCAGGGCCAGCGCCAGCGTTCGGCTTGCTTCTCTCTTTTCAGCAGAAGGGCCACGCCCAGCATCAGCAAGACCAGGCCGGTGACCCCCACCAGGCCATGGAAGACCCCGCGAAGCAGCAGATCGAGGCGTCCGCTGTGGAAGCTCCACAACAGCGTCAGGCCCCAGAGCAGCAGTAGGGTTCCGCGCTTCAGCACAACCGGCCCCTCACAGCAGCCACAGGTTGATCCACTGACCGATCAGCAGCACGCCAAGACTGGCACCGATCGCCGTGATCAGGATTGCCCTTGGCCGCATCAGCACGGTGAACAGGCCCGCGAGTTTGAGGTCCACAACGGGCCCCAGCAACAGGAAGGCCAGCAGGGCTCCGGGGGTGATCTGAGCGGCAAACCCCAGGGCCAGAAAGGCATCCACGCTGGAGCAGACCGACACCACCACCGCCAGCAGCATCAAGGCCAGGATTGATGCGGTCGGCGCGCCCCCCACGGCCAACAGCCAACTGCGCGGCAGCCAGGTCTGCACCAGGGCCGCAATCACGCACCCCAGCACCAGCAGAGCCAGCAGATCGAGAAATTCACGGCAGCTCTGATCCAGCACCTGCCAGGCCTTGAGTCGCCTGCCGCTCAGGGATCGGGTGGGGGTTGGTGATCCGCCGATCACACCACTGCTGCGCTGCAGCAGCCCCAGGTTGCTGAGGGGCTGGCTCATGCGGCGTTCCTCCAGAAGCGCAGTGGCCAGGAGCTGCGTCTCGGGCAGTTGCACCAGCAACAAACTAAGCAGGATCGCCAGCAGAAAGGCCCCCAATGGCCGGGCCACCAGCAGCCAGGGCTGATCGGGAAACGCGGCCCAGGTGCTGGCCAGCACGATGGGATTCAGCACCGGAGCTGCAAACAGAAAGCCGAACGCCGTGCCCATCGGTGCACCGCTGGCCAGCAGACGGCGAGCGACGGGGACGTTGCCGCATTCGCAGGCCGGAAGGGCGAAACCCATCAGGGCCCCGATGATCGGTGCCAGCACTGGGTTCTTGGGGAGCCGTTCGATCCAGGCACCCGGTGGCACGGCCCATCGGGCCAGCCCTGCGATGGCAACGCCGAGCAGCAGAAACGGAACGGCTTCCAGCAGTAACCCCTGAAAGATCGCCCAGGCCGTGGCGAGCTTGTCCAAGCGTTCGGGCAGCAGTTGCTTCTCAACGTTCTCAGTTCAGCTCGCCCATCGGGGGGCGTCGACATGGTTTGTTGATCGGCCTGCGCGGCAGGCTGGTGCGACGTTGGCCTGGGTAGGAGATGGGGTGGTGCTTCTGGATTGATCGCGGTGGCACCTTCACCGATCTGATCGGTCGCGATCCAGGAGGCCAGCTGCACGTGCGCAAGGTGCTCTCGGAGCAGTCCGGGGCTGGAGACCCTGCGGTGTCGGCCATGGAAGCGGTGTTGGCGTCGGCTTCACCGCCCGTGGATCTGGGGGACGTCGACGACGTGCGCCTCGGCACCACCGTGGCCACCAATGCGCTGCTGGAGGGGGCTGGTGCTCCTTTGCTGTTGCTCACCAATGCCGGGCTGAGGGATCAGCTGTGGATCGGCGATCAACATCGCGATGATCTTTTCGCGCTCGAGCAGCCCCAGCGCCCCTTCCTGGCGCAAACGGTGTTGGAGCTGACCGGTCGGCTCGATGCCCGGGGTGAGGAGGTGGAGCCCCTGGTGCTGGACCAGCCGCTGCGGCGGCGTCTTGAGGAGCTGCGCCGTTCCGGCCTGGACGTCGCCGTGGTGGCGTTGTTGCATGCCCAGCGCAACCAAGATCATGAGCAGCGCTGTGCCGCATTGCTGCGGGAACTTGGCTTTCGCACCGTGGTCTGCTCCCACCAGGTGAGCGTGATGCCCCGCCTGGTGCCGCGTGGGCAGACGGCCCTGGTGGAGGGGGCCGTACATCCGGTGCTGGATGGCTACCTGCAGCAGGTGCAGGGGGCGTTGGGCGCCGCCACGCCCCTGCGGGTGATGACCTCCAGTGGAGCGTTGCAGGCTCCAGACAGGCTGCAGGCCAAAGACACCATCCTTTCGGGGCCGGCGGCGGGGATGGTCGGGGCGATCGCCGCAGCGCGGATGGCTGGCTTTGACGGGGTGCCAGTGCTCGGCTTCGACATGGGGGGCACGTCGACGGATGTGTTCTGCGTGGCTTGCGCCGATGCGCAGGCCCTGCGGCAAGTGAAGGAGCAGACCGAGATCGCCGGCCTGCAGTTGCTGGCCCCACGTCTGCCGATTGAAACCGTGGCGGCCGGTGGCGGATCAGTGCTGGAGCTCCAGGGGGGGCGGTTGCGGGTGGGGCCCCGCTCCGCCGGAGCGCAACCGGGCCCGGCCTGTTACCGCGCCGGCGGACCGCTCACCATCACCGACGCCAACCTGCTGCTGGGGCGTCTGCAGGTGGACCGCTTCCCGGCGGTGTTCGGCCCGTCCGGGGATCTGCCACCGGATGGGGAGGTGGTGCGGCATCGCTTCGCGGAGCTCGCGGCAGTGCTGGGGCAGACCCCGGAGCGGGTGGCATCCGGGGCGTTGCAACTGGCCGTGGAAACCATGGCCGCTGCGATCCGCCGGGTGTCGCTGCATCGCGGTGAGGACATTCGTGGCGGGGTGTTGGTGGCCTACGGGGGGGCTGGTGGTCAGCACGCCTGTCGCCTGGCGGATGAACTGGGGCTGAACACGGTGCTGTTGCATCCCATGGCCGGCGTCCTCTCCGCCTTCGGCATGGGTCAGGCCCGCCAGCGCTGCCGGCGGCAGGTGCATCTCGGCGCTGCCCTCTCGCCTGAACTCTTGGCGGATCTGCCGGATCAGGTGGAGCGGCTGATGGCAGAAGCAAAGCAGATGTTGTATCGCCAGGGGGATGGCGCTGATGCCGATGCGGGGGCGCCGGAGGTCTGGGTCAGCCTGGCCCTGCGTTATCCCTCTGCCGAGCAGACCATGGTGCTCCCCTGGTCCGTTGAGCAAGGCGTTGATGCCGTGATCTCGGCCTTCCAGGCGAGCCATCAGCAACGCTACGGCTACTGCATTGATGCCGATCAGGCCCTGATCGTCGAACAGCTCAATGTTGAGGTCACAGCTCCCCAACAGTTCGACGCCACAACCGCAGCCACAACAACAGCCGCAGCTGAGAAGGCCGAACCAACGCCAGAGGTGCAGCCATCGCCGCAGGTGTCGATGCACCTGGAGTCGAGCGGCTGGATGCAGGTGCCGTTGCTGAACCGCAGTGCCCTGCGGCTGAACCAGCGGCTTGCAGGCCCGGCCCTGATCGCTGAAGCCACGGGCTGCACAGTGCTGGAGCCGGGCTGGCAGGCCCGGGTGGCGGAGGGGGGCACGCTGTTGCTGGAGCGCTCCCATCCCGCAGACGGATCACTGGAGCGTGCCCAGGCCGGTGAGCACGACCCGGTGCAGGCGGAACTGTTTCGTCATCGCTTCATGGCGATCGCTGAACAGATGGGGGAACAGCTGCGCCAGAGCAGTCGCTCCGTGAACATCCGCGAGCGCCTGGATTTCTCCTGTGCGTTGTTTGATGCCACGGGGGCCCTGGTGGCCAATGCCCCCCATATTCCGGTCCACCTCGGATCAATGGGCGACAGCGTCCGCGACCTGTTGGCCCAGGTGGCGAGTGGTGATGTCGCACCGCTGCAGCCCGGCGACACGCTGCTCAGCAATGACCCGTTCCATGGCGGCACCCACCTGCCCGACATCACCGCCATCTCGCCGGTGTTCTGCAACGGGGATCAGCCCAGCTTCTTTGTGGCCAGCCGTGGCCATCACGCCGATGTGGGTGGCATCGCTCCCGGATCAATGCCGTCCTTCAGTCGCACCATTACCGATGAGGGCCTGCTGCTGCGCAATCAGCTGTTCGTGCGCCAGGGCCGGGTTCTCGCCGCTGATCTGAAAGCGCTGTGGAGCGGCATGGCGACGCCGCCCCGCAACCCTCCGGAACTGCTGGCCGACCTGCAGGCGCAGGTGGCGGCCAATCAGGCGGGGATTGTGGCGCTGCAATCCCTCGTGGAGCGGGAGGGGCTGACCCTGGTGCAACGGCAGATGACCCTGCTGCAGCAGGACGCAGCCCGCAGTGTTCAGCGGCTGCTGTTGCGCCTTATGGACGCCCGGCATCAGTTGGCCCTGGATGACGGTTCCTGCCTGGTGGTGCAGGTGAGCCTTGATCCCAAACGCCAACGGTTGCGTTTGGATTTCAGCGGAACATCGCCCCAACGGCCGGGTAATTTCAACGCCCCCCTGGCGGTGACACGGGCGGCTGTGTTGTACGTGATCCGTTGTCTCCTCGACAGCGACATTCCCTTGAATGAGGGCTGTTTTGCGCCGCTCGATCTGGTGGTGCCAGAGGGCTGTTTGTTGAATCCGCGGCCCCCCGCCGCTGTAGTGGCCGGCAACGTGGAGGTGTCCCAGGCTCTCTGCAATCTGCTGTTTGCGGCCTTCGGCGCCCAGGCGGCCGGCCAGGGAACAATGAACAACCTCAGCTTCGGCAATGGCCGCTGCCAGTACTACGAAACGGTGGCCGGGGGTGGCGGCGCTGGTGATGGCTTTGCCGGATCGGTGGGGCTGCAGTCCCACATGACCAATTCGCGGCTGACGGACCCCGAGGTGCTCGAGGGCCGTTATCCGGTGCGCTTGGAATCTTTCGCGGTGCGCTCCGGCAGTGGCGGCCAGGGCCGGTGGCCAGGAGGCGACGGACTGGAGCGCACGATCCGCTTTCTCGAGCCGATCAGTGTGTCGCTGATCAGTGGCTCGCGGCAGGTGGCCCCGTTCGGTCTCAAAGGTGGGGCCAGTGGTGCCTGTGGCGAGAACCTGCGGCTGGATCGTGAGGGGGTGGCCCATCCCCTGCCCGGTGCCGTGCAGCTGGAGCTCCAGGCGGGCGAGGCCATTCGCATGCTCACCCCAGGGGGAGGCGGCATGGGACGTTGAGGGGGGGATGCCTTCTGGTGGTGAGATGCCGATGCGATCACAGGGTTGGTGGTTGAGCGTGCTGCTGGGCTGCAGCCTCAACGGGGCTGCCCATGCCGGAAGCCTCGATCAGCAGATGTTCCAGTTGCAGCTGGTGATGGATCAGATCCGTCTGGCCCGTTCTGTTGGTGATCGCGTTGGCGTTTGCGTTGAATCCCGCCGGGCCAACAATCTTGTTCTCGATCTTCTTCCGGCCCTGCAATTGCACCGTCCCGGCCTCAATCACGCTGCCTTGCAGGACAGGATTCTTTTGGGATTTGATCAGTGTTGATCGCCTGAGTTGATCGAGCCTTTGATCGATCTTTCCTGATCGGCTTTGGAGCTGCTGTTTGAAAACCAGCATGACGACCCATTGTCGATCGGCATCTGCGGATTCAATCTGAATGCAGCAAAGCTGATGGCATGGGTTTGCTTCAAACGATCCAGGGACGGTTGCTTCAGTACGACTCACCGTCGCGGCAGTTGCAACAAGCCCATTTCGACGCAGCCCGCCGCCTGGCCCAGGCTCAATTTCAGCTGGCTGATGCTGAATTAAGCCAACGCCTCTGGCAGGACGTGGCTGATCGTGATCTCGATGTTGATCGGATCCTGAATCTCCTTTATGGCTGCTGTTTCCAGGACGATCCTGCGGCGCTGCGTGCTGCCGACGCTGAGTTTCAGGCGCGCCGCGAGCAGGAGTTGATACCCGGGGTGTTCGAACACTGCTGAGGATTGTTGGCCGTGGGGATGGTTGTGCTGAACTGACGGATCTGTTGCTGGCGGCGTGCTGTTGATCCCAGAGATCCAGCCATGAACATCGTTGTTCTCAACCGTTCGGATTGGCTTGATGAACGGAGGGTTCGTCTTGTGGATCGGCGGGCCGATCACATCCGTTCGGTGCTGGGGGCCGCAGTGGGCGACAGCATCCGGGTTGGTCAGCTGAATGGCGATCTGGGCCAGGGCAGCATCTGTGCCCTGGATGCCGATGCCGTGGTGCTCGAGGTGGACCTCAACCAGCCACCGCCGCCTCGCCATCGGTTCGACATTGTTCTGGCCTTGCCGAGGCCCAAGGTGCTGCGCCGTCTGTTCCGCACCGTGGCCGAATACGGCGTGGCCAACCTTCACCTGATCAACTGCGCCCGGGTTGAAAAGAGCTATTGGCAATCGCCTTTGCTCGCACCCGAGAAGGTGCACGAGGCCCTGCTTGCGGGGATGGAGCGCGCCAGCGACACGGTGGCGCCCCGGGTGCATCAGCACCGGCGCTTTCGACCCTTTGTCGAAGACCAGCTCAAGGATCTCTGTGCCGGACGGCCCTGCTGGATGGCCCAGATGGGGGCCTTCCTTCCCTTGCGCGACACCCCAGCGGGGGCCGCTGTGGTGATGGTGGGGCCGGAGGGCGGTTTTGTTCCGTTTGAACTGGAGTTGGCCCAGGCGGTGATCGCGCAGCCCGTGCATCTGGGATCGCGCACCTTGAGCGTGGACACGGCCCTCACCACCGCTCTGGCCCAGGGATGATGGTGCTGCGTGTGTTGCTTCAACGGCGACGGCAATGAACGATCTGGCTGGCTTGCAAGCTCTTGTGGAGGACGTCGGGTCCGGCAACGTCATCGATGCCGAACTGCTCGATGGTTGTCCGGTGGAAGCCCACGAACTCGATGAAATGGATGCGTCCCAGGCCGCGCAGGTCGCCGCCCATTGCTTCGGCCTGCTCTTCGATCACAAGGTGGATCAGCTGGAGGGAATCGAGGCGGATCTCGATGCAGGCCTGTGGACCGGAACCGTGGATGGCTTCGGTTTCCAGATCAGCCGCGATGAAGTCGGCGATCTTGTCCTCGATTTCTCGAGTCAGCAGGCGTGACGGTTGATGAGCTGCGCAGCGACCTGACGGCCCGGCTTGGTGAGCAGGTGGAGCAGGTATTCAGCCGGGATGGAGCCCCTGTTGACGACATCACCGAGCTCTATCAGCCCTCTCCGGCTGGTTTTGGCGGCCAGCTGCGACTGAAACGGAGCGGACGCCGTCTGTCCTGGGAGCTCTGGCTGGAAGACGGTGATCGCTGGAATTTCCACACCACTGACCTTGCCGATGCACCGCCACAGGCTTAATAGGCCTTGAACTGACGCGTTGTGGTGGCGCCGGTAGGGTGGGGTTCTGGTTTCAGCGGGGAACAGCCGCTGAAGGAAACGGGGAAAGAGCAGTGAAAATCTGCCGCTGTCCCGCAGCTGTGAAACGTTGGCTTTCCGCCCACGTCAGTCAGAACGCCCGCCAGCTCAAACCGACGAGGATCGACTTTTGAATTCTTTGCCACTGGCCCTCCGCAGGCCGCTGCAAATCGCCGGCCCATTGCTTCTGGCGGTTCTTCTCCTGGCCAGTCCAGCGTTCGCCCACCACCCCTTTGGCATGGGCGACAGCGCTGAACTCACCCCCCTGCAGGGATTGTTCAGTGGCATTGGTCACCCGCTGCTGGGTCCTGACCATCTCCTGTTTCTGCTGGCCATCGCCTTCATCGGCCTGCAACGTCCCCGCGCCTGGGTGATTCCTCTGCTGGCTGCTGGCCTGGGCGGCAGTGTTCTGTCGCAGTTCATCCCTCTGCCGGATGCCGTGGCTCCCTGGGCCGAAGCCATGGTCTCCCTCAGCCTGGTGGTGGAGGGTTTGATTGCTCTCACCGTGGCCTCCACCCATTGGTTGCTGCCGCTCGTGGCCCTGCATGGTTTTCTGCTCGGCAGCACCATCATTGGAGCTGAACCCACACCGATGTTCACCTATTTCCTGGGCTTGCTGATTGGCCAAGGCGCGCTGCTGCTGCTGGTGAGCAAATGGTCCAGGCCTCTTGTTGAGAGCCTTGGCTCCCAGGGGCAACGCCTTGGTGCAGGCATCTGGATGGGAATCGGCATGGCCTTTGCCTGGGTGGCTCTGATCGACTGATTACGAGCACGTCGTTTCACAGCTTCTGACCCCAGGGATCACCTCTGGGTTTTTTTTATCTCTTCCCAGTCATGAAGTTTGTTCAGCAACTGCTGGTGGCTCCTGCCGCCCTTGGCCTTCTGGCCACCGGCGTCAATGCCGCCGA
>NZ_UCNI01000006.1:0-531783 GCF_900473925.1 Synechococcus sp. N5 | reverse complement strand
ACGTCAAACCATCCCCGCTGTGGCGCGCGTCCTACAGCGATCGTCATGAGAGGTGCTTCATGATCCGTTACATGGCTGAGCCTAGGGGTTGATCACCGAAATGGGGCAGCTCCCCGCACCCTTTTCGAGTGGATGAGTAGAAATGCGCATTTTTGGACCGACGGGATGCCGGTCCCTCCGCGAAGATGACGCATCGCTTCTTTCCAACGCTGTGTACGTCATCGAACTGGCCCTGCGCATGAGTCCTGTCCCGGTGTCTGTTCAGCGCAAGGAGCATGCAGATGCCGATGCGCTGTATCGGCAGATCCTCCAAGCCCTCGAGAACGGCCAACCGAGGCTGCTAGAGCTCACCTGCGAGAAAGTGGAAGGCAAGAAAGTAACGCTGTTGGTCAGTGAGGTTCTCGCCGTTCAGCTTTATGAGAAAGCTTCGGCAGCGGGTGGCAGCAAGCGTCCCGGCTTTTCCTTTGATTCCTGACACCTCAACCGCCGAACTGAGCGTTGAGGCCGTCAGCCACCGCTGGCCGAACGGCCAGCAGGCCCTCAACCGTTGCAACCTGGTCATCCCTGGCCCGGGCCTCTGGATGTTGGTGGGCAGCAACGGCAGCGGCAAAAGCACCCTGTTCCGCCTGATCTCAGGACTGCTCGAACCCCAGAGCGGACGCATCGCCTGCCGCAGCAAAACGGCCCTGGTGTTTCAGAACCCAGACCATCAGCTGCTGCTCCCCAGTTGCGGCAGCGATCTGATGCTGGGCATGGACCCTGAAGGGCCCCAGCAGCACCGCCTGAGCACCGTGCGCGGCCTGCTGAACCAGCTTGGCCTCGCCCAACTGGAGAAGCGGCCGATTCACAGCCTCAGCGGCGGCCAGAAACAACGCCTGGCCATTGCCGGAGCACTGGCCAGTGACGCCGAGCTCCTGCTGCTCGACGAACCGACCGCCCTGCTCGATCCCAGCAGCCAAGCAACCGTGCTGACCACCGTGCAACGGCTTTGCAAGGACCCCGTGAAGCCGATCACGGCGCTATGGATCACCCACAGGCTTGAGGAATTGGCCTCCGCCGATGGTGCCGCTCGCATGCAAGACGGTCGGATTGGACCATGGACCCGGGGAACAGAACTGCAACGACGCTTGCAGGGGGGCACATTCGAGGGGTAAGTTCTTCGGGTCTCATTCCTCGGTAGCTCAGCGGTAGAGCGGTCGACTGTTAATCGATTGGTCGCAGGTTCGAATCCCGCCCGGGGAGCTTTAAAGCCACAGCTCACGCTGTGGCTTTTTTATTGACGAAAAAGGAATTTCGTGACGGGTGATTGCTCGAAGCGGAAGACTTCCTAAACAGACAGGGGCGGAAGACAAGCAAAAAAACCTCCAAATCGCTGATCCTGAAAGCAATCTGCGACAACCAAGCCTCTAAGGGTCTCCTTGCTGAAAATCTGCAGACACTTGAAAAGCTTGAGAGAATCCGTTCAGCGTTAATCCCTACAGACAAGCGCTCGTTATTTCTCCAGCCGAATTGCCGCCGAACCGATGAAGCCCTGCATCCTGCTAATCGAAGATGACCAGGACATGCGCGACCTGGTCAGCGGCCATTTGGAGCACAGCGGCTTCGATGTGCAGCGCGCCGACGATGGCATCAAAGGCCAGGCCCTCGCGCTGCAATACACCCCGGATCTGATCCTGCTGGATCTGATGCTGCCCAAAGTGGATGGCCTCACCCTGTGTCAGCGCCTACGGCGCGACGACCGCACCGCGGGGATTCCGATCCTGATGCTCACGGCTCTCGGAGGCACCAAAGACAAGGTGAGCGGTTTCAATTCCGGTGCCGACGATTACCTGACCAAACCCTTCGACCTGGAGGAACTTCAGGTGAGGGTCAAAGCATTGCTACGGCGCAGTGACCGAGCTCCTGTTGGGACCACCAACCACAACGAGATCCTCAGCTACGGGCCTCTCACCCTGGTGCCCGAGCGCTTTGAAGCCATCTGGTTTGATCAACCCGTACGACTCACGCACCTGGAGTTCGAACTGCTCCATTGCCTGCTGCAGCGTCACGGTCAGACTGTGGCCCCCTCGTTGATCCTCAAGGAGGTGTGGGGCTACGAACCCGATGACGACATCGAGACCATTCGCGTACACGTCAGACACCTGCGCACCAAGCTGGAGCCCGATCCGCGCAAGCCACGCTTTATCAAGACGGTGTACGGAGCGGGCTATTGCCTGGAATTGCCCACCAGCGCTCAGATGGATGGCCTGGAGGACGTGGTGGCCATGGCCCGCGAAGAGCGCAAACAGCAAGGCGATCGAGCCTCGGCCTGATCGCCTTCGTGCTCCTAGGAGACGGATGGCGTGAGGTCGAGTAACGCCACCTCCCAGGCCAGTCGCGGCTGAACGAACGAAAGCAGCTGACCGCGCAGCGTGTCCAAGCGCTTGAGGCTTGAGGCAGGACTGCCGGAGCGCCAAAGCCGGTGTTGCCACCAGCCAATCAACCAGAGCTGCTGCTCGCCATCGAGGGCTTCGCAGAGATCGCGTGCCAAGGCAAGTGCCTCCATGGGAGTGGCGGGAAGCGAATCGAGGCGCTGAACCAACTCCTCGGGCAGACCAGCCAGGGTGCGGCGATGGTCGATCAGGGCGCCTGGAGACCCGGCAGCCAAGGCCAGAAGTTCCGGAGCATCTTGAGAGGTTGCACCGGTGCGCTCGAGCACCTGAGCCATGGCCTCGGGGTTGAGCCGAAGGAAACGGATCAACTGACAACGGGAGCGAATTGTGCTGAGCAACCGCTCGGGGGCTGAGGTCAACAGAATCAGAACCCCATGGCCGGGTTCCTCCAGCGTTTTCAACAGGGCATTGGCCGCCGCTTCCGCCATCGCCTCAGCAGCCTCAATCACAACCATCCCGCGCTTCGCCTCCACTGGCTGCCGGGCCAGAGAGCGTCCGATGTCGCGGATCTGCTCCAAGCGCAACTGGGGCGGAGTGCGCCGGCTGAGCCCCGCCTCCTCGGCTTCGGTGCGGGTCAGCAAACGGCCCTGATGCTGATAAGTGGGTTCCACCCAGAACAGATCGGGGTGATTGCGTTCCAGCAGGCGTCGGCGTTCACGCGCCGAGGGCTGACCATCGGCCAGCAGTCCCTCCAGAAAACGCACCGCCGCCAACTGACGACCCACCCCTTCAGGGCCAGCAAAGAGATAGGCCGGGGCCACACGTTCTTGGGCCAGGGCCGCCGAAAGCAGATCAACGGCGAGGGGCTGACCGATCAGATCGCCAAACAGCGCGCTCAAGCCAGATGCTCCTGGAGCTGACGTTCCAGAGCAGCACGAACGGCGCTGGCTGACTGATCTGCAGCGACGGCGCACCAGGAGCGCTGCTGGGCCAACTCGGCAAAACCCTGTGCAACCCGCTCCAGGAATGCAGCTCCCTCGGCTTCGATGCGGTCCTCTTTGTCGCCGAGACGGCGCCGCAGGCTCTCTTGAACGGAAAGGCGCAGCCAGAGGGTGAGATCGGGCTGCAGCCCCGTGGTGGCGATCCCTTCGAGCCGCTGAATCAAGTCCCGATCCAACCCACGGCCATAGCCCTGATAGGCGAGGGTCGATCCCGCGAAACGATCGCTGATCACCCAATCACCACGCTCCAGCGCAGGACGGATCAGCGTTTCAACATGCTGAGCCCGATCTGCGGCATACAGCAACATTTCAGCGGTGGGAGCTGGTGCCTCCTGGTCTGCCGTGTGCAGCAGGAGTTCACGGATCGAGCGCCCCAGGGGAGTGCCTCCGGGCTCACGGGTGCAGACCACAGCAGCGCCCCTCGGCATCAGACCGCTGTTGGGCAACCACTCGACCAGATGCTGGATCTGCGTGGTCTTGCCGCAGCCGTCGATGCCCTCCAGAACAATGAAGCGACCTGTCATGGCAAGCGAAGAGCCAGGGCATTGAGCACCACAGTGATCGAACTCAGGGCCATCAACAGCGCCGCCAACGGGGGCGACAGCAGCACCCCATGGCTAGGGAGCAAGGCACCGGCGGCCACCGGAAGAACAATCAAGTTGTAACCGAAGGCCCAGAACAGGTTCTGCCGCACCTTCACCAGGGTGCGGCGCGCCAGGCTGAGGGCTTCGGGCAGGTTGTCGAGCCGATCGCCAAGCAACACCAGACCAGCGCAGTCCTGCGCGATCTGGGTTCCAGTGCCAATGGCAATCCCAAGATCAGCCGCGGCCAGGGCCGGCGCATCGTTGATGCCGTCGCCCACCATGGCCACCCGCTCGGCCTGCCGCAGCTGCTCGAGGCGCTGCAGCTTCTGCTGCGGCAGCATCTGCCAGCCCAGATCCTTGGCGGCAAAGCCCAGCTGCTGACCAAGGCGCTGCACAGCCGCCTGCCGATCACCACTGAACACCGAAAGCGCCAGACCGTGAGAGCGCAGGTGTTGCAACGCCGAGGCAACATCCGGGCGCAGCTGATCCTCAATCTGCACCAGGCCCACCAGGACAGCTCCCACAGCCACAGCTACCACCGAGCCTTCAGCGGCAGAGAGCCAGTCCTCGGCGGCGGGGGCGATGGGAACACCCTGCTCCTCCAACCAATCGGGCTTGCCAACAAGCACCTGAGCCGATGCACCGTCCACGTGGCCCTCCAGGCCCTGGCCGGAGACGGTGCGAACGTCCTCGCAATTCAGTAGTGCGAGCTCCCGGCGCTGGGCCTCCTGCAGCAGGGCGTAGGCCAAGGGATGGCGGCTGCTTTGCTCCAGGCTGGCCGCAAGCTGCAACAAATGATCCGGATCATCCCCGTACACATCGGTCACGAGGGGACGACCCAAGGTGAGGGTGCCGGTCTTGTCGAAGACCACATGGTCCAAACCGGCGGCGGTTTCGATCACATCACCACCGCGGAACAGCCAGCCGCGCCTTGCTGCCAAGCCGGTGGCGACCGTTATCACAGTGGGGGTCGCCAGACCCAGAGCACAGGGGCAGGCGACCACCAGCACGGCGATTGACAGTTGCAGGGCCAGACCCATCGGGGTGCTGGCTCCACTGCCCAAACCGCCGTGATGCATCCCATGGCCATGGTCCATCCCATGAGATGTCCCATGCGTCATGGGCATCCCAGGGGCTGACGCCTGCAGAACCTCAGGCCAGTGCTGGGCACCGAACAACCACCAAAACAAAAACGTGACGAGGGCCAAGCCGATCACGCCGTAGCAAAAACGGCCTGCCACACGATCGGCCAGGCCCTGGATGGGGGCCCGACGGGCCTGGGCCTGCTCCACCAGACGAATGATCCGGGCCAGGGCGGTTTCGGCACCGACACGGGTGACCTTCAGCACCAGGGTTGACTCCAGATTGAGGCTGCCGGAGGACAACTCCGTGCCGGGCTCCGCCTGCAGTGGCAAGGGCTCACCGGTGAGGCTGGACACATCAACGGCCGAGGCCCCCTCAAGCACCACCCCATCCACCGGAATGCGGTCACCGGCCAGCAACTGCACGGTTTCACCGGGCCTGAGAGCACCAACGCGCACCTCACGAATCGCCCCGTCGCTCAACAGCAGGCGCGCCGTGTCCGGCTGGAGCTCAGCCAGTTGCTGCAGGGCCTGACCGGTCCGGAAACGGGCCCGTTCCTCGAGGAAACGTCCCAGCAGGACGAATCCCAGCAACATCACCGGTTCATTGAAAAAGCAGGGCCAACCCACCTGGGGCCAAACCAAGGCCACCAGGCTGGCCACATAGGCACTGCTCACCCCCAGGCCCACGAGGGAATCCATGCTGGGGGCCCCTGCGCGAGCCGCCGCAACACCACCCACCAGGATCGGACGGCCCGGCCCCAGCAGAGCCACCGTGGCCAACGTGGCGTGGAAAGGCAGGCTGCCGATCAGAGGCAGCGACAAATGCCCTGCCTCGCTGACATGCCCCAGCACCGACAGCAACAGCAGCACCAGGGCCACCATCAGCTGTCGCCATTGCTGCCACCAGCCCGGCAGCGCCTGCCCGGCAGCCGCCGCTCCGATCGGGGCATCCAGGGAACGCTCCTTGGCCGGAAAGCCTCTGTCTGCCAGGGCTTTCAAGACACCATCCACATCACTCTCACCGGCAGTGAGATCGAGCCAGGCCGAGCGGCTGACCAGATTCACATCGGCGCGCTGAACACCGGGCTGATCCAGCAGGGTGGTTTCCACAGCGCGGACGCAACCGCCGCATTTCATCCCTTCCACATCCAGGACGACGGTCTGAACCGAAGGGCTCACAGGTGTTTACGCAACAGGGATCTTTACGAGCAGGCTAGGTCGGGCTCCGGTCCCGTCAGGATGGGGGTCCGTCCGCCGGAGCGCCGTGCCCCGCAGCAACCGCAACGACAACTTCATTGACAAGAGCTTCACGGTGATGGCGGACCTGATCGTCAAGCTGTTGCCGATCAATGCCCGCTCCAAGGAGGCCTACGTCTATTACCGGGATGGCCTCTCCGCCCAGAATGATGGCGACTACGCCGAAGCGCTGGAGAACTACGAGGAGGCCCTGAAGCTTGAGGAGAACTCCACCGACCGGAGCGAAACCCTCAAGAACATGGCCATCATCTACATGTCCAACGGCGAGGAGGAGCGGGCGATCGAGACCTACCGCAAGGCACTCGAGGAAAACCCGAATCAGCCCTCCTGCCTGAAAAACATGGGGCTGATTTACGAGAAGTGGGGCCGCATCGCCGAGGAAGGCGGTGAGCAGGACGCAGCGGATCGCTGGTTTGACCAGGCCGCTGACGTCTGGACCCAGGCCGTGCGCCTCAATCCCGGCGGTTATCTCGATATCGAGAACTGGCTGAAGTCCACGGGCCGCAGCAACGTGGACGTTTACTTCTGAATCAGTCCTGGTCGGGCTGCACGGCACCACCGAGCGCCAGCACCAGGGCCTCGGTGACGCTGTCGGCCTCCAGAAGAGCGAGATCCAAAGCCGAAGCCAGATCGCCCAGGCCACTGCCCCGGGGGACGACGGCCCGCTGAAAGCCCAGCCGGGCCGCTTCCTGCAGCCGAAGCTCCAGCTGACCCACAGGGCGCAACTGCCCCCCCAAACCAAGCTCGCCGATCAACACCGTGCCCGCAGGCAGGGTGAGATCTCTGAAACTGGCCACCACCGCTGCAGCGACCCCCAGATCCGCCGCCGGCTCCTCCACCTCCAGGCCACCGGCAACGGCCAGATAGCAGTCGAAGCGGGAGAGCGGCAGTCTCATGTGCTTCTCCAGCACCGCGAGGATCTGGTGCAGACGGTTGGTACCGATCCCTGTCGCCGTGCGTCGCGGACTGGCATAGCTGGTGACGTTCACCAAGGCCTGCAGATCCACGACCAAAGAGCGAGTGCCCTCACAGGCCACGATCGTGGCGACACCGGAGGCGCGGGCATCGCTGAGGAACAGCTCACTGGGGTTGCCCACCTCGGCCAGGCCACCGCTTTGCATCTCAAACAAACCCAACTCATGGGTGGCACCGAAGCGGTTCTTGACGGCCCGCAGCAGGCGATGACTGGCGAAGCGGTCTCCCTCGAAGGTGAGCACCGCATCCACGAGGTGTTCCAACACCTTCGGGCCGGCCAACATGCCTTCTTTGGTGACGTGCCCCACCAACAACAACGAGATGTTCTGGCGTTTCGCCAGCCGTTGCAGGGCAGCTGCACATTCACGCACCTGACCGACGGACCCCGGTGCACTGGTGAGGTTGGCGTCATGCAACGCCTGAATGCTGTCGATGATCGCCACAGCAGGGCGCAAGGCCTCCAGCTCCTCCAGCACCAGTTCCAGATCGGTTTCGGCCAGCAACTGCAGATCCGATGCCCCCCCGGCAAGCCGCTGCCAGCGCAGCTTCACCTGCTGCGCTGATTCCTCAGCGCTCACATAGAGCACTGATGCACCGGCCGCCATGGCTGAGGCGCTCTGCAGCAGCAATGTGCTCTTGCCGATACCCGGATCGCCTCCCACCAGCACCAGCGAACCGGGCACCAAACCACCACCCAGAACGCGGTCAAATTCCGCCGACCCGGTCGCCAGCCGCTGCAGCGGCTGATCCTCCAGCGAGGCCATGGCCGTGGACCGTCGCGGGGCAGCAGCCTGCTCCGGATCCGGAGCACTGCGGCGGCGACGGCCATCGTCGGCGGGCTGGGATTGCTCCACCAGCGAATTCCAGCTGCCGCACTCCGGGCAACGGCCGAAAAACTGTCGGGCACGGGCTCCACAGACCTGACAGATGAAAACAGCGGTGGATTTGGGCACTGCGAACTGTGAAGAAAGTTGCCGTTGAATGAACGGAGTAGGGGGCTGCCCTTTTATTTGTGGCGAGAAGTGACTAACGCCTCGGTGCCCATGACGGCCACGGCTCCCACCAAGGAAACGATCCTCGTGGTCGACGACGAGGCATCGATCCGACGGATCCTGGAAACCCGTCTATCCATGATTGGATACAACGTCGTAACCGCCTGCGACGGCACGGAAGCTCTGGAATTGTTCCCCACCTGCATGCCAGACCTGGTGGTGCTGGACGTGATGATGCCAAAGCTGGACGGCTATGGCGTCTGCCAGGAGCTGCGCAAGGAATCCGACGTTCCCATCGTGATGCTGACGGCCCTCGGCGACGTGGCTGACCGCATCACCGGGCTTGAGCTCGGTGCCGATGACTATGTGGTGAAGCCCTTCAGCCCGAAGGAGCTGGAAGCCCGCATCCGCTGCGTGCTGCGCCGGGTGGAGAAAGAGCAGGTGGCGGGCATTCCCAACTCCGGCGTGATCCAGGTCAGCGACCTGCGCATCGACACCAACAAACGCCAGGTGTTCCGCGGCGATGAACGCATCCGCTTAACGGGGATGGAATTCAGCCTGTTGGAACTGCTGGTGAGCCGTTCCGGCGAACCGTTCAACCGCGGCGAGATCCTCAAAGAGGTGTGGGGCTACACCCCGGAGCGCCATGTGGACACCCGGGTGGTGGATGTTCATATCTCCCGTCTGCGCTCCAAATTGGAGGATGATCCTGCCAATCCCGAGTTGATCCTCACAGCTCGGGGCACCGGCTACCTGTTCCAGCGCATCGTCGATTCCGTTGCCTCCGAAGGACCCTGATCCCACCCCGGCTCCTCAGCCGCGGCATAAAACAAACCGTCCTCGGGCGATCCGTCGCCTGGTGATTTGGTATCGGCGCAACGCCGCCGTCACAACCATCGTTGATGGTGCTGCCAGCTCAGCAACGGCCGCGGGTTCTATGGCCGGCAACGTGGCGGAAACCGTGGTCTCCGGAGCCGGCACGGTGGCCAGCACCGTGCTCCAACCGCTGGGGTTCGATCCCCTGCGCTGGCTGCAAGGGGGCACCGATACCGATGAGATCGACGATGCGGAGCGCCTCTGGGTGGCCGTCGATGGCATGGGCGGTGACCATGCGCCGGGGCCGATCCTGGAGGGATGCCTGGATGCCATTGACCGGCTGCCGCTGAAGATCCGCTTCGTGGGGGAGATCGACCGAGTGATGGCTGACGCCAACAGCCTTGGCCTACGCGAAGCCTTGGAGAGTGCGCGGGCAGCAGGGCATCTGGACCTGGTGGCCAGTGGGCCCTCCATCGGCATGGATGACGAAGCCACGGCGGTGCGGCGCAAACGGGACGCCAGCATCAATGTGGCCATGGACCTCGTGAAGAAAGGCAAGGCCGAGGCGGTTTACTCCGCCGGTAATTCCGGTGCGGTGATGGCCTCAGCGATTTTTCGGCTGGGACGGCTCAAGGGCATCGACCGTCCTGCCATCGGTGCCCTGTTCCCCACAAAAGATCCCAGCAAGCCGGTGTTGGTGCTCGATGTGGGCGCCAACATGGACTGCAAGCCCACTTACTTGCACCAGTTCGCTCTGCTGGGGAACATCTACAGCCGGGATGTGCTGCAGGTGAAACGCCCACGCATTGGCCTGCTGAACATCGGCGAAGAGGAGTGCAAGGGGAACGATCTCTCCCTGAAGACCCACGAATTGCTGCGAGACGAATCCAGGCTCCACTTCGCCGGGAACTGCGAAGGCCGGGATGTGCTTTCGGGCGACTTCGATGTGGTGGTCTGCGATGGATTCACCGGCAATGTGCTGCTCAAGTTCCTCGAGTCCGTCGGCAGTGTTCTGCTGGGGGTGCTGCGGGCGGAGTTGCCCCGGGGGCGTCGCGGCAAGGTTGGCTCAGCGTTCTTGCGCAGCAACCTGAAGCGCATCAAGAAGCGGCTCGACCATGCCGAGCACGGTGGTGCCCTGCTTCTGGGCGTGAACGGCATTTCCGTGATCGGCCACGGCAGCAGCAAAGCCCTCTCCGTGGTCAGTGCCCTGCGCATTGCCCACTCCGCAGCCAGCCATGGGGTGATGGAGGATCTCGCCACGCTGCAACAGGGTTGTGATTGACTGACGCGACGTCAATCAACATCCGCCTTGGTCGAGCCGCTCAGCACAACCAGCGGAGTGTTGTTCCGAGGGTCTGGCAGCGCGACGCCCAGCCGCTCGATCAGCAACGCTGAGCTTGGCCAGCGGGTCGAGACGAGTGACGAATGGATCCGCAGTCGCACCGGCATTGCCGCACGACGGGTGGTCAACAGCGACGAATCCCTGGCGGAACTGAGCGGACTGGCGGCGGAACGGGCCTTGGAGATGGCCGGTTGGTCGGCCGACAGCCTCGATCTCATCCTGTTGGCCACCTCCACCCCGGACGACCTCTTTGGTTCGGCTCCACGGCTGCAGGCGCGCCTCGGGGCCACCAATGCCGCGGCCTTTGATCTCACCGCTGCCTGCAGTGGCTTTCTCTTCGCCGTTGTGACCGCCGCCCAGTACCTGCGCAGTGGGGCAATGCGCCGCATTCTCGTGGTGGGGGCCGATCAACTCAGCCGCTGGGTTAACTGGGACGATCGACGCTCCTGCGTTCTCTTCGGTGATGCGGCTGGTGCCGTGGTGCTGGAAGCTTCAGAGAGCGGTCAGGACGATCTCGACGGATTTCTTTTGCGCTCCGATGGCAGCCGTGGCGAAGTGCTCCAGCTGCCCCAGGTGAACCAGCGCCAGCCCCTGGTGGGGGACGCCAGCCATCAGTGCGGCGGCTTCAGCCCCATCCAGATGAACGGGCAGGAGGTCTACAAATTCGCGGTGCGCGAGGTGCCGGCGATTCTCGAAGAGCTGCTTGCACAGGGTGGTGTCGCCGCAGATTGCCTGGATTGGCTGCTGCTGCATCAAGCCAACCAGCGCATCCTTGATGCCGTGGCGGATCGCTTCTCGGTGCCCTCCGAAAAAGTGCTCAGCAACCTGGCCCACTACGGCAACACCTCGGCAGCCACCATTCCCCTGATGCTGGATGAAGCCGTGCGGGATGGCCGCATCCAACCCGGCCACCGCATCGCCAGCAGTGGATTCGGAGCGGGATTGAGCTGGGGTGCAGCCCTCTTCCGCTGGAGCGGGCCCGCCTAATCTCCGGCACGGTCTGCAGAACACAGCAATGGCGATCGCCTGGGTCTTTCCCGGTCAGGGCTCTCAAAAGGTGGGCATGGCAGAAGCGCTGCTCAGCATCGAAGGCAGCCGCGAGCGTTTCGCCATGGCCTCCGAGCTGCTGGGGCGCGATCTGCTGGCGATCTGCCAAGGGGAAAGCGGCGGTGGTGATGGCCCGGATGACCTCAACGACACCCGCAACACCCAGCCCGCCCTGTTTGTGATCGAATCGGTGCTGGCCGACAACCTTCAGCAGCAGGGCCGCGAGCCCGCGCTGGTGGCCGGCCACAGCCTGGGCGAGCTGGTTGCCCTGTACAGCGCAGGAGTGTTTGGGCTGGAGACCGGTCTGCAGCTGATGAAAACCCGCTCAGAACTGATGGCGAACGCCGGGGGCGGCGCCATGACGGCCGTGATCGGCTTCGATCGCGCTCAGCTGGACGATCTGGTGGCCGCCACGGACGGCGTCAGCATCGCCAACGACAACAGCGACGCGCAGGTGGTGATCTCTGGCTCTCCAGAGGCCGTGGAACGCGTGAGTGGAGCCCTGAAATGCAAGCGCGCCATCCCCCTGGCCGTCTCCGGAGCCTTCCACTCTCCGTTCATGGCGGAGGCTGCTGAGCGCTTCGCCGCCGAGCTGGACAACGTGCCCTTCCTGGATGCCCGCGTTCCGGTGCTCAGCAACAGCGCCGCCAGCGCCAGCACCAGTGCGGACGAGCTCAAACAGCGCCTGAAGCAGCAGATGACCACCGGTGTGCGCTGGCGCGAAACCATGGCGGCGATGACCGACAGCGGTGTGGACACCCTGGTGGAAATCGGTCCGGGCAACGTGCTCAGCGGCCTGGCCAAACGCAGCATGAGCGGGGTCACCACCGCCCAGATCTCCGGGGCTGGAGACCTCGGACAGTGAGTCAGTCCAGCCTCGTCCGCACCCCCAAGCCGAGCCTCACCTACCGGCTGGTCAGCAGCCTGCTGGTGTTCCCGGTCTTCCGCTTGCTGTTCCGCGGATCGACCTCCGGCAACAACCGAGTGCCCATGCAAGGGCCCCTTGTGGTGGTGGCCAACCATGGTTCGCACCTGGACCCGCCCTTGCTGGGCCATGCCCTGGGGCGCCCCGTGGCCTTCATGGCCAAGGCGGAACTGTTCAGCATCCCGCTCCTAGGGCGCTTGATCCGGGCCTGTGGTGCTTACCCCGTGCGGCGGGGTGCCAGCGATCGCGAAGCGATCCGCACCGCAACGGCTCGACTCGAAGAAGGCTGGGCAACGGGGGTGTTTCTCGACGGCACCCGACAGAACGACGGCCGGATCAACAACCCACTCCCCGGAGCGGCCCTGCTCGCGGCTCGCACGGGAGCCCCTCTGCTGCCGGTGGCCATCTGCAACAGCCACCGCGCCTTGGGCAGCGGGCGCAGCTGGCCGCGCCTTGTGCCGATTCAGCTGCGCATCGGCGCCCCCATCCCAGCCCCGGCCAGCCGCCGCAGGCCTGATCTGGATGCCACCACCGCTCTGCTGCAGGAACGCATCAACGCTCTGCTGGATCAAGGTCCGCAGCATCCCTGAGGTCGCGACCGGTCATCACCCACGCCACCGCACGAAGCCAATCACTCCATTGCTTGAGGCGTCCCTCCTGGGTGCAGTCCTCGCGGCAGGCCACGGGAACTCCGGTGAGCTGAATTCCGCGGCTGCCGGCCACCACCTGGCCCACCGCCATAGAGCGGGGCAGGTGGTCTTCGCTGGTCACCAGCAGCACGTGGCGAACACCATCCGCCTGCAGCTCATCCACCACGGACGTGAAATTGCTGAGGGTGTCACGGGCCCGGTAATCCAGGGTGACGCGGTCGGGATTGAAGCGCTCCTCACTGAGCATCCATTCGGCGTACTCACGGTTGCTGCCGCCGCTCACCAGCAGGGGTAGGTCGAGCTGACGCGCCAACCGGGCACCCAATCGTTCCCTGTCCACATCACCCCCGAGCACCAGCACCAGCTGGGGCGGGCTGCGATCCAACAGAGCCCGCCGATAGGGCGACAGCGGGCCGGGCCCCAACAGCCAGGCCATCAAACCAGCACCCAGCAGCAGCTCTGTACGCACGCACGCCATCAGACCTGTCCAACAGGTGAGGTGGGGTAGATCGGCAGCACCTCAGCCCAGGGCATCGCAGCCCCGGCGGCATGGCTGCGATGCAACAGCTGCAGGAGCCGCGCCACATCCGCTTCCACATCCAGCTGCACCTCAACAGCAGGCTTGGGTGATGCCCCCTGAGGCAGCAAGGTCGGCAGGCTGAGTTCGTAAACCTGCCCGGTCGTGATCCTGTACTGACCACCCACCACCCCGCGCCGGGGTAACTCCTGGGTGATCCAGAACGGTTCCCCCTGCATGGCTTGGGGCAGTTGCCGCTCCAGGCGTGGGGCCATCAGGGCATAGCTGCTCACTCCCAGCAGGGGGCAATCCAGCTGTTGCGCCAGGGTGCGGGCCATCACCACCGTGAGGCGGGTGCCGGTGAAGCCGCCGGGTCCCGTCGCGACGGCAAGGCCCTGCAACTGGGGCCAACGCTCAGGCGGGAGGAGCCCCTGAACCCGCGAAATCAAGCTGTTGGAGAGGCCCCGGCCATCCGGATGAGCCTGCACCAAAGGCTCTGCCCCGGTCTGCTGAGGATCCAGCAGCGCCATGCCAAAGCAATCGGAACAGCTGTGCAAGGCGAGCAGTAGCGGTGGAGCTGTCATCGGGGCAGCTCCTGTCCAGGACGGCAACGCTGCCACCGGCCTGGATCCGCCTTGAAGCTGGAGCAGGAGCGCACATCCCACTCAATCCCGGCCTGGCCATCGGGGAGATCCATCACCGACACGTGGATGCGGGGGGCTTCTGGCTCAAAATCCGGGGCCTGGGCTAGATGCGGAACACCATGCTGACGCTCAACTGCGTGATAGGCCTGACAACGGTCGACCCAGCTGCAATCCACGCAGATGCACATGCCTCCCGAGGCCGTTCACTCCACCCATTCTGATGGCTCAAGGCTCCGGCAACGCATTGCTTGACCAGCTGCGAGAGCGACTGGCTCCAGCCCAGTGGCCTCTCCCCCTGGCACGGCTTCCGGAGGGCACGGCGCTGGTGGGTGGCGCCGTGCGGGATGGCTTGCTGGACCGTCTCCAGGAGCATCCGGATCTTGACCTGGTGGTCCCATCCGATGCCATCGCTCTGACCAAGGCCCTGGCCCAGGAGCTCCATGGCACTTGTGTGGTGCTGGACGCGGAACGGAGCATTGCTCGGCTGGTGCTTGGGGGCTGGACGGTCGACATCGCCCGACAGGACGGAGACCGCATCGAAGACGACCTCTGGCGGCGCGACTACCGGCTCAATGCCATCGCCGTGTCGCTCCAGCCCTGGGGAGAGCTATGGGACCCCACAGGAGGACTGAGCGACCTCCAGCAGGGCTGCCTGACCGCCGTCTCGGAAGCCAACCTCATCGACGACCCTCTGCGGTTGCTGCGGGGATTGCGGCTGATGGCGGAAATCCCTCTCACCATCTCCAGCCAGACCATGGCGTGGATTGAGCGGCACGCCGCACGGCTTCCGGAAGCGGCACCGGAGCGAATCCTGGCGGAGCTGCAGCGCCTGGTGCGAGGCGAACACGCTGACGCCGCGATGGCAGCCCTCACAAGCCTGCCGTTGCTGCATCCCTGGGCGGCCGGAGGGCAACCTCCCACGCCCGGCAACATCGATGGCCTTACCAGCGAGGAAGCCGCAGCAGCAGTGCCCTTGGCGCGGCTGACGGCCCTGGTGAGCGATGAGGGGCTCAGCCAACTCCGCGCCAGTCGCGCCCTGCGCCAGCGCTGCAAACGGCTGCGGAGCTGGCAGCAACGCACCTGCCAGGCACCGGACGCGCTGTCCGAGAGCGATCGACTGCAATTGCATGAGGAGCTGGAGGGGGATCTCCCCGCCCTGGCCCTGCAACTGCCCGTGCCCGAAAAAGAAATCTGGCTGCGTCGATGGCGCAACGCCGAGGACCCTCTGTTCCACCCCAGAACCCCGGTCGACGGCAATGGCCTGCTCACGGCCCTGGAGATCGAACCCGGCCCCCGTCTCGGACGCCTGCTGCATCATCTGAAGCTTGAACATGCCTTTGGACGCATCCAGACCCCAAGCGAGGCACTGAAAGAGGCCCAACATTTCTTGACCCGTGAAAGCGAGGCTCTGTGATTAACTTTCCTGGTGTCAATGATGACGGTCAGACACCGACAGATCGCATTTCCTTTCCTTCATGAGCATCCGCCTGTACATCGGCAACCTGCCGCAGACCTTTGAAGAACAGGAGCTGGTGGCTCTGCTCAAGTCGGTGGGAGAAGGGATTCGGTTCAAGTCGGTTCTCGACCGCGAAACCGGTGCATGCCGCGGTTTCGGCTTCGCCAACGTGGACGATCCGAAACTGGCCGACGCCGTGATCGAAGCCCTCAACGGCAAGGATTTTGGTGGAAGTGCCCTGCGGGTCGAGCGCTCCGAGCGTCGCGACAACAATGCTGGCGGCAACCGTCGTGGAGCCCCCAACGCAGCCGGCCAGCCTCAAGTGGCCCGCAAGGCCGTGAACAAAGTGGTTCACAGCGATGCAAAGAGCGAAGGCGCTCCTGACCCCCGCTGGGCCGGCGAACTGTCGAAGCTCAAGGATCTGCTGGCCAACCAGAAGACGGCGGTTTGATCCGTCGCCGATCTGATTGAAGGACACAGCAGATCAATCCAAACCCCTGCCGGTATGACCGGCAGGGGTTTTTAGCGTGACTGCGCCAACAGGAATGAACGGGGCAGATCAAGCAGCTTGTTGACCTTGGCCACGTAGGCACGGTGATTGAACACGTCGTAATCGACCCGTTCAATTTCATCCAGAATGCCTCGGTACAGCCGCAACGACGTCCACACCGGCCAGCGCGCATCGGCGGACAGCCAACGGACTCCGGCTTCGGAACGAGCAAACCAATCGCGAGCCCGCTCCAACTGAAAGCGCATCAACGCACGCCAGGCGTTGTTAAGGGTTCCAGCCATCAGCTCTTCCTCGGAATAGCCGAAACGCTTGAGATCTTCCAGGGGCAGATAAATACGACCACGGCCCCGGTCTTCCCCAACATCCCGAAGAATGTTGGTGAGTTGGTTGGCGATCCCAAGGGCGACGGCGGCATCGGAGGTGTCGGGACAGTCGCTCCAGGGGGCTGAGGTGTAGGCCTGGTCGACGCCCATCACCCCCTGGGTCATCAGGCCAACGGTGCCTGCCACGCGATAGCAGTAGAGCTTGAGGTCTTCAAAGCGGGGGTAGCGGGTCCAGGTGAGGTCCATCCGCTGGCCCTCGATCATGTCGAGGTAAGGCTGAATGCCCTGGGGGAAGCGCTCCAGGGTGTCGACCATCACCGCATCCAGGTCGTCCTCCACCCGCCCATCAAACAGAGCACGGGTCTTCTCTTCCCAACGGTCGAGCCGCTCTGCAAGCTCCTCCACAGGACGCGCTTGGGCCTCCGGGCTGTCCATCAACTCATCCGTGCGCCGGCACCACACATAGATCGCCCAGATGGCACGCCGCTTCTCCGGAGGGAGAAGCAAGGTGCCGATATAGAACGTCTTGGCCCACTCGGCGGTCTCCCGACGGCAGGCCTCAAAGGCTGCGTCGAGATCCGGGGAGGCGAGGGGCATGGCTCAGGCCGTCACAGGCTCACTGGAAGAGGTCGATGATGCCAGCTGACCTGTCTTGCGGTCCACCGCACCGGCGCAGAGCTTGCCGCTGAGAACAGCACCCTCCATCGAGGCGAGATAACGCTGCATGGTGTAGTCGCCCGCGAGGAAGAAGTTCTTGATCGGGGTGGTCTGATCCGGGCGAAGCTCCTGGCAGCCGGGAGTCGTCTTGTAAACGGACAACGGCGTCTTCACGACCTTGTATTTGCGCAGGGTGGCGGGGTTGTCGCCACTGAAGTGCATCGGGAACAGCTTCTTGAGCTCGCCCATGGTGGCCTCGATGATCTCCTCATCGGGGCGGCCGATCCAGTCTTTGGCAGGAGCAAAAACCAGCTCAAGCATCGACTTGTCGGGATCTTCGTACTCCCTGCAGGTGATGCTCATGTCGGCATACACGCTGAGCAGAGGGGAGCGGCTGAACAACAGATGGTCGATGTCGGTGAGCTTGCGATCGAACCAGAGGTGCAGGTTGATCACAGGGACACCCCGGAGGCCATCCAACTTCTGGAACACTTCCATCTGCTTCCAGGGCTCGGGCAGCAGCAGCTTGAAGGGATCCACCGGCAAGGCACTGACATAGGCATCAGCGGTGAGGTCGAAGCTTTCCTTGCCCTTCACGCCACCGATGTGGAAGGCCGCCACAGAACCATCGGGATTGAGCTTGATCTCACGCAGGGGGCTGTCGAGATGCACCTCACCACCCAGTGATTCGATGTGCTCGACCACCGGCTGGCAGAGGCGCTCCGGCGGTGCGCCGTCCAGGAACGCCATCTGGGAGCCGTTCTTCTCCTGCAGGAAGCGGTTCAGGGCCGTGAGCACCACGGTGGCGGAGATCTCATCGGGATCGATGAAATTCAGCGCCTTGCTCATGGCGATGAACACCTCATCATTCACCCGCTCTGGGATGTTGTGGATCCGCAGCCACTCCGTCCAGGAATACTTGTCGCACTCTTCGACGTAACCCTGGCCCCGGAGCATGGCGGGGACCAGTCCCAGGCCGAAGCTGATCTTCTCCGGCCAGGTGAGCATGTCGTTGTTGCCCAGGATCGCCGCCACACCATTCACCGGTGCAGGCAGATCAGGGAAATCAAAGCGGCTGTAGGTGCCGGGCTCCTCGGGTTGGTTGAAGATCATCGAATGGCTCTTCCACTGAAGCCGGTCTTCGATGTTCAGCTCCTTGAACAGCTGCAGCATGTTCGGGTAGGCCCCGAAGAAGATGTGCAGGCCGGTTTCGTACCAGTCGCCGTCTTCGTCTTTCCAGGCCGCCACCTTGCCGCCGAGAACATCCCTGGCTTCCACAACGATGGGGGTGTGGCCGGCATCCGCCAGGTATTTGGCACAGGAGAGTCCAGCAAGACCAGCTCCGGCAATAGCGACGCGCATGCGGCCGTCTCGAAAGTGAAACCAACCTTAAAAGGGCTTGACCCCCGTTCGCTTCTTAAAGTCGTGTCAGCTTTCCCGTGGGCGCGTCTTGGCTGACACCCTTCTCAAGTGCACCACCCGCCACGTGCGCCTGTTCACAGCAGCGCTTCAAGAGGAGGATCTGGTTCCTTCAGATGACCAACTGACCTTGGATCTGGATCCCGACAACGAATTTCTCTGGGATGCCGCCAGCCTCGCCAAGGTGCAGGGACGCTTCAAGGAACTGGTGGATGCCGCAGCCGGCGGCGAACTGAGTGACTACACCCTGCGTCGCATTGGCACAGACCTGGAGGGATTCATCCGGCAACTGCTCCAGGCCGGAGAACTCAGCTACAACCCGGATGGCCGCGTGCAGAACTTCTCCATGGGCCTGCCCCGCACCCCAGAACTGTTGTGACCGGCTCGCGCTACGACCGCGGCGGCCGCCGACCGCGTGATGGCCGCTACGACCGCGGTGAGCGTGACCGCTATGACGCTCCACCCCGGGTCGGATACGGCCGTCCTCCCGCCCCCCCACCAGGTGGAGGAGGCGGCCAGGGCGGCTTTCAATTCAGCACCCTCACCGTGGCCGTCTTGGCAGGAGTTCTCGTGGTGGGAATCGGCATCGGCAGCGCTGTCACCAGCACCACCACAGGCGACCAGGGAAACATCGCCAGCTCCCAGCAACTGGACATGGCCGTTCCCGACCCGGAGTTCTGCCGCCAGTGGGGGGCGAGCGCCTTCGTCATGGACATCGAGATGTACACGACGCTCAACCCCTCCAGCAGCTTTGTGACCCAGCCAACCCTGCAACCGGGTTGTGTGATCCGTCGGGAGAACTGGTCGGTGCTGCGCAAGGAGGGGGCCATCACCGCCGAGCAGGAGCGTGAGTGCAAACAACGGATGAACACCTTTGCCTATATCGGCTCTGTTCGGGACAAGCCCGTGGTGCGCTGCGTCTACCAAACCGACATCAGTGAGAACAAATTCCTCACCCGAGGCGTGGCAGATGACGCTGTGGGCGTGACACCCGAGGCCGATCAGTTCTGAACCAGTTGCTCCCCGATCGCTTCAGGCACGACCTTCACTGCCTGACGAATCGGGCTGTCAGCGCTGGCAAAAACGGGCAGAACGTCATTGCGGAAGGCCACCGAGGCGCGTGAGCAGTAGCGGGCGGGATGGGTGATCAACTTGAGCTGGCGCCGCACCTGCAGATCAGCCACCTGGGGCCGGTGAATCGTGCCCGCCGATAACTCCCGTTCAATCGACACCACAGGGACAAAGGCGGCGCCCAGGCCCGCCTGAACGGCGTTCTTGATGGCTTCCAGCGAATTCAGCTCCATATCGATGCGCAGGCGCTGCACATCCAGGCCGGAGCGTGCCAGCAGCTGGTCAACCATCTTCCGGGTGGTGGATTGCGCATCGAGGCAGACGAAGCCCAGGCGATACAAGTCTTCCTTGGTGAGTTCAGCCAGTCGGGCCAAGGGGTGCTTCACCGGCAGCACCAGCGCCAGCTCATCACTGGCGTAGGGCACCACCTGCAGCAGTTCATTGAGTTCCGCCGGCAATTCACCACCGATGATCGCCAAGTCGATCTGACCGTTGGCCACACTCCAGCCCGTGCGTCTGGTGCTGTGAACCTGGAGCTGCACGGACACGTCCGGATATTTCTGGCGGAACAGGCCGATCATCCGGGGCATCAGATAGGTGCCGGTGGTCTGACTTGCCCCCACGATCAGGGACCCACCTTTGAGGTTGTGGAGATCATCCAGGGCCCGACAGGCTTCGTGGCACTGGCTGAGGATCCGGTCGCAATAACTCAGCAGCAGATGGCCAGCTTCAGTGAGCTGCGCCTTGCGCCCGCCGCGATCAAACAGCGACACCTCCAGCTGCTTCTCCAGGTTCTGGATCTGAAGGCTGACTGCGGGCTGGGTGACGTAAAGACTATCGGCGGCCTTCTTGAAGCTGCCCTCACTGACAATCGCGCGAAGGATCCGCAGCTGGTCGAGGGTGAACGGCAGATCGGCCACCGCGGAACACCCGGAGGAACACCAGAAATTTAGGACCGCCACGTCCGACAGCCAGAATCACGCCCTTCCAACGCAGCCGCCATGGCCTCCACCCACCACAGCAGCGTCGTGATGCTGGTGCTGCTGATCCTGTTTGCCGTGATTCACAGCGGTGGTGCTGCCCTGCGCAGCCGGGCTGAGGCCGTGATCGGAGCACGGGCCTGGCGCCTGATCTTCGCGGCAGCCAGCATTCCCTCGGCCGTGGTGGTGATCGGATGGTTCCTGGCCCATCGCTACGACGGGGTGCGGCTTTGGAATCTCCAGGGCGTGCCTGGGGTGATTCCGCTCGTGTGGATCGGAACCGCCATCAGTTTTCTCTTCCTCTATCCAGCCACCTACAACCTGCTGGAGATCCCGGCGGTGCTGAAACCGCAGGTGCGTCTTTACGCCACGGGGATCATCCGCATCAGCCGCCATCCCCAGGCCATCGGGCAAATCCTCTGGTGCCTCACCCACGCCTTCTGGATCGGCAGCAGCTTCATGCTGGTGACCTGCGTGGGCTTGATCGGCCATCACCTCTTCGCCGTCTGGCATGGCGACCGGCGCCTGAAGGCCCGCTTCGGCGAAGCCTTTGACGAGCTCAAGGCCAGCACCTCAATCGTGCCCTTCGCAGCGGTGCTGGATGGACGCCAGCAGTTGCAGTGGCAGGAATTCGTTCGACCGGCGCAACTGGGCATCGCCATCGCCGTCGGCGTGTTCTGGTGGGCCCATCGCTTCATTCCGACGGCTGCCGAGTTGATGCGCAATTCAGCACTCCAGAACCTGCTGGGCTGAGCTGCCTACACTCGCTTCAACCTCCTTTATGCGGATGCCCTCGGCCGAGGAACTCGCCTGGCTCATTCCCGTTCTGCCCCTGTTCGGTGCAGTGCTGACCGGGTTGGGATTGATCAGCTTCAACCGCACGATCAATCGGTTGCGCAAACCCGTTGCGCTGCTGTTGATCTCTTGCGTTGGTGCAGCTGCGGCCCTCAGCTACAGCATCCTGTTCAACCAGCTCAATGGGGCCCCGCCGGTCGAGCATCTGTTCGTTTGGGCTAGTGCCGGCAGCTTCGTTCTGCCGATGGGCTACGTGGTGGATCCGCTTGGGGCGGTGATGCTGGCGCTGGTCACCACCATCGCCCTGCTGGTGCTGGTGTACTCCCACGGCTACATGGCCCATGACAAGGGCTATGTGCGCTTTTTCACCTACCTGGCGCTGTTCAGCAGCTCCATGCTGGGTCTGATCATCAGTCCCAATCTTCTGGAGATCTACGTCTTCTGGGAACTGGTGGGCATGTGCTCCTACCTGCTGGTGGGCTTCTGGTACGACCGCGACGGTGCCGCCCACGCCGCTCAGAAGGCTTTTGTGGTGAACCGGGTTGGTGACTTCGGCCTACTGCTGGGCATCCTTGGCCTGTTCTGGGCCACCGGAAGCTTCGATTTCCAGGGAATCGCCGATGGTCTGCAGAACGGCCTGACCGCCGGAACGGTGGCCCCATGGGCAGCGCTGCTGCTCTGCCTTCTGGTGTTCATGGGTCCGATGGCCAAGTCGGCCCAGTTCCCCCTCCACGTTTGGCTGCCCGATGCCATGGAGGGCCCGACGCCGATTTCAGCGCTGATTCACGCCGCAACGATGGTGGCCGCAGGGGTGTTCCTGGTGGCCCGCCTTGATCCCCTCTACGCCCAGTTCCCCATCGTTCAAACCGTGATCGCCGTCGTTGGCACGATCACCTGCTTCCTGGGGGCTTCCATCGCCCTCACCCAGATGGACCTCAAGAAAGGTCTGGCGTACAGCACCGTCTCCCAGCTCGGCTACATGATGCTGGCGATGGGTTGCGGTGCCCCGGTCGCCGGCATCTTCCACCTGGTGACCCATGCCTTCTTCAAGGCGATGTTGTTCCTGGGATCAGGCTCCGTCATCCACGCCATGGAGGATGTGGTGGGCCACGAGCCCGTTCTCGCCCAAGACATGCGCCTGATGGGCGGCCTGCGCAAAAAGATGCCGGTCACCTCGATCACCTTCCTCATCGGCTGCATCGCCATCAGCGGCATTCCGCCCCTGGCAGGCTTCTGGAGCAAGGACGAAATTCTTGGCCAGGCCTTCAACAGCTACCCGCTGCTCTGGGTGGTGGGCTTCCTGACGGCGGGGATGACGGCCTTCTACATGTTCCGGCTTTACTTCCTCACTTTTGAAGGGGAATTCCGCGGCAATGACACCGCCATGCAGGCCCAGCTGCTCACCGCCGCTGGCAAGGATCCTTCTGAGCACCATGCCCATGGCGGCAGCGTGCACGAATCGGCCTGGCCGATGGCGGCCCCCTTGGCGGTGCTGGCGGTGCCTTCCGTCCTAATTGGCCTCTTGGGCACCCCATGGAACAGCCGTTTTGCGGGCCTTCTCAATCCCGAAGAAGCCCTCGAGATGGCCGAAAAGTTCAGCTGGGGCGAGTTTCTCCCCCTAGCGGGCGCCTCCGTGGCCATCTCCGTTGCCGGCATCAGCCTGGCTGTTCTGGCCTATGCCCTGCGTCGGATTGATCTGGAGCAGCTGGTGGCCGGCCGCTTCCCGGCGGTGAATGCCTTCCTCGCCAACAAGTGGTATCTCGATGTGTTGAACGAAAAGCTGTTCGTCCGCGGCAGCCGCAAACTGGCGCGGGAGGTGCTCGAGGTGGACGCCAAAGTGGTGGATGGCGTGGTCAACCTCACCGGACTGCTCACCCTCGGCAGCGGCGAAGGTCTCAAATATCTCGAGACCGGACGGGCCCAGTTCTATGCCCTGATTGTGTTTGCCGGTGTGATCGGCCTGGTGGTGCTGTTTGGCGTGATCGGCGGACCAATCGCTTAAGGCCCATCGTCCATGTGTGTCATCGCCTATCGAGGTGATGACACAGCGGCCATGATTTCTACGATCCATCCAGTGAGGATCGGATCAGCGTGTTCGAATTCGCAGTCGCCGGACTCAGCGATCCGGTGCAGGCAACCGTTCCATGGCTGAGCCTGTCGATCCTGGTGCCGATTGTGGGTGCCCTGCTGATTCCGCTGGTTCCAGACAAAGGCGAGGGCAAACAGGTGCGCTGGTACGCCCTGATCGTGACGCTGATCACCTTCCTGATCACCGTTGCGGCCTACCTCACCGGCTATGACCCCAGCCTGAGTGGTCTGCAGCTGTCCGAACGGGTGAGCTGGCTGCCGGATCTTGGCCTCACCTGGGCGGTGGGAGCCGACGGGCTCTCGATGCCGTTGATCCTGCTCACCAGCTTCATCACCAGCCTGGCCTGCCTGGCGGCATGGCCGGTGAGTTTCAAACCGCGGCTGTTTTATTTCCTGCTGCTGGCCATGGACGGCGGCCAGATCGCGGTGTTCGCCGTGCAGGACATGCTGCTGTTCTTCCTGGCCTGGGAGCTGGAACTCATTCCTGTGTATCTGCTGCTGGCCATCTGGGGCGGCAAGAAACGCCAGTACGCCGCAACCAAATTCATCCTCTACACCGCCGGCAGCTCCCTGTTCATACTGTTGGCCGCCCTGGCCATGGGCTTCTTCGGCGGCGGCACCCCCAGTTTTGAGTACACCGCTCTTGCAGCCAAAGACTTCGGTACGGGCTTTCAACTGCTCTGCTACGCCGGGCTGCTGATCGCCTTCGGCGTGAAGCTGCCGATCGTGCCCCTGCACACCTGGCTGCCGGATGCCCATGGCGAAGCAACGGCACCGGTGCACATGTTGTTGGCCGGCATCCTGCTGAAGATGGGCGGCTATGCCCTGCTGCGCTTCAACTGTGAACTGCTGCCAGCGGCCCACTCTCAGTTCGCCCCACTGCTGATCGTGCTGGGGGTGGTGAACATCATTTACGCCGCCCTCACCTCCTTCGCCCAGCGCAACCTCAAGCGAAAGATCGCCTACAGCTCGATCAGCCACATGGGCTTCGTGCTGATCGGCGTGGGCAGCTTCAGTGCCCTGGGCACCAGTGGCGCCATGCTGCAGATGATCAGCCACGGCTTGATTGGCGCCAGCCTGTTCTTCCTCGTGGGTGCCACCTACGACCGCACCCACACGCTTCAGCTGGATGAGATGGGAGGCATCGGCCAGAAGATGCGCATCATGTTCGCGCTCTGGACGGTGTGTGCCCTCGCCTCCCTGGCCCTGCCCGGCATGAGCGGATTCGTGAGCGAACTGATGGTGTTCGCTGGTTTCGCCACGGATGAGGCCTACACCCTGCCCTTCCGCGTGGTGATCTGCGGGCTGGCCGCCGTCGGGGTGATCCTCACACCGATCTATCTGCTCTCGATGCTTCGCGAAATCTTCTTCGGCAAGGAGAAAGAGGAGCTGGTGTCCCACACCAACCTGGTGGATGCGGAGCCACGCGAGGTTTACATCATCGGCTGCCTGCTGGTGCCGATCATCGGAATCGGGCTGTACCCCAAGCTGATGACCGACAGCTACCGCAGCTCGATCGAAGCCCTGGTGAACCGAAACCTTGGTGCGATGGAACAGGTGATCTCACCAACGGCCCCCTTGATACGAGGTCAGGCGCCCGTTCCAGCAGTCATCCAGGCCCCCGGCCTGGGCGCGTCATAAATCACGTATCGATTCCGATTCATTCCCAGCCAACCGTCCGTAAGTTCCAGGGGAACGCTCCCCTGCCATGCGTCAGATCAACTTCGGCCTGATCTTCAGCTTCGGCCTGATCACGGTGTTCTTCACCCTGGCGAACACCAGCCCCACGACGGTTCACGTGTTGCCCGGGGTCGAGTACACCCTGCCTTTGGCGGGTCTGCTGCTGCTGGCAGCGGGGTTGGGAGCCGTGTCGGCCTGGTTCTTCGCCGCCTGGACCGGGATGCTCAACAACGTTGAACAGTTCAGCAAGGCGAACGAATACGAAGCACAGCAGGTGCGGATCCAGGAACTGGAGACCGACCTCAGCCGCTACCGCTCCACCGTTGAAACCCAGCTGGGCCTCCTCCCCGCAACCACCGTCAGCGCGACCAGTGCCGAGAGCGACGACAACGACCAGGCGGAGGTCTCCGACGCCAGCAGCGCGGCCTGAGGCAGCACTGGCAACATCGGTTGAGGACCGATACCTTGCCGGGAAAGGGTGAATTGACTTGCTCCAGGTGGCCCCTAACGACGGCGCTGATGCTGGAGCCCGCCTTGCGATTCGGCTGCTGCAGAACGCAGCGGAGCGGGGCGATCTCGATCCCTGGGATGTGGATGTGATCGCCGTCATCGACGGCTTTCTGGATCAGCTCCGGCAACGCATCGAGGTTCCCGGGCAGGTGGCGGCCGCCCTGGCCGGACGGGGTGGTAGCTACGAGCGGGACCTGGCTGACAGCAGCGAAGCCTTCCTTGCCGCCTCCGTGCTTGTGGGACTCAAGGCGGAGATGCTCGAAACCAGCATGTTGCCGCCGCCGCCTGAAGTCGAAGATCACTTCGATGCCGACTTCGATGAGCAAGGTTGGCTGGATCCGACCTTTGATCTGCCCCGACGGCCGGAACGTCATCTGCAGCGGCGGCCCGTGGCGCCACCGCCCTTGCGTCGCCCCGTCACCCTCGGGGAGCTGATCGAACAGCTGGAAACAATTGCCGAGCAGCTGGAATCAGACGAACTCGAGGCACGCCGCCGCAAACGGCAGAAGCGCTACAGCAACCGTGAAGCCATCGCCCAGGTGGCCGGACTGGCCCACCGCGAAAAGCTGCCGGAAACAACCGCAGCACTGGGGGTGTTTCTGAACGGTTGGGAGACCGCCCTGGACTGGGTGGGCTTCGATCAACTGGTGGATCAGTGGGAGGTGGCCGCCGCCGCGGACCTGGACCATGACCGGGTCGGGGTGTTCTGGGCCCTGCTGTTTCTCTCCTGCCAGGGCCGGGTTGAGCTGGAACAGGAGGGTTGGCTCCACGGACCGCTGCGACTGAAATTCATCCCCGCGAGTGGCACTGCAACGCAACTGCCGATCCGCAGCCTTCAGGTGCCAGATCCGTCGCCGACCCGGACGGTCGTTGCGGCCTAAGACCGGGTCTATGGTCACTACCTTGTATTGACCCGACCAAACGCCAATGAAGGCGATGATTCTGGCGGCTGGTAAGGGGACGCGGGTCCAACCGATCACCCATGTGATCCCCAAGCCAATGATTCCGATCCTGCAGAAGCCGGTGATGGAATTTCTGCTGGAACTGCTCAAGGAGCACGGTTTCACCGAAGTGATGGTGAACGTCTCCCACCTGGCCGAAGAGATTGAAAACTACTTCCGGGATGGCCAGCGTTTCGGGGTTGAAATTGCCTACAGCTTTGAAGGACGGATTGAAGACGGCGAACTGATCGGCAGTGCCCTGGGGTCTGCTGGCGGACTAAAAAAAATCCAGGATTTCCAGCACTTCTTCGACGACACCTTCGTGGTGCTCTGCGGCGATGCGCTGATCGACCTTGATCTCAGCGAAGCGGTACGACTGCACAAAGAGAAGGGTGCGATCGCCAGCCTCGTCACCAAACGGGTCCCCAAAGACCAGGTGAGCAGCTACGGCGTTGTGGTCACCGATGACCAGAACAGAATTTCAAGCTTCCAGGAAAAGCCCAGCGTCGACGAAGCCCTCAGCGACACGATCAACACCGGCATCTACATCTTTGAGCCGGAGATCTTTGAACACATCCCTTCGGGACAGTCCTTCGACATCGGCTCGGATCTGTTCCCGAAACTGGCCGAACTCGGTGCACCCTTCTATGCCATCCCGATGGATTTCGAATGGGTGGATATCGGCAAGGTTCCCGACTACTGGCAAGCCATCCGCAGCGTGTTGATGGGTGACGTCCGTCAGGTGGGCATCCCCGGCAAGGAGGTGCGTCCCGGGGTTTACACCGGTCTGAATGTGGCCGCCAACTGGGACAAGATCAACGTCACCGGCCCGGTCTACGTAGGCGGCATGACCAAGATCGAAGATGGCGCAACGATCGTTGGGCCCACCATGATCGGCCCCAGCTGCCACATCTGCGAGGGCGCCACGGTCGACAACTCGATCATCTTCGACTACTCGCGCATTGGCCCCGGCGTACAGCTGCTCGAGAAGCTGGTGTTCGGCCGCTACTGCGTGGGCAAGGACGGTGATCACTTCGATCTGCAGGAGGCCTCGCTCGACTGGCTGATCACCGATGCCCGTCGTCAGGACCTTGTGGAGCCTTCCCCGCAGCAGAAAGCCATGGCGGAGCTGCTCGGCACCGACCTCACCCAGGCAGCGAGCTGAGTCCGGCGCGATCCAGGATCAACGGGATGCACTCCTCCGCCTTGATCGCCATCAGGTGAACGCCACGAACGATGCCGAGATAACGCTTCACCTGTTCAGCAGCGATGGCCACACCCTCCATGGCGGGATTCTCGGCGCACTCCAGCCGATGGATCAACGCATCGGGGATGCAGGCTCCCGGCACAACGCGGTTGATGAACCGGGCATTCTTGGCTGACTTCAGCAGAAACACGCCAGCGAGCACGGGAAGGTCCAGGGGGCCGGCCAGTTCGCGCTGGAAGCGCTCGAGCGCTTCAGGGTCCATCACCATCTGGGTTTGAACGAAGCGGGCTCCCGCCGCCTGCTTGCGCTGCAACCGGCGCTGGAGACCGCTCCAGCTCCTCGATTGTGGGTCAGCAGCACACCCGGCAAACAGCGTGGTCGCCCCATCGGGCAGGGTGCCCTGCACGGGATCCACGCCCCGATTGAGGGCGTCCACCTGCTGCAGAAGCTTCACCGACTCGAACTCATTCACCGGCCGAGCATCAGCCTGATCGCCCGCCCGCACTGGATCGCCAGTGAGACACAACAGGTTGCGGATCCCTAAGGCATGGGCCCCGAGCAGATCGGCCTGAAGCGCGATGCGGTTGCGGTCCCGGCAGGCCATCTGCAACACCGGTTCCAGACCGGCCTCAAACAGCAACTTGCAGGAGGCCAGGCTGCTCATCCGCATCACGGCCCGACTGCCATCGGTCACATTCACGGCATGGACACGGCCTTGCAGCGACGCTGCCATGGCCAGCATGTGGGAGGGGTCGGCTCCGCGAGGAGGCATCACCTCGGCCGTAAGCACCTGATCCCCGGCCTCAATTGCACGCTGCAGCGCCGTGCTCAAATCTCGTTCCATTTCACCGGCCCACTATGCAGGATCAGACCGGTCGTCCGGACTAGCATGATCCCAACGGTGGTCGCCCATGTCCTCCCTTGACGGTACCGATCCTCTGGAGATCTCCCTCTCTGCCAGGGAGATCGAGATCATCGAGCTCGTGGCCGAAGGACTGACCAATCAGGAAATCGCTGACCGTCTCACCATCAGCAAACGAACGGTGGACAACCATGTGAGCAACGTGTTCACCAAGACCGGCTCGAAGAACCGGGTGGCACTGCTCAATTGGGCCATGGACAACGGCAAGATCTGCCGGGACGGCTTCAACTGTTGCGTCCTTCCAGAACACGATCCCCCCTCAGCCTGATCGTGGAGCTGACAGGCTCCGGCAAGCTTTGAAGGGAGGTGGGGCCCACAGGGATCTGAAACAGCGTGGCGTATTCCAGACAGGCCTCCACGCTGGAGCCTGCGAAGCGAAGCATTCCAGTTGTGTCGTATAGACCCACCACTGGAAGGAGCCACCAATCAGAACTCCTCAAAGCTAAAGGAAATCTGAAGACAAATCCAGTCCGGCCTTAGGGCCAGCCAAAACGTCGACGCTGCGCTTCAGGCCAGGACTGAACCGGATGCTGGGCCAGCACCGCATTGCTCCAGCGGGACTCCCCGGTGATCTCCTCGCCACACCAGGGCGGAATCAGCAGATCCGCCTGGGCCGATGCCAGCTCCACCTCCGCCAGCACCAAGGGGGCGTTCTCGCCCTGGAAACAATCCACCACCCAGTCACCACCAGGGCAATCCAGGGCGTAGCGGACTTTGTCCAGGCGGTGCGGCGCCAGATCCCAGAGGGCTTCGGCGTCCGCCACGGGAATCGGATATTCGAACTCGTGGCGCACCAGGCCAACGGCATCAGCCGCCGCCTTCAGGGTGAGCCAGGCCTGATCCGATCCGCGCAGACGCATCCGCACCGTCACACCGTCGGCACTGGCGGCCAGATAGCCCTGACGCAGCGGCTGTGCGGGGCCAGCACTGCTGCGCCAGGCGTCCGACCGCACGAGAAAGCGCCGTTCAATCTCGAGGGCCATGGCTCAATTCTGCGAGGGCTGAGACGCGTGCAAGCTTCCCGCCCAATGCAGCTTGTGGGAAAGGGTTCGGTAATACGACGGGCTTTGATTGAGCAACACCATCAGGGCATGGTGGCGCGCCTGCTGAACAACACAGCACTCGCCAGGCTCCAGCACCGTGCAGCCCACACCGTCCTTCCACAGCTTGATGCGGTGATCCCCAGCCCCGAGGGGCCAAATCACCAACCTGGCCCGAGGCGGCACCACCAGCGTTCGGCTGGAGAGGCTCATCGGGCAGATCGGGGCAACGATGATCGCATCGATGCCGGGGTGAAGAATCGGTCCCCCTGCCGCCAGGGCGTACCCGGTGGACCCCGTCGGGGTGGAGAGGATCAGGCCATCACCACGCACCTGGTCGATCACTTCCCCATCGATCTCGAGCTCCAGCGTGCAGGTGGGCGAAATCTCATCGCGGTAGGCCCGCAGGTAGAAGTCGTTGAAGGCCCAGTGATGCTCTTCATCGTCTTCGAGATCCGGCTGCTGCAAAGGAGCCGGCGAAGCCGCTCGATCTTCAGCGGAGCGTCGATCCACCATCGCCTGAAGCATCATGCGACGTTCGATCGCGAACTGATCGTCTTGGAGGCGTTGCCAGATCTGATCACCGCGCAACACACGCCGGTCATGGGTGAGAAAGCCCAGATGGCCTCCCACATTGATGCTGAGGATCGGGATGTCATGCACCGCCAGGTGGCGGGCAGCCCCCAGCACCGTGCCATCTCCCCCCAGCACCAGCGCCAGGTCGGGCAACGACTCCTCAACAGCCAGCAGACCGGGGAAAGGATTCACCCGCGGACCCGACATCGCGGTAACCACATGGGAGCCGAGAGCTTTCAGCTCCTTGGCACATTGCCGGGCTTCACGCTGGGCAGGCTGGCTGTCGGCCCGATAGATCACCCAGACCCGATCGAGACGCATGACCCAGGTGTGCGGGGGTTACCAGCGCAGCAGGTTGAACTGCTCCATGTCGACGGTAACGCGATTGCGATAAAGCGACAGCAGGATCGCCAGACCGACAGCGGCCTCAGCGGCGGCCACCGTGATCACGAACACAGCGAAAACCTGGCCGCGAATCAGATCACCATCCACGAAGGAGGAGAAGGCCATCAGGTTGATGTTCACGGCATTGAGCATCAGCTCAATGCTCATCAGCACGCGCACTGCATTGCGGCTGTTGATCAAACCCCAAACGCCGATGCAGAAGAGCATTGCGGCCACCAGGAGGTAGGCCTGCAGGGAGGGAAGCGTGGCAAGAAAATCGCTCATCAGTCCGCTCGATTCATCAGCAAGGGAGTACGGGCCTTCTCAATCAGGCCTTGATCAGCCACCTCACCGGTGACCACATCTGTGGCCAGCACATCACGACGGGCCAACACAATGGCGCCGATCATGGCCATCAGCAGCAGCACCGATGCCACCTCAAACGGCAAGAGGTAATCGGTGAACAAGTGTTCACCGATGCGGGCCGTGGCCTCTTCACCCACAGCGGCGGGACCGGGCAGCGACCAGGGGGTGGTGACCACAACACGAACCAGCAACGCCAGCAGACCGGCGCAGACGCCGGCGGACACCACGCGGCGCGTGGTGAGGTTGGCGATGGCCTTGAGGTCTTCCCGCTTGTTGACGAGCATGATCGCGAACAGGATCAACACGTTGATCGCGCCCACATACACCAGGATCTGGGCCATGGCCACGAAACTGGCGTTCAGCAGCAGGTAGAGCCCAGCAACGGCGGTGAACACCCCGCCCAGCAGAAAGGCGGAATAGACGATGTTGCTGAGCAGCACCACACCCAGGGCGCCGATCACCACAACGGCAGACAGCACCAGAAAACAGATCAGCTCGGTGGTTGTCGCGATGGTCATGCGTCGCCCTCCTTGGCCTCACTGGAGGATTGTCCCTCATTCTTGGCAGAGGACTTGGCAGGAGGGGTGAGGGTCTCCAACACCTGAGACGGCAGCTGACCAGCCCGGGGACGATCGGCCGCAACACCGTGGGGATCCATCTCGCCCGCCGGCAGATAGGCGAGTTCCCTGAGGGGAACAACGGAGGGGTCGGTGGTGACGCTGGTGGGAAGGCGTCCGAGGGCCACGTTGTCGTAGTTGAGGCTGTGGCGATCAAAAGCCGCCAGCTCGTACTCCTCCGTCATCGAGAGGCAGTTGGTGGGGCAGTACTCGACGCAGTTGCCGCAGAAAATGCAGACTCCGAAGTCGATGGAGTAGTTGCGCAGCTCCTTCTTCTTCGTGGCCTTGTTCATCACCCAATCGACCACCGGAAGATTGATCGGGCAGACCCGCACGCACACCTCACAGGCGATGCACTTGTCGAACTCGTAGTGAATCCGGCCCCGATAACGCTCGGAAGGAATGAGCTTCTCGTAGGGGTACTGCACCGTGACCGGACGGCGCTGCATGTGGTCGAACGTGACCGAAAAGCCTTGGGCCAGATTCCGGGCTGCATCGACTGCATCCCGGGTGTAATCACCGACCTGTTTGAGGAAGCCGAACATGGTCTGAAAGGGAGAGAACGAAGCGGAGCCGGGAGCGTAGAAATCCTAGGTAGGAAAACCTAGCCGCCGAATGCAACGGGGAATGCGAGCTTGAGGGCTGCTGTCACCAGAAGGTTCACCAGGGACAGGGGCAGCAGGAACTTCCAGCCAAGATCGAGCAGCTGGTCAATGCGCACGCGGGGGGTGGTCCAGCGCAGCAGGATCGCCACGAACACCAGCAGATAGGCCTTGAGCACCGTCATCACGATGCCAACGGTGCCCGTGATCACCTGCACCACGGGGGCATCGATGGGCTGGTTCAACCAGCCGGCCAGCCACTCCACAGGAATCGGGAAGCCCCAACCACCGAGATACAGAACGCTGACCAGGACGGCCGAGAGCACCAGGTTGATGTAACCCGCCAGGTAGAAGAGAGCGAACTTCATGCCCGCATACTCGGTCTGATAGCCGGCGACCAGCTCTTCCTCAGCTTCGGGAAGGTCGAAGGGCAGCCGCTCACACTCGGCCAGGGCACAGATCCAAAAAATCAGGAAGCCCACCGGCTGGCGCCAGATGTTCCAGCTGAAGATGCCGGCACCGGTCTGCTGACCCACGATGTCGACCGTGCTCAGCGAGTTGGTCATCATCACGATGGCCAGCACCGCCAGAGCCAGGGGAATCTCGTAGCTGATCGATTGAGCCGCGGCCCGCAGCCCACCGAGCAGCGAGTACTTGTTGTTGGAGGCATAGCCGCTCATCAGCAAGCCGATCGGCTGGATGCTGCTGAAGGCGATCCAGAGGAAGATCCCCACGCCCACATTGCTGATCAGCAGGTTCTGGCCGAAAGGAATGATCAGCCAAGAGATGATCACCGGCACCACCACCAGCACCGGGCCGAGGGTGAACAGCAGGCTGTCGGCCCGCGCCGGGATGATGTCTTCCTTGACGAGCAGCTTGAGGCCGTCAGCCAGGGGCTGAAGCACGCCCAGGGCACCGGCGTACTCCGGACCGATCCGCTGCTGGACGGCAGCGGAAATCTTGCGTTCCAGCCACACCGAAACCAGAACACCCACCACTGCAGCCACCAGAACCAGCAGCATCGGCAGCGGCAGCCAAAGCAGCCTCGCCACCTCCGGGGAGAAGCCAAACCCTTGCAGGGCCTGGCTAAAGCTCAATTCCAGGTCCAATCCCGGACTCACCATGGTGTCGACGGAAGTGGGTGCAACTTAGGCGGCCGGAGCCGAGACGCGCTCCTCAATGGGCATCCAGGAGCGTGGCTGGGATCCGGAGTAGATCTGCGAAGGCCGGAAAATCCGGTTCGCCCCGAGCTGCTCTCGCCAATGAGCCAGCCAGCCGGCAACCCTGGCAATGGCGAAGACCGGCGTGAACAGATCCCTGGGAATGCCGAGCTTGCGGTACACCAGGCCCGAATAAAAATCGACGTTGGGATAGATGCCTTTGGGGCCGAGGCGGGACGCTGCTTCTGCTTCGATCGCCCGGGCCACGTCGTAGAGGTCGTCATGGCCAAAGCTGGCGAACATCTCCTCCACCAGGGCCTGCAGGATCACGGCACGGGGATCCTTCACCTTGTATTCCCGGTGACCGAAGCCCATGATTTTGCGCTTGGCCGCGATGGCCTCATCCAAGAAAGCGCCAGCATTCTCGGGACTGCCCACCTGCTCGAGCATGGCGAGGACATCTTCGTTGGCGCCACCGTGGAGTGGGCCCGCCAGGGTGCCGACGGCTGAAGCCACCACGGCGTAGGGGTCGGTGAGGGTGCTGGCGGTGACGCGGGCACTGAAGGTGCTGGCGTTGAGGCTGTGCTCGGCATGGAGCATCAGGCAGCGATCAAAGATCCGCGCCGCCAGGGGATCCGGCTCACGTTCGGTGAGCATGTAGAGGAAATTGGCGGAGTAGGCCAGATCATCCCGGGGCTGGATTGGGTCCTGGCCTTTGCGGATCAGCTGAAAAGCGGCCACCATCGTGGGGATCTTGGCGATCAGCCGCACCACCGCGTCATAGATGTACTGCGGGTCGTCGATCGCCCGGCGCGAATAGAACAGCCCCAGGGAAGCTGCACTGGACTGCAGCGCGTCCATCGGATGGCCGCTGGCCGGGAAGCACTTCATCATGTCCCGCACCCGGAAGCTGACCCGCCGGTGCATCTGAACCGCGTGCTCAAACTCCGCCAGCTGGTCGCGGCTGGGCAGCTCTCCCCAGATCAGCAGGTAAGCCGTTTCCAGAAAACTGCTGTTGGCCGCCAGATCCTGCATCGGATAGCCGCGATAGGTGAGCAGACCTTGCTCTCCATCGATGTCGCAGATCGCCGACTGGGTGGCCGGCACGCCATCCAGACCTGGACGCAGTTCGATCCCGGTCCGCGCATGGCGCAGGTCGCCTGTCTGCTGCTGGGCCACCGCCTGATTGCCTCTAACAGCAACCTAAATCGTCAATCAACAGTGCTGGCCGAAGCAAAGCCTTCAACTGCCACTGGCCCGTGGACCGACGCAGCTGAATCACGCCGGCTTTCTTCAGCACCAGGGATCCCGGGGCACACCCCAGAAGACCGCAGGCCAGATCGCCAAGATCCGGCTCATGGCCGACCAAGCCAAGCAGTTGTTCGAAGGCGGTCACCAGCATGTTGAGGTCCCCTCCCGGCTGAAGCCGTTCATCCACCGCGAGTTCAGAAGCGAGCCCCGCCTCCAAAGCCGGTTCCGCCGTTTGCAGAGCCCGGCGATAAGGGCTGGACAGCAAGCGATCCAACCGCAGCCCCCGTTGCGCCAGGGCCGCCATCACCCGCTGGGTTCGCTGACGGCCAGCGGCGGTTAGGGGTCGATCGGGATGGCCCTGGCCCGCCTGGCGGGGCTCGGCGATGCCATGCCGCAACAGAACCAGGTCAGCCGAGTTCGAGCCGGGCATGCAACGGAATCTCGGTACTGCCTTGCTCCTGACGATCAACGTCGACGGCCACCGCAAGGCCGCGGACCTGATCCTGAAGCGGCCGCCCCGCCATCACCTGCAGCAGGGCCCAGGGCCGCCATTGCCCCAACAGTGCGCGGGCCGGCTCATCCGCCAGCAGGAGGGCCTGCGCCGGTTGAGCGGAGGCTGTGAGCTCCTGCCACTGGTTCAAGCGGGGCTGGATGGCACGCCCGTTCTGGCGCTGCGCCAGAGCCATCAAGGACTCGCCCCACCAGTTCAACGCAGACGAGCGAACCTGAGCCACCGCCAATTGAGCGTCCACCCCAGGCTGGCGTCCCCGCTGGCGCACCAGCCGCGTCCACACGCTCAACACCTCACCATCGCCCTCCAGCTCAGAACGGGTCAGGCCCTGCTCCTGCAGACGCGCATCCACCGCATCCCTGGCGGGGCTTTGAGGGCGGGTGGCCAGCAGCCAGCCCTCGGGTTGGTCCTGCCAGAGAAGAGGGCCAGCATCGGCCCCCACAACAGCATCGGCCGCCGGCTGGTCCGCCAGGCGCTGCTCCAGCAACGGAGCGAACCATTGGGCCAGTGGATGGCTTTCGCTGGGATCCAACAAACGGGCTGGGCTCTGCAGCTGAGCCAGCCAGCGGGCATGGCCACCGGCCGACGCCGTCAGATCCGTGAGCCCAGGCCAGGGGTCGGCGCCAAGGGCTTGCCGGAACCCGAGGCGCCCATCGACCGCCAGGGTTGAACCCTCCGGTCGCAGTGATGCCACGAGTCCGCTCAGATCGTCCCGTTGGGCCACCAGCTCAGGCAGCTGCAGCCAATGCTCAAGGGCATGGGGAGATGCCGTGAGCAGAGCCACGCCTTCGCCGAGCTCAGCCACCTGACGTTGCAAGCGTTGATCCCCCAGCTGATGCTGATCCGGAAGCTGGGAGACATCGAGGGCCTGCTCCAGCACACCCCGGCCTGAGGCCACGAGCAGCAGATCATCGTCAATCAAGGCCGTGGCCAGGGGTTGGGGGTCATGCCCCACCAACGCCCCCTGGCCGCTGATCACACCGATGCCGCGGTAACTGCTGATCTGCAGGTCGGTGCCCGCCAGGCTGCGGGTCTGCCAGAACCGTTGCAGAAAGCGCCGGGCGCCGTCGTCATCCCGACTGGTCAAAGCCAACACCCAACCGGTGTTGGAATCCCCATCGGTGAGGGTGAGACTGACCTCCTCACCAAGCCAGGGCTCAAGCTCAAGACCGAACTGGAGGCCCGCGAGGGCAAAGACGCCTTCGCGCCACTGCCGGGCGCCATCACGGGCATCGCGGCGTTGGGAGGCAGGGGCAACGGCCTGGGCATAGGCCGGCAGCCGTCCTGGATCGGCCAGCCAATGGAGGGACAGGTCAGCATCCCGGGGCACAAACCGGGCCGCCCGAGGCAGATGCAACGGCTGCTCTGCCAGCTGCAGGGGGCTCTGGCGGTTCATGGTCCAGAGCAGGCCAGCGGCCAGCAAAATCAGCGACAACAGCACAGCGCCGGCAGCGCTGAGGAAGGGGCGGGCCTTCATGGGCCGGCGGTCTCGGGTCGCCTCATCTTTGTCCATCACCGCAGAATGGCGCCATGGGCCAATCCCAACAACCACAACCAATCCAAGCTTCTGAACTGCAGCAATGGCTGCAAAGCGAGCGACCTTCACCGCAACTGGTGGATGTGCGCGAGGAGGCTGAGCTCGCGATCGCTGCCTTCCCGGGTGCGGTGCTGCACCGCCCCCTGAGCCAATCCAATGCATGGCTTGGAACACTGCAGGCCGACCTCAACCCCGATCAACCCGTCGTGGTGGTCTGCCATGCCGGCGTGCGCAGCTACCACTTCGGCCTGTGGCTGCTGGACCAACCCTGGGGCCTTGAGGTGTGGAACCTTGAGGGAGGCATTGATGCCTGGAGCCTTCAGGTGGATCCCAGCGTTCCCCGCTACTGATGAGCAAGCCCCTGTCCCTTCGGCAAGAACAGGTGCTTCAGGCGACGGTGCACCACTACGTCGACACGATGGAGCCGGTGGGCAGCCGCACCCTGGTGCAACGCTTCGGCATTCCCGCCAGCTCCGCCACCGTTCGCTCCGCCATGGGGGCGCTTGAGCGCCGAGGACTGCTGCATCAACCGCACACCTCCGCCGGACGCGTTCCCAGTCCGATGGGATACCGGCACTACGTGGACACGTTGCTGCCGGAACCCGGCATCGCTGTTCAACACCTGGAACGGGAGCTCACCGGCCTCAGTCTTCGTTGGGCCGGTTTGGACGACCTGATGATGCATCTGGCTCGTCGGCTGACGGATTTCACCGGTCTGATGAGCCTGATCACCCAACCGCAGCAGGAGAACCAGCAACTGGAGACGATCCGTCTGGTGCCCAGCGGTGATCGACTGCTGGTGATGCTGGTGGAAGCCAATGGCCGCGCCAGCCACCTCAACCTGCGTCTGCCCCACGGGGCTGAAACCGAACTCACCGCGATGGAACGCTGGGCGTCGGCTCAGCTCGAGCAGGGCGATCTGAACTGGGACGCACTGCCCAGGCAGCTGCAACGCAGCGGCGCTGTGCTGCGCAACGCCCTTGAGCAGCCCACCCCCGCCAACTCCACACAGGTGGTGGTGCATGGCCTTTCCAGGCTGGTGAGCGAACCAGAATTTGAAAGCACCTCCAGCCTTCGGCCGCTGCTGGAACTGATCGATGACCAACCCGCCACCTTGATCAGCCGCGGTGAATCCGCACGGGTGTGGATCGGCGAGGAACATCCGCAGCCAGCCCTGGAGGCCTGTGCCGTGGTTCAGGCGCCCTACCGCTGCAACGAGGGGCTAGGCCATGTGGCTCTGGTGGGGCCGATGCGGATGGCCTACGCCACGGCACGGGCCGCCGTGCAGCGGGTGGCCCGCCATCTGGAATTGCTGCTGGCCTGAGGATCACTCCTTAAAGCTGATCCCCCAGCTTCTCCGCCACGGTGTTGACGTCCTTGTCGCCGCGGCCGGAGCAGTTGATCACCACTTCGGTGCCATCGGCCAGGGTGGGGCAAAGCTGCTCAAGCCAGGCAAAGGCGTGGGCGGTTTCCAGGGCCGGAATGATGCCCTCAAGCTCACTCACCAGGCGCAGGGCATCGAGGGCCTGTTGGTCGGTGACTGCGGCGTACTCGGCACGCCCGATCTCCCGCAGGTAGCTGTGCTCCGGCCCCACTCCGGGGTAATCGAGACCTGCACTGATGGAGTGGGCCTCCATCACCTGACCGTCGCCGTCCTGCAGCAGCAGGCTCATGGCGCCGTGCAGCACACCGGCTCTACCCTCGGTGATCGTCGCGGCGTGGCGACCGCTGGCCACACCATCACCGGCGGCCTCAACACCGATCAGCCGCACAGACGTGTCCTGCACAAAGGGATGGAACAGGCCCATGGCATTGGAGCCACCGCCAACGCAGGCCATCAGCACGTCGGGCAGCCGGCCGAAGGCGTCCTGACACTGCTGCTTGGACTCCTCACCGATCACAGCATGGAAATCCCTCACCAACATCGGATAAGGGTGCGGACCAGCGACGGATCCAAGGATGTAGTGGGTGGTCTCGACGTTGGTCACCCAGTCGCGGATCGCCTCACTGGTGGCGTCCTTGAGAGTGGCGGTGCCGGCCGTCACCGGTTGCACCGTGGCGCCCAGCAGGCGCATGCGGAACACATTGAGGGCCTGACGGCGCATGTCTTCCGCGCCCATATAGATCACGCACTCCAGACCGAAGCGGGCACAGACCGTGGCCGTGGCGACGCCGTGCTGGCCCGCACCGGTCTCGGCAATGATCCGCTTCTTACCCATGCGCAGGGCCAGCAGGGCCTGCCCCAGGGCGTTGTTGATCTTGTGGGCACCGGTGTGGTTCAGGTCTTCTCGCTTGAGCCAGATGCGGGGGCCACCGTCGGCGCGGCGGTAGTGGGCGGTGAGACGCTCGGCCTCATACAACGGTGTCGCCCGCCCGACGTAGTTCTTGAGCAGGCGGTTGAGCTCGGCGGTGAAAGCGGGATCGTTCGAGGCCTGGGCCGCTGCCTGCTCCAGTTCCGCCAAGGCCGGCATCAGGGTCTCGGGCACGTACTGGCCACCGAATCGTCCAAAGCGGCCATGGGCGCCGGGGCGCACCGCTGGCTGCAGGCTGGAGGGATCCGGAGTGCTGGAGTTGGGCAGGGTGCTGGTCACGGATCCACGGCGGAGCGTCGGCTCAGCGTAAGCAGGCGGTCACGCCGTGGGGCGCCGCATCGGCGCTCATCGACAATGCAATCCGGTTGCGACGGGTGGATGCCGAAAGGAGGCTGGCAAGAATTCAGCAGTGCCGAGAGCCTGCAGCGACCGAGCGGCCCTGCGACGGAGCCCACGGCCAAGGCGCAACAAATAGTGCGGGTGCAGCCCACCCGTGGTGGCAAAGGGGGCAAAACCGTGACGGTGATCCGGGGCCTGGAGCTGGATGCTGCGGGCTTCAAGGTGCTGCTGAAGAAGCTCAAAACACGCATCGGCAGTGGCGGGACCGCCAAGGACGGCGTGATCGAACTGCAAGGAGATCAGGTGGATCTGGCGCTCGAGCTGCTCAGCAAGGAGGGATACCGGCCGAAACGGGCGGGGGGCTAAGGGAGAATGGCCGCCACTTCATGCCGTGGCCATGACCGCCAGCCCCACCTACGGAGAACTCACCAACAAGGGTGCGTCCACCAACATCGCCTGGCATGAGGCCTCCGTGGGCCGCGACGAGCGCTCGAAGCAGCGTGGGCACCGCAGCGCCATTCTTTGGTTCACCGGGCTCTCCGGCTCTGGCAAGAGCACCCTGGCCAACGCCGTCAATGCAGCCCTGTTCGAGCGGGGACTCGCCACCTATGTGCTGGATGGCGACAACATCCGCCACGGCCTCTGCAAAGACCTGGGCTTCTCCGATGCCGACCGTGAGGAGAACATCCGCCGCATCGGTGAGGTGGCCAAGCTGTTCCTGGATGCGGGCGTGATCGTGCTGACCGCCTTTGTGTCGCCCTTCCGTGCAGACCGGGACAAGGCCCGTGAGCTGGTGGAGGACGGTGACTTCCTCGAGGTGTTCTGCGCCGCTGATCTCGAGGTCTGCGAATCCCGCGACCCCAAAGGTCTCTACGCCAAGGCACGGGCGGGGCAGATCAAGGAATTCACCGGCATCTCCAGCCCTTACGAAGCACCGGAAACGCCCGAACTGAAGATCGACACAGGCAAGCAGGATCTGGCCGACTCCGTGGAGCTGGTGATCAAAGCGCTCCAGGAGCGTGGGGTGATTCCGGCCGCCTGAGGTCGCCGTCGCCAGCCCTGGCAGCATCCGCCAGGGTTTTGATGCAACTAGCCACCGGCACCGCCAACAGCAGGCCCAGAAGATCCCCCACGCCATAGAGGGCTCCCACCCGGGCCCCAATGGGCAAGGCGATCAGCAACCAGGCCGGTTGCAAGCCAACGATGCTGCCCATCAGCCGCGGTTGGATCACCTGATCCACGATCTGACCGACCACAATCGCCGCGGCAAGCAACTCAAGGCCTGTGCGGGGGTCCTGAACCGCCAGCACCGCACTCACTGAGACGATCGACACGGCACTGGCATAGGGCACCAGGGTGGTGAAGCCGATCAGCACGGCGAACAAGACGCCGTAGGGAATGTTCAGGGCGGTGAACACCAGGAGCTGACCACCACTGAGGATCAGCGCCAACACCACCTGGCCGGCGAAATAGCCCCGAAAGGTGCGCTCGAGGGTCGTCTGCACCAGATCCCTCCAACGGTCGGGCAGCCAGCGGGCCAGACCATCGACGATCGGATCCGCCCCAAACAGCAGGAAGACCGCCAGCACCAGCACGATCACCACATTGATCGTGGTCCCCACCGTGGCCCCCAGCAGGCCCAACAGACGCTGGCTCAACTGCGTCGCCAGACGGCTGAACTGGGCCACCAGATCACTGCTGAGGTCAGCGAAATCAGCCGGCAGGCCATGGTCCAGCGCCCAGAGCTGACCCCGATCGATCCACTGCTCCGCCGCCGTGAGCAGAGACGGCGAGGCACTGAGCAATTGGCTGAGCTGTTCGATCAAGAGCGGCACCAAGGCCACAGCGGCCCAGACCAGAAGCCCCAGGGTCACCAGGACCACGCTGACGATGGCCCAGGCGCGGGGAAGACCCCGTTGCACGAGCCAGCGGCAGGGCAGGTCCAACAAAAAGGCGATCAAAGCCGCGGTGAGGAACAGCCCGGGGAATGGGGCGAACTGCACCAGCAAACGCTTCAGCACAAAGGCGTTCAAGCCCAGCACTGGCAGCAGAAGACCAAGCCGCAACCAGGCCGGCCAGGGCGTCATCGAGGCGATGACGCGAATCGATCAGTGCTGCTCAAGGGCGGCCGGCTTGGAGGCGGAACTGACGTAATGGCACCAAAAACTGAGCCAGGCGGCAATCCCAAGGAACTTGAATCCCTCCTCAAAGATCTGCACCGTTTCATAGGAATTCGGCCACAGCCCCTGGAGGGCATCGGTCAGAACCGACAGGTCCAACAACACCACGGACACCAGAAAGGTGTCGCCACCGAAGCGCCGCAGAGGGCCACGGAAGCGGAACAACAGCAACCCGGTGAAGAAGGCGTAGGTGATGTAGAGGAACGCCTCACCGAGGTAGCGGTCATGCACCAGGAACATGTCGTCGAGGCAGAGCCAGAGCGAGAAACCACCCCCACAGAAGGCGAATTGACGGTTCAGAACGGAGCCCTGGATCTGCCGGGTGGACGCCGCAAACAAGGCAATGGCCGCCGCCGCCATCCAGAGCAGATAGCCCACGCTGGAAAGGAAACCTCCTCCCAGAGGCGCCTTGCAGGACTGGGCCAAGTCCTTCAGCACCAGCTTGGCGCTGATGCCCTCAGCACCACTCCAGACCAGGGCAACCGCATAGACGATGGCCGCCGGCACCACCGCCCAAAGCAGCGTGGATCGCAAGGTGGAACCAACGGGAACACTTATGAAGTCATCTGGGAGAGGTAATCCGTGCTGCCCAGATCAACCAGGCGCGCATCCTTGGCGACCACAGCATCGTGGAGGCTGCTGCGGTAATCCTCAAGTTTACGGGCCAAGTCAGCGTCGGCCACCGAAAGGATCTGCGCCGCCAGCAAACCGGCATTGAGGCCCCCACCAATGGCGACGGTGGCCACCGGAATCCCCCCCGGCATCTGCACGATCGAGTGGAGGGAATCAACCCCGGACAGCGCCCGGCTTTTCACCGGCACGCCGATCACGGGCAGGGTGGTGAGGGCGGCCACCATGCCGGGGAGATGGGCGGCCCCGCCAGCGCCGGCGACGATCACCCCAAACCCCTGACCCCGGGCCGCTTGAGCGAAGTTCACCATCTCCAAGGGGGTGCGATGGGCCGAGAGCACCCGAACCTCCACCTCCACCCCCAACTCGCGCAGGATGGCGGCGGCGGGTTCCATGGTGGGCAGGTCAGAGTCACTGCCCATCACAACGGCAACACGGGGGAGCACTGGCGGCACAACGCAGAGGGGCAAGACTGCCATCGTCTCCCCCCATGGCTGCAGAAGCCAGTGTTGCGTTGATGCACCGGATCACCAACGTTCGACTTCCGGGTCCCCTGCCTGAGGACGGAGACCAGCGCTATGCCATCGACCTGGACGAGCAGGGGCTGATCTGCCGCATCGAGGCGATGGGCGGCAAGGCGCAACAAGAGGAGCAACAAGAGACTCAAGAAACCGATGCGGACTGGAACGGCAACTGGCTCAGCCCCCGAGGTGTTGACCTGCAGATCAACGGCGGTTTGGGGCTGGCCTTCCCGGAACTGACCAGTGCGGATCTGCCCCGTTTGGAGGAGCTCCTCGATCTGTTGTGGCGCGATGGGGTCGAAGCGATCGCCCCGACCCTGGTGACCTGCGGCATCGCGCCGCTGCGCCAGGCCCTGGCCGTGCTGCGGCAGGCGCGGGACCTGCACCGACCCGGCCGTTGCCGGCTGCTAGGGGCCCATCTGGAGGGTCCCTTTCTGGCCGAAGCCCGCCGCGGTGCCCATCCCCGTGAACACCTGGCCAGCCCCAGCCTGGAAGCTCTCGAGGAACGGATTGGTGGGTTCGAAACGGAGATTGCCCTGGTCACCCTGGCCCCCGAACTGGAGGGAGCCGCTGCGGTGATCGGGCGACTGCGGGAGCTGGGCATCAGCGTGGCCCTGGGCCACAGCGCCGCCACGGCCGAACAGGCCAGCACCGGGTTCGATCAGGGGGTGGCGATGCTCACCCACACCTTCAATGCCATGCCGGGCTTGCACCACCGGGCACCGGGCCCTCTTGGGGAAGCCTGCAGGCGCGGAGGGGTAGCCCTGGGGCTGATCGCCGATGGCGTGCACGTGCACCCCACGATGGCGGTGCTGTTGCAACGGCTGGCAGCGGAGCAGACGGTGCTGGTGAGCGATGCGCTGGCCCCCTACGGCCTGGCCGACGGAGAGCACCGCTGGGACGAGCGGGTGCTGCTTGTGGAGAACGGCACCTGCCGCCTCGATGACGGCACCCTGGCGGGGGTGACCCTGCCGCAACTGGAGGGGGTGAAACGGCTGGCCCGCTGGAGTGACGCCCCCAGTGCTGCGATCTGGAGCGCCACGGTGGCGCCGCGGCGGGTGATTGGCGATGCAACGGGGTGCATGGATGCCTTGATGGGACGGCCACTGACGCAACTGCTGCGCTGGCACCAGAAGGAGGGTGAGCTGCACTGGGCCTGCGCTGCTTAGGATCCCGCCGACGCAAACCCTTCCGCCATGGCCCCCGATCAGCTGCTGGAGCAGAAACAGGCCGAGAAAAAGGAGGTGAAGGGCTACTTCGAAACCACGGGTTTCGACCGCTGGAACCGCATCTACAGCGACAGCGATGACGTGAACAAGGTGCAGCGCAACATCCGCATCGGTCACCAGAAAACAGTGGATGAAGTACTGGCCTGGATCAAGGAGAGCGGTGAACTCAGCCAGGCGAGCTTCTGCGACGCGGGCTGCGGTGTTGGCAGCCTGAGCCTGCCGCTGGCGGCGATGGGGGCCAGTTCCATCAGCGCCAGCGACATCTCCGAAGCCATGGCCCAGGAAGCCGAGCGCCGGGCCCGCGAGGCCGGCCTCGACATGACCAAGCTGAACTTCTTCGCCAGCGACCTGGAAAGCCTGAGCGGCTCGTTCCACACGGTGTGCTGCCTGGATGTGTTCATCCACTACCCCCAGCAACCGGCCGAGGAGATGGTGAAGCACCTCTGCAGCCTCACCGAAGAGCGGCTGATCGTGAGCTTTGCTCCCTACACCCCGCTGCTGGCGCTGTTGAAGGGCATCGGCCAGCTGTTCCCCGGCCCCAGCAAAACCACCCGGGCCTACACCCTCAAGGAAGACGGCATCGTGAAGGCAGCCGAAGCCTGCGGCTTCAAGCTGGTGCGCCGCAGCCTGAACAAGGCCCCCTTCTACTTCTCGCGTTTGATCGAGTTCCGTAAGGCCTGATCTCCCTCACTTGGGGGATCCACCTGGAGGTTGATCTCCCTCAAGTGAGGGAGACCCGAAAGCCGCCAGGCATGCAACCGATAGCCCCCATCACCGGGCGTTGCGGTGGCTGAAATCTCGCGATTCACCAGATAAAGCGGATCCCCGAGCAGCGGACTGCCCAGCTGCGCCAGATGAATGCGGATCTGATGCGGCCGGCCGGTGGTGATCGTCACCTGCAGGCGATCACCCTCGGCCGTGCGCTCCAACAGCTCCAGCTCGGAGTGGGCTGAGAGCCGTTTGCGGATCGGCGCATCGTCGAACGGTTCCGGCCCCCAGATCCAGCCCAAGAGTGGATGCGGCCGTTCCACCACGTCACTGCTCAGCGTCAAACACTGCCCCAACTCCAACTCGGGCACCCGCTGACTCCAGGCCTGATACACCTTGCGGCAACCGCCATCGGGCCGGAACTGCTTCGACCAGAGGGCGCGGGTCTGCGGCGTGCGGGCACACACCTGCAAACCGGAGGTGAACCGCCCCAGGCGGTGCACCGGCCGGGCACCGGTGGGTTCAAGCAAGGCCGTGAGCGTATGGCGCAGGAAGCCACCACCGGGCATCACCGGCAAACCGGAAGGCTTGTTGATCACCAACAGGTCACCGTCGTCGTGGATCGTCTCCCATTGATCGGGGATCGCCTGCTCCAACCAGGGCGGACGCCTCCAAGAGAGGGTCTCGCCGCCCTGCAAGGCTCGATCACCGGCCAGCTGCGCTCCGTTCCAATCCAGCTCACCGGCGGCGATCCGCTGCTGCCACAACCCAGCATCAGAGTGGCGATGGCGATCCGCCAGCCATTCGCTCACCAAGGTGCCGGCAGCTGCCCGCGGCACCCGGTCACGGTAGGTCCAACCGTTGTTGAACGCCGCCTCGCACCAACCAGCCTTCAAGTCACCAGACGGTGCTCCAGGGCATAGCGCACCAGTTCCGTGCGGCTGGAGGTGCCCGTCTTGTTGAACAACCGGCTCACGTACTTCTCCACGTTGCGGATCGAGGTCTCCAACTGCCGGGCAATCTCCTTGTTCATCAATCCTTCCGCCACCAGCTGCAGCACACTCGCCTCCCGCGGCGTGAAGCTGTGCACCACCGGCTCGGTGGAGGGCAACGCTTCGGCCTGGGCCAGCAGCGAACGGATCTCGGTGATCTGCTTGGCCATCTGGCCCATATCGGTATCCGCAAAGCGCGCTGCCTCCTGCAGCAGCCGTTGCTGGCGCTGGGCCACGTTGCGCACCCGCGCCACCAGCTCATCGGGATCGAAGGGCTTGGGGATGTAGTCATCCACCCCGGCCAGATAGCCCTGGGTGCGGTCCGCCGTCATGCCCTTGGCGGTGAGGAAAATCACCGGGGTGCCGCCAAGCCGTTCATCGGCGCGCAACTTCTGCAGCAGGCCATAGCCATCGAGCCGCGGCATCATCACGTCGCTGATCACCACATCCGGCAGCATCTGCTGCGCCTTGGCGAAGCCTTCCTCCCCGTCCACCGCGGTGGTCACCTCAAAGCCTTCGTCTTCCAGATAGGCCTGCACCGCCGTGCGCAGACCGGGCTCGTCGTCCACCAGCAAAAGACGCGGGGCGGGCGCCGCGGCCTCTACGGATTCAGCGGTGGGGGTGGGCGCGTCGCTCATGGCTGGAATCGCTCTGGCCGCAATGTATGGAGAGCACGCTCAACGGGCCAGTGCGGGTAACTGCTCCTGCTGTTCGGGAATCAGGGTGGAAAAGCCCAGATCCAGGGCCTTCTGACGCAACGTGGCAGGATCGGTTCCCGCCACCTCCGGCACGCAGGCTGCCCACCACACCAGGTGATCCTCCCGATTCACGTCCGTGATCGGACCGCCGGGGTTGAGGGTGCGCACGTAAACCATCGACGGCGTGCGTTTCACCCGCAAGGGCTTCTCTGGGGAGCAATTGACGCTCTCCACGTAGACGTTGAGATCCGATGCCGACTCCTCCCACAGGCTGTAGCTGCGGGTGTCGGGATTGGACGATGCTGGTTTCACCGCGTAAATCCCGATCGACAGGGTGCCGACGGGAGCAGGGCGTTCGATCAGCACCTTGAGATCGGCTGGCCGCGATTGCCGCATCTGCTCCAGCACCTGCTCGCGGTCGAAGCCACTGGCGGGTTGCAGGCACACCAGCCCGCCCAGGCCCAGCAGTGCCATTGACAATCGCAGACCCATGCCAGTGCCGTTCGCAATGCAGCACCATGATCGCAACATCTACCTGCATCGTCCTGAGCGGCTCGACTCTCGCCTTTGATTTCCAAGCCACCACCCCTTGTGCGGCCGAGGTGGTGGAGGCGATGGCGCCGTTCTGGAGTGCGGACTGGGGCAATCCCTCCAGCCGCCAGCATCGGCTCGGCCTCAGCGCCTCTGCAGCGGTGAAGCTGGCGCGGCGCCAGCTGGCGGAGGCGTTGGAGGTGAAGCCGGAACGGCTGGTGTTCACCAGTGGCGCCACCGAAGCCAACAACCTGGCGCTGCTGGGCCATGCCCGCGCCCTGGGAAGAGGCCATCTGATCAGCGTGGCCACCGAACACCACGCCGTGCTCGATCCGCTCCAGCAACTGCAACGGGAAGGCTTCAGCGTCACCCTGCTGACCCCAGGCCCCGATGGACTGATCAGCCCCGAGCAGCTGGAGGCGGCGATCACCCCCGAAACGCGGCTGGTGAGCGTGATGGCAGCCAACAACGAAATCGGCGTGCTCCAGCCGCTCGAGCAGTTGGGTGCCCTCTGCAAGACCCATGGCATCACCCTGCACAGCGATGGAGCCCAGGCCTTCGGGACGCTGCCGCTGAACCCTGATGCCCTGGGGGTTGACCTGCTCAGCCTCAGTGCCCACAAGCTCTACGGGCCCAAGGGCATCGGCGCCCTGGTGCTGCGGGAGGGCATCGTCATCGAACCGCTGCAATGGGGGGGCGGCCAGGAAGCGGGGCTCCGGGCCGGCACCCTGCCCACAGCCTTGATCGTGGGCTTTGCCGTCGCCGCCCGGCTTGCGCTGCAAAAGCAGGAGCAGCGCAACAGCCGTCTACAGCACCTGCGCGATCAGCTGTGGGAGGGCCTGCAGCAGCGTCTCCCCGGTGTACTGCTCAATGGAGCCCTGCAGCCGCGCCTGCCCCACAACCTCAACATCAGCCTTCCCGGGGTGAACGGCAGCCGCCTGCACCGGGCCCTGCGCCCGCACCTGGCCTGCAGCAGCGGCTCCGCCTGCAGCAACGGTGCCCCGTCCCACGTGCTCCAGGCGATCGGCCGCTCACGGGCAGAAGCCGAAGCCTCCCTACGGCTCAGCCTGGGGCGCGAGACCACAGCCGGCGACGTGGATCAGGCCATCACAGCGATCACCGACGCCGCAGCTGCCGCCGGGTTCCTCAGCGGTCGCTAAGCAGGGGCCACACGCTGGGCCACACGCCATTTGGCACTGCGGCTGCGGGGGTTGGCCTCCTCCTCCTGCTCGGTGGCCACCACCGGCTTGCGGGTGATTCGCTGCAAGCGCTCATCACGCAGAAAGGCGGTCTTGACGCGGCGGTCTTCCAGGGAATGGAAGCTGATGATTCCCAGAAGCCCCTCGGGCTCGAGCCAATCGGGGGCCTGCTGCAACAGGCGATCGAGCACCCCCAGCTCATCGTTCACCGCAATCCGCAGGGCCTGGAAAGTGCGGGTGGCGGGGTGAATCCGCCCCCGCCGCGCCTTGGGGGGATAACAACCGGCCACGGCGTAGGCCAAGGCCGCGGTGCCCCCATAGGCGCCCTTGTCCTTGAGGTCGGCTTTGAGCCGCCGGGCGATGCGACGGGAAAGCCGCTCCTCCCCGTAGCCATAGATCAGATCCGCAAGCTCGTTCTCCTCCAGGCGATCAATCAGCTCAGCCGCGGTCTCCCCCGCACCGCCGGCATCCATACGCATGTCCAAGGGACCATCCAGGCGAAAACTGAAGCCCCGCTCCGCCACATCCAGCTGCGGGCTGCTCACCCCCAGATCCGCCAGCACCATCACGGCGGGCTCGGGCGGCACATAGTCGGCAAAGTTGGTGGCCACGATCGAGACGCGATCACCGAAGGGGGCCAGACGCTCCGCCGCCGCGGCCCGAGCCGTGGCGTCCTGGTCCAGTCCGATCAGGCGCAGGCCGGGATGCTGTTCCAGCAACAGGGCGCTGTGGCCGCCGCCCCCAAGGGTGGCGTCGATCAACAGGCCATCCGCACGGGGGATCTGCCGGGCCGCATCCAGCACCGCATCGGCCAGCACGGGCACATGGCTGAAGGGGGGCACAAGCCACAGGCGAAGACTCCTTAAGATCTACTCATCGATCGGACCACCGCTCCCATGACGCAGCTGGAAACGCGCACGGAGCCCATGGTGGTGAACTTCGGGCCCCACCACCCCTCCATGCACGGGGTGCTGCGGCTCGTGGTCACCCTCGATGGTGAGGACGTGGTCGACTGCGAACCGGTGATCGGTTACCTCCATCGCGGCATGGAGAAGATCGCCGAGAACCGCACGAATGTGATGTTCGTGCCCTACGTGAGCCGCATGGACTATGCGGCGGGGATGTTCTACGAGGCGATCGTGGTGAACGCCCCGGAAAAACTGGCGAACATCCCGGTGCCCAAACGGGCGAGCTACATCCGGGTGCTGATGTTGGAACTCAACCGCATCGCCAACCACCTGCTCTGGCTTGGACCCTTCCTGGCAGACGTGGGGGCCCAGACTCCGTTCTTCTACATCTTCCGCGAGCGGGAGATGATTTACGACCTCTGGGAAGCCGCCACCGGCCAGCGGCTGATCAACAACAACTATTTCCGCATCGGCGGCGTCGCCGCTGATCTGCCCTGGGGATGGCTGGAGAAATGCCGTGATTTCTGTGACTGGTTCGGCCCCAAGATCGACGAATACGAAAAGCTGATCACCAACAACCCGATTTTCCGGCGCCGGATTGAAGGGTTGGGAACGATCGAGAAGGAGGACGCCATCAACTGGAGCCTCTCCGGACCGATGCTGCGCGCTTCCGGCGTGCCCTGGGATCTCCGCAAGGTGGATCACTACGAGTGCTACGACGACTTCGACTGGCAGGTGGCCTGGGAAAAGGAAGGCGACTGCTACGCCCGCTATCGCGTGCGCATCGAAGAAATGCGCCAGTCGCTCAAGATCCTGCGCCAGGCCTGCGACATGATCCCCGGCGGACCCACCGAAAACCTCGAGGCCAAGCGCCTCAACGAAGGCAAGGGGAGCGACGCTGCAGGTTTCGACTTCCAGTACGTGGCCAAGAAGGTGGCACCCACCTTCAAAATCCCCAACGGCGAGCTCTACACCCGGCTGGAATCAGGTAAGGGAGAGATCGGCGTTTTCATTCAGGGCAACAACGACGTCACCCCCTGGCGCTTCAAGATCCGCGCTGCCGACAGCAACAACCTGCAGATCCTTCCCCACATCCTCAAGGGACACAAGGTGGCCGACATCATGGCCATCCTCGGTTCCATCGACGTGATCATGGGATCGGTGGACCGCTGATCTCTGAACCGGTTTCTGCGGCGGTTGCAACGCGCGGGCTATCTGCTGCCCGCGACCGTGACCGGTGCGTTATGGCTGAAGGGCTTGCATCCAGGGATACCCGGCCTCGGCTGCCCGCTTCGCGCCCTCACCGGCGTGCCCTGCCCCACCTGCTTTCTGACCCGAGCAACAAGCGCAGCACTCACCGGTGATCTGGGCGGATCACTGCAATGGCATCTGTTTGGTCCCATTGCCGCCCTGGGGCTGGTGTTCTGGAGTGTGCTGGCGCTCCAGCAACGGCGTCTGATCCCCAGAGGTCTTCCCCTCTGGCCCCTGCCGGTGGTGACTGGAGGGGTGATCAGCTACTGGCTGCTGCGCCTAAGCACCAACAGCTGGCCCAGCGGCTGAGCGATCAGCGCAACAGTCCGCGCTGATAGGCGACGTTCTGAAGGAAGAAGCTAGCCATGGGAATCACCACAAAGCCGCCCAGACCACAGGTCAGCAGAGCCAGCAGCCCCACAACGATGCCCACCATCACCTCTAGGCCCACAAAGCTCAAACCGTTCTGCGAGCGGTAGACCACCTGAAACGAGTTAGCAAAGGCTTCACCGATGCTCATCTCGGTGACGAAGATGCGATTGATGAACACCGGCGTGACCAACGCCACCGCAAGGCCGGGAAGGATGCAGAGCAGAAAGCCAATGGTGGTGACCAGTGAAAAGAACAGCCCCGCCAGCACATAGCGCCACCAACGGCCGCTGAGCAACTGAGCAGCCACTGAAATCGTCACCACCTCCCCGCGTTCGTAGTAGAGGGCAGGAACAGCCACCAACAATACCGACAGCAGGCTGGCGAGGATCGAGAGAGGCAGCTGAACCAGTTGGGCGAGCACCGCCCCGAGCCCCAATGCCGCATCGCTGCTGCCGATGATCGCTGACACCACAACGAGGGTGAGGCCATAGACCAGAACAGCTAACAGCGACAGCACAATCGAGCCCACCCAGCTCACCAGCACCACGGGAATGTGCTGCAGGAAGGCCTGCCAGGCCTTCTGAATGGACGGGGGCTCATGAGCGATCGGCGCGGCCATGGTTCGGGCGGGATTTCTGTCAGGGTGACAGTCGGCACCGGCTCGAACAACACATCGCCATGACCTCTGCCCCCTGGCTGGAGCTGAGCCGAACCGTGCGCTTCAGCGACACCGATGCCGCCGGCGTGATGCACTTTCAGCAGCTGCTGGGCTGGTGCCACCAGGCCTGGGAGGAAAGCCTGGAACGCTTTGGCTTAGCGGCGGGATCGGTTTTTCCCGGCGGCCGCGGAGAGCAACCGAGCGTGGCCTTACCGATCGTGCACTGCCATGCCGATTTCCGCGCCCCGGTGCAGGTGGGCGACAAGCTGCTGATCCGCCTGGAACCGGAACGGCTCAATCCCAGCAGTTTTGCGGTGAACAGCCAGGTGCTGCTGGAGGAGCAGCTGGTGGCCCAAGGCTGCCTGCGTCATGTGGCCATCGACGTGCAAACCCGGCGCCGCTGTGCCCTGCCCGATGGCGTGGACCGTTGGCTGGAAGCATCAAGCCTCGGCCGCATCCAACCGCTTTAACCACTCCCGCCAGCGCTGGCGCTGCCATTTCCCCAGCGCCGAGGGGGCCAGGTGGGGGCACAACACCCAACGCCATGGCGTCTCCGCCGGCGGCCAAGGCCGAGTGAGGGCCTCAAGCCGCTGCAGCACCGCAGGGTCAGAACTGCCCACCAGGGCCACCAGCCGCTGCCCCCACTCCGGATCATCCACAGCAAGAAGCAGCACGGCACTCACCGGCAGCGATGCCGCCTGCAGCGCCGCCATCAAGCGCTGCTCCAGCTGCTCGGGGAACACGGTTTCCCCCCCGGAGTGAATGGCGCCATCGATGCGCCCGGCAATCTGGAGACCGGGGGTCAACGCGGCCTGATCCCCGGAGCGCCACCAGCCATCGCCATCCCTGAGGGGCACCCAACGCTCGGGTTGATCCGCCCGCCAACAGCCCAGCGCCAACCGATCAGTGCGCACCTCAAGCGCCCCATCAGCGGCCAGCCGCAGCTCCACATCCACCAGCGGGTCCCCACACCCGGGCTCGCCGGCCAGAAAGCGGTCCGGCGGGAGGGCCGCCACCATCGCCGCCGTCTCCGTCGACCCATAACAGGGCGACAGCGGCAGCTGCAAGGCCCGTGCCTGATCCGCCAGCGGAGACGGGAGAGCCGCACCACCGATCCAGATCAGCTCCAGCTGCTGCAGGAAGGCCACCCCATCGGGATGGGCCAGCAGACGTGCCAGCTGCGTGGGCACCAAGGACAGCACGGCAGAATTCGTCTCCCAAGCGGGCAGGCCCTGACAGAAGGCGAGCAAGTCAGTGGGGGTTTTCATCAACCCCGGCTCCAGTTGCTGATGCCCCGCGCCCCAGCAGCGGGCGCGCCACCAGGGCATCAGACCACTCACATGGGCCAGCGGCAGTGGATTGAGCAGGAGGGTGGAGGCCGGGTCCAAACCGATCCCCGTCAACCATTGGGCGGCGGAGGCAGCCGAACGGTCCAGATGCAGCGACGGCTGGGCGCAGCAACGGCTGCCGCCACTGCTGCCTCCACTGCGCACCAGCACCCCCGGTCCCGGCGGCAATTGAGCGATGGGAGCCGCGTCCGCCTCAGGTGACAGGACCACCCACTGCCCCGCCGCCAGCCCCTGCTCCAGCCGCTCGATCTCGCTCATGCCGCCGCGGCCCAGACCTGCTCTGGATCGTTGGAGAACATCGGCCCCGCTGGCGTCCAGCCGGGGGCCAGGCCCGGTGCTGCCGGCGTGGGGCCCTGGGCCTGAAGACCGGCCAGATGCTCCAGCCAGCGCCGACCGATGCCGGTTTCAAACGCCGTGCTCAGCATGCGTTGGGGCAGCCCCGCCTGCAGCTCCTGCAACAGCAGGCGTGGATCGCCCTCCAACGCGGGCCGCCGCACCTGCCAGCCGCTCCAGCTGCGGCGCAGCTCCGGCTGCTGGTCAAGCGATTCATCAAGGGCCACCGGCCCCAGCGCCGCCAACTGCTCCAGGCCGGCTTGATCCTCCACCGCCAGCGGCTGCTCCAACCAGTCCAAGCGAGGGTCATCGCGCAACCGCTGCATCCAGGCCTCAGCCGTGCTGCGATCCCAGCCGCCGTTGGCATCCAGACGCAGCCGGGCCGTGGGCGGCAGCCGCTGGAGCAGCTGCTCAAGCAGCTGACGCTCCAGACCATCTGGCGCCGTGGCCACCTTCCACTTGAAGGTGCAGCTCTCCAGGCCACCCATCGATGCCGCAGCAACCTCCAGGGCCGAAAGCATCGCCTCGCCAGCCGGCAGCAACAGCGCCGGGGCAGGAGCCTTGAGCCAGCCCTGGGGCGCAGCAGCACCCACCACACCCTGCAGCTCCGCCAAGGCCGCCCCAAGGCCAAAACCCACCGCCCCCGGGGCCTCCCGCAACAAAGCCTCCAACTGAGCCTGAGGAAGCTCGTCCGGCAGCGAAGCGAGAGCCTGCTCACAGGCCATGAACTGCTGCGGCTGCAGCGGAGCCACTTCGCCCCAGCCCACGGCCCCCTGCTCATCATCCAGCCGCAGCAACCAGCCACAACGCTCCCGCAGCTCGCCGGCTGCCGTGCGCAGCGGCTGCAGCAGGGCAAAGCGGAAGCGGCGACGCTGCAGCAGGAGCGTCATCCGCCGGTCCAGAAACGAGCCAGAGCCAGGCCCGCACTCAGCCCCAGACCATTCCAGCCCTGGAAGCGCAGGGCCAGAAACTTACTGCCACTGATCAGCTCCGGCCTGTCGTGGTGGCGCTGGAGCAGACGCATCAGCTGCACACCGGCAGGAAGGCCGAGAGCGCTCAACAACACCGTTGGAGGCCAGTCCCCGTGCAGCACAGGCACCCACTCCAACGCCAGCGTCAAGGCCACAAACCAGGGCACCAAAGCTGCCGCCCGGGCCGTGCCCAGACGCACCACCGGCGAGCGTTTGCCATGGGCGGCGTCCTCCTCCACCTGATGGAAGTGGGAGCAGAACAACACCAGGGTGGTCGCCAGGGCGGGGCCTGATCCCAAGATCCAGGCCGTGCCCCAAGGAATCGATGCTGCCCCCCGGGGCTGCAGCACCACAAGGGCCGCTGCGGTAGCAAAGGGTCCAAAGGCCAGCCAGCACAGGGGCTCACCCAGGCCGCGGTAGCCCAGGCGGAACGGAGGGCCCTGGTACACGTAACCCAGGCCGCAGCAGACCAACACCAGGGCCAGCACGGCCCCACTGCTGCTCCAGGCCAACCCTGCCATCACCAGCAACCCCAGCACCAGCGCAGCGGTCGCCCCCTGGGCGACACGGTCCCGGCAGCCGGTGAGGTTCACCACGGAATGGGGCTTGCCGGTGGCATCCACCCCCGTGGCCGCATCAAAAACATCGTTGCTGAGGTTTTCCCAAAGCAACAGCAGGATGGCCGCCAGCACAAAGCCCCCCAACTGCAGCCAACGCAGGGAGCCCGCCACCCCGAACTGCCAACCAGCCGCCAGCAGCACAGGCATCACAGCAACGGAATACATCGGCCACTTGATCGCTGCCTTCCACAAACGGCGCCGATCGGCGTAACGGGATGCGACAGCCTGCGGCTCAGACATGGACAGGACCCGTTCCCGCAGGGCGAAGACCCATACATTTGAGCAGTAACCCTGGCCGGAAACGCCGCGGATGTCGGCTGATTGTTGTTTCAGCACCCTCCTCTCCGCTGCCCAGCGGGGATGGTTGGCCTGTGACGGCGATGAAGCGCTGCTCAGCCTGGCCCTGCCGATCGAAGGGATCGATCCGCTTCTGGCCTTGCCGCAGCTGGCGGAGCAGGAAAGCCTGCAGGTGCTGTGGGACAGCGCGCCGGGTCTCTGCCTGGCTGCCGCAGGGCCCTGCCAGGAACTGGAGCTGGCCGGCAGCCGTCGCTTTGAGCAGGCCCAGCGCTTCGCCGACCTCTGCCTCAGCCGGCTGCACGACACGGCAGCGGACAGCCCAGCCCATGCACGGCCTCGGGTGCTGCTGCGCTTCCGCTTCTTTGACCAGGTGAGTGAGCGCCGCCGCAGTGAAGCGGTGGTGCCATCGGTGCAGGCGGTGCTGCCCCGCTGGCAGCTCAGCCGTCAGGGACGCCGCGGCTGGCTGCGGCTGAATGGGGTTGTGAGCAGTGCGGCGGACTGCCGCGAGCTGGCGGAACAGCTCTGGCTCAAGCACGAACAGCTGCTCAAGACGCCAGCGACGCCAACCCCCCTCAAGCCCCAGGCGCTGGTGGCGGCAACGGAACCGGAAACCTGGCGGCAGCGCTACGCCGCAGCCCTCACCCGCGGCATTGATCTGGTCAACAGCGGCGACCTGCACAAACTGGTGCTGGCCGTACAACACCGCATCGTTCTGGCCGACACCTTCGACCCCTTGCCGCTGTTGAAGCGGCTGCGGCGGCAGCAGGCCGGCAGCTGCCGTTTCCTCTGGCAACGTCACACCGGTGATGCCTTCTTCGGTGCATCGCCGGAACGGCTGCTCAGCCTGCGCGCCGGATGGCTGCGCAGCGATGCCCTGGCCGGCACGGCGGGGCAAGGGGATTCCGGGGCGCAGCTGCTGCGCTCCGATAAAGACCGCCGCGAGCATGAATTGGTGGTGGCAACCATCACTGACCAACTGCGCCGCAACGGCTTGACACCCCGGCGTCGCCGCCAGCCCCAACTGGCCCGCCACGGCAACCTCACCCACCTGCACACCCCGATCACAGCGGAAACCCATGGTCAGCCCGTGCTGGCGCTGGCTGAACAGCTGCACCCCACCCCTGCCGTCGCCGGGTTGCCGCGACGCGACGCGATGGCCTGGTTGCGCACCCTGGAACCGTTTGAACGGGGCAGCTATGCCGCGCCGATCGGTTGGATCGACAGCGCCGGTGATGCCGAACTGCGGGTGGCGATCCGCTGTGGTCACGCCCGCGGCTGTGAGCTGGATCTCACCGCAGGCGCCGGCCTGGTGCGAGGGTCCGTTGCCGAGCGGGAGCTTCAGGAAGTGAGGCTGAAGCTGGCCGTGCTGGCGGACCAGCTGGAACTTCAGACCAGCGCGCGCAACCGCTCGATCGTCTGATCGGCCAAAGGCTGGTTCATCAACCGCTCCACTTCCCGCACCCCAGTGGGGCTGGTGACGTTGATTTCGCTGAGCATGCCGCCGATCACATCGATGCCCACGAAGAACAACCCCTCCGCCCGCAGCGCCGGGGCCAGGGCAGCACATATCTGACGCTCCCGCTCAGTGAGTTCCGTGGCTTCCGCCTGGCCACCCACGGCCAGATTGCTGCGGAATTCTCCGGCTGAAGGACGCCGGTTGATCCCCCCCAGGGGATCACCGTCCACCAGAAGGATGCGCTTGTCACCCTCGGTCACGGATGGCAGAAAGGCCTGGGCCATCACCGGCAGGCTTTCCTGCTCCGTTACCAGCTCCAGCAGAGCCTTCAAACCCGGCGCCTGGCCGTTGACCCGAATCACCCCCATGCCGGCACGACCCCCCAGGGGTTTGAGCACGATCTCCTGCTGCTCCTGGGCAAACAAAAGCAGTTCAGACACCCGCCCCGCCACCAGCGTGGGAGCCATCCAACGGCTGAAACGTAGGGCCCCCAGCTTTTCGTTCCAGCTGCGCAGCGCACTGGGGCGATTGAGCACCCGCACCCCAGCCCGCTCCGCCACCTCCAGCAAATGGGTGGCGTACAGATACGCCTCATCAACCGGCGGGTCCTTTCGCATCCAGATCACGTCAAACCCAGCCAGCGCCTGACGTTCAGCCACCCCAACCGTGATCCAGGGCTCCGGCGTCACCGGCAGGGCAATCGCGAGGGGTTCATCGCCCCGTGCAATCAGATCGGAGGGCGTGCAGGCCCACACCTCATCGCCGGCGCGATGGGCGGCCTGCATCAGCGCAGTAGAGGAATCCTTGGCTGGATTGATCTGCCCCAGCGGATCCAGAACGAACAGCTGGCGCATCGATCAGGCCTTCAGCAGCGCATCGAGCTCACCGGCGCGATCCAGGGCATGGAGGTCATCACAACCACCGATGTGGCGATCGTCGATGTACACCTGCGGGACGCTGCGGCGACCATCACCCCGCGCCGCCATGGCATCCCGGGCAGGCTCATCCCCATCCACGCTGTGTTCGGTATAGCTCACCCCCTTGCGGTCCAGAAGCCCCTTGGCGCGGACGCAGAACGGGCAGGTTTGCCAGGTGTAAATCTCAACCTTGGCCATTGCGTTGGTGATGCCAGTGGTCGGATCCTATGCAGCTACTGCGCTGATAGCGTCAGAGGCTGATCAGGACCGAGTCCTTGCTGGATCTCACCGACTTCAAACGCGATCTCTCCGAGCTCACTGACCGCCTGGGCAATGCCCAGGACTGTCTTTGACGTTCCTGCACTGAACGCCAGGCAACAGGATCTCGAACAACTCGCGGCCCAGCCCGATTTCTGGGATGACCAGCAGAACGCCCAGAAGCAGATGCGGCGTCTGGATGAGGTGAAGGCCCAGCTGTCTCAGCTGGCCGGATGGCGCGGTGCGGTCGACGACGCCCAGGCCACCCTTGAGCTCTACGAACTGGAACCCGATGAGGACCTGCTGCAGGAAGCTCAGAACGGGCTGAACCAATTGCGCCAGGGGCTGGACCGCTGGGAACTGGAGCGCCTGCTGAGCGGCGAATACGACAAAGAGGGTGCCGTGCTCAGCATCAATGCGGGGGCCGGCGGAACAGACGCCCAGGACTGGGCCCAGATGCTGCTACGCATGTACACCCGCTGGGCGGAAGACCACGGCATGAAAGTGACCGTGGATGAACTCTCCGAAGGGGAGGAAGCCGGGATCAAGAGCTGCACGATCGAGATCGAAGGGCGCTACGCCTACGGCTACCTGCGCAACGAAAAGGGCACCCATCGCCTGGTGCGCATCTCACCGTTCAACGCCAATGACAAGCGCCAGACCAGCTTTGCCGGTGTGGAGGTGATGCCCAAGATCGAGGAGGAGGTCAAGCTCGATATTCCTGAAAAGGACCTGGAGATCACCACCAGCCGCTCGGGCGGCGCGGGTGGCCAGAACGTGAACAAGGTGGAAACGGCTGTGCGCATCCTGCACATCCCAACCGGGCTGTTTGTGCGCTGCACCCAGGAGCGCTCCCAGCTCCAGAACAAGGAGAAAGCGATGGCGTTGCTGATGGCCAAGCTGCTGGTGATCGCCCAGGAGCAACGGGCGGCCGAAATCGCCGACATCCGCGGCGACATCGTTGAAGCGGCCTGGGGCAACCAGATCCGCAACTACGTTTTTCAGCCATACCAAATGGTGAAAGACCTGCGCACCAATGAAGAAACCAACGATGTGCAAGCGGTGATGGATGGGGCCCTCGACCCCTTCATCGACGCCTCTTTGCGCCAGGGTGTCGACAGCCCTGGCGCCGATGCCGATTCCTGATCCCATGGCCAGCGAGAGCACCCCACCGCCGAGCTTCGTCAAACAGGCCATGCGCAACATGGTGCGCAAGGGCAGCAAGAGCCTGTTTCACTTCGGTCTCACCGCCATGGGCTTCCTCGGCTTCATCACCCTCGTGGCTTGGCTGGGGCGTCCGACCCTGCCGGGGTAGGCATGGAGCTCGACCTCGCACTGGATCGGGAGGGGGTGACGCTGCAACCCTCCGACAGCAGCGATCTACTTGATGACACTGCCTGGCTCCAGCAGTTGGAGCACTGGCTCAACGGCATCTGCGGCAATGCAAGCCTCGACTGCCCAACCCTGGTGCGTGCAGCGAAAGAGCTGAGCCTGGGACTGCGTTTCACCGATGACGCCACCATCGCGGATCTGAACAGCGCCTGGCGCCAGAAAACAGGCCCCACGGATGTGTTGTCGTTTGCCGCGCTCGACGACGCCGGCGACTGGATGGAAGGCCCCAGCATCGAACTGGGAGACATCGTGGTTTCCCTGGAGACGGCCCGGCGTCAGGCCCAGGAGCAGGGGCACAACCTTCAGCGGGAATTGCGCTGGCTGGTGAGCCATGGCCTGCTGCACCTGCTGGGCTGGGACCATCCCGATGACGAGAGCCTTGCCGCAATGCTGACCCTGCAGGAGAAGCTTCTTGAGGATGGGTGGCCTAGGCAACCCGGGTAGTCTTCGAAAAGCGGGCGTGTGGCCTGCGGAGTCCGAGTTCCGTTCCGATGACCACTGAATCGCCCCGGGCACCCTCCGCAGACGCAGCTTCAGAGGAGGTAGCCATGGTGCCCAATGCCATGCGACGTCGGGGCAGCTGGCGCATCGCCGGTGATCTGCCCTCGAGTTTTCGCTATGCCGCCCAAGGCCTGGGTTACGCCTTCTTCACCCAGCGCAACTTCCGCATCCATGTGGTGACGGGACTGGTGGTGTTTGGTCTGGCCACCTGGCTGCAACTGGATCTGGTCCGCCTGGCCGTGCTGGTGCTTACGGTGGCTGCCGTTCTGGTGTTGGAGCTTCTGAACACAGCGATGGAGGCGGTGGTGGATCTGGCCATTGGCCGGCGCTATCACCCCTTGGCCCGCATCGCCAAAGACTGTGCTGCCGCGGCCGTACTGACAGCCGCCATCAGCTCCTTGCTGATCGCTCTATTTCTCCTGCTTCCACCGCTCCTGCTCCGCCTGGGGCTCTGACTCCCGATTCGCAGATGCTGCTGGTCATCGACAACTACGACAGCTTCACCTTCAACCTGGTGCAGTACTTCGGTGAGCTCGCCGCTCAGCATCCGGTGGCAGCCGATCTGCAGGTGCATCGCAACGACGCCATCAGTCTCGAGCAGATCCGTGCCCTGAAGCCCGACGCGATCCTGCTCTCCCCAGGCCCTGGCGACCCGGATCAATCGGGCGTCTGCCTCGACATCCTCAAAGAGCTTTCCGCAACGGTGCCCACCCTGGGGGTGTGCCTGGGCCATCAGGCCATCGCCCAGGTGTACGGCGGCCGGGTGGTGCGCGCCCAGCAGCAGATGCACGGCAAGACCTCACCGGTGCTGCACAAGGGCGATGGCGTGTTCGCGGGACTCCCCCAACCGCTGACGGCCACCCGCTACCACTCCCTGATCGCCGAACGCGACACCCTGCCGGACTGCCTCGAGGTGACCGCGTGGCTCGAGGACGGCACGATCATGGGCCTGAGGCATCGGGAGCTTCACCACTTGCAAGGGGTGCAGTTCCACCCCGAAAGCGTGCTCACCGATCAAGGTCACCAACTACTGGCCAATTTCCTGCGGGAAGCTGAGGGATAACGCTGTTAGCGTCCGAAACACGTTCAACCCGTCCCATGTCCGTCCTGCGTTCCGCCGTGACCGCCGCTGCAGGCCTGGCAGTTGGCCTCACATCGCCGGCCTTGGCGGGCGCTGGGGTATCGATCAGCAGCTACGGGCAACGGGCATTGCTGATTCAGGGGGGCGGCCAGTCGGTGCTGCTCAACCCTTACAAGGCCGTGGGTTGCGCTGCGGGGCTGCCTGAACCCCGGCTGACGCCCGGCGTTGTTCTGGCCAATTCCGAACTCGCCGATGAAGGGGCCCGCGACGTGGCCGGCGGCCGCTTTCTCGCTCAGCCAGGGTCTTATCGCATCGGCGGCCTGAGCCTTGAGGGCTTTGCCAATCCCCACGACCGCGTGGGCGGACGCCGCTTTGGCAACGCCACCCTGTGGCGCTGGCAGCAGGGTGGCCTCAGCTTTGCCCATCTCGGTGCCACCGCTGGAGAGCTCACGGCTGCTGACCGCGTGCTGCTCGGCAACCCCGATGTGCTGATCATCGGCGTGGGTGGCGGCAGCAAGATCTACACCGCCGAAGAAGCTGCCGCGGTGGTGAATCAGTTGAATCCCAAGCGCGTCATCCCAGTGCAGTACGTGACCGGAGACGCGCCGGAAGGCTGTGATCAAGAGGCTCTGCAGCCCTTCCTCGATGCCATGGGTGGGACCGCCGTGCGCCGGGTGGGCCGGTCGCAAACCCTGCCGGGCAAGCTCGACGACACCACCGTGATCACGGTGATGCAGTGATCAGCGCATCCAGCTGATCTCTGTCCCAACCCGCCAGCACAACCAACAGCAACAACACCCTGGCTTTCTGGGGGTTGAGACTGCCCGCGGGAAGGAGCCCGAGCCGTTCATCCTCGGAATCGCGATGTACGGGTCCAGATCCACAGCGGTTGGCCCGCAGCACCAACGGCCGCTTCCCGGGCCAAGCCTCAAGCGCCGAACGCTCAGCCGCCGACAACTGGCCGGCGCCGGTGCCGGTGAACACCAAGCCCTCAACGCCGGCGTTGAGGCAAGCGTTGAGCAGGAGCGGCTCTGGCTCCACACACCCGTAGACGATCGGCACCTGGGGCCATTGCTCAGGCAAATCGAGCCCAGCAAAGGGCACCTGCCGGGGTCCACTCGCCGTGGGCAGATGAACGCCAACGTCATCCACCCAGCCCAAGGGCCCGCGACCGGGACTGGCGAAGGCCCCCACCCCCTGGGTGGCCAGCTTGGTGACCCGCTGGGCGGCATGGATCTGGCCATCCATCACCACCAGCACGCCCTGACCACGCGCTTCTTGGCTTAAGGCCACCTGCACCGCCTGCAACAGATTCAACGGCCCATCGGCACTAAGGGCCGTGGCCGGCCGCATCGCACCCACCAGCACCACCGGCCGAGGGTCGTCGATCAAGAGCTGCAGCAACCAGGCGGTTTCCTCCAACGTGTTAGTGCCATGGGTGATCACCACCCCGGCCAGCTCGGGGTCTGCCGCAAAGGCAGAACGAATGCGCCCCACCAGCGCACGCCAATGGGCAAACAGCAGATCAGCGCTGTCGACATTGGCGATCTGCTCAACACTGATCGCCGCCAGGTCCTGCAGCTGCGGCACCGCCACCAGCAGGGCATCACCCCCCAGCACGCCCGCGGTGTAGTTGTTCAGCGTTGCACTGTTCTCCGCACAGCCGGCAATGGTGCCGCCGGTGGCCAGCAGCAGCAGGCGGTTCATCGCTCCAGGGGGAGGAACGCCTCCATGAAGCGCTGCATCTGGCTTGTGGTGCCGATGCTCACCCGGAAGCAACCATCGATCAAGGGCTTGCCTACCATCGAACGCACCAGGATCCCCGCCTCGCGCAACGCCGCATCGACCTCCGCCACCGAACGCTGGGGCCAGATCAGCAGATAGTTGCCGCCATCGCAGTGGTGGCGCACGCCAGCGTCATGCAGCGCTTGCAGTGTCCAGTCGCGAGCCCGCAGCACCTCGGCCACGTAGGCATTCACATACGACTGATCCGCCAAGGCGGCAAAGGCCGCGGCCACGGCCACGCTGTTCACGTCGTATGGCCCCGTGACGCGACTCACCCGATCCACCACATCGGCATGGCCAATGGCAAAACCAATCCGCAACCCCGCTAAACCAGCTGTTTTGGCCAGGGAGCGGAACACCAGCAGGTTCGGTGTGGCCGTGAAATCTGAGCTCGGCAGCACGCTGTCTCCGGTGAAGGCCTCGTAGAGCTCATCCACCACCACCAAGGTGCCCGGGGCTGAGGCCGCCAAGGCGATCACCTGATCGGCTGGCAAGCGCGTGCCGGTGGGGTTGTTGGGGTTGCAGATCAACAGCAACCGTGGCGCTCGAGATGCCAATGCCTCCTGAATGGCGGCGAGGGGGAAGGCGAACGTCTCGCCCTCGTAGGGAATCGCCTCGATTGTCATGCCCTGCATCCCGGCGCAGGGGCTGTAGTAGCCGAAGGTGGGCGCTGTGGTGAGCAATGTCTCACCTGCATCGCCATAGGCCTGGAACACCGCATGGATGGCGGCATCCACGCCGTTGAACAGGCCCACCTGATCAGGCTTTAATCCCGGCCGGCAGCCGGTTTCCTCCAGGTTTTGGAGCAACGCCTCCCGCAGGCCGTCGTACTCCGGATAAACGGCAATCTCTTCGCTGCTGAAGTTGCGCAGGGCCTGGGCCACCAAGGGGCTTGGACCAATCGTGTTCTCGTTGAAATCCAGCCGCAGCATCTGGCGGCGGCCCTCCAACGGCGCGCTGTAGGCCTTGAGCCGCTCGACGGCGGCGCGGGCCGCCGGAGCACCACCGGGTGTGAACGGTTGAGTGTTGTCGCTCACATGCGGTCCAGGGTGGCGATGCCCAGCAGTCCGAGCCCCAGTCTGAGGGTGTCGGCCGTCAAACGGCAGAGGGCGAGGCGGGATGCCAGCGCTTCAGGATCGGCCTTGAGCACCGGCACCTGGTCGTAGAAACGGTTGAACACCTGGCTGAGCTCGAACAGATAGCTGCACAAGCGGTTGGGCAGCAGCTCCTCCTCCACCTCTGCGATCACGGCATCGAACTTGAGCAGCTCCCGCACCAGGGCCCACTCCTGGGGCTCGCTGAACTGCAGTTGGGCATTGGTGGTCGCAAGGTCGCCCCCCTTGCGGGCGATGCCGGCGATGCGCACCACGGCATAGAGCAGATAAGGCGCCGTGTTGCCCTGCAGCGCCAGCATCCGGTCGAAGGAGAACTGGTAATTGGTGATCCGGTTCTGGCTGAGGTCGGCGTATTTCACCGCCGCCAAACCCACGGTGCCCGCCACATGCTGGATGAACTCCTCCGACTCGCTGCGCTCCTCCTCCTTCAGGCGTGAACGCAGATCGGTTTCGGCGCGCTCGACGGCTTCATCGAGCAGATCCCGCAGACGCACGGTGTCGCCGGCACGGGTTTTGAGCTTCTTGCCGTCTTCCCCCTGCACCAGGCCAAAGGGCACGTGCTCGAGGCGCGCACCGTCCGGGATCCAGCCGGCCCGTTCGGCCACCTGGAACACCCCGGCGAAATGGTTCGCCTGGCCGGCATCGGTGACGTACACCACCCGGCGAGCACCATCCCCTTCCGGAGCTGCTCCAAAGCGGTAGCGGATCGCCGCCAGATCAGTGGTGGCGTAGTTGAAGCCGCCGTCGCTCTTCTGCACGATCACCGGCAGGGGCTTGCCGTCCTTGCCCTGCACGCCCTCAAGGAACACGCACTGGGCACCGTCATCGGTGACCAGCAGCTCAGCGGCCTTCAGGCCATCAATCACCGCCGGCAGGAAGGGGTTGTAAAACGACTCGCCGCGTTCGCTCAGGCGAATGTCGAGCCGGTCGTAGATCTTCTGGAACTCGCGCCGCGACTGGTCGCAGAGCAGGCCCCAGGCCTTGAGCGACACCGGATCGCCCCCCTGCAACTTCACCACCTCGTCGCGGGAGGTGGACTGGAACGCTTCATCGTCATCGAAGCGCTTCTTGGCCTCGCGGTAGAAAGCCACGAGATCTCCAAGATCCACCGCATCGGCGGTGTCCAGGGCTTCCGGCGCCACCTGCTTGAGGTGGGTGATGAGCATGCCGAACTGGGTGCCCCAGTCGCCCACATGATTGAGGCGCAACACCGGATGGCCGCGGAACTCGAGCACCCGCGCCAGGGAGTCGCCAATGATCGTGGAGCGCAGATGCCCCACATGCATCTCCTTAGCGATGTTGGGGCTGGAAAAATCCACCACCACCGGCGACGCTTTGCTGACCGCCGGCACGCCGAGACGCTCGTCCCCCAGCCGTGCCGACACCTCCGCCGCCAGCCGCTCCGGGCGGATCGTGAGGTTGATGAAACCCGGCCCGGCGATCTGCGGCTCCAGGCAGAGGTCGGTGAAGGCAGGATCAGCCTGCAGCTGCTCCACGATCGCCGTGGCGATCTGCCGAGGAGCCTGCTTCAAGGGCTTGGCCAGGGGCAGCGCGCCATTGGCCTGGAAGTCGCCGAATTCCGGCTTGCTGGCAGGGGCCAGTTGGGGGTCCAGCCCCGCATCGACCTCCGGGAAGGCCCGTTGCATCGCCGCCCGCAGCTGGGCATCCAGGGACTGGGACAGGCTGAGCATGGGCAGTGCGTGGCCGGGGGAATCCGGCTCTGATCATCCCTCTTCAGGTGAAACGCATGCTCAGGTCCAACCAGCGGCTGCGGGTGACCGGCGCGCTGGTGGAGATCAGATCGATGCCGGTGGCGGCGTAGGCCTGCAACTGCTCCGGCTGAATGCCGGAGGCCTCAAGCACCACCCCACCGGCGCTGCAGTCCCGCAGACGTGGCACCAGCTGCCTGAGCTGCTCGGGGCTGAATTCATCCAGCAGCACCCCATTGGCGCCCGCCTGCACCGCCTCCAGCGCCTGAGCCTCCGTCTCCGCTTCCACAATCACGGCCGTGGGCCAGGGGGCCTGCTCACGCACAGCCGTGATGGCCGCTGTGATGCCCCCTGCCCAGGCGATGTGGTTCTCCTTGAGCATGGCGGCGTCATCCAGCCCCATGCGGTGGTTGATGCCGCCGCCGCAGCGCACCGCGTATTTCTCCAGCAGACGAAGCCCAGGGGTGGTCTTGCGGGTGTCGGCCAGACGCACACCGGTGCCCTGGAGCTGGGCCACCAATTCAGCCGTGGCGGTGGCGATGCCCGAAAGCCGCATGGCCAGGTTCAAGGCGGTGCGTTCCCCCGCCACCAAGGCCGTGGCGGCCCCCTGCAGCTCCAGCAGGCAGTCCCCTGCCTCGACGGCGTCGCCGTCCTGCCGCAGCAGGCGAAGGTTCACCCCAGGATCCAGATGCTGGAACAAGCGCTGCACCAACGGCCCACCACAGAACCGGCCCGGTTGTTTGGCGACCCAATGGGCCTGACCCTGCTGTCCCTGCAAGGCAGCCGCCGTTAGATCACCGCGGCCGATGTCTTCCGCCAGCCAGGCCTCCAAGGCAGCGTTGAGTGCCGGGGATTGCCAGTCCAAACCGTTTCAGACGTCCGCTGAACCTATTTTCCGATGCAGAAGCGCGAAAACACCCGATCCAGAACCGCTTCGGTGAGCTCTTCTCCGGTGATCTCCCCCAGCGCGCGGATTGCTTCGCGAAGGTCGATGGTCCAGAAGTCCCATGGGAGCTGCTGGGCCGCCACCTCCTGGCTGCGGGCCAGGGCTTCGGCGGCTCGGGAGGCCAGATCGCGTTGGCGTTGGTTCAGCGCCAGCAGCACCCCTTCGGTTCCTGCAGCACCACAACGCTCCAGCAGGGCCTGCACCAGGTCGGCCTCCCCCGTGCCCTGCAAAGCCGACAACTGAACATCCACCGGCTGGGGGAAGGCCCCCGCCGGGAGATCCGCTTTGTTGGCCACCAGGATCCTGGGGATCTGCTCAGGGATGCGCGCCAGCAAGGCAGCGTCTTCAGCGGTCCAGCCCGCATGGCCGTCGAGCACCAACAGCACCACATCCGCCGTGGCCAGCGCTTCCTCGCTGCGGGCAATCCCCAGCTGCTCCACCGCGTCATCAGTGCTGCGGATGCCGGCGGTGTCGAGCAGGGTGATCGGCACCCCCTCCAACACGATCTCGCTCTCCAGTAGATCTCTGGTGGTGCCCGGCAGATCGGTCACGATCGCCCGCTCGCGGCGGCTGAGCCGATTGAGCAGGGAACTTTTTCCAACATTGGGGCGACCCACCAGGGCGACCCGCAGGCCCTGGCGCAGGGCATCGCCCCGCTCGCCATCGCGCACCAGCTGTTGCAGCTCCAGCCGCACGGCTTGCAGTTGCTGCAGCAGGGCCTCGCCATCGAGGGGCGGCAGGTCCTCCTCGAAATCCACCCGTGCTTCCAGTTCGGTGAGCTGATCGAGCAGCCGTTCCCGCAGCGCCGTGATCTGGGCCTGAATGCCGCCATCGAGGCCCGCCATGGCCAACTCGGCCGCCCGGCGGCTGCGGGCTGCCACCAGCTCACTCACCGCCTCGGCACGGGTGAGATCGAGCCGGCCGTTGAGCACGGCCCGCTGGCTGAATTCGCCCGGATGGGCCCGCCGCACTCCCGGCTGCCGCAACACCTGTTCGAGCACCCGCTGCACGGCGATCACCCCGCCATGGCAGTGGATCTCCACCACGTCCTCACCGGTGAAGCTGCGGGGCCCGCGCATCAGCAGCAGCAGCACCTCATCGAGTCGGCGGCCCTCGCCATCGATCACATGGCCGTACACCACCCGGTGCGATCCCCACTCCTGTCGGCCCGGGCAGTGCACCACGCTGCGCCCCGTCGCTTCCGCAGCCGGCCCGGAGAGACGAATCACGGCGATGCCGCCCTGCCCTGGGGCCACGGCGGTGGCCACGGCCGCAATCGTGTCGGTGCTGGGCACAGCAGTCGCCGCTGGTGATCCATACCTAGGATCCGGCCGATTTCTGCAGGGTTCATGCGCCGGTTGCTGCGCCTCAGTCGCATCCGGATGCGCCGTGGGGTCCTCTGGTTGTGGAGACAGGAAGGCACCCCAGGCCAACGGGCCCGGGGCCTGGCCGCTGGCGTGTTCTGCGGCTGCTACCCCTTCTTTGGGCTGCAGATCTTCCTCAGCGTGGGTGTGGCCAGCATGGTGCGTGGCAACCACCTGCTCGCCGCCGCAGGAACCCTGGTGAGCAATCCCCTCACCTATCTGCCCCTCTACTGGTTCAACTATCTGGTGGGCTGTCGGCTGCTGGGCCCAGGCCAAGGCGGGATCGACCTTTCGGAGCTGAATCGCAGCAGCCTGTGGGCCCAGGGGTGGGAGTTCAGCCAGCGAATCCTGCTCGGCTCCACCGTAGTGGGAATGGTGCTGGCCCTGGTGAGCAGCTGGATGGCCTACCGCCTGTTTCTGCAGCATGAAGCCCGTGCCGTCGTGGGCCGAGGCAGCTAACTCGTGCCCACTCGGGCGATCCCGATCACATCCGCCATCGAGCGGATCTGGTCCATGGTGCGACTGAGCTGATCGGCACCCTCCAGCTCAACCCGCAGATCAATGCGGGCCGGCTTGCCAGCGGCGGTGGTGACCCGGGCATCACTGACGTTGATGGCCCCATCGGAGAGACGCAGCAGGATGTCTTTAAGGATGCCGACGCGATCGATCACTTCAATCCGCAACTGCACCGGGAAGCGCTGTTTCTCCTGATCGGCATGGGCGGTGTTCCAGCGCACAGGGAGCCGCCGTTCCCGCGGGATTGTCTCCACGTTGGAGCAGTCCTGCCGGTGAATGGTGATGCCGTGGTTTCCGAGGGCCACCGTGCCCACGATCAACTCACCCGGCAGCGGGCTGCAGCAGCCACCGAGGCGGTAGTCCAAGCCCTCCAGCCCAAGGATCGCCCCTTCACCTCCGGAACGGTCCGGCGCCGGATCCCGCGATGGCAGCAGCGCCGCGGCCACGTCTTCGTTGCTGGGTGGGGCCTGCTGCTGTTCCGCCAGCAGACGCATCTCCTCCCGCAAACGGTTGAGCGCCTGCTGAAGCGTGACGTCTCCAAATCCTAGTGATGCCAGGAGGTCTTCGGTGGTGGGCACATTGCAGCGCTGCGCCACCCGCTGCATCGCCTCGCTGTTGAGCAGGGCATCGAAGCCATCACGCCCCAGCTCCCGCTCCAGCAGATCCTTGCCCCGTTCAATCGTTTCGTCACGGTGGCTGCGCTTGTACCACTGGCGAATGCGATTGCGGGCCGTCGGCGTGGCAACGAAGTTCAGCCAATCGAGGCTGGGATGGGCCGTTTTGCTGGTGAGCACCTGAACGAAATCACCGTTCTGGAGCGGCGTCGCTAGCGGACACAGCCGATCGTTGATGCGAACGCCATGGCAGTGGTTGCCCACCTCGGAGTGGATGCGATAAGCGAAGTCGACGGCTGTTGCCCCCTTGCGCAGACCGAGCACATCACCCTTCGGGGTGAACACGAACACCTCTTCGTCGAAAAGGTCTTCCTTGATCGAAGAGAGGTAGTCGTTGTGATCGTCGTTGCCGCCTTCCTGCTGCCAATCCACCAGCTGACGCAGCCAGTTGAACCGCTCCGCATCACTGCCGCTGCTGGCCGGTGAGCCGCCTTCCTTGTATTTCCAGTGGGCCGCAATTCCGAATTCGGCCACGTGGTGCATCTCGAGCGTGCGGATCTGCACTTCGATCGGGCGATGCCGACCGATCACCGCCGTGTGCAGGGATTGGTAGCCGTTGGGTTTCGGCAACCCGATGTAGTCCTTGAAGCGTCCAGGAATCGGGCGGAAGGTGTCGTGAACCACCGCGAGGGCGCGGTAGCAGCTCTCGACATTGGGGGTGAGGATCCGCAACGCCGCCACGTCGTAGATCTCGTGGAACTCCTTCTGCTGGCGCTGCATCTTGCTCCAGATGCCAAACAGATGTTTGGGGCGACCACTCACCTCGCAGTGCTCTAGGCCGGCCCGTTCCAACCGCTCGTTCAAGAGCCCCACCGTGACGCCGAGCCGCTGCTCCCGTTCACTGCGCTTGGTGGCCACCTCCTCCTGAATCTCCCGGAAGGCCTCCGGTTCCAGCAACTTGAAGGCCAGATCCTCCAGCTCCCACTTGAAGCGACCGATGCCGAGGCGGTTGGCCAGGGGGGCATAGATCTCACGGGTTTCACGGGCGATCCGCTGGCGCTTCTCCTCCTTCAACGCACCCAGTGTGCGCATGTTGTGCAAGCGGTCGGCCAGCTTCACCAACACCACACGGATGTCGCTGGCCATCGCCAGGAACATCCGGCGCAGATTCTCCGCCTGCGCTTCCGTGCGGTCGTTGAAGTGGATGCCGCCGAGCTTGGTCACCCCTTCCACCAATTCACGCACCTCGGAACCGAAGTGCAGCTCGATCTGATCGGGGGTGACGTCGGTGTCTTCGACCACGTCGTGGAGGAACCCTGCGGCGATCACCGGAGCGCTGGCGCCGATATCCCGCAACAGATCAGCCACCGCCACCGGATGAACGATGTAGGGGTCCCCACTGGCGCGGAACTGGCCTTCGTGCAGCTGAAAGCCGAAATCGAAGGCCGACACCAGCAGCGCTTCGGCATCGGTGGGGCAGCTCTGGCCAATGCCGGGCGGCACATTGGCGATGCACTCCCGCAACCAGTCCGGCAGAGCAATGCCGTAATCGTCCGGATGGCGGACGGGATAACGCCTCACTTCTGGCAACGCGCAGCCCGGAATGGCCGAACCCGTGCTGGTTCGGGGCTCTTTGGGTGTGGAGGCAGCGTTGAGCATCCGACCCATCGGGTCAGTCCATGGTATTCAGTGCAGGACCCCCTGTCGCTCCCGCAGCACTGTTCATGGGCCGGCCTGTTCTGGAACTCGAACAGCTGCGGTTGCGCTATCCCGGCAGCAACTCCTGGACGCTGGATGGGCTGAATCTGAACCTTGAGCCGGGAGAGACCCTGGCCCTGGTGGGATCTTCGGGCTGCGGCAAAAGCACGGTGGCGCGGGCCGTGATGCAGCTGCTGCCACAGGGAACGGTCTGTGAAGGACGGCTGGCCTTGACCGGCCAGGATCCACGCCAACTCCGGCGACCGCAGTTGCGGCAGCTGCGGGGTGAGGCCGTGGGTCTGGTGTTCCAGGACCCGATGACGCGGATGAATCCGCTGATGAGCGTGGGCGGCCATCTGATCGACACCCTCAGGGCCCACCGACCTCAAATCAGTGCCGCGGCCCACCAGGAACGGGCTCGAGAACTGCTGGAGCGAGTGGGCATTGGCGCCAACCGCTTTCGCGCTTACCCCCATGAGCTCAGTGGTGGGATGCGCCAGCGCCTGGCCATTGCCCTGGCGATTGCCCTGGAACCACCGCTGCTGATCGCCGATGAACCCACCACCAGCCTGGATGTGGCAGTGGCCGGGCAGGTGATGGCCGAACTCAGCGGCCTCTGCCAGGAACTCGGCAGCGCCCTGCTGCTGATCAGCCACGACCTGGCCATGGCCGCCCGCTGGTGCGAGCGCATGGCCATGCTCGACGGCGGACGCAAGGTGGAGGACGGCCCCAGCCATCAGTTGCTCACCCGGCCGCAGTCGCCGGTGGGGCAACGGCTGATAGCCTCCGCCCAGGCCCGGGAAGGGGGACGCTCACCGGCACGTCCCGACAACGGCAGCGTGCTGCGGGTGGAGGAGATGCGCTGCTGGCATGCCGTGGGTGGCGCACCATGGGCACCCCTCTGGCTGAAGGCGGTGGATGGCGTGAGTTTCGAGCTCAGAGCCGGTGAAAGCCTTGGGGTCGTGGGAGCCTCCGGCTGCGGCAAAAGCACCCTCTGCCGGGCCCTGATGGGGCTCAACCCCATCCGTGGCGGCCGGGTGGACCTGCTGGGCCAGGACCTGCTGAGCCTGCGCGGAGAGGCGCTGCGGACGGCCCGCCAGGCCCTTCAGATGGTGTTTCAGGACCCTCTGGCTTGCCTGAATCCCGCCCTGCAGGTGGCCGATGCCATCGCCGATCCCTTGCTGATCCATGGCCTCTGCTGCAAAGCAGCAGCCCGGGAGGAAGCCCGCCGCCTGCTGGAGCGGGTCGGCCTCAGCCCGGCCGAGCAGTTTCAAGATCGCTTGCCCAAGCAGCTCTCCGGCGGCCAGCAGCAGCGGGTGGCGATCGCCCGCGCCCTGGCGTTGAAACCCAAGGTGCTGATCTGCGATGAGAGCGTCAGCATGCTCGATGCCGAAGTGCAGGCGGATGTGCTGGCGCTGTTGCGGGAGCTGCAGCAGGAGCTGGGCCTGGCGATCGTGTTCATCACCCACGACCTCTCGGTGGCCAGTGGTTTCTGTCACCGGGTGATGGTGCTCGACCAAGGGAAAGTGGTGGAAGAGGGGCGGGGAGACCAGATCTTCAGCGCGCCTCAGGCGCCGATCAGCAAGACCCTCGTGGAGGCTTGTCCGAGGCTGCCCCGTTGAGGTCTCAGCCCGAGGCGGCGCGGCGCCTCAGCACCCCAAGCAACTTCTCCATCACCGAAGGAAGAGGAGCTTCGAACACCATCCGCTCGCGGGTGATCGGATGGTCCAGCCCCAGCTGGACGGCATGCAGCGCCTGGCCGGGCAGCTCGATCGGCAACTTGCGACAGCGGCTGTAGGTGGGATCCCCCACCACGGGGTGGTTCATGTGGGCGCAGTGGACGCGGATCTGATGGGTCCGCCCGGTGTCGAGCTTGAAGCGCAGCAGGGAGTAGTCGCCGAGACGCTCCACCAGGGTCCAGTGGGTGCAGGCATAACGGCCGTTTTCGCTGCTCACCACCGCGTACTTCTTGCGATCCGCCGGATGACGGCCAATCGCCCCAACAATCGTGCCCGAGTCACCTGCCGGCACGCCATGGACGACGGCGAAGTACTCGCGGGAAGCGATCCGTTTCTGGATCTGCACCTGCAGCCGCACCAGGGCCTCCTGGCTCTTGGCGATCACGATGCAGCCGGTGGTGTCTTTATCAAGGCGGTGCACGATCCCTGGCCGCAACTTGCCGCTGATGCCAGGCAGATCCGGGCAGTGATGCAACAGGCCGTTCACCAGTGTGCCGTCCTTGTTGCCCGGCGCCGGATGCACCGTCAGCCCTGCCGGCTTGTTGAGCACGATCAGATGGTCGTCCTCAAACAACACATCCAGATCCATCGGCTCCGGCTTGAGGTAAGGCAGCGGTTCCGGCGGCGGCATCCACAGCTGCACCTCGTCCCCCTGGCGCAGGGGTGTTTTGGCCTTGCCGGTCTTGCCGTTGACGCGCACATAGCCCGCGTCGATGAACTTCTGAATCCGAGCCCGGCTCTGCTCTGTGCGCTGGCTCACCAACCAACGGTCCAGCCGCATCGGCAACGGCTTGGGATAGGCCAGCGTCAGCAGCTCACCCTCCCCTTCACCAAAGCGATCCGTAAAGGTCTCCTCCGGCAACGGAGGACGTTTCCACTGCTGCGGACTCATGCCGGCAGCTCCAAGGCAATGCTGCCGAGGGCCGATTTGCGGAAATCATCCAGCAACCGCTGGGCCATGCGCGCCGTCTCGCCAGAGGTGTGGCGGGCCGCTGCAGCATCCAGCCAAAGAGCCGGGTCGGCCGTTTCACCGATCAGGGGAATGCCATAACGCTCCTGCAGCAGCGGAATCGTCACCCCAGCAGCAGCCTGCGATTCCACATCCAACAGCAACTGCAGGAAGGCCTGGGCCACCAGTTCACCGTCGTAGGCGGCCTGGCCGATGTCGTCGCAAAGGGCGAGCCGCAGGGCCGCCTGCTGGTCATCGAGCCGAGGCGGCAGAACGCCAGGGGCATCAAGGAGGTCAAGGTCTTGCCCCAGACGCACCCAGCGCAGGGTGCGCGTCACCCCGGCCCGCCGGGCGCTGGCCACCACTTTCTGCCGCACCAGACGGTTGATCAACGCCGACTTGCCCACGTTGGGGAAGCCCAAGGTGAGTGCCCGCACCGGTCTGGGCCGCATGCCCCGGTTGCGGCGGCGTTCGTTGAGCTGATCGCCGGCACGGATCGCCGCCTGCTGCACCTGCTTCACGCCGGTGCCTGCCTTGGCATCACACCAAACCGTTCGCTGCCCCTGGGCCTTGAACCAGGCCTCCCAGGCCTCCTTGGCCGCCGCGGTGACCATGTCGCGCCGGTTGATCACCAACAGATGCTGCTTGCCCTTCAACCAACGGTTGAGATGGGGGTGGCCCGTGGCCAGAGGAATACGGGCATCACGCACCTCAATCACCAGATCCACCTTGTCGAGATGGCGCTTGAGCTGCTGCTCCGCCTTGGCGATGTGGCCGGGATACCACTGGATCGTTGGGGTGCTCACGAACGCAAACGCACAGAACAGACAGCCAGCCGGAACAGATTCACTTTGAACGCGCTGGCGCCATCGCCATTCACACGGGTTAATCTCACCCCGTTTTCTTACCGCACGACACAACCCTATGGCGAAGCGTTCCCTGGCCAGCCTCAATGCCGGCGACCTGAGCGGCAAACGCGTTCTCGTGCGGGTTGACTTCAACGTGCCCCTGAACGATGCCGGTGCGATCACCGACGACACCCGCATCCGTGCTGCCCTGCCCACAATCAACAACCTGATCGGCAAGGGCGCCAAGGTGATCCTTTCTGCCCACTTCGGCCGGCCCAAGGGCCAGGTGAATGACGCCATGCGTCTCACACCAGTGGCCGCTCGCCTCAGCGAACTGCTGGGCAAACCCGTGGCCAAGACCGACAGCTGCATCGGCCCCGACGCCGAAGCCAAGGTGGGCGCCATGGCCAACGGCGATGTGGTTCTGCTGGAGAACGTCCGTTTCTTCGCCGAAGAAGAGAAGAACGAAGCCGGTTTCGCTGAGAAGCTCGCTGGCCTGGCTGAGGTGTACGTGAACGACGCCTTCGGCGCCGCCCACCGCGCCCACGCCTCCACCGAGGGCGTGACCAAGTTCCTCAAGCCCTCCGTCGCCGGCTTCCTGATGGAGAAGGAACTTCAGTACCTGCAGGGTGCTGTGGATGAGCCCAAGCGTCCTCTGGCTGCCATCGTCGGCGGCTCCAAGGTGAGCTCCAAGATCGGTGTGCTCGAAGCCCTGATCGACAAGTGCGACAAGGTGCTGATCGGCGGCGGCATGATCTTCACCTTCTACAAGGCCCGCGGCCTGTCTGTCGGCAAGAGCCTGGTGGAAGAAGACAAGCTGGAACTGGCCAAGGAGCTCGAGGCCAAGGCCAAGGCGAAGGGCGTGCAGCTGCTTCTGCCCACCGATGTGGTGCTGGCGGACAACTTCGCCCCCGATGCCAACAGCCAAACCGCTGACATCAACGCCATCCCTGATGGCTGGATGGGTCTGGACATTGGCCCCGACTCGATCAAGGTGTTCCAGGACGCCCTGGCCGACTGTCAGACCGTGATCTGGAACGGCCCCATGGGCGTGTTCGAGTTCGACAAGTTCGCTGCTGGCACCAATGCCATCGCCACCACCCTGGCCGACCTGAGCGGCAAGGGCTGCTGCACAATCATCGGAGGCGGTGACTCCGTGGCCGCTGTCGAGAAGGCTGGCCTGGCCGAAAAGATGTCGCACATCTCCACCGGTGGTGGCGCCAGCCTCGAACTGCTGGAAGGCAAGGTGCTGCCCGGCGTGGCTGCACTTGACGCCGCCTGATCAGCGGCTCAACCCTGGAGCTTCAGACCTTCATCGATCTCATCCCGGTCGTCCCTCCAAGCGGACGTCCGGGATTTTTTTGTCCTGAAAGCACGGCTGCAGCGCATCCCATCCGTCGATCAGGATCCAAATTCTTCGCCATGCGTCATGACCAAAAGTGACTTGAGCCTGGGCTTCGTGGGACTGGGGGCACTCGGCCTGCCGATGGCGATCAACCTGCACCGCGCTGGTTTCAAGCTGCGGGTGCACAGCCGCAGCCGCACCGCTGAAACCAGCCCGGAGCTCGAGGGTGCAGTGCGGTGTTCCAGCCCAGCCGACGCCAGCACCGGCGTTGATGTGCTGCTGCTTTGCGTTAGTGACGATGCAGCCGTCGAGGACGTGCTTTTCGGCCCCAACGGTGCCGCCTCACAGCTGAGCGCCGACAGCGTGGTGCTGGATTGCTCCACCATTGCTCCCGCCACGGCCCAACGCTGTACGGAGCGCCTGGCCCACCAGAAGATCCACTACCTGGATGCGCCGGTCACCGGTGGTACAGAAGGGGCCAAACGCGGCAGCCTCACGGTGCTGGTGGGAGGGGCCAGCGAGATCCTGGAACGGGTTCAGTCCATCCTCGAGGTGATTGGCGGCTCCATCCACCACTTCGGAAGCGTGGGGCGGGGGCAGCAGGTGAAGGCGGTGAACCAGGTGCTGGTGGCCGGCAGTTATGCCGCCGTGGCCGAAGCGGTGGCCCTAGGCCAGCGTTTGGAGCTGCCCATGCCCCAGGTGATCGATGCCCTCAAAAATGGTGCAGCCGGCTCATGGGCCCTCGACCATCGCAGCATCGCCATGCTGGAGGGCAGCTATCCCCTCGGCTTCCGGCTGAGCCTGCATCGCAAGGATCTCGGGATTGCCCTTGATGCAGCCAAGGCCGTCCAACTGGATCTGCCCGTCACAACGCTGGTGGAACAGCTGGAACTCGATCTGATCAACAACGGCCATGGTGATGAGGACGTGTCCGCCCTGCACCGCTGGAATCAAACAAGACAACGGAGCTAGTAGCTGCTGACCACGCGCACCCGTTTGGTGGCCGTCACCACGCCATCGGGATGCACCAGCATCACGGCCCAGGTCTGCGAACCGGGTTGCTGCGGTGCCTGGACGCTTTTGAACAAGCCACCCCCTCCTTGGGGAGCCAGCGGCAGGTTGGGACGGATCTGAGCCGACAGCTGCTCATCGGTGAGATCGATCAAACCGCCCGCCACCAGGGCCTGGCCTAGCGGTTTTTCAACAATCAAGTCGACGTCATAACGGCTGCCGGTGAGCACCACGTCGGGGATGGCGACGTCAACCGCCAAGGGGCGCTCACCACTGCGCAGCAAGGACTGCTGGGCCAACAGCTCCTGCTCCACCAACTCGCCACCGTCCAGACGAATCGCAATCTGTTCACTGGCCTCGAGGGAATAGCTGAGCCCCTCGGATTCAGCGGCACCCCGCACCCGCAGGCTGAGGGTCGGACGCCCATCAGATGTGGGCGCTGCGGGCTGCACCTGCCAGGTGACCTCGGGGAAATCCTGCCGGAACCGCTCCAGGCGCTGGGCCAGCACAGGCTGGAGCTCAACGCTGGCCAGCGTGTCGAACGCCGAAGAGCTGCCGCTGTTCAATGCCGCTTGCAGGCGATCGCTGAAACGTTCCACAGCACTGCCCCCTCGTCCGGACGGCTCAAGGGCATGGGCCGGTGACAACAGCAACGCCATGGCCGACACGAGCGTGAAACCCAGGAAACGACGCACGGGCCGGACTAGAACAACCCAATTAAACTAGGGCTGGTGTGCGGTGACGGCCGACGCGATGACCCGGCTTCTAATCGCCGCCAGCGGCACCGGCGGCCATCTCTTCCCCGCTCTGGCTGTTGCGGAAGCCGTTGAACAGCAGTGGGCCGTGCGCTGGCTGGGAGTGCCTGATCGGCTCGAAACGCAGCTGGTGCCGGAGCGTTTTGGTTTGGTGTGCGTGAACGCCGGCGGACTGCAGGGGCGCGGGCTCACCAAGCTGCTGCAGCTGCTGCGGCTGTTGCTGGCCAGCGTGAGCGTGCGGCGGGTGATCCGCCGGAACGCGATCGATGTGGTGTTCACCACCGGCGGCTACATCGCCGCCCCCGCGATCCTGGCGGCGCGCTGGTGTGGCATTCCCGTAGTGCTGCATGAATCCAATGCGATCCCGGGGCGGGTCACCCGCTTGCTGGGTCACTTCTGCAGCGCCGTGGCCATCGGCCTCCCCGCTGCCGCCAAACGCATCCCCGGCAGCCAGCCGGTGCTGACGGGCACGCCGGTGCGTTCCAGCTTTCTGGCCCCACAACCCCTACCGAGCTGGGTGCCCGCCGGCCAGGGACCGCTGCTGGTGGTGATGGGAGGTAGTCAAGGCGCTGTTGGCCTCAACCGGATGGTGCGTGCTGCGGTGCCGGCCCTATTGGAGCAGGGCTGCCGCGTGGTTCACCTCACCGGTGACAACGACCCTGACCTTGGGCAACTGCAGCACCCACAACTGGTGGAACGCCGCTTCAGCGATGAGATGCCAGGGTTGCTGCAACATGCGGATCTAGCCATCAGCCGCGCGGGGGCCGGCAGCCTCAGTGAACTGGCGGTCTGCGGGACCCCGGCCGTATTGGTGCCATTCCCCCAGGCGGCGGACCAACACCAGGAGGCCAATGCATCCTGCGCCGCATCCCTTGGTGCGGCCGTGATCGTGCATCAACACGATCCGGAGCAGCCGGTTTTGTTCAACACCGTGCAGCGGCTCCTGGCATCGCGGCTCGGACATGCCAGCACCACAAACGATCCACTCACTCAGATGCGTGAAGGGATGGCTGCCTTGGCGGAACGGGATGCTGAACAGCAACTGGCCGGCGTGCTTCAAGGCCTGGTGGCCTGAGTCAAACCAGAGGGCTGCGCTTCAACTCCTCACGCATCGCCCACACAATGCGGCGGTTGTTGCGCCGCGATTGCAATCCGATCCGCAGCCAGGTCTCTCCCAAACCCTCGAAGGAACGGCAATCGCGCAAAAGAATGCGATGCCGTTGCTCCAATGCCTCCCGCAAAGGCACGAGGGATCGGTTCGCTCGAATCAGCAGATAGTTAACCGCCGACGGCATCGGGGTGATGCCCGGCAACGCAGCCAATTGCCGCTGCATCCACGCCCCCTCCGTTGCCGTCCAACGCTGCACGCGCGCGCACCAAGATTGGTAACGCCGGGGCAATGACAACAACCGTTCGCCAACAGCCAGGGCGATGCCATTCACGGGCCAGGGATCCCGCCACTCGGCCCAACGCTGCAACCGCTGGGGCTGCGCAACGGCATAGCCCAAACGCAAGCCAGCAATGCCATAGAGCTTGGTGAGGCTGCGGATCACCACCAGGTTCGAATGCTCAGCCACCAAGGGAATCAACGACTGCTGCTCGCCGTTGGGCACCAGAGGCAAAAACGCTTCATCACAGATCACCAGGGCGTACCGCTCCAGCAATGGCTGCAATGAAGCACGGTACCAGAGCTGGCCGGTGGGGTTGTGGGGATTGCAAATCCACAGCACAGATCCCTCGCCCGCGTCGGGAAACGGTTGCGGAAACGCCTCATCCCAAAGGAGAGGCAACTGCTGCTGCCGGGAGGTCGCTGACCAGCAGCGCAAGGCGCGTTTGTAATCGGCAAAACCCGGTGCTGCCAGCACACTCAAACCTTGCTCGGCTGCATCACGAGCCGCCCAGGTGAACAGTTCGGCAGCGCCGTTACCCGGCAATACGAAGGAAGGCTCAACGCCGTGCAGCACACCGATGCGCTCACGAAGCAGCACCTGACTGCGGTCGGGATAGTCGCGCCAGGCACTCAGGCCAATTCGCTGCCAACGGGAAGACCAAGGCACCAGAGATGCACTGGCATCGAGCAGCTGGGACGGCGGGCAGTTCAACCTTGCGGCGGCTGCTTCGCGGTTGCCGCCATGGCGTAGGTCAACGCCCATCCCGACTCCCAATACAACGCAGAGACATCACCAGCGTGGCCCACTGACGAGTTCAAGCCAAGCTGACCGCTATGAGTTGAGGCAGCTCACCAAAAGCGAGCATGGCAAGCGGCTTTGTCCACTGAGCCAACGCTTTCGACGATTACCCCTTGAATAACTGCGCAGAAGAGCCATTCAAGAGCGAAACATCGAGCAGTTGAGCTGTCTTTCAAGCAACAGGTTCAGTCTTGCCAGGGCAAACCGCTGCCGGATGCTTCCGCAATGGTGCGCAGACCGTGGCGGTCCAACTGCAACAGAAGACCATCCAGAATCCGCGGCACCAGATCCGGCCCCTGAAAGATCCAGCCGGTGTAGAGCTGCACCAATGAAGCCCCTGCGGTGATGCGCTCCCAAGCCACTTGGGCCGAATCAATCCCGCCCACACCGATCAACGGCAGGGCCGGGCCAGCACTGGCCCGCAAACGACGGATCACCTCCTGGGCCCGCTGACGCAGGGGGGCACCGCTGAGACCACCGGCCTCCTCCGCCAAAGTGCGCCCGGTCTGCGGCAACCGCCGTTGCTCCAGGCCCAGCCGATTGAGACTGGTGTTGACCGCGATCACCCCAGCCAGACCCTCCTCAAAGGCCAATCGGGCCACCGCATCAATCGATTCATCGTCCAGATCCGGCGCGATCTTCACCAACAAAGGGGGGCAGGCCGGCAGCCGGCGCAGCCGCTCCACCAACCGCCGCAACTGGGCTGTGTCCTGCAGATCCCGCAATCCGGGGGTGTTGGGGGAGCTGACGTTGATCACCGCGTAGTCCGCCAAGGGGGACAACAACTCCAGCGACGCCGCGTAGTCGTCCGGTGCCTGCTCCAAGGCCGTGATCTTGGATTTGCCCACATTGATCCCCAGCACCGCCGGCCGCCGGCCAGGCGGGTCCAGACGTTGACGCTCCAGCGTTTTCAACAGTGCCTTGGCACCATCGTTGTTGAATCCCATCCGATTCAACGCGGCCTGCTCCTCCGCCAACCGGAACAGGCGTGGTTTGGGGTTGCCCGGCTGGCCATGCCAGGTGACCGTGCCCACTTCGGCGAAGCCAAAGCCAAAGCAATCCCAGATGCCAGCCGCCACACCGTTCTTGTCAAACCCCGCCGCCAAACCCACCGGGTTGGGGAAGCGGCAGCCAAACAGCACTTGTTCCAGGCGCAGATCACGCCGTTGCAGATCCGCCGCAACGCCATCCAGCACCGTGGACACCCCTGGCCAGCGGCGCCGCAGGCTGGCTTGACCAAGAGCCGTGAGGGCAGTGCGCGACAGCTGTTCAGCATCCAGACCGTCGTCCCGCGCCAAGACCGGGCCAAGCCAACGCTGATAAAAGGCACCGCTGCTGAGCGGTCCGGCCGAAGAGGACGGCGACATGCTCTGGCTCAGGACTGTTCTGATCCTGCCTCGCGACGTTGCAGGATCCAACGCCCTTCCGCCTGGGGCTCGACCATCCAATCCCTCCAGATCCAGCTCTCAGCCTTGGTTTCCAGCTGTTTGAGCGGCTTTTCCACCAGCTGCGCCAGCTCCAGCAACGAGAGGCTGTAGCCACCCTGCGCCAGACGGTCCGCCAGCTCCAACCGGGACAACAGCTGCAGCAGAGGCTTGGGGGCAACCTCAGATGGTGCTTCTGGCGCGGCCTCGGCGGAAGACAGCTCCGATGATCCCTGCTTCAAAGCCAAGTTGGGCTGGGCGTTATGGGAGAACGCCACGGCGATGCGGTCCACCCGTTCGTTGTCTGGATCACCGCTGTGGCCTTTGACGTAGCGCAGGGGCACATCATCCAGACGAGCGGCATCCAAAGCCTTCCAGAGGTCCTGGTTGAGCACGGGCTTGCCCGCAGCCGTTTTCCAGCCTTTGCGCTTCCAGCCTTTGATCCAGGAGCCCAGGCCATCAATCAGATATTTGCTGTCGGTGCGCAGGGTGAGATCCGGATGACGGGGCAGATGTTCAAGCCGTTGCAACACCTCCAACGCCGCCTGCAGTTCCATGCGGTTGTTGGTGGTGTCGGGTGCATGGCCACCGAATTCCTCAACGCTGCCGTCTTCAAAACGCAATAAGGCGCCCCAACCTCCCGGACCTGGGTTGCCGCTGCAGGCACCATCCGTCGCTGCAGCCACGACCCGTCCCCGTCCTTCCGCCATTGATCGGTCCCAACATTGTTCGGTACAACACGGTTTCTGGCGTCACCGTGGATGAGCCGAACCTACCTGCGGGCTGCCGGTCTGACTGCCGTGGGGTTCCTGGCCGCCGGTCTGTCGCAGGAGTGCAAAGCACGGTCCCTGTTTGAAAGCGCTGCTGTACCGCAGAAGCACTTTGCGGTGCTGGCCCAACCCATCGGCAGAACCCAGTGGAAACTGCTGGTGCTGGAACAGATCAAAACCCAACCGCGCTGCTGGAGGGCACGCCAGGACGGACTGGTGGAGCCCAGCCTGACTCGCTTCAACTTCAGCGGCATCTGCAAGCGCTACCTGGACAGCAATGGCTACTCGCTGCGAAGCGGTGGCCAAGACCTTGGAACGCGCTTTCGCTTCCGGCTCAAGCCATCCGGCACATCACTGAGGCTCGAAGCCCTCGACCCCCAGCAACGGGCACCACTTCTGGTGGGTCAGGCCGCGATACCAGCTCGCCGCGATACCAACGGGTTTGTGGCTCTGCAGCTGGAGCCGGGCTGGGCCTTGGAACGCCGGACTTATCAGGGTAGGCAGCTGAACCACCTGTATTTTGCTCATCAAGCCCCGGTGAACCGGCTGCTTGCGCTGGCCAGCAGCCGCGGCCAGCGTTCAGGCTTTCAGCAGTTGGGAGCGCCGATGCCGCCGATCGCACCACCGCCGTTGCCAACGGCACGAGCAACACACCGACGCACCACACGCCTGGCCAGCAATGCCCCGATCCGACTGCAGGTGATTCCCTATCGCCGCTGAGGACCAACCGTCACAGTGACAGTTGAGAGGGCGACCAGACAGGGGCTGACAATGGATTCCCCACCCTTAATTTGAATTTGTGTGAGGAGTGCTGAACGCCTCTTCAGGGTCGAAACAAGGACAGACTCCTGAACGTGTTCCTCTCTAAAAAGCTCCGCCTTTGGCGGGGCTTTTTATTTTTCAGAGAAAACCACAAAAAAACCGGTCCTCGAAAGGACCGGTGACTGCACGACAACAGGAGGAGAGGGTCAAGCCCTCTCCCAAGGCGATCACTTGAGGGTGACCTTGCCGCCTGCTTCTTCGATGGCCTTCTTGGCAGCTTCGGCGTCTTCCTTGGAGACACCTTCCTTGACAGCCTTGGGAGCAGCCTCGACAAGAGCCTTGGCGTCGCCCAGACCCAGACCGGTGGCCTCACGGACGGCCTTGAGGACCTTGATCTTGGCGGAGGCATCGAAGCCTTCCAGGATCACGTCGAATTCGGTCTTCTCTTCAGCGGCATCGCCACCGCCACCAGCAGCGCCAGGGGCAGCCATCACAACACCAGCAGATGCTGCGGCGGACACACCGAAGGCCTCTTCGATCTGCTTGACCAGCTCGGAAGCTTCAAGCAGGGAGAGGGATTTCAGCGATTCGAGAATTTCGTCGGTTTTTGCAGACATGGTTTTGAAAGGGGAAGCAACAGATCAATGAACAGTGGTCTCGGCAGGGCCGAATCAGCCTTCGCCGCCTTCGGCGTGCTGCTTGAGTGCCCTGGCCATACCAGAGGGAACCTCGTTGATGCCCACAGCGACCTTTGTGGCCACGGCGTTGATGGCACCGGCGATCTGAGCCATGAGCTGCTCCTTGGAGGGGAGATCGGCAATGGCTTTGATCTCGTCCTGAGACAGGAGCTTGCCTTCGAAAAGGCCGCCCTTGGTCTCGGACTTCTTGAGTTCCTTCTGGAAGGTCTGAACGGCCTTCACACCGGCGCCAACATCGCCCTTCACCAGGACGAAGGCGTTGGTTCCGGTCAGCAGGGAATCGAGGCTGGCCCAGTTGCTGTCACCATCAATGGCACGGCGCATCAAGGTGTTTTTGGTCACCTTGCAAACGCTGTCGCTGGCCCGCAGACGATCCCGCAGGTCAGACATTTCCTTGATGGACAGGCCCTTGAAATCAAGGACAAGTGCCAGTTCGGCGTCGGCGAGGAGCTCTTTGAGCTCTCCGACGATCTGCTGCTTGTTCTCCAGCGTGCGGCCCATAGGGATTGGATCGGATCAAAGGAACAAGCTGGGCACACGGCCGATCGAGTCTTCGAAAGGAAGACGAGGCCGCGTGCCGATCCAATCCCGAATGGGACAAAACCGTGTCGCGTCTGCCTCGGCAGGGATTACATCAACGGGAATGACTGATGTCATGCCCAGGGACATCCTGCTGTCTCTGGCCGGGCGCGTGCCCGATTTGGCTTTCGCCAATCGTTAAGTGTAGAGGAGAGCCGGATCAGCTCCCCTGCTCGATGTCCTGCAGAGCAGAGAAATCGACTTCAACGGAAGGACCCATGGTGGAGGTCACATACAGGGACTTCCAGTAACGGCCCTTAGCACCGCTGGGCTTGTTGCGGTCGATGGTTTCCTGCAGGGTCTTGAGGTTCTGCAGCAGGGCATCGGCACTGAAGCTGGCCTTGCCGAAGCGGACGTGAACGATGCCGGTGCGGTCGGCACGGAATTCCAGTTTGCCGGCCTTGAATTCCTTGATCGCAGCCTCGAGGTCCGTGGTGACGGTGCCTGCCTTGGGGTTAGGCATCAAGCCACGGGGGCCGAGGACCCGTCCCAACTTGGCCACCTTGGGCATCATGTCGGGGGTGGCGATCAACAGGTCGAAATCCATTTCGCCCTTGCTGATGCTTTCCACCAGGTCTTCTTCACCGGCGAGTTCGGCACCGGCGGCTTTGGCTTCAGCCACCTTCTCACCGCGGGTCACCACGGCGATGCGAACCGTCTGACCGGTGCCGTTGGGCAGAGCCACGGTGGTACGCAGCTGCTGGTCGGTGTACTTCGGATCGATGCCGAGGCGCACATGGGCCTCCATCGTCTCGTCGAATTTCGCGTTGGCGTTGTCCTTGACCAGGGCAATCGCCTCGAGGGGTGCGTAGGCACGGTCCTCGATCTTGCCGGCCAGGCTGGCCAGGCGCTTGGAGATTTTGGGCATGTTCAGAGTTGGGGTTCAGACGACATCAGGGATGCCTCCCCCGTATGGGTTGGAGAAGCGATGCAGCGACGTCAGTCGCTGATGGAAACGCCCATGTTGCGGGCGGTGCCTTCGATGATCCGCATGGCGGACTCAACGCTGGTGCAGTTGAGGTCAGGGAGTTTGGTCTTGGCGATCTCCTCGAGCTGAGCCCGACTGATCGATCCAACACTGCCCTTGGCGGACTCACCGGATCCCTTTTGGATCTTTGCTGCCTTGGTGATCAGCACCGACGCCGGAGGCGTCTTGGTGATGAAGGTGAAGCTGCGGTCTTCAAAGACCGAGATCTCCACCGGAATCACATAACCGGCTTTGTCCTGCGTCCGAGCGTTGTACTCCTTGCAGAACATCATGATGTTCACACCGTGCTGACCGAGGGCAGGGCCCACCGGCGGCGCGGGGTTGGCTTTGCCGGCGTCTAGGGCCAGCTTGATCACAGCTACGACTTTCTTGGCCATCGGCTGGGGGGTTTGGACAGTTGCGGATCACCAGACCCTCAGGTCGGGTGCGGCGGAATGGTTGCCCACTCCCAAGGCCGCCCTCCGCAGGGAGACGGCCGCCGCCAGGTCAGTTCTGTTTGCTGATCTGAGAGAACTCCAGTTCCACCGGGGTCTCGCGACCAAAGATGGAGAGCAGGGCCTTGAGCTTGTTGCGCTCGCCTGAGACCTCAATCACCTCGCCCTGGAAGTCCTTGAACGGACCAGCGGTCACCAGGATCTGATCGCCTTCGGTGAGATCCACCTTGACGACGGTCTTCTTCTCGGCAGCGCGCTTGAAGATGCGATCCACCTCAGAGCGACTGAGGGGACGAGGCTTGATGTGACCACGGGCCTTGCCGGTGGCGCGCCGGTCTTCAGCACCGACGAAATTGATCACGTTCGGGGTGCTCCGCACCGCCATCATCGTGTCCTCGTCCAGCACCATCCGCACCAGCACATAACCGGGGAACACCTTCTCCTCGGTGGACTGACGGGTGCCGTCCTTCTTAAGCTTGACGGCAGGGGTCTGGGGAATCTCGATTTCGAGAATCCGGTTGCTCACCCCGAGGGTGACGGCCCGCTGCTCCAGGGTGGCCTTGACCTTCTTCTCGCAGCTGGAGGCCACCTGAACGGCGTACCAACGGGCGATGGCCGTGTTGGCGACAGCCTCCGCAGGCAAGGTGCCGTCTTCCCCCTCATTCGGGGCCGGCAGATCAAGCACCTCAGGGGCGTCCGGTGTGGTCAGGTCGTCGGGCACGGCGAGAAAGGTGATATCGAGTCAGCGGAACACCTGGGACGAAGCCCACCCAAAGAAGCGACTGACAGCCGCGATGGTGGCGGCCGAAAGGCTGACCATCAGGATCACAGCGATGGATTCGCTGAACAGTTGCTGGCGGCTGGGCCAGACCACGAGTTTCAGCTCATCAACCGTGTCCGCCAGAAAACCACCGGATTTGGTGGAATCGGCAGCGGCTTTTGAGCCGTCGGAAGTGGTGGTGTCCTCAGAGATGGGGCTGGTCACGGGGATGGGACCGGAAGTTGACAACGGTGCCGTTAAGCACTTCGCCAAACAGACACCCTACCGGATGCCCTCAAACTCCCACCGGATCGAACACCAGGGCATCTGTGCCGGCCTCCCCCAGCCGCACCGTCACGCCACTGGCTCCGGCAAAGCGCTCCTCAAGCAGCAGCGTGGAGAGCGGATTTTCCAGCTGGCGGCGCAGCACCCGACGCAGCGGCCGCGCCCCGTACTCCGGTTCATGGCCCTGACGGGCCATGGCCTCAGCGACAGCGTCATCCACGACCAGAGCTAGGCCCTGCTCAGCCAACAGAGCAGCGAGATCCTTCAGTTGCAACTGAACAATCCGCACCAGATCGGAGACCTCCAACGGACGGAAACGAATCACCTCATCAATGCGGTTGAGGAATTCAGGCCGGAACTGGCTGGAGAGCGCTGCATCCACCTGCTGTTGCAGGGCTGACTCATCCGTGGATCCCGAGCGGGCATGTTCAAGGATCGCCGGGCTGGCCAGATTGCTGGTCATCACGACCACGGTGTGGCGGAAATCAACGGTGCGGCCCTGGGAATCGGTGAGCCGGCCGTCGTCCAGCACCTGCAGCAGCAGGTTGAACACATCGGGATGGGCCTTCTCCACTTCATCAAGAAGCAGCACCGCATAGGGCCGGCGGCGCACGGCCTCCGTGAGTTGCCCCCCTTCCTCATAACCGACATACCCCGGAGGAGCACCGATCAGCCGAGCCACGGCGTTCCGCTCCATGAACTCGCTCATGTCGAGGCGAACCAGCGCCTCCTCTTCATCAAACAAAGACCCCGCCAGCGCCTTCGCCAGCTCGGTCTTGCCGACGCCAGTCGGCCCCAGGAACAGGAAGGAACCCACCGGTCGACGGGGATCCTTCATGCCGGCCCTGGCCCGGCGGATGGCAGCAGCAACGGCCATCACCGCTTCGCCCTGACCAATCACCCGTTCAGCGAGATGGGCGTCGAGATCCAGGAGTTTGCGCCGCTCGCCCGCCAACAGACGCTGCACGGGGATCCCGGTCCAACGGGCCACCAGATCAGCGATGTCACCGGCCTCCACCTGCTCGCGCAGCAGAGCCGTTCCAGCGGACTGGGCCTCCGCCTGGGACGCCTCCAATTCATCCCGGCGCTGCTGCACCCGATGCAGCTGGTCGTACTGGAGGCGGGCCGCTTCCTCCAGGTCACCATCCCGCTCGGCCTCAGCGATGGCATGGCGCAGGTCTTCGTCCTGCTGGAGCAGCTGGCCGAGCTCCTCGAGCTGACCGCGCTCCTCCTGCCAGCGCCGCCGCAGATCATCCAGTCGCGTGGAGACTTCAAGCCGGTTGCGCTGGAGCTGAATCCGCTCCGCTTCAGGCGCCTGCTCGGCGGCGAGCAGGGCCAGTTCAACGCGGCGCAGATCCGCTTCGGCCTCCTCCACCACCTGCGGCTTGGAGGTGACCTCCATCTTCAGTTGTGCCGCCGCTTCATCGATCAGATCAATGGCTTTGTCCGGCAGGCAGCGATCGCTGATGTAGCGGTCGGCAAGACGGTTGGCGGTCTGAATGGCCTCGTCGGTGATGCTGACGCCATGGTGCAGCTCGTAGCGCTCCTTCAAGCCCCGCAGAATTTCGAGGCTCAACTCCAGATCCGGCTCCCGGATCACCACCTGCTGGAAACGCCTGTTGAGGGCCGGATCCTTTTCCACCGTGAGCCGGTAATCCTCCGGCGTGGTGGCACCGATGCAGCGCAGGTCTCCCCGGGCCAGGGCGGGTTTCAACAGGCTGCCGGCATCGGTGCTGCTGCGATCACTGCCGACAACGGTGTGCAGCTCATCGATGAACAACACCACCCCAGAATCGGAACCACTCACCTCCTCGAGCACCGAGCGCAGGCGTTCCTCGAACTGACCACGGAACTTGGCACCGGCGATCAAAGCCCCGAGATCCAGGGCCACCAGCCGCAGACCCTGCAGCGACTCCGGCACTTCACCCGCGACGATCCGCTGCGCCAGCAGCTCCGCAATCGCTGTTTTGCCAACACCGGGTTCACCGATGAGCACCGGATTGTTCTTGCTCCGGCGCGACAGCACCTTGACCAGGTTGCGAATTTCAGAATCACGACCGATCACCGGATCCAGGCTGCCTGCTTCCGCCTCTTCTGTGAGATCCCGCCCATAGGACTCCAAGGCTGTAGGGGGCTCCTGCAAGGGGGCCTCAAGGGCGGGCAACTGGGGGGTGACAGGGGCGGCGACAGGCTCCGGCCCGCGCAGCGCACGGGAGGAGGAGAGAACGCGCGCCACCCGTTCACGTCGGGGCGCTTCCTGCTGCACCTCCGGCTGAGCCCGCGGCATCGAGCGCTCTTGGGGAGGAACGGTCACGCCAGGAACCCGCTCATCCATGCCCCGTTGAATCAGCTGCTCCAGAGCATCGGCCGACAAACCAAAGCCGGCAAACAGATCAGCGCCGATCCGCGGATCGGCACCAATGGCCATCAGCACTTCCGGCAGATCGATGACGTCGCCATTCCAGCGCCGACGGATGGCATCAGCCGAATCGAGCAGCTGTTCCAGGTCATCACCGATGAAGAGCTCTGCGCCTCGCCCGGAGGGCTGATCAGCCAGCACATCCTCCAAGCGATCCAAGAGCGCATCGATGGGGAGAGGCAAGCGCTCCACCAGGCGGCGGCAGGCGGGATCGGTGAACAGCACCTGGATCAGGTGCTCCACATCCAACTGCTCATGACGCCAGCGACGGGCAACGTCCTGACCACTAAGCAGCAGATCCCAGGCCGCGTCGCTGAAGCGATCCGGCTCATGGGTGAGGCTGCCGTTCAACGCTGGCGATGAAGTCATCCGGTTCTTCAGGCGTGGGCTTTGGAGGACATCTCGATCAATTCCACCTTGTAGCCATCCGGATCCTCAACAAAGGCGATGACGGTGGTGCCGTGCTTCATCGGACCAGGTTCCCGCACCACACGACCACCCTTGTCGGCAATGCCGGCGCAGGTCCTGTGGATGTCCTCCACCCCCAGCGCGATGTGGCCGTAGCCATCACCCAGGGTGTAGCTGTCGGTGTCCCAGTTGTGGGTGAGTTCCAGAACCGTGTGGTCGCTCTCCGACCCATAGCCAACAAACGCCAGGGTGAAGCGGCCGCTGGGGTAATCCTTTCGACGCAGAAGCTGCATGCCCAGGACCTCGGTGTAGAAGCCCAGAGACCGCTCCAGATCAGCGACCCGGAGCATGGTGTGAAGCATCCGCATGGGTGAGCGTCGTGCAGCGTGAACCTGCCGTCATTCTGGCCAGGTATGACCCGTCACAACACGAGAGAGAGGGGCGACCCATAAGATCCCCGGGTTAAGCGTCCGTCCCAACGTGATCGATTCCCTCGACCTCGTCATCGACACCATCGTGGCCCGAGAGGTGCTCGATTCCCGCGGCAACCCCACGGTTGAAGCCGAGGTTCTGCTCGAAGGAGGTGCCATGGGACGGGCCATCGTTCCCAGTGGTGCCAGCACCGGTGCCCACGAAGCCCACGAACTGCGTGACGGCGGTGACCGCTACATGGGCAAGGGTGTGGGCCAGGCCGTGAACCACATCGAAGAGCGGATCGCACCGGCCCTCTGCGGCCTTTCCGCTCTGGATCAGGCGGCTGTAGATGCCGCGATGCTGGAGCTGGACGGAAGCGACAACAAATCCAACCTGGGAGCCAACGCGATCCTTGCGGTGAGCATGGCCACCGCCCGCGCTGCTGCCAACGGGCTGGGGATTCCCCTCTACCGCTACCTAGGCGGCCCGATGGCCAACCTGCTGCCGGTGCCGTTGATGAACGTGATCAACGGTGGCGCCCATGCCGCCAACAGCCTGGACTTCCAGGAATTCATGCTGGTGCCCCACGGCGCTCCAAGCTTCCGCGAAGCCCTGCGGATGGGCACCGAGGTGTTCCACACGCTCAAGAAACTGCTCAGCGACAAGGGCATGAGCACCGCCGTGGGCGACGAAGGCGGCTTCGCACCGGATCTGGGCAATGTGGAAGCCGGCGAAATCCTGGTGGAAGCGATCAGCAAAGCGGGCTACAAGCCCGGCGAACAGATCTCCCTGGCCCTGGACGTGGCCAGCACCGAATTCTTCGAGAACGGCCGTTATGCCTTCGATGGCGGCAGCTACACCAGCGCCGAGATGGTGGGCCAACTCGAGCAACTGGTGGAGAAATTCCCGATCGTTTCGATCGAAGACGGCCTGGCCGAAGACGACTGGGATGGCTGGAAGCTGCTGACCGAGCGCCTCGGCGGCAAGGTGCAGCTGGTGGGTGACGACCTGTTCGTGACCAACACCAAGCGGCTTCAACAGGGCATCGACAACACCACGGCCAACTCAATCCTGATCAAGGTGAACCAGATCGGTTCGCTCACCGAAACCCTCCAGGCCATCGACCTGGCAGGCCGCTCCGGTTACACCAGCGTGATCAGCCACCGCAGTGGCGAAACCGAAGACACCACCATCGCCGACCTCTCCGTCGCCACCCGCGCCGGACAGATCAAGACCGGCTCCCTCAGCCGCAGCGAGCGGGTCGCCAAGTACAACCAGCTGCTTCGCATCGAAGACGAGCTGGGCAGCCAGGCCGTCTACGCCGGTGCTGTTGGCCAGGGCCCCCGCGGCAAGGCCTGATCCCAGGCCCCCGACGAACGTTCAACGGTTGGAACCGGGCAACTGTTCCAACCGTTGATCACGACGAATCTTGACCTGCATTCGGAACCAGCCCAAGCCCACAGGCAAAGCAGCAGCAGCTGGAAGAAGCGACCAGAGCGGGCGGGCACTGGCACCCACAATCGCGGTGGCCAAAGCCAGGCATCCAAGCAACACCGATTGGCCGATCGATTGCTGGGCCAGGGCCATCCGGCGGAACTGACGATCCGATTCGCCCAGCCGCACCTGGAGCTGAAGATCCCCCTGCTCCAAGCGTTCCAGGCTTTCATCCAAGCGCCTCGGGAAGGCCGCAGCGCGGCTGCTGAGGGCCCCGACCTGACGGCCGAGTTCGTTGAACAGATCGTTGCTGCCGGAGCCGCTGGAGGTCATGAGTGGAAGGAGATAAGGCTTGGCGATCGCCACCAAGCTAAAAGCGGGATCAAGGCTGCGGCCAACACCCTCGAAGGTGGACAACGCCCGCATCACAAAGATCAGCTCAACCGGCAGACGAAAGGGCTGGCCATAGACCAGGTCGTAGAGATCGCCGGAGAGTTTGTCGATCACGTTGGCCGTGAAGGGTGGGGTGAGAGCCTCCTGCAGCATCAGCCGCACGAGACGGCGCACCGGACCAACATCAATGCCACCGGAGATCACACCAGCCGCCTGCATCTCCTCCACCAATGCCGCTGAATCCCTCGCAGCAGCAGCCCGGACCATGGCTCCCAGACGTCGACGCAAGCCGTCTGACAACAGCCCCATCATCCCGAAGTCGTAGTAGATGAGCGCTCCATCACTCGCCACGGCGAGGTTGCCGGGATGGGGGTCGGCATGGAAGAAACCAAACCTCACCAACTGCTTGAGATAACTGGCTGCACCCACCTCAGCCACCGCGGCCGGATCAACGCCGGCTTCGAGCAACGCCTCACGGTCGTTGACCTTGATGCCGGGCAGGTAGTCGAGGCACAGCACACGGCGCGTGCTCAACTCCCAGACCACACCGGGGATCCTGATGCGTTCGTCATCCAGAAATTGCTGACGAAAACGAGCGGCGTACTGCGCCTCAACGCGGAAATCGAGCTCACGCAGCAGCACACGTCGACATTCCCGTGCCATAGCCGGCCAATCCCGACCACGCCCCCAACTGGGATTGCGTTGCAGCACAGCTGCCACCTGCTGCATCACCTCCAGATCAAGGCGAAACAGGCGATCGAGCCCAGGGCGCTGCACCTTGAGCACCACCTGCCGGCCACTGCGCAGGCTGGCGCGATGCACCTGGGCCAGCGAGGCTGCACCCAGGGGCTCGGGATCCAGATCGATCACCTCGGCACAGCGCAGCCCCAGCTCTCGCTCGAGCACGGTCTGCACCTGATCAAAACTGAAGGCCGGAACGCTGTCTTGCAGCGCTGCCAGCTCGGCCACCCAGCCCGCGGGGAGGATGTCTGGGCGGGCGGAGAGCAGTTGCCCCAGCTTGATGAAGGCGGAGCCCAGAGACAGCAACTCAGCCGTCAACCAACGGGCTCGCTGTTGCTGACGGCGGGCACGACGCTCAGCGGTGACACCACCGCGGTAGGTCCAGGACTGGCCATCCCACCAAAGCAACAGCAGCAGCATCAGGACAGCGCGCCAGATACGGAGCGCTCGCAGCAGTCCCAGCATCAGGGACGCGCCTCGATCGCTTGGCTCAGATCAGCCACCTTGGCCCGAAGACGATCGATCACCGCCTGAGGACTCTCCGGCGGTTCCGACGAGGACGCCCCATCCGTGCTCATCGGAGCCGAATCACCCCGTTCGATCCGTTCCGCCTCAGCACGCACCTCGTCTTGAAACAGATCCCATTCCTGGCGCAGCCGTTGCGGGGCATCTTGCGCCAACACCGCCAACTCGGCGGCCGCGTCCGCAAAGCCGTGACCAAGGCGCGCACTGATGCGGTTCACCGTGGCGCGTATCAAGGCCTCGGACGAGCCCATGGACCGATTGCAGACAGCTTCAACTGTGGCAGATCCAACCGGAGATCAGGGCTGAGGCGGGGTCATGGGCTCAATGGCTTCGAAAAAGGCTTCCGCGCCAGGCGGCAGCACCAAAGGGTCCGGCTCAGCCACCAACACCGGTGAATCACCGCCTGGAACAACAACAGCAGGCATCACCTCAATGGACTCCTCAGGAAGCACCAGGGCATCAGCGTTGCTGTCATCAAGCTCAGGTCCAGGCTCCTGGGCGGATGAAGGGGCGGGTCCGTTGTCGCCCTCCATCTCGGGGGCAATGGTTTGGGGGTCCGACCAGGCTGGGGCCGTCCAGACCTGGGGTTCGGGCGTCTGCAGCGCCACATCGGGTTTGGGTGTCTCCTTGACCACTGGTTTGGCCGCTGGCTGGGCCGGTCGGCTCGCAGCCTCCAAGGCTGAGACATCCACTTGCAGGGATGGATCCTCGTCACTGAACCGGGCCCGAATCTCCTGCAGGGAATCCCCTGGAAACGCAAGTGGTGTAAAGGCCTCAGGGACAGGGTCCTGAGCATTGGTCTGCAGTGTCAGCACCCGCTCGGCGATGCCGTAACCAAGGGCGAAACAACAACCAGCCACCAGTGGGCCCACCCAGAAACGTGCCTTGGTCTCAACGGGAGCGTCAGGGGAGCTGGAATTGTCCACGGATGGGTCTGACGGAGACTCGGATTGTGACAGGGATCCAGGACAGAAGCTTCAGGTGGTGTAGTCGGCGTTGATGCGCACGTACTGATCCGAAAGGTCACATCCCCAGGCCTGACCACAACCGGAACCATGCCCCAGGCCGAGGCGAATCGGAACATGGTCCTGCCTCAGAACGTTGCTGGCTGCAGCGCGATCAAAGGCCACGGGTTGACCGGCCGCCATCAGTTGATGTGGACCAATCCAAAGAGCAACCGCATCCGGATCGAAAGACACGCCAGAGCGGCCTGCTGCCGCCACGATCCGCCCCCAGTTCGGATCCCGGCCATGGACCGCTGTCTTCACCAGAGACGAACCACAGACCGTACGCGCCACCTGCAATGCCGCAGCCTCGTCAACCGCACCCTCCACCTTCACTTCGATCAGACAGGTCGCCCCTTCGCCATCCCGGGCAATGGCCTGAGCCAGCTGCTGCATGGCCTGGGTGAGGCCCTGTTCGAGAACGGCATGGTGTTGTTGGGCCAGCGCTGGGCCTGCCGCGAAGGCCAGAACGGTGTCATTGGTGCTGGTGTCTCCATCAACCGTGATGGCGTTGAAGGAACGCTGCACCGCACGCTGCACCATCCCCTGCCAAACGCCCGCATCGACGCCGGCATCACAACTGAAAAAGCCGAGCATCGTGGCCATGTCGGGGTGAATCATTCCCGAGCCTTTGGCCATCCCTCCGATGCGCACCCGGCGCCCCTCCAGTTCCAGTTCGAGCGCCACCTGCTTGTCCACCAGATCGGTGGTGAGAATGGCGTTGGCCGCCGCATCGCCACCCGCGTCATCCAAGGCCTCCACCAAAGGAGCCAACCCAGCCAAAAGGGTGGGCATCGGAATCGGCACACCGATCACACCGGTGGAGCAGATCAACACCGACTCCGCATCAACGCCGAGCTGATCCGCTAGCCCCTGGGTGGCGCGCTGGCTGTCGACCAGACCGCGATCTCCGGTGCAGGCATTGGCCTGACCGGAATTGATCAACACGGCACGGGCCTGACCGCCTTGGCTCACAAGACGATCACGGCAGAGATCAACACAGGCCGCCCGCACCACGGAGGTGGTGAAGGTACCGGCACAAACCGCCGCCTCCGGGGCCAGAACCAGGGCCAGATCAGGCTTACCCGAGGGCTTCAGGCCGGCAACGATGCCGGCCGCCTGGAACCCATGCGGTGCCGTCACACCACCCTGGATCGGTTGCCAAGAAGAAGCCATCGCCACCGCTGATCCGCCGCGAGACACTGGGTGCATCCTGCTCCGACACCATGGCGCCTGGCGAGCCGTTCTCGCAACGACGCATCGGACTCACGGGCGGGATTGCAAGCGGCAAAAGCAGCGTGGGCCATTGGCTGGCGCAGCAAGGGCTGCCGGTGTTGGATGCGGATCAATTCGCCCGAGAGGCCCTTGCACCCGGTTGCCCCGCCACGAACAGCGTGATGCAGCGGTACGGCGCTGGAGTCCAGGCTGAAGGGGGCGCAGCCGTCGACCGAGCTGCCCTAGGTCAGATCGTGTTCCAGGACCCCGCGGAACGACGGTGGCTCGAGCAACTGATTCACCCGATCGTGCGGGAGCGCTTCGACCAAGCACTCAGCCTCCATGCCAAGACCCCAGCCGTTGTACTGATGATTCCGCTGTTGTTCGAAGCGGGGCTGGAGTCGCTCTGCAGCGAAATCTGGCTGGTCGACTGTGATGCATCGCAGCAACTCGAACGCTTGATCGCGCGGGACGGGCTGAATCCTGACGCTGCTCAAGCCCGCATCGCCGCCCAATGGCCCCTGAGCCGCAAACGGGGCTTGGCAGATCACGTGATTGCCAATCGAGGCCAACCCAGCGCGTGGCAGGCCCAGGCCTTGGGTCTGCTGAACGCAACGGCGCCAGCAGATCCTGGTTAGCCGTTTCGCCCGCTGTCGGCACGGAACCACTTGGTGATCACCCATTTGTGACCCGCCTCCACCGGCAAGGCCTCATGCAGCGTGAAGGGGTTGGGAGTGCCATCGGCCTGGAGGTTGTTCCAGGCCAACGCCAGGCCGGGCACCGGCGAAAAGGAGCGGCCCAGGCGGCGGAACAACGTCTCTCCACCCCGTTCCACAGGGTTGAGATAAACCATCACCGTCCAGGTGCGTTGCCCACCACTGTCGGTGTGGGTGGCGTATTCCTCCGTCCCCGGCGCAAACCAATCCGTATGTTCCTTGAAGTATTCGCCGGGGTCATAGCGCTGCCCCTGAATCGGTTCCGAGAGGCGCGGATCCACGCCGAACAAGGCCGCAAAGCGCTGATCGAGGCTCGCCGCCAGCTGGGGATGGTTCTGACGCAAATGACAGGTGCGACTGGTGCGGTAATCGCTGCTGCCATGGGTGACCGTTGACGGCTGCAATGACCCGTTGATGGCGTCGATCACCTGCTCGCATTCCTCGCGGCTGAGCAGTCCTGGCAGCTCATAGACCTGGGCCAATGAGGTAACCAACCGCCAGGCGCGAGGCCGGTGCTCCGGCCGGGTGATGGGGGCCTCGAACCAGGCGAGCCAATCGGGCGATGGTGAGTCCGTGACTGTGAGCCCACGGGACGACGAATCGAGAACTGCCGCAATCGCCTCTTGCGCAAACCCCTGGTCGAGGGCCCGCTGCTTCAAGCCTTCAGGATCACAGCCGCGATCCCGGTTCTGCAGCAGCCATTCCTTCCAGGCATCGGGAATGGCTGCCGCTCCGCTCATCAACCCTTGAGCTTCTTGCTCAGAATCTGGTTGGCGAGCTTGGGATCCGCCTTACCGCCGGTCTTCTTCATCAACTGTCCAACGAAGAAGCCCTGCAGCTTGGTCTTACCGCCGCGGAAGGCCTCCACCTCATCAGGATGGGTCCCCAGCAGCTCATCAACGATGGCTTCGATCGCCGCCGGATCGCTGATCATGCCGAGACCGCGCTCGTCGACGATCGCCTTGGGTGAGCCGCCTTTCTCAAGCAGCTCCGGAAGGATCTCCTTGGCGATCTTGCCGCTGATCTTGCCGCCATCGATCAGTTGGACCATCTCAGCCAACTGCTCCGGCCGGAAGGGCAGTGCGGCATAGCTGAGTCGATTGCTATTCACATGGGCGGCGATGTCGCCGGTAATCCAGTTCGCCGCAAGCTTGGCGTCAGCGCCGGCACCCACCACGGCCTCGAAATAGTCGGCCATCGGTCGCTCATCAGTGAGCACCCGCGCGTCGTACTGGGAGAGACCCAGCTCATCGGCGTAGCGATGCCGCTTGGCCGACGGAAGCTCAGGCAATTCAGCGCGCCAGGACTCCCGCTGATCCGCGCTCACCTCAATCGGGCCGAGGTCGGGATCCGGGAAGTAGCGGTAATCGCTGGCGCCTTCCTTGCTGCGCATGCTCTTGGTGAGCTGCTTGCCCTCATCCCAGAGGCGGGTCTCCTGAACGATCGGCTCACCGGTTTCGTAGGCCTTGATCTGACGCTTGATCTCGTACTCGCAGGCCTTTTGGATGGCCGAGAACGAGTTCATGTTCTTGATCTCCACCTTCGTGCCGAAGGGCGCATCCGGCCCCCGTCGCACGGAGATGTTGACGTCGCAACGCAGGGATCCCTCCTGCATGTTGCCGTCACTCACCCCCAAATACCGCATGATCCGGCGGATCTCCGAGGCGTACTCCGCCGCTTCACGGCCGGTGCGCAGGTCCGGCTTGCTGACGATTTCCGCCAAGGCCACACCGGCCCGGTTGTAGTCCACGAGCGAATGGGTGGAACCCGCCAGGCGGTCACTACCGGCATGCACCAACTTGCCGGCGTCCTCCTCCATGTGCAGTCGTTCGATGCCGATTTTCTTGAGATAGGTGTCCTTTCCCTTCTCCGCCACTTCCACCTCGATCCAGCCCTCCTCGGCGATCGGCTGGTCGTACTGAGAGATCTGGTAGTTCTTCGGCAGATCGGGATAAAAGTACTGCTTGCGGTCGAACTTGCTGTGTTCGGCGATGTTGAGGTTCAGCGCCATCGCGGCCTTCACCGCATACTCGAGCACCTTCTGGTTCAGCACCGGCAATGTGCCGGGCAGACCGCACACCACCGGGTCGATGTGGGTGTTGGGGTCATCACCAAAGGTGGTGGACGCTGCCGTGAAAATTTTGCTGTCCGTTCCCAGCTGCACGTGGGTCTCGAGACCGATCACGGCCTCCCAGGCCGTTTGGGTTGCTGCGTCGGCCATGCGCCCGTGATGTGAAGCAGATTCCGGGATCCTATGGAATCAGGATGAAGCCCTCTCCTGACAGCATGACCAGCAAGGGCCTTTCTTGCGCATGACTGCCGCCTCTGCCTCAGCCGTCTGTGTTTTGGGCGGGGGACTGATGGGCTTAGCCGTTGCCCATCAGCTGGCCCGTCGGGATCAGCGCGTGACCGTGATCAGCCGCCGCCGCAGCGAAGCGGCAGGCTTTGTGGCTGCAGGGATGCTGGCGCCCCATGCCGAAGGCTTGAGCGGCAACCTGTTGGAGCTGGGTCAAGCCAGCCTCGCGCTGATCCCCCGCTGGGTGGCGCAGATCGAGGCGGACAGCGGCCTGAGCTGCGGCCTGCGCACCAGCGGCATCGTGGTGCCGTTCCGAACAGCGACCGAGCGGGACGCTTACCCCACCGCCAGCCTTGGGCAAACCCTGGACCGCACCGGCCTTGAGCGGGAAGTCCCAGGTTTGGGGCCGGAGTGGAGCACCGGGCTGCTGTTCGAGCAGGACGGCCAGATCGACAACCGCAGGCAGTTGATGCGGGCCCTAGAGCGGGCCTGCGTGTCCCTGGGCGTGCAGTTCATGGAAGGAGCCGAAGTGCTTGATCTGGAGCGGGAGTCCGCCGGACAGCTCTGCGGCATCCATTTGCGCAGCGCCGAAGGAGAACAGCAGCAACTGCGCTGCCAGCAAGCGGTGCTCTGCAGTGGCGCCTGGAGCCAACAACTGGTGCCGCAACTGCCCGTGTTCCCAGTGAAAGGGCAGATGCTGTCGCTGCAGGGTCCGCGGGAGGCACTGAAGCGGGTGATCTTCGGCCCCGGCACCTATCTGGTTCCACGCGAAGACGGATTGATCGTGGTGGGGGCCACCAGCGAACGGGAGGCCGGATTTGCCGAAGGCCTCACCCCTGATGGCCAGAAACAACTACAGGCGGGCATCGCCAGCCTGCTGCCAACAGCGGCCACATGGCCCCCGATGGAGCGTTGGTGGGGGTTCCGGCCCTGCACGCCCGATGAAGGCCCCTTGCTCGGCCCTGGTCCGCTACCTGGTTTATGGCTGGCCTGTGGGCATCACCGCAATGGCGTCCTGCTTGCCGCCATCACGGCTGAGCTCACGGCCGGCGGCGTCATGAAAAAAGCCCCCAACGCCGCCGAAGAGGCGTTGTTGGGGGCTTTCCGCTGGAACCGGTTCGAAAACTGAGCGATCAGCCTTCGACGCGCCACTCCTGATCGGAAGGAGACCAGTCGTTCAGCTCAGAGGCTTCAAACCAGAGGCCGATCTCGAAGGCAGCGGTTTCCGCAGCATCGGAACCGTGGATGACGTTGCGGCCGATGTTGACGGCCAGATCGCCACGAATGGTGCCGGGCTCAGCCTCGAGGGGCTTGGTGGCACCGATCAGCTTGCGGGCACTGGCGATCACACCATCGCCTTCCCAGACCATGGCCACCACGGGGCCGGAGGTGATGAAGTCGACCAGACCAGCAAAGAAGGGACGCTCCTTGTGGACGCCGTAGTGCTGCTCAGCCAGAGCGCGGCTGGGGGTGATCTGCTTCAGACCCACCAGCTTGAAGCCCTTGCGCTCAAAGCGGCCGAGGATCTCGCCCACCAGGCCGCGCTGGACGCCGTCGGGCTTGATGGCGATGAACGTGCGTTCGGCCATGGATTGGTGTGAATAAAAAGCGCCGCCATCGTCAGTGCTGGCCACCCCGCTTGGCAAGCACAGGCCTTGGGCAGCGCAGGGAATGTCCCTAGATTCCGGCCATTCACTTCAAGCAGACGCAGGTGTCAGACAGCGAACACTGGTCGATTCAGGACAGTGCTGCGCTGTACGGCCTCGACCGCTGGGGCGATCCGTATTTCTCCATCAATGGGCGCGGCCACATCAGCGTTCAACCCCAAGGGGATCGCGGCGGCAGCATGGACCTGGTGGATCTGGTGTCGGAGCTGAAAAGCCGCAACCTGGCGCTGCCGTTGCTGATTCGCTTCGACGACATCCTCGAAGACCGTTTGGAGCGGCTCCACGCCGCCTTTGAACGCGCCATCGCGCAGTACAGCTACCCCGGCCGGTATCAAGGCGTCTTCCCGGTGAAGTGCAACCAGCAACGCCACGTGGTGGAGGAGTTGGTGAGCTGCGGCAAGCGCTGGAACTTCGGTCTGGAAGCAGGAAGCAAAGCGGAACTGCTGATCGCCCTCTCGCTGCTGGACGACCCCGAGGCGTTGTTGATCTGCAACGGCTACAAGGATCGGCTCTACATCGAGACAGCGATCCTGGCGCGACGTCTTGGACGGCAACCGGTGGTGGTGATTGAACAGCCGGATGAAGTCGACCGGATTATTGAAGCGAGCAAAAGCCTGGGAGCAGCGCCCTACATCGGTGTGCGGGCCAAGCTCTCCAGCCGCAGCACGGGGCGTTGGGGCAGCTCCGTCGGCGACAAGGCCAAATTCGGCCTTTCGATTCCCGAGTTGCTGGCCACAGTGGAGCGGCTGCGGGAGAACAACCTGCTCCCCGATCTGCGACTGCTGCACTTCCACATCGGCAGCCAGATCAACGACATCGCCGTGCTCAAGGACGCCCTCCAGGAGGCGGGGCAGATCTATGTGGAGCTCACCCGACTGGGGGCTCCGATGGGGTTCCTGGATGTGGGTGGTGGACTCGGCATCGACTACGACGGCAGCCGCACCGCATCAGCGGCATCCACCAACTACTCGCTGCAGAACTACGCCAACGACGTTGTGGCAACAGTGCGGGAATGCTGCGAACCCAATGGTGTGGCCGTGCCCACGCTAGTGAGCGAAAGCGGCCGCGCCATTGCCAGTCATTTCTCCCTGCTGGTGTTCGACGTGCTGGGAAGTAGCGCGTTACCGGCATCGGTTCCCAAGGCCAGCGGAGATGAACCACTCACCGTTCGCAACCTGCGGGACACCCTCGCCACCATTGAGGAGTTATCGGTGGCAGCGGATGCGCAATTGGTGCGTCTGCAGGAAGCCTGGAACGACGCCTTGAAGTTCAAGCAGGATGCGCTCGCCGCATTCCGGCTCGGGTACATGGGGCTGCCCGACCGCGCCACCGCTGAACAACTGACGTGGGCCTGTGCTGATGCGATTGCGCAGCGACTGCCCAAGGATCAAGCCATCCCGGAAGAGCTCGCAGCCCTCAACAAGGCATTGGCGGGAACGTATTACGCCAACCTGTCGATCTTCCGCTCAGCACCCGACACCTGGGCCATCGACCAGCTGTTTCCAGTGGTGCCCATCCAGCAGCTGGATCAACGACCGACCAGACTGGCCAACCTAGCCGACCTCACCTGTGATTCCGATGGTCGTCTGGATCGCTTCATCGGAGACGGACAACCCAAACAGCTGCTAGAGCTGCACGAACTCGACGGCAACAACTCCTATTTAATCGGCCTGTTCCTAAGCGGTGCATATCAGGAGGTGATGGGCAATCTGCACAACCTGTTCGGCACCACCAACGCCGTGCACATTCGCCTCAGCCCCGGCGGTAGCTATCGCATTGACCACGTCGTGCGGGGTGACACCAATGCCGATGTGCTGGAGGCCATGGAGCACGACCCCCGTGCCTTGCTGGAGCGGCTGCGGGTGGCGGCGGAAGCGGCCATCAACAACGGCCAGCTGCGCATCGACGAGTCACGCAGGCTGCTGGATCACCTCGAAAGCAGCCTGCGACAGACCACCTACCTTCAGGACTGAGCCAACGCTGCCGCCAGCTCGGAGCGAGCGGACTCAAGCGCAGCAGGGAGGGCAGCACCATCGCGTCCCCCGGCCTGGGCCAGGTTCGGGCGTCCACCGCCACCACCGCCGCACTGTTTGGCAATACCGCCGATGAACTTGCCGGCCTGGAGCTTGGCAGCGATCACCTGCTTGCCGAAGGCCGCCACCAGGATCACCTTGCCCATGTCGCCAGGATCCGGCAGACCGCCGATCACCACGGCCGCACCATCCCCCAGCTGATCCGCCAGGCTCTGGGCTGCACCCTGCAAGCCAGCACCATCCACGCCGTCGAGGCGTTCCACCAGCAGTTGGAAGTCGCCCACGGCCTCGGCCTTAGCGGCCAGAGCGCCGGCTTTCGCCACCGCCAGTTCCGCCTGAGCCACAGCCAGCGCCTTGCCGGTGGCCTTGAGCTCCTCCTGAAGGGCCGCCACACGATCCACGATCTCGGCCGGCTGGGCCTTGAAGCGATCCCCCAGCTGCTTCACCACTGCATCGCGCTCGTTCAGATACGCGAGCACAGCGGGACCAGCGACGGCTTCAATCCGGCGGATACCGGCCGCAACGCCACTTTCCGCCACGATCTTGAACAGGCCGATCTCAGCGGTGTTGGCCACGTGGGTGCCGCCGCAGAGCTCCATCGACACACCGGGCACGTCGACCACCCGCACCACATCGGCGTACTTCTCACCGAACATCGCCACGGCACCGGCCGCCTTAGCCAGATCGATCGCCATCTCCTGCACCTGGAGCGCATGGGCCTCATTGATCCAACCGTTGATCAGGGTTTCAACCTGCTGCAACTGATCCGCCGTCACCGCCGTAGGGCAGTGGAAGTCGAAGCGCAGGCGATCGAAATCCACCAGTGATCCGGCCTGGCCGATGCCTGGATCCACCACCTGCTTGAGCGCTGCTTGCAGCAGGTGGGTGGCAGTGTGATTCGCCTGGGCCCGACGCCGGCAGGCACGGTCCACCTGGGCCTTCACGGTGTCGCCCAAGGCGAGCTCGCCGCGTTCCACCCGCCCGGCATGGACAAAAACATCGCGGCTGCGGCTCACCGATTCGATCCGAACAATCAGATCGCTGCCCGCAAGCACGCCGCGATCGCCCACCTGACCGCCGCCTTCTCCATAGAACGGCGTGGTGTCGAGCACCACCTGAACCGCATCACCCGCCTTGGCGGTGCTGGCTGGTTCACCGTTCACCACCAACGCCTGCACACAGGAAGCGTGATCGAGGGCTTCATAGCCCTCGAAACAGGTGGCCGCCTGATCCGCCACCACCTGGTCGATCGCATCCTGCAGGGTGAGGTCGATGCTCACCGCGGCCGCCTTGGCCCGCTGGCGCTGTTCCTCCATCGCCGCCTCGAAGCCATCGAGGTCAACGGCCAGGCCCTGCTCCTCGGCGATCTCCTGGGTGAGCTCCAGCGGAAAGCCATAGGTGTCGTACAGCTCAAAGGCTTGGGCACCGCTGATCTGGGTGGGCTTGGAGGCCAGCACCTCCGCCAGCAACTTCTCACCGCGCTCGAGGGTCTCGAGGAAGCGGGCTTCCTCCCGCTGGAGTTCGGAAAGGATCACCTCCTGGCGCTCGATCACGCTGGGGTGTGCACCCTTCAAAAGGGCAATCGCCGCCTCGCCCATCGTGACGAGGAAAGGTTTGTCGATGCCCAACAGGCGGCCATGGCGCACCACCCGGCGCAGCAGACGCCGCAGGATGTAGCCGCGGCCCAGGTTGCTGGCGGTGACGCCATCGCAGATCAGCTGCGTCACCGCACGGCTGTGGTCGCCGATCACCTTCAACGACGTCTTGCCCTTGTCGTTGAGCTGGTGGTAGTCGACCCCCGCCAGATCCGCAGCCGCTTGGATCAGCGGAAAGATCAGATCGGTTTCGTAGTTGTTGGGAACCTTCTGCAGAATCTGGGCCATCCGCTCGAGGCCCATGCCGGTGTCGATGTTGCGGTTGGCCAGCGGCGTGAGGGTGCCCTCCGCGTCGCGGTTGTACTGCATGAACACCAAGTTGTAGAACTCGATGAAACGGTCGTCGTCCTCGAGATCGATGCCCTCATCACCGAGCTCGGGTTTGAAGTCGTAATAGATCTCCGAGCAGGGGCCACAGGGGCCGGTGGGGCCGGAGGCCCAGAAGTTGTCGGCCTCATCCATGCGGATGATCCGCTTGGGGTTCACCCCCACCACATTGCGCCAGATCTGCTCGGCTTCGTCGTCTTCCCGGAAGACGCTCACCACCAGGTTCTTGGGGTCGATGCCGTAAACGCAGGTGCTGAGCTCCCAGGCCCACTCAATCGCCTGCTGCTTGAAGTAATCCCCAAACGAGAAGTTGCCGAGCATCTCGAAAAAGGTGTGATGCCTGGCCGTGCGCCCCACGTTCTCGATGTCGTTGGTGCGGATGCACTTCTGCGAACTGGTAGCCCGGGGCCCGGGTCGCTCCTGCTGGCCCAGAAAAACCGGCTTGAACGGCAGCATTCCCGCAATGGTGAGCAGCACCGTTGGGTCTTCGGGAATCAACGAGGCGCTGGCCATCCGCTTGTGGCCGCGCTCGGCGTAGAAGTTGAGGAAAGCCTCACGGATCTCCTCCCCACTGCGCGGTGCAGACGCTGCAGAAGACGACGATGCGGCGGCAACCATGACAGGAAAGGGGGATCCTGCCGTCATGATCGCCTTTGAACCGCCGGCGCCCGTGGCCGTTCCACCCAGTGATCCCGAGATTCGCCAGCGACTGCGGCTGCAGTCGATCGGTTGGGCGCTGACTGCCGGCATCAGCGCAGGGCTGCTGAGCTTGCCCTGGGGTCTGGAAGCTGCGGTGCGTTCGGGCGGTTGTGGCCTCTTTTACGGCCTGCTGGCCTTCCACCTGCAACGGGTGGACCCAGATGACGGGCATTTGCAGGCGGGTCTGGTGGGGGCGGTCTGCGGGTTGCGCAGCCTCGGCATGCCCCTACCCCTTGACAACTGGCAGGTCGATGGCCTGGCATTATTGATACTGGAGCTACTTCAGGCCTGGCTGCCGTTGATCGGCAGTGCTCTCCTGCTCCACGGCACCCTCCGCTTCCTGCCCGCGTCGCGGCCATGAGCCTGCTGCACGCCACCTGGCTTCCCGCCATCCGCACCTCCAGCAGTTCCGGTCAACCGGCACTGCTCGTTTGGGCTGACACCTGGCGGGTGGCCACACCGGAAGGCCCCGGCCTCACCCCCGCGCTACACCCCTTCACCCTCAGCCATGACGACCTCAGAGCCTGGCTGAGCGAACGCGACCTTTTGCCGGGCGGCTGCATTGATGCCACGGCCTGTCTCACCCTGCCGAGCCGCACGGTGAAGCCGCGCAAAAGCCGCAGCAAAAAAGAGGAGCCAACGCCGGAACCACCGGGCTGGACCGGGCTACCAATGCAGGCCGGCGAACCGATCCCCAAGCAAACCGAATGGTGGCCCTGGCAGGTGCAAGGGCTCGCGGTGGAACCATCAGCGGCCACGGAGTGGCTGTCCCGATTGCCCCTCTCCGGCACCAATCCAGACCTGGCTGACGAACTGCGCTGGTGGAGCCATCTGCAGCGCTGGGCCCTGAGCCTGGTGGCCAGGGGCCGCTGGATTCCCCAGATGGAGCTCAGCAAAGGCGAGGGCTATCCGCATCGGGCCCGCTGGGTGCCGCTGCTCAACCGGGAAGAAGACCGACGCCGACTGGAGGATCTGGCGGCCAGCCTGCCCCTGGTGGCCACCTGCGCCTTGCCCTGGCGTGAACCCCTGGGGCGCCGCAGCAACCGCACCACCCGGTTGCGACCGGAGGCCATGCGGGCCGCCAACCCTGTGGCCAGCTGCCGGCCCCGCAGCGGACGCCTGCGGGTGGCGACGCTGCTGGAAGACCTGGTGGACGCGCAGCTACGCAAGGACTTTGAACCATCCACCGATGGACTCGATCCCCTGCTGACCCTCTGGCAGGAGGCCCTGGGGTCGGAGACCGGGGTGATCGAGATCGGTGATGAAGAGGCTGAACGCCTGGCCACCGCCAGCCATCACTGGAGGGAAGGGATCGCCGGCGGTTTTGCTGCGGCCCGCACCTGCCTTGAACTGCACACCCCACCGGATGGGGAGGATCTCTGGGAGCTGCGCTTCGGGCTGCAGGCGGAAGCCGACCCCAGCCTGAAGCTCCCGGCCGCCGCAGCCTGGGCGGCTGGTGCGGAACCACTACAGCTTGGAGAGATCCGTGTGGACCAACCGGGTGAAGTGCTGCTGGAAGGCATGGGCCGCGCCCTGAGCGTGTTTCCGGCCATTGAGCGGGGCCTGGAGAGCGCCACACCTGAAACGATGCAGCTCACCCCTGCCGAAGCCTTCGTGCTGGTGCGCACGGCCGCCCGGCAGCTGCGAGATGCCGGCGTGGGGGTGGAGCTGCCGCCCAGCCTCTCCGGTGGCCTAGCCAGCCGACTGGGGCTCTCGATCAAGGCGGAGCTGCCCGAACGCTCGAGCGGTTTCACGTTGGGTGAGTGTCTGGACTGGGAGTGGGATCTGATGATCGGCGGGGTGACGCTCACCCTGCGGGAACTGGAGCGTCTGAGCGGCAAGCGCAGCCCCCTGGTGCGCCACAAGGGGGCCTGGATCGAACTGCGGCCCAACGACCTCAAGAACGCCGAACGCTTCTGTGGCGCGAAACCGGAACTGAGCCTCGACGACGCGCTGCGGCTGACGGGGACGGAAGGGGAACTGCTGATGCGGATGCCGGTGCACCGCTTCGACGCCGGCCCACGGCTGCAATCGGTGCTGGAGCAATACCACCAGCAGAAGGCCCCCGACCCCTTGCCGGCCCCGGAAGGATTCAGCGGCCAACTGCGCCCCTATCAGGAGCGGGGCCTCGGCTGGCTCGCCTTCCTGCACCGCTTCGACCAGGGGGCCTGCCTGGCTGACGACATGGGCCTGGGCAAAACCATTCAGTTGCTGGCGTTTCTGCAGCACCTCAAAGCGGAACAGGAACTGAAACGCCCGGTGCTGCTGGTGGCCCCCACATCGGTGCTCACCAACTGGCGACGGGAGGCGGAAGCCTTCACACCCGAGTTAGCCGTAATCGAGCACTACGGCCCACGCCGGCCCTCCACACCCGCCGAACTCAAGAAAGCGTTGAAGGAGGTGGATCTGGTGCTCACCAGCTACGGGCTGCTGCAGCGGGACAGCGAACTGCTGGAAACCCAGGACTGGCAGGGGGTGGTGATTGACGAAGCCCAGGCGATCAAGAACCCTGGCGCCAAGCAGAGCCAGGCCGCCCGGGATCTGGCCCGCACCGGCCGCAGCAAGAGCAACCGCTTCCGCATCGCCCTCACCGGCACCCCCGTGGAGAACCGGGTGAGCGAACTGTGGGCCTTGATGGACTTCCTCAACCCCAAGGTGCTGGGGGAAGAGGACTTCTTCCGCCAGCGCTACCGGATGCCGATCGAGCGGTATGGCGACATGTCATCCCTGCGGGACCTGAAAGGCCGCGTGGGTCCGTTCATCCTGCGCCGGCTGAAGACCGACAAGACGATCATTTCCGACCTGCCGGAGAAGGTGGAGCTGAGCGAATGGGTGGGACTGAGCAAGGAGCAGAAATCTCTGTACAGCAAGACCGTGGAAGACACCCTCGATGCCATTGCACGGGCGCCGCGCGGGCAGCGCCACGGGCAGGTGCTGGCCCTGCTAACCCGGTTGAAACAGATCTGCAACCATCCCGCCCTGGCCCTGAGCGAAGGGGCCGTGGACGATGGCTTCCTGGGCCGTTCGGCCAAGCTGCAGCGGCTTGAGGAAATCCTCGATGAGGTGATCGAAGCGGGCGATCGGGCCCTTCTGTTCACCCAGTTCGCCGAATGGGGGCATTTGCTGCAGGCCTGGATGCAGCAGCGCTGGAACTCAGAAGTGCCCTTCCTGCACGGCGGCACCCGCAAAAGCGAACGCCAGGCGATGGTGGATCGCTTCCAGGAGGACCCCCGCGGTCCGCAACTGTTCCTGCTCTCGCTCAAGGCCGGTGGTGTGGGCCTCAACCTCACGCGGGCAAGCCATGTGTTCCACATCGATCGCTGGTGGAACCCGGCCGTGGAGAACCAGGCCACCGACCGGGCCTACCGGATCGGCCAGACCAACCGGGTGATGGTGCACAAATTCATCACCAGCGGTTCGGTGGAGGAAAAAATCGATCGCATGATCCGCGAGAAATCACGCCTGGCCGAAGATGTGATCGGCTCCGGCGAAGATTGGCTGGGAAGCCTCGGTGGCGATCAATTGCGCGATCTCGTTTCTTTGGAGGACACCTGACCATGACCCTTACCAACGTCAGCTCCAACGGCAGCACCGCCATCGGCGACGACGGCCTGGGCCAACAGCCCTGGTGGGTTGAGCAATGGATGGAGCTAATCAACGGCTACCGCTTCAAGAAACGGCTGGAGCGGGCCTGGGGCTACGCCCGCGAGGGCCATGTGACCTCGATCCGCTTCGAAGGCCGCCGTGTGCATGCCCGCGTCCAAGGCACCGATGAAGCGCCCTACAAGGTGAAGCTCTGGCTGGACGTGCTCAACGATGAGGACTGGGGCTATGTGCTGGAAGCCCTAGCCCAGAAAGCTCGCTGGTCGGCCCAATTGCTGGCGGGGATCATGCCCTCCGACATCGAGCGGGCCTTCGCCGCCAGCGGCAAGCGCCTGTTCCCGTTCAAGCTGCAGGAGGTGCGCAGCGAATGCACCTGTCCAGACAAAGCCAACCCCTGCAAACACATCAGCGCGGTGTATTTCCTGATGGGGGATCGCTTCAGTGAAGATCCCTTCGTGCTGTTCCAACTGCGGGGCCGCAACCGGGCCCGGCTGCTGGAAGACCTGGCGGAGTACCGACGCAAAGCCCTCGCGGACTTAGCCCAACAAGCAAAGGAAAAAACAAACAGCAACTCCGCCAGTAAAGCCACTCCTCTACCCCCCATGCAGCCGTTCAAGACCCGGCTCTGTGGTGGCGCTACAACCGCAGCCTCGATGGCGACCTGGTAGTGATCACCCCAGCCATGGAGGGCGACACGGGCCTCGATGCCGCCGGAGAGCTGCCGCTGGCGGAAGACCCACGCTTCGCCGATGCGCGCAGCACCTTCCTGAACAACCTCAAAGCCCATGGTCAGGCCAGTGCCCAGAAGGCGATGCTGCAGGCCATGGCAGCCGGGAGCTGACGCGGAGCAAAGCCATGGCCCGTGAAGCCGCCTGGCTCACCGCCGACAAACAAGGGCTCGCCGCAGTGCTGCTGCAATCGCATCAACGGGCCTTCAGCAGGCCGCTGATCGCTTCCGCTCAACCAGGCCAGCCGAAGCGGATGCTTTGCCAGAACCTGTTTGCCTGCGGCTTTCCGGTGCTGGCTCACGGCACTGAGCAGGATCCCGCGCTCAGTTACGCCAACGCTGCGGCCCTGCAGCTGTGGGACAGCCACTGGGATGGGCTGATTGGCATGCCCTCACGGCTCACCGCCCCGGACAGCGAACGGGCGGAACGCAGCAGCGCCCTGGGCCAGGCCAAACGCCTCGATGCCGTGCAGAACTATCACGGCATTCGCATCAGCCGCAAAGGGCGGCGATTCATGATCAACAAGGCCCGAATCTGGACCCTCTGGGATGCAGAAGAGCAGATCTGCGGCCAGGCGGCCTGCTTCAGCGACTGGTGGTGGCTTTAAGGAGATTCGGTTTCAACACCATCCCTGTGGTGCCAGCCGAACCTGGTGGCACAGACCGAATCAAAACGGACGGTTCTCACGCTTCTGGTTCTCATCCAAGCGGCGCAGATTGTGATGGCGGGCGATCAACCCAGTCCGCAGATGTTCATTCTTCGGAGCCACCATCATGCTGACCCTGCGCCAATCCCCCTTTGATCTGTTCGAGCGTCTCGAGCAGCAACTGGCCACAGCTGAGCGCGTACCCAACGCCGAAATCCGCGAAACCGAGACCAGCTACACCGTGCAGCTGGAACTGCCCGGGGTGGATCGCGACTCCATCGACGTGAAGGCCACCGATCACAACCTGGTGATCAGCGCCGAACGCCCAGCCACAGGCAGCGATGACAGCAACGCACCGCTGCTGAGCGAATTCCGCAGGGGCACCTGGAGCCGCAGCTTCCGTTTCCCCCAGAGCCTCGATCGCGACCAGCTCAAGGCCAGCTATCGGGACGGCATTCTTGAAATCAACGCCGGCAAAGCTGTGGAACACACCAGCGTTTCGGTGAAGGTGGAGAGCTGATCAGGTCCTGAATCAGAACCTGATCACTGAAAGCCTTGGGCTGGACAAGCCCAACACACCAAGACAAGAAGAACGGAAGCCCAACCCCTGCCCACGGCAGGGGTTTTTTGTTGAAGCGAGGGTGGAATCAGCCGCCGAGGCCGAGGAAGAAGCGGCCGATGAACAGCAGGCTGAAGCCGCCGAAAAACACTAGGCCAAACCAGCAGAAGCCCTGGGTGAGCCGCCCATAACGGTGCTCCACTGGAACCAAGGGGCTGTTGATCGTGTCCATGGCCATCCAGGCGAACAGAGGAGCGGTGAGGAAGCTGCCGGTCATCGCCCCGAAGACGAAATCCTTCACGCCGATTCCGCCGCTCTTGGCCACCACCAGCGCCAGCACAGCGGCCAGGAAATGCACGATCACCCAGATGTCGAAGCGACGCTGCATGGGCCCCGGCGCTGAATCCCCACTGTCGTGATGACGCAGCAGCCCCTGAATCGCCGCAATGCTTCGGGGGTAGGCATCCAGGCAGGTGAGGGTGGTGCTGAACATGGCGGAAAAGGCCGCGGGGATGATCACCCAGGCCGCCCAACCGCCCATGGCGGCGGTGTAGAGCTTGATCAGCTTCTGGGCGAAGGACACGCCGCTGCCGGCCAGCATTCCGTCACCGCTGCCGTACATCGTGTAGGCGCCCAGGATCACGAAGAACATGGCCGTCACCACGGTGACGCCATAGCCAAGGTTGAAATCGAACTCGGCCTCCTTCGGCGTTGCGGTGTGCTCGGTGTCGCGCGCACGGGAAAACATCCACAATGAGGGCCACACACACATCTCCACCGGTCCGGGCATCCAGCCCATCAGGGGAATCAGGAAGGCCATGTTGGCCAGGGTCCAGGGGCTGGGATCCGTGCTGACCCAACTGGCCGCCACATCGCCGACGGGGCCGCGGATCAGCAGTGATGCAGCCGCCACCCCCGTGAGCAGGGTGAGCAGCACCACCAACAGCTTGGAGAGACGGTCGAGCGCCCGGTAGTGCCCCAGCAGCAGCACCATGCCACTCACCGCCAGCACGGCGATGGACAGTCCGTAGGGGTCGAGCCCCGCCAGGAGAGGGATGTTGGTGAGCAGCAGCCCCGCCACAAAACTCACCGCCGCGATAGTGAAGGTGCCGGTGACCAGGCTCACCACCAGGTACAGCGGCAGGTAGAGGGGATTGCGTTTCTGGAAGCCCTCCAGCAGCGACAGTCCGGTGGCCGCTGTGAAGCGGGTGCCCACGCGCAGGAACGGGTACTTGATCAGATTGGTGAGCAGGATCAGGCCCACCAGCGCAAAGCCGAATCGGGCTCCCGCCGTGGTGGACGACATCAAGTGGGATCCACCAATGCAGGCACCGGCCAAGAGGATCCCGGGTCCAATGCTGCGTCGCAGCGTCGATGACGCCATCACAAGGTTGCAGTTAATACCAGTCTCCGCCGCTTTGCCCCGCTGAATCTCCGTAGAGTCGACTTCCGTCACGGTCGGTTTCATGGTCGTTGCTCCCGCTGCTCCGAAGCTGTCGCTGCAGTGCGAGGCCATCGCCGCCGACACCACCACGATCCGCTCCCTCGACTGGGACCGCAGCCGCTTCGACATTGAATTCGGCCTGCGCAACGGCACCACCTACAACGCCTTCCTGGTGCGGGGGGAACGCACCGCCCTGATCGACACCAGCCACGCCAAGTTCCGCGACACCTGGATCCCCCTGCTCAAGCAGCAGATCGATCCAACTGCGATCGATGTGTTGATCGTGAGCCACACCGAACCCGACCACTCCGGATTGATCGGTGACCTGATCGATCTCAATCCTGAGATCGAAATCGTGGGATCGAAGGTGGCCCTGCAGTTCCTCAAGGACCAGGTGCACAGGCCGTTCAAATCCCGTGCGGTGAAGTCGGGCGAGGAATTGGATCTCGGCACCAACCCCGAGAGCGGCATCCAGCACCGCTTCGAATTCCTCAGTGCTCCGAACCTGCACTGGCCGGACACGATCTTTTCCTTCGATCACGGCACCGGCATCCTCTACACCTGTGATGCCTTTGGTCTGCATTACTGCTCTGACGAAGTCTTCGACGCCGACCCCGGTGCCATCGCCCCTGATTTCCGCTTCTACTACGACTGCCTGATGGGCCCCAATGCCCGCAGCGTGCTGCAGGCCCTCAAGCGCATGGATGGCCTGCCGGAGATCAACACCATCGCGGTGGGCCACGGGCCGCTGTTGCGGCATCACCTCAGCCACTGGATCAGCGACTACCGCGAGTGGAGCGGCCAGCGCAGCAAAGGCGAGAGCTATGCCGCCGTTTGTTATCTGAGCCAGTACGGCTTCTCCGATCGGATCAGCCAGGCCATTGCCCACGGCATTGGCAAGGCGGATGCCCAGGTGCAGCTGGTGGACCTGCGGGCCACCGATCCCCAGGAACTCACCGCCCTGGTAGGCGATGCCAAGGCTGTTGTGGTGCCGACCTGGCCAGCGGAACCGGAACCGGATCTCCAGGCCTCGATCGGGACCCTGCTGGCGGCCCTGCATCCCAAACAACTGGTGGGGGTGTACGACGCCTTCGGCGGCAACGACGAACCGATCGACGCCGTCGCCGATCAATTGCGCAGCCAGGGGCAGAAGCCAGCCTTCAGCCCATTGCGGATCAAACAGCTGCCCCAGGGCAGCGACTACCAACGCTGTGAGGAGTCGGGCACCGACCTCGGCCAGCTGCTGACCAAAGAGAAGACGATCGCGGCGATGAAAAGCCTCGATGGCGACCTCGACAAGGCCCTGGGTCGCATCAGCGGTGGCCTTTATGTGGTGACGGCCAGCCAGGGGGAGGGCGAATCGCAACGCCGCAGCGCCATGGTGGCCAGCTGGGTGAGCCAGGCCAGCTTCACCCCACCAGGCCTCACCATTGCCGTCGCCAAAGACCGTGCGATCGAAGCCCTGATGCAGGTGGGCGATCGCTTCGTGCTGAACGTTCTGCGGCAGGACAATCATCAACAACTGATGCGCCATTTCCTCAAGCGCTTCCCCCCCGGCGCCAATCGCTTCGCTGGGGTGAACGTGCTGGAGGGAACCGCCGATGGCGGCCCGGTGCTCGCCGATGCCCTGGCATTTCTGGGCTGCCGAGTGGAGCAACGGATGGAGGGCCCCGATCACTGGATCATCTATGCCGTGGTGGAGCAGGGCAATGTGGCCGATGCCGAGGCCAGCACGGCGGTGCACCACCGCAAAGTGGGGAACCACTACTGATGAGCGTGACCAGCACCGCAACCACGCGTCGCACGATCCAGCTGCCGATCGACGATGGGGTCGTTGGTCTGCGCGGTCTAAGCCCTCAACGGCACCGTTTCGAACTGGAATACGCCCTGGAGCGGGGCAGCACCGCCAACAGTGTTTTGTTCGAGGCCGGTGATGGTGCCCCTGCTGTGCTGGTCCATCCCCCGGGGGTGGCCTACAGCGCGGCCTTTTTACCGGTGCTTGCCGAAGCCCTGCCCAGCAGCGACGCACCGCTGCTGGTGGTGGTGGGCCACGTCAACCCCAACCGCGTTGCCCTGCTGCGGGATCTGGCGGAGGCCTATGCCGGCCTGGAACTGATCGTCTCCAACCCCGGCGCCAAGCTGATCGAAGAGCTGTGGAGCCAGCGCAAGCCCACTCCTCCCGGTGAGACAAGCGAGCAACCGCCACTGCCCGATCTGCCGCCCCTGCGGGTGATCCGCCAGGAGCAGACGCTTCCGCTCAGCCATCAGCGCAGCTTGATGCTGCTGCCGGCCCCAACCCCCCGCTGGCCCGGCGGATTGCTGGCCTTCGAGGAAAGCCTGGGCCTGCTGATGAGCGACAAGTTCTTCAGTGCCCACCTCTGCACGGACAGCTGGGCCGAAAGCAACCGCAGCAGCACCGAAGAAGAACGCCGGCACTTCTACGACTGCCTGATGGCCCCCATGGCCCGTCAGGTGGATGCCCTGGTGGAACGGCTCGAAGAACTCGACATCCGCACCATTGCGCCGGGCCATGGCCCGGCCATCGAAGCCAGTTGGCGCAGCCTGCTGAATGACTACCGCCGCTGGGGCGAAGGCCAGCAGAACGCCAGCCTGACGGTGGCGTTGCTGTTTGCCAGCGCCTACGGCAACACCGCAGCCATTGCCGATGCCCTGGCCCGCGGGGTCAGCCGCACCGGCATCCGGGTGAACAGCTTGAACTGCGAATTCACTCCCGCCGATGAACTGGTGAGCACGATCCAGCAGGCCGACGCCGTGTTGATCGGCTCACCCACCCTGGGGGGCCATGCCCCCACACCGATCGTCTCGGCCCTGGGAACCCTGTTGGCGGAGGGGGATCGCAGCAAGCCCGTGGGGGTGTTCGGCAGCTTCGGCTGGAGCGGCGAGGCGGTGGACCTACTGGAAACGAAGCTGCGGGATGGCGGCTTCAGCTTTGGCTTCGAGCCGATCCGGGTGAAGTTCAGTCCGGATGCCGCCCGGGTGAAGGAGCTGGAGGAAACCGGCACCCGTTTCGCCCGCCAGCTGCTGCAGAGCCAGAAACGGGCGCAACGGCGCAGTGCAGGGGGCTTGAGCGAAAGCCGCAGCGATCCGGCGGTGCTGGCCCTGGGCCGTGTAATCGGCTCCCTTTGCGTGCTCACCACCCGCAAAGCGGAGCTGAGCGGCGCCATGGTGGCCAGCTGGGTGAGCCAGGCCAGCTTCAGTCCCCCCGGCATCACCGTGGCCGTGGCCAAGGACCGTGCCGTGGAAGCGCTGCTGCACAAGGGCGATCGCTTCGCCTTGAACGTGCTGGCCGAAGGACGCGAAACCGCCCTGATGAAGCAGTTCCTGCAACCCTTCGAACCCGGTGCCGATCGCTTTGCAGGCCTTGAGCTGGACACCAGCCCCGCCGAACAGCCATTGCTGCCGGATGCTCTGGCCTGGCTGGACGGCAAGGTGAGCCAGCGGATGGAATGCGGCGACCACTGGCTGATCTATGCCGAAGTGGATCGCGGCGGGGTGCTGGATGCGGAGGGCAGCACCGCGGTGCACCAACGCCGCAGCGGCGCCAACTACTGAGCGAACAACCTGAACCGGCAAACCGAACCCCCCTGCTAACTCATACTCACTATGAGTTAGGGCTAGGCTGATGGAACGATCCCCGGCGCCATCGATGAACCTTTCCAAGCCTTCCACCCACGCCAATCTCGAGGCCGCTTTCGGTGGCGGGAGCATGGCCAACCGCAAATACCTGTTCTTTTCAGAGGTGGCCAAACAGCTGGGCCACAAGGACCTGGCCAAGTTGTTTCGCGACACCGCAGCGCAGGAAACGGAACACGCCTTCGCCCACTTCCGCCTGCTGCACCCTGAATTGGTGGTGAACGACCCGAGCAGCTCAGCGACGAGGAGAAGCAGGCCATCCTGAGCCGCTGCCTGGAGCTGGCGATTGAAGGCGAAACCTACGAGTACACAACGATGTATCCGGAGTTCGCCGCCCAGGCCCGGCAGGACCGGGACAGCGGAGCCGCAGCGGAATTCGCCGAGCAAAGCAGCGAATCCAAGGAGCATGCAGGCCTGTTCCGCACCGCCGCCAAGAACTTCGGCCTGCTGACCCCGATCGAGCAGCATCACGCCGAAACCTATGGCGTTGCCCTCGAGGCCCTGCAAGGCAAGGGCACCGCAGGCCAGGCCGATCAACCGATCCCGGGCAAGTGGATCTGCAAGGTGTGCTCGATGATCTACGACCCCGCCGAAGGGGATCCTGATTCCGGCATCGCCCCAGGCACCCCGTTCGAGGCGATTCCCGACGATTGGCACTGCCCGATCTGCAGCTCCCGCAAAGCCAGCTTTGTTCCTTACCGCGAAGCCGAATTGAAAACGGCCTGACGCCCTTGCACGATTCCATCAAGAGCCTTCGTCTCCATGTCCTCCGACCTCATCGTTCTGACAGCGAGCAATGGCGAAAACCACAAGCTGGCGGAACGCTTCGTGCAGGCCGCCGCAGCTCAGAATGCCAGCGCCGAACTGATCGATCTCACTCAGCTCGACCTACCCCTGTTCACGCCACGGGTCCAAGCAGCAGGGGCGGGCCCTGACCTTGTCACCCTGCACGACCAGCTGCACGCAACCCCACGCTGGGTGATCTGCGCCCCGGAATACAACGGCTCGATTCCTCCGTCGCTCACCAATGCCATTGCCTGGCTCTCGGTGACCGACGACGACTTCCGATCCCTGTTCAACGGGCGGCCAATCGCCATGGCCACCTTCTCCGGCGGTGGCGGCATGGAACTGCTGGTGTCGCTGCGCATCCAGCTCACCCACCTCGGGGCCCAGGTGGTGGGGCGTCAGCTGCTGAGCAACCACACCAAACCAGCCCAGGACGACAGCATCAACGACCTGGTGCAGCGGCTTCTGCAGATGCAACCCCTCCAACTCTGAACACCTCGATGTCCCCGATGGCCCCGCCAACAGGTCAACACGCCACCACGTCAACCGTGATCCTGCGACCTGCAGACGAGCGCTTCCACAGCCAGCTGGACTGGCTCGATTCCTGGCACAGCTTCAGCTTCGGCAGCCATCAGGATCCGAACTGGATGGGCTTCGGCCCCCTGCGGGTGATCAACGACGACACCATTGCTGCAGGCCAGGGGTTCGGCATGCACCCCCACCGGGACATGGAAATCATCACGGTGATGGTGGAGGGGGCCCTGACCCATGCCGACTCGATGGGCAACAGCGCGGTGCTGCACGCCGGCGAAGTGCAACGGATGAGTGCCGGCAGCGGCATCGTTCACAGCGAAATCAATCAAACCGGCGCGCCCTGCAGGCTGCTGCAGATCTGGATTGAGCCAGCACAGCTGGGCATCCAGCCCGCCTACGAGCAGAAACCCTTCGCCATCGGCGAGGGCTGGACGCCCCTGATTGAGCCCGACGCCACCGGCGATGCGATGGCCATCAAACGTCCCGTGCGCCTCTGGCGTGCCCAACCGCTACGCCAACAGCAGTTGCCCTTGCCCGCCGCCAAGGAGCGATGGCTCTGGCTTCAGATGATTGATGGGGAGCTGACGCTCAACCGTGAAGGCTTCCCCAAGCAGACGCTGCGGCGGGGGGATGGGGTGGGCCTGATCGAGGACGCAGCAACTCAAAGCACGCTGATCGGCCTCAGTGAGCGCGCCGACGTGCTGCTGTTTGCCCTGGCGTGAAGCAATCCGGAAAAGATCTGGTGCAAGTGGGAGACACCAGATCTTGTGCCCTGAAATGACAGAGTCATTATCAAACAATCCCTAGAGCGATGGGATTCATGAACGGCCAGGAGGCCTCGGTTCGGTACCGCGGCTTTCTTTTGATGCCTCAAACCAACCGGAGCTGGCTGGTGAGGCCGGAACGCAGCCCGATGCGATTGCTGCCCTTCCGCACACCAACCTGCTCATTGGCCGACGTCAAAGCCCTGCTGGACTGGCGTCTGGCCCAGGAAGAATCAGAGATCGGCGTGGCCTGAACTCAGGCCGCTGCCGGCGGTGGAGTGGGATCGCCCACCGGTTGAAAAGGAATCACCAAGGTGGCCCAGTGATCGGGCCGCTCGGGGCGGCTGCGACGGGAGCGGCGAGTGCCAAAGGGAACCCGAATCACATTGGTTCCTTCAATTGACAAGGTATGGCCGCGACTAAAGGCCGATTCCAGACCCTCAGGAAGTTGAGGAAGGGCAGGCCCTTCAACGCTGCTGAGCGCAGTTTTCTTGTTGTTGTCCCGATCCATGGTGTCCCCCGACAGACGAATCAGTTGTCGAACAGTTTGACCGAACTCGCAAGGGCGATGAACGGAATCAAACCAATTTTTCCACTTTCAGTGAAAATTTACACGCTCTGACCCCCTTCAACCAGGGCTTCAAGCCGCCACAGCCACCGCTTCCACCGAAGGACAGGTGCACACCAGGTTGCGATCACCAAAGGCGTTATCAATTCGTGCCACCGCGGGCCAAACCTTGCTCTCCTGCTGGCCCTCCATCGGGAAGGCGGCCTGCTGACGGCTGTAGGGACGATCCCAGTCATCCGCTGTGACGGCCGCCAGGGTGTGAGGAGCACGCTTGAGCGGGTTGTTCTGAGGGTCGCTGGTGCCGGTTTCAATGGCGCGAATCTCCTCGCGGATCGCCACCAGGGCATCGGCGAAACGATCCAACTCCGCCAGGCTTTCGCTTTCGGTGGGTTCCACCATCACCGTGCCGGCCACCGGCCAGCTGACGGTGGGCGCATGGAAGCCGTAGTCCATCAAACGCTTGGCGATGTCATCCACATCGATCCCCGCATCCCGCTTGAGCGGGCGGAGGTCGAGGATGCATTCATGGGCCACCCGGCCGGTGCTGCCGCGAAACAGCACGGGGTACGAGGCATCAAGCCGATGGGCGAGGTAATTGGCCGACAACAGCGCCACGGCACTGGCCTGCCGCAGGGCCTCCGCCCCCATCATCCGCAGGTACATCCAGCTGATCGGCAGGATGCTGGCGCTACCGAGCGCAGCTGCGGACACCGGACCGATGGCCGATGCGGCGCTGGCCTGCAAAGGGTGCCCCGGCAGGAAGGGCGCCAGATGCGCCGCAACACCAATGGGCCCCACGCCTGGGCCACCGCCCCCATGGGGGATGCAGAAGGTCTTGTGCAGGTTGAGGTGGCAGACATCGGCACCGAAAGCACCAGGACGGCACAGCCCCACCTGGGCATTGAGGTTGGCCCCATCGAGGTACACCTGGCCCCCGTGCCGATGCACGACCGAGCAGATCTCACGGATGCCGGTTTCAAACACCCCGTGGGTGGAGGGGTAGGTGACCATCAGCACCGCCAGCCGGTCGGCGTGCTCGGCCGCCTTCGCCGCCAGATCCTGCTGATCAATGTTGCCCTCGTCATCACAGGCGACGGCCACCACCTTGAGGCCGGCCATCACGGCACTGGCGGGGTTGGTGCCGTGGGCGCTGGTGGGAATCAGACAGATGTCGCGATGGGCTTCACTGCGGGAGCGGTGCCAGGCGCGAATCACCAGCAGCCCGGCGTATTCCCCCTGGGAACCGGCATTGGGCTGCAACGACACGGCGGCAAAGCCCGTCAGGGCAGCCAGCCATTGCTCGAGATCGTCGGCCAGACGGCGATAGCCCTGGGCCTGATCGGCTGGGGCAAAGGGATGCAAGGCCGCAAACGCAGGCCAGCTCACCGGCTGCAGCTCAGCGGCGGCGTTGAGCTTCATGGTGCAACTGCCCAACGGGATCATCCCGTGCACCAGCGAGAGATCACGGCTCACCAACCGCTGGATGTAACGCAACAGCTCTGATTCGCTGCGGTACTGATGGAAAACCGACTGGCTCAGCCAGGGCCGGCTGCGCTGCGGCAGGGAAAGAGACGGGGGCTGCTCAGCCTCGAGTGCCGGGGTGGCCTGACCGCAGGCCTCGGCCAGCAAGGCGAGCAGGGCTTGCAGCTCCTGTTGATCCGAGAGCTCATCGAGGCTGATGCCGAATCCGGTGGCGTCCGCCGGCGCCGCACCATCGGGCAGCACCCGCAGATTGAAACCAGCAACGGCGGCAGCGCGATGCACAGCCGGTGCCGACGCACAGTTCACAGTGACTGTGTCGAAGCGATCGGCCAGCTCCAGCGGATAACCAAGGGCCCGCAGACCCTGCTCCAACTGGCTGCGCAGGCCTGCAATGCGCTGGGCGATGGCCTGCAGACCATCGGGGCCATGGTGCACCGCATAAAACGAGGCCATCACGGCCAGCAGCACCTGGGCCGTGCAGATGTTGCTGGTGGCCTTGTCGCGACGGATGTGCTGCTCACGGGTTTGCAGCGCCAAGCGCAGGGCCGAACGGCCTTCCGCATCCTTGGACTGCCCCACAAGACGGCCCGGAATCTGGCGCTTGTAGGCCTCAACGGTGGCGAAGAAGGCGGCGTGAGGACCACCAAATCCCATCGGCACTCCCAGGCGTTGGGCGCTGCCTACGGCAATGTCGGCCCCGAGGGATCCCACGGGCGCCATCAGGGTCTGCGCCAGGGGATCGATCGCCACGGTGACCAAGGCACCGGCGGCATGGGCCGCTTCGATCACGGCGGTTGGATCCCAGAGGCATCCATCGGCGCCGGGCAACTGCAGCAGAACACCAAACACCGAGGCATCGATCGCCGCTGTGGCCGGTTCGATCCGCTCAAGGCTGATGCCGAGGGGTTCGGCGCGGGTCTGCAGCACTGCCCAGGTCTGAGGCAGCACATTGGTGTCCACCAGGAACCGTGTCGCTTCAGGGCGACGGCACACCCCGAAGCTGAGGCTCATCGCCTCGGCGGCGGCGGTGGCTTCATCGAGCAGCGACGCGTTGGCGATCGGCAAGCCCGTGAGCTCACTGATCAGGGTTTGAAAGTTTAGTAGGGCCTCCAGACGACCCTGGGCGATTTCCGCCTGGTAGGGGGTGTAGGCGGTGTACCAGGCCGGATTCTCAAAAACGTGGCGCTGGATCAGGGCCGGGGTCGCCGTGCCGTAGTAACCCAGCCCGATCAGGGAGCGACGCAGCGTGTTGGTTTCACTCAACTGCTTCAGTTGCTGGAGGGCCTCCGCCTCCCCGCAACCCTCAGGCAAGGCCTCAACCGGCGGCTTGGGATCAAGGATGTCGGCGGGCACGACATCAGCGATGAACTCCTGCAGATCGCTGTAGCCCAGGGCATTGAGCATGCGGAGTTGTTCCGCCTCACTCGGGCCGATGTGCCGCTGCGCAAAAGGAGAAGTCAACGTCGAATGCACAGCCCGCCGGACGATCGTAAGAGCGAAGCCCCGGCGCTGATGAGAGCCGGCGTCGATGTCAGCCGGCGTTGACCTTGGCGCCGTAGGCCTCGGCGGTCATCAGGCTGTCGAGCTCGGAGGGATCCGACGGACGCAGCACCAGCAGCCAGCCCTCACCGTGGGGGTCATTCTGCAGTTCCTCCGGACTGGCCAGCACCGCTTCATTGCGTTGCACGACCTCACCGGCAATCGGTGCGTACATGTCTTCCACGGCCTTCACCGACTCCACAGAGCCAAAGCTGGTGCCCTTCGCCAGGCTGGCGCCCACATCCGGCAGATCCACAAACACGATGTCGCCCAGCTGATCAACGGCGAAGGCACTGATGCCCACCCGCACCAGCTCACCATCGGCATTGGCGTACTCGTGGCTGTCGGCGAAGCGAAAAGAGTTGGGGAACGCGAACGCCATCGAGGCAGTTTCAGGTGGTCCCAGTCTGCGGGAGATTGATCAGTCCTGCCGCATTGAGATCACACAACGCACGGGAGAGGGCCAGGCGGATGTGGGCGCGATGGGTGCCGCCCTGCACATAAAGGTTGAACGGTTCCCGCAGCGGCGCATCGGCCGAAAATTCACTGGTGGAGCCGTCGATGAAGGTTCCACCAGCCATCACCAGATCGGAGGCATAGCCAGGCATCGAGGCCGGCACTGGATCGAGGTAGGCCCCGATCGGCGACATCGCCTGGAAGGCACGGCACACCACCTTGAGGGCATCAGGACTGCCCAGCCGCACCGCCTGAATCAAATCGCTGCGCACGGCCCCGGGCGCTGGATTGACGGGGAAGCCCAGCCGCTCAAACACCCCCGCTACCAGATCGGCACCAATCAAGGCCTCCGACACCATCTGCGGTGCCAGGAACAGACCCTGCAACACCAGGCGCTGCAGGTCAAATCCCGTGCCCCCCTCACTACCGATGCCCGGCGCCGTGAGCCGGCAGCAGGCCTGCCCCACCAGATCGGCCCGTCCAGCGATGTAGCCGCCGGTGGGGGCGATGGTGCCGCCGAGGTTCTTGATCAAGGATCCAGCGATCAGATCCGCCCCAACCGCCGTCGGTTCCTGCTCCTGCACCAACTCGCCGTAACAGTTGTCGACAAAGACAACGCAGTCGGGCTGGCGGGCGTGAATGCGCTCACACAGCCCGGCGATCTGCTCAACCGTGACCGACGGACGCCAGCTGTAGCCGCAGCTGCGCTGGATCAGCACCATTCGGCAGGGCTGCTCCAGGGCCTGGTTTAAGGCCGCCTGATCCACCGCCCCATCCGGCTGCAGATCGATTTCGTCGTAGGCAACCCCGAATTCCGCCAGGGAACCCTGGCCCTTGCCGCGCAGACCGATCACCTCCTCAAGGGTGTCGTAAGGACGACCCGTGATCGAAAGCAGACGATCCCCGGGCCGCAGCACGCCGAACAGTGCAGCGGCGATGGCGTGGGTACCGCTGACGAATTGCAAGCGCACCGCGGCGGCTTCGGCCCCCAGCACCCGGGCAAAAACCCGATCCACCACCTCGCGCCCCTGATCCCCGTGGCCGTAACCGGTGAGCGACGCAAAGTGCTGGGTGCCAACGCGCTCCGCCGCCAGGGCCTCCAACACGCGCTGCAGGCGTTGCTCCACCGCCGCCGTCCTCGCTGCAGCCAGGTCGGCCTGCTCCCGCGCCACCGCGTTGATCAGGTCCTCTGCAAACGCACTGATCACCACTTGCCTGACGGATGTCATGCCTTCATAAACCCTGGCCAACGCCAGAATTCACAACGCGAGGAGCCGCTGCGATGCGGCAACTCCTTTAGATTTCTGTCACTAACGGCACCATCCGCTCCCTGGTTTTCCTGTCTGAGCGGCTTTGTCAATCCAAGGAGAATCCGCTTGGTTTCCTCGCAAACAGCTGACACCCGCGAGCTTCGGCAGCGGGCCGCGGTGATGGCACCGCGTGACCGACTGCCCGCGCGTCAGCGCAAATTCAAGATGGGAACCACCAGCTTCATGCTGGTGATGCACGTGCTCGCCACCGTGGCGCTGCTGCCGCGCTTCTGGAGCTGGCAGGGCGTTGTGGCCTTTGGCGTTCTCTATTGGATGACGGTGCTGGGCGTCACCCTGGGCCTGCACCGTCTGGTGGCGCACCGCAGCCTGGTGGTGCCGGTGTGGGTTGAGCGCATCCTGGTGCTGATGGGCACCCTGGCCTGCCAGAGCGGCCCGATCGAATGGGTGGGTCTGCACCGCCATCACCACCGTTTTTCGGATCAGCCCACGGATCACCACGACGCTGGCCGTGGCCTGTGGTGGGCCCACAGCGAATGGATGCTGCACGACATCCCGGCCCTGAAGGAACTCGACCGCTACGCCGGCGACCTGCAGTGCGACCCCTTCTACCGCTGGCTCGACCGCTGGTTCCTGCTGCTGCAGATCCCCCTGGGCCTTGGGCTCTACTGGTTCGGTGAAGCCGCCCAGGTTCACGGCGGTGGCCTTGGCCTGGTTCTGTGGGCCATTCCTCTGCGCCTCGTGGTCGTGTACCACGTGACTTGGCTGGTGAACTCCGCCACCCACGCCTTCGGGTACCGCAATTTCGATTGCCCTGACCTCTCCCGCAACTGCTGGTGGGTGGCACTGCTCTCCTTCGGTGAGGGTTGGCACAACAACCACCACGCCCATCCGGCGAGTGCACGCCACGGTTTGCGCTGGTTTGAGTTCGATCTCACCTGGCAGCACGTGCGCCTGCTCAAGCGCCTCGGACTGGCCAGCAGGATCCGCACGGCCCGCTACGTCCCCGGAGCCTCCTGAGGCTCAAAGCAACCTTCAACAACCGGCCACGTCGTAACGTGGTCGATCGCACCCGTCTCCATCCTTCATACCGGTCCCATGCCTAAGCGTGTACAAGTCGTTCTGAATGAGGACGTCCTCAGCCTCGGCAAGGACGGAGACCTGGTGGAAGTGGCTCCGGGTTATGCCCGCAACTTCCTGCTGCCCTTCGGCAAAGCTGTGCCCCTCACCCCTGCGGTGATGAAGCAGGTGGAGCACCGCCGGGCCAAGGAAGCTGAGCGTCAGGCCGCTCTGAAGCAAGAAGCCATCGACCTCAAGACCGCCCTCTCCACCATTGGTCGCTTCACCGTGAAGAAGCAGACCGGTGAAGACAACGTGCTGTTCGGCACCGTCACCAACGGTGACGTGGCAGAAGCCATCGAAACCGCCACCAAGAAGGAGATCGACCGCCGCGACATCGTGGTGCCTGAAATCCACCGCACCGGCAAGTACACCGTGACGGTGAAGCTGCACAGCGAAGTCACCGCTGAAATCAACCTGGAAGTGGTCGGCTACTGATCGCTGTCAATTGACACTCAAACGGCTCATTCGAGCCAGAGTGTGATTCCTTCGCTTCACGCCCTGCCGCCATGGTGAGCGTCCCCCTGCCAGAGAACAACGATGGGGGACGCCGTGGTTTTGGCCAAGGCCGCCGCGACGAAGAGCCCAATTTCGAGGCTCTGCCCGATTCGCTTCCGCCCCAGAACCTGGAGGCGGAGGAAGCGGTGCTGGGCGGCATCCTGCTCGATCCCGATGCAATCGGGCGCGTGGCCGATGTGCTGCAGCCCGAAGCGTTTTATCTGAACGCCCACCGGGAAATCTTCCGCACCGCCCTGATGCTGCACGGCCAGGGCAAGCCGACGGATCTCACCGCCATGAGCGCCTGGCTGGCCGACACCGGCGCCCTGGAGAAGGTGGGGGGCAACAACCGACTGGTGGAGCTGGTGGAGCGGGTGCCGTCCACCGCCTCGATCGAGCAGGTGGCCCGGCTGGTGATGGACAAGTTCCTGCGCCGCCAGCTGATCCGCTCCGGCAACGAAGTGATCCAGCTGGGCTTCGATCAGAGCCTGCCGATGGAGCAGGTGCTGGATCAGGCAGAGCAGAAGATCTTTGCCATCAGCCAGGAGAAACCCTCCAAGGGGCTCACCCCCACGGCCGAAATCCTCACCCAGACCTTTGAGGAGATTGAAAGCCGCTCGCTGGGCACATCAGTGGCCGGCATCCCGGTGAACTTCTACGACCTGGATGCGATGACCCAGGGCCTGCAGCGCAGCGACCTGATCATCGTGGCGGGCCGGCCGGCCATGGGCAAAACCTCGATCGTGCTGAACCTGGCCAAAAACGTGGCCCAGCTGCACGACCTGCCGGTGTGCCTGTTCTCCCTGGAGATGAGCAAGGAGCAGCTCACCTACCGCCTGCTCTCGATGGAGGTGGGCATCGAGGCGGGGCGACTGCGCACCGGCCGCCTGCAGCAGGAGGAATGGCCTCTGCTGGGCCAGGGCATAAACAGCCTGGGGCAACTGCCGATCTTCATCGATGACAAACCCAACTCCGGCGTGCTGGAGATGCGCTCGCTCTGCCGGCGGCTGATGGCCGAACAGGGCAAGGAACTGGGGCTGGTGATGATCGACTACCTGCAGCTGATGGAAGGCTCAGGCTCGGACAACCGGGTGCAGGAGCTGTCGCGCATTACCCGGGGCCTTAAGCAGATGGCCCGGGAACTGAACGTGCCGGTGATTGCCCTCTCCCAGCTGAGCCGGGGTGTGGAGGCACGCACCAACAAGCGACCGATGCTGAGCGACCTGCGGGAATCGGGCTCAATCGAGCAGGACGCTGACCTGGTGCTGATGATCTACCGCGATGAGTACTACAACCCGGAAACCCCCGACCGCGGCATCACCGAAGTGATCGTGACCAAGCACCGCAATGGACCGGTGGGCACGGTGAAGCTGCTGTTCGAGCCGCAGTTCACCCGCTTCCGCAACCTGGCGGCCTGAGCCAACTCAGATAATGGAGGCATGAGCTTCAGCGCCGCCCCCACCGAATCCTTCGACGTGATCGTGGTTGGCGGCGGCCATGCCGGTTGTGAAGCGGCGATCACCGCCGCCCGGCTGGGCCTGAACACCGCCCTGTTCAGCCTCAATCTCGATCGCATCGCTTGGCAGCCCTGCAACCCGGCCGTTGGCGGCCCCGCCAAAAGCCAGCTCGTCCATGAAGTAGATGCCCTTGGTGGGGTGATCGGGCGCCTGGCCGATGCCACCGCGATCCAGAAGCGCATCCTCAACGCCAGCCGCGGCCCGGCGGTGTGGGCCCTGCGCGCCCAGACCGACAAGCGCCTCTATTCCCGCCAGATGCTGCAGCTGCTGCAGCACACCCCCAACCTCGCCCTGCGCGAAGCGATGGTGACCGGCCTGGAGACCAGCGGTGAAGGCGACCAGCAACGCATCAGCGGCATCCGCACCTATTTCGGCAGCGTCTACGGCGCCGAAGCGGTGATTCTCACCGCCGGCACCTTCCTCGGCGGCCGCATCTGGGTGGGACATCAATCGATGGCCGCCGGCCGCGCTGGCGAACAAGCCGCCGAAGGCCTCACCGAAGCGCTGCAGCAACTCGGCTTCCAGACCGACAGGCTCAAAACCGGCACCCCCGCCCGGGTGGACCGGCGCAGTATCGCCCTCGATCAACTGGAGGAGCAGCCCAGCGATGCGGCCGATCGCTTCTTCTCCTTCGACCCCGCCGCCTGGGTAAGCGGTGAGCAGATGAGCTGCCACATCACCCGCACCACCGCCGAAACCCATCAGCTGATCCGCGACAACCTGCACCTCACCGCCATCTACGGCGGTGTTATCGACAGCAAGGGCCCACGCTATTGCCCCTCAATCGAAGACAAGATCGTTCGCTTTGCGGACAAGGACAGCCACCAGATCTTCCTCGAGCCGGAGGGGCGCGACACCCCGGAGATCTATGTGCAGGGCTTCTCCACCGGCCTGCCGGAACCGATCCAGCTGCAACTGCTGCGCAGCCTGCCGGGCCTGGAGCAAGCGGTGATGCTGCGACCGGCTTACTCGGTGGATTACGACTATCTGCCCGCCACCCAGCTCAAGCCTTCCCTGGAAACCAAGCGGGTGCGCGGCCTGTTCAGCGCCGGCCAGCTCAATGGCACCACGGGCTATGAGGAAGCCGCCGCCCAGGGCCTGGTGGCTGGCGTCAATGCCGCCCGACTGATCGGTGGCCAGGAGCCGGTGCACTTCCCCCGGGAGGGCAGCTACATCGGCACGATGATCGACGATCTGGTGAGCAAAGACCTGCGCGAGCCCTACCGGGTGCTCACCAGCCGGAGCGAATACCGGTTGATTCTGCGGGGTGACAACGCCGACCGCCGCCTCACACCGTTGGGCCGTGAGCTGGGCCTGATCGACGACCGGCGCTGGCAGCTGTTCGAAGACAAACTCCAAGCAATGGAGAGCGAAAAGCAGCGGCTGGAAACCGTGCGGCTCAAGGTGAGCGATCCGGTGGCCCCGGCGGTGGAAGAAGAAACCGGTGCAACGATCAAAGGCTCGATCACCCTGGCCGACCTGCTGCGCCGGCCCGGCATGCACGCCGCCGATCTGGTGCGCCATGGCCTGGCCGATGGCGATCTACCCATGCCCGTGCGCGAGGGCGCTGAGATCGACATCAAATACAGCGGTTACCTGCAACGGCAACAGCAGCAGATCGATCAGGTGAAACGCCAGAGCCAGCGCAAGCTGCCGGCCGACCTCAACTACGCCGGCATCGGCACTCTTTCCAACGAAGCCCGCGAAAAGCTCACGGCCATTCAACCCAGCACCCTGGGGCAGGCCAGCCGCATCCCTGGCGTCAGCAAAGCCGACATCACCGCCCTGTTGATGTGGCTGGAACTGCAGCACAGGGAACGCCAACCCCTCGCCCCCACCGCAGAAGCTCGATAGCGTTGGGCTCCTGAAACCTCTGCAGTGTCAGCCCGGGTTCCCACCTCACGTGCCTACTGGAACTTGCGTGCTGAGCAGGTGATGGACAACGTGTTCGACCGCGAGACGGTCACCGCTCCAAACCAGCCGCACCTGGTGCCGGTGGATGTGGCTGTGCACGAACCAACCACCAAACCAACCGAAGCCAGCGAACGCCGCTCCCCCTCCACCTGGCTGCTGCCGCTAATCAGTGGCATCGCCGTTGCCGGGGTGATCTGCAGCGCCTGGCTGGTGAGCAGCCTGCAACGCTCCCGCCTGGAGCTGGAACGGAAGCAAAACACCGCCCTGATCGAGCAGCTGCGCGAGCAAGTGGCGGCCCAAGAAAGCCGCGCCGAAGAGACGGCAACACCCGAGGAAGCCGCCCTCGCGATCCAAAGCCTCGAACCGCTGACCGTGCCGATCCAACAACCGTTGACGGTTGAACCCACCCCCCAACTCACCTGTGTGGTGAAAGGCCCCGGTGGCAGCAGTTCCGCCATATTTCAACTGGGGCAGGGGTCGGTGTCCGCCGGCATCAATGAAGCGATCGGCAGCTGCGGCTGGGTGCTCAGCGAGGTCACCGACAGCGGTGCCGTGATCAGTCGCAACGGTCAACGCCAAACCCTTTCGGTGGGAGGACTGTTCTGAACCCCGCCCCCCGTCTTCACCCATCCCCGCACCAGCTCTGGCAAGCCCCCACCAATGCGGTGCTCTCAGCGGAGGGGCCGCGTCAACTGCCTGGCCCCTGGCGGCTGATGCTGCTGGGCGATGGCAGCCCCACCCGCCACCTGCGCCTGCTCACCGGTTCGCCCGTTGCCGTGGATCTGATCGCCATGGAGGCCGACCAGACCGACCACCCCGGGGCACCGGACGAGGTGAGGGAATTGATGGCACCACTGCTGCGCCGCCAGGTGTGGCTCACCTGCGGCGGCATCCCGCTGGCCTGGGCCGAGAGCTGGTGGAATCAGGCCGAAGCGGATTGGCACCTGCGGGACCGCAACCAGCCGATCTGGAAAAGCCTCACCGAAGGGCGTTCCGAGCTGTTCCGTGAGGTGGATGGCTTGGCGCTGGTGGAGGCTGACTGGCTCGACCAGACCTTTGGCCATCGAGGCCCCTACTGGAGCCGCCATTACCGCTTCTTCCGCCAGGGCAAGGCCCTCACCGTGATTCGCGAAGTGTTCAGCCCGCAACTCGAAACCTGGCTCGGGCCCACGCTGCGCCAGGAGTTTGAACAAAATTCATGAACAAACCTGCGGGTTTGTTGGGATTTGCTCTTGACAACTTGCCGTTAGTTGTACTCGCAGGAAGATGTGGCCAATTCGGTTGACCGTGTCATGGCTGCCACCACCTCCTGGCTCAGCCTCACCGACCTCGGTCGGATCTACGGCATTTCGGCGATTCACTGCGGCAAGACCCTCGAACATCAAGGCTGGCGTGACAGGCGGGGCCGCCCCACCCAAAGCGCCCTCGACGCCAACGCCGCCATGCAGACCGGCCCCCATGGCCAGGGACGCACCGTGCTCTGGAACCGCACGGTCTGCAGTCAGCTGCTGGAAAAGAAGGGCTATGAGCCAATGAGCCGCAGCCTGCAAGTGGAGCAGTGGACCCAACTGCTGGAAGCGCTGCAGGTGGGATCCCCATCGATCACCGCCACAGCGGACCAGATGGCCGAAGAGATGCCCGGAGAGCTGCTCGAGGATGTGAACCACCAGCTCGCTGCACGGGGTTGCCACTACCGGGTCAGCCCACGCTCATTGCACGCGAGGCATTAGTCGATCCGGCGGCGGCTGGAGCGTGGCAAGGCCCGGCGGGAGCCGGTGGGATTGGGCGCGGCTTCGGGTTCCGGACGAGCTGCCGGCTGGGCAGAGCGCGACCAGCGCTGCACCCGGAAGCTGTCGTCCTCCGGCCACTCGCCCTGTTCTGCTGCGTTGAACTCCTTAGCCACAGGTGGCGTTGATAGTGGCGCTGGAGTCTGCGCTGCTGCTCCACGGCGGCTGCGGCGGGAGATCGCATCAAGGGGGCGACGGGCGGAACGCATCGAACGTGCAGGCTCTGGCCGACCACGGCCAGCCTCTTGCCAGGGCTCCTGCCAGTCGTCGTCCTCCTCCAACAGCCACTCGACCTTTTCGCCGACCCAGCGGCCCACCGAATCGAGATCCAAACCGGAGCGCCGCCCTCCAGGCCGTTGTCCTGGTCGCCGACCGGACACCCCATCGACGAGCTGACGGCCGGTTTCCAAGAACTGGTCAAGACGGCGATCCCGCTGATCACGGAACCGGTCCAACCGATCGAAACGCTCCTCCATCTCCTGACGTTACCGACGGCGGCGGCGCAACCACTGTTCCCGCCGCAATCCCAGCAACACAATCACCACACCACCGCACTCCAGGGTGAGCCAGAACACCTCCATCTAGCCCTCCGCCTCCACATAACTGAGCACGCAGCTGGCATCCCAGCGTCCATGGAAATGCTCGACGCAACAGGCCCGGCACGCGGCATTGCGTGTGCGCCTTCGGCATGGGGTGCGACGGCCGCAACGGGGACAGACCGCCAGCCAACGGGGCGGCCGGGGCGGCACGGGATAGCTGTGGCGAATGCTCACCTGAAACCGGCTCTGGGCCGCATTGATGGCGGCCATCCGGGCCCGGAACAGCGGCCCGTGGCTTTCGCGGCGACGCTGCACCAGATCAACCCAGGCGTGGATCATCTCGTGGCAGAGCGTGCTTTCCGTGGCGATCTGCGGTAAGGGCTCAAGCACCGGCCGCGACAGCACGATCTCGCTGCCGCGGCCCTCGCCCACACCGGGGCCACGGCGGTAGAACCCCGCCGTGCGGCTCATCCGGCCATCGCTCCAGCGCACCGCCGTCAGCGGCTGACCCCCATCCACCAAAGCACCGCCGAAATGCTCCCGGTTGAGGCGGTGAAACAGCGGCAGCAGGGGCTGCAAAGGCACAGAACGGGGGGGGAGGAGATCCGAATCAGCGCCATCCTGCCGTGGTCAGTCAGACTCGGCCCTGCTTTGACAGCTGGTGATGGAACTGGGACTGGTGCGGGAGATCGGCAGCAAAGCTCTGCTGGCCGGGGGTCTCACCCTGCTGGGGTACTGGATCTACAACGCCGTGAAGCTGGTGCTCGACGCCCGCGGCATCAATCCCCTGATCAAGCAGTTCTTCACCCAGGTGGCTGCCGGCCGCATTGATGCCGCCTACCTGCTCACCACCAAGGCCTACCGCCAGCACGTGAGCCGCCAGCAGTTCATCCGCTTCCTGGCGGGCCTGAAGCTGAACAAGTTCCGCAATCTCAAGTCCGGCCGCCCCCGCGTGCAGGAAGGCAACTTGATCCTCACCGTGAAGCTGAAGTCCGAAGGCGACGAAGAGCTCCCCCTCGACTTCACCTTCACCAAGGTGGACGACAACTGGCGCATTGCCCGCATCAACCAGGTCAATGGCTGATCCGCACGAGCGGGCCGCGGAACTGCGGCAGCTGCTCAACCGTGCCGGCCACGCCTATTACGTTCTCGATGCGCCAGTGATGGAGGACGCGGTCTACGACCGCCTCTACCGCGAGCTGCTCGAACTAGAACAGAACGATCCGGGCCTGCAGCGGTCCGACAGCCCCACCCAGCGGGTGGGCGGAGCTCCCGCGGAGGGGTTCACCAGCGTTGAGCACCGCGTGGGCATGCTCAGCCTCGACAACGCCTTCAACCGCGACGACTTGCAGGCCTGGCACGAGCGGCTGCTCAAGGTGCTGGACCGTCCCAGCGACACCCGCCTGCCCCTGGTGGGGGAACTGAAAATTGACGGCAACGCCCTGGCCCTGAGCTACCGCAATGGGGTGCTGGAGCGGGCCGCCACCCGGGGCGATGGCAGCCGCGGTGAAGAGATCACCGCCAACGTGCGCACGATCAGTTCCATTCCGCTGCGGCTGCAGATCGAGAACCCACCGGAATGGGTGGAAGTGCGAGGGGAGGCCTTCATCCCTGATGCCACCTTCGCGGCGATCAATGCCGAACGGGAGCAACGGGGTGAAGCGCTGTTCGCCAATCCCCGCAACGCCTGCGCCGGAACCCTGCGCCAACTGGATCCGAAGGTGGTGGCCGCCCGCCGGCTCGACTTCTTCGCTTACACCCTGCACCTGCCGGGTGACGCCCAACCCCCCGGCCAATGGGCGGCTCTGGAGTGGCTAAAGACGGCCGGTTTCCGCGTGAACCCGAACCGGGAACGCTGCGAAGACCTGGCCGCCATCCAGCGCTTCTGCGACCACTGGGAGCAGGGACGTCATGACCTCCCCTATGCCACCGACGGCGTGGTGGTGAAGCTGGACGACCTGCAGCTGCAGGACGAAGCCGGCTTCACCCAGAAGGCCCCGCGCTGGGCCATCGCCCTCAAATACCCAGCCGAAGAAGCCCCCACCCGTCTGCTCCGCGTTGGTGCTCAGGTGGGCCGCACCGGTGCCATCACCCCCGTGGCTGAATTCGAAGCAGTCGCGCTGGCCGGCACCAGCGTCAGCCGCGCCACCCTCCACAACGCCGATCGAATCGCAGAACTGGATCTGCACCTGGGCGACACCATCGTGGTGCGCAAAGCCGGGGAGATCATTCCCGAAGTGGTGCGGGTGCTGCCGGAGCTCAGGCCCAGTGACGCCACCCCGGTGCAACTGCCGCAGCACTGCCCCGAATGTGGCTCCAACCTGGTGCGGGAGGGAGATGAAGCCGCCACCCGCTGCGTGAACAGCAGCTGCCCGGCGATCCTGCGGGGTGGCCTGCGGCACTGGGTGAGCAAGGGTGCCCTGGATGTGGATGGGCTCGGCAGCAAGTTGATCGAACAGCTGGTGGACCGCGGCCTGGTGGGCTCGCTGGCCGATCTCTACCGCTTGGATGCGGCCCTGCTCGCGAGCCTGGATCGGATGGGCGACAAGTCGGCCACCAACCTGGTGGAGGCCCTGGAGGCCTCCAAACAGCAGCCCTGGCATCGCCAGCTCTATGGCCTGGGCATCCGCCACATCGGCGAGGTCAACGCCAAAGCCCTCGCGGCCGCTTTCTTCAGCATCGACAGCCTGGCAGCAGCAGCGCTGGAGTCCCCGGAGCAGATCGCCGAACTGCATGGCATCGGCCCGGAAATCAGCGCCAGCCTGGGCCAATGGCTGCGCACCCCCGCCAACCAGCAGCTGCTGCAGGACTTGCGCAGCGTTGGGCTCTCCCTGGAGGCGAGTGCCTCCGAACAGGAGGCCGCCAGCCAAGCCGGAGCTGACGCCGACGGCGTGCTGCGGGGCAAAACCCTGGTACTCACGGGCACACTCCCCAACCTCAGCCGCAGCGAAGCCAAAGCGCTGATCGAAGTGGCCGGTGGCAAGGTGAGCGGCAGCGTCAGCAAGAAAACCGACTACCTGGTGGCGGGCGAAGCCGCCGGCAGCAAACTGACCAAAGCCGAGAGCCTCGGGGTGACGGTGCTCAGCGAAGCCGACCTCACCGCCCTGCTGCAGCCATGAGCCCATCCACACCTGCCCTGCACCGCTGGATCAAGACCGACTGCGGACGGGCCAAGTTGGCTGAGCTGCAGCAGCGCACCGGCCCAGCCAAGCGCGCACGCCTGGCCTGGTTCATCCTGATCGCTGCCCTGCGGGACTGGCGTCTGCCCAATCCCGATCAGAGCGACGTCTCCACATCCTGAAGCGCCCGCCGGGCCGCTCGGCTCACCAGCCAGACCACGGCCAGCGTGGCGAGCACCCCCACCAGCCGCAGCGCCCAGGTGCCGGCATCCGCCTCACCCCCCAGCACCTCACCGAAACGGGCCACATCGCCGGCCAGTGCCCCCAAACCGCAGAACAGCACCGTGCCAGGGAGGATGCCGATCAAACCGATGCTGTAATCCCGCAGGCTCACCTCACTGAGGCCGTAAGCCAGGTTGAGCAGCGAGAAGGGGAAGGCGGGCGAGAGGCGCGTCAGCAACACCAACTTCAGGCCCTCCTTGCTCACGGCCCGCTCCACCGCCTGCAACTTGGGGAGCTGCTCCAACCGGCGCCGGGCCCAGTCGCGCAGCACCGACCGCCCCAGCAGAAACACCACCACCGCCCCGAGACAGGCCCCAACAAACACCAGGCCACTGCCAAGCCAGGTGCCGTAGAGCACCCCGGCCAGCATCGACGCCCAAACCCCCGGCAGCAGCAGCGTCACCCAGAGGGCATAGAGCGGCATGAACAGCAGAGCCCCAGCTGGGGAGCGCAGCAGCTCCAACACATCCGGCAGCCAGTGCTGAACCAAGGAGATCAAGCGAAATCACCCACACATGGCGTGGAGCATTGCACTAACTCGATGCTGAGGTGTAGAAGCGCAGGGCAAAGAGCCAGAAGGCCCGCGCCGCCGCAAAGAACAGCACCGCAAGAGCCAAGCCCGCCAGCAGCATCGGTGCGGCGGCCTCACCCAACAACACCTGGGCCGGAACCGTGGTGAGAAAAGCCACCGGCAGCACCAGGGTGAACAGCAGGCGCAGGGCAGGCGGGTAGGCGTTGAGGGGATAACGTCCGGAGGCCAGCAGGGCCCGCAACACCTCAGTGGCATTCCAGGTTTTGACGAACCAGATGCTGGTGGCGGCGATCAGAAACCACAGCGAATAGAGGATCAAGCCACCGGCCAACAGCATCACCAGCACGGTGAACAGCGCAAACAGACTGAGCTCCACACCGGCCTGATGGCTGCCCCAGGCCAGCAGCCCAAGCCCCAGGCCGATCTCCGGCAGCCCCGCCGGCGAAAGCGTGCGCAGCGACAACCAGAACTGGCTGTCGATCGGTTTGAGCAGCACGAAATCCAGGGTGCCCTCGCGCACATGGGTAACGATCGCCCCGAGGTTCGGGCGCAACCAGGTGGTGGCCATGCCATCGAACACCGTGTAAAGCCCCTGCACCATCAGGGCCTGGGCCCAGCTCCAGCCCCCCAACGTCTGATCGGGGCCATAGAACAGCGAGAGCAGGAACAGGCTGCCGCTGAGGCTCATCGCCACCGCCAGCAACTCGATCAGCACGTTGGCCTGATACTCCAGCTGCACGGCCACGGCCATGCCCCAGAAGCGACGCAGGGTTCGCCAGTAGCGCCCCATCAGGTCCCCATGGCGCTGTATCGCCGCACGCCAGCCCGCCAGAGCAGCAGCACCAGCGGCAACAGCAGAGCGATCCAGACCAGTTGCGCCCCGAAGCCCGCCACCAGATCCACCGGTTGGCCCGCCAGCACCCGGGCTGGGAAATCGATCAAATACGGGAAGGGCGTCCACTGGGCCAGGGCCCGCACCGCCGGCGAAAAGGCCGTGAGCGGTGCCAGCAGACCGGACAGGAACAAGAAGGGAATGAACTGCAGACGCTCCAGGGCACTGGCCTTCTCACTCCAGAAGCAGAGGGCCGCAATCAGGCTCTGAAACAGAAAGGCGATGGCGAAGGCCATCCAGGTGGCCAGCCAGGCCAGCAGGAAGCCCCCCAACGACGGCAACCAGAAAACCTGGGGCCGCACCACAAAAAACACCGCCGCAATCAGGGCCGCAAAGGGCAGACGGGTGAGCTGCTCGCCGAGGTGGGCCGCCACATAACGCCAGAGCGGATGCAGCGGCTGCAGCAGGTAAGGAGACAGCCGGCCCAGCAGGGCGTCTTCCTCGAAGGCATAGACCACCCACACCACCGAGAACTGGCGCACCAGAAAGGCGCTGAGGAAATAGCGATCCAGGGCCACACCATCCAGCCCCAGCCCCGAGCGCGCGTCGCTGCCGCTCCAGACGCTGAGCATGATGAACGGCAGCACCCCGGACAAGGCCCAGAGCGCGATCTCGGCGCGGTACTCGAGCATGTGGGCGTACTGGGAGCCCAGCAACACCCGGATGATCCGCCGGTTCAGCCCGAAGATCCGCATCAGACACGCCCCTGCCGGAACAACCCACCGATCAGCTCTTCGATCGGTGGATCGGTCACATCCAGATCACGCACGGGGAAGCGATCCAGCAGTTGCGCTACCACGGCGGTGAGCTGATCGCGGGGAACCAGCAGCCGCACATCACAGCCCTCCAGCTGCTCCAAACGCCCCAACCCCGCCAAGTCATCGGCTGAAACGGGCGACTCCAACTCGAGCCGCACCTCCCGCTCCGGTGCCAATTGATCAGCCAGCGCTTCCAGGGGACCGTCGTGGAACAAGCGCCCCTGGTGGATCAACAGCACCCGGGGGCAGAGGGCCGTGATATCAGCCATGTAGTGGCTGGTGAGCAGCACCGTTGCCCCCGTGCGGCGGTTGTACTCGGCCAGGAATTGCCGCACCCGGGCCTGGGCATTCACATCCAGCCCCAGGGTCGGTTCATCGAGGAACAACACCTCCGGCTCGTGCAGCAGCGCCGCCAACAGTTCGGCCTTCATCCGCTGGCCCAGGGAAAGCTTGCGCACCGGCCGGGTGAGTTCCTCCCCCATCTCCAGCAGATCGGCCAGCTCCTTGATCCGCCGCCGGGCCACAGCATCAGGGATGCCGTAGACCGCTGCATTCACCCGCAGCGAATCCATCGGCGGCAGGTCCCAGAGCAGCTGCTGCTTCTGCCCCATCACCAGGGTGATCCGGCACAGAAACTCCGCCTGACGGCGCTGGGGCCGGTGCCCCGCCACCTGCACCTCGCCTGCGCTGGGGTGGATCAAGCCGCAGAGCATCTTCAAGGTGGTGGTTTTGCCGGCGCCGTTGGCACCGAGAAAGCCCACCATCTCCCCAGGTTCAATCCGGAAGGAAACGTCCTGCACCGCGGTGACGTCCCGGGTGCGGCGGCGAATGAAATGGCGCAGGGTGCCGGCCAAGCCGGGCTGCTTCTCGGCAACCCGGTAGATCTTGCTCAGCCCCTCAACCTGAATCACCGACTCAGCTCAGATCCGCCAGGCGCTTGCGCGCCAGATCGGCCTGGGCCTGCTTCTCATCGAGGTTGGCTTGGCATTCCGCCACTACCTCCGGCGGGGCTTTGTCGGCGAAGTTGGGGTTGCCCAACCGGCCCGCCAGGCCCTTGATCTCCTTCTCCGCCTTGGCGATGTCTTTCTCGAGGCGCCCTTTCAGTGCATCGAGATCGACAAGGCCTTCGATCGGCAGCAGCACCTGCAGCTCACCGCTCACCCCCGCCAGGGCCTTGGCCACCGGAGCCGCATCAGCCTCCGCCGGCGCCATCACCGCCACCGACTCGGCTCGCGTTAAAGCCATGATGTCGGCCGTGCCCTTGCTGAGCACAGCCGCCAGCTCACCGCGGCCGGTGACGAAGCGCACCGGTACCGGTTGCGAGGGCTTGAGGCCCGCCACCGCACGCAGGTTGCGCACCACACGGATGGCACCGATCAGCTCAGCGAACGAGGCTTCCAACGCATCATCCAAAGCACTTTCATCCAGCTCCGGCCAGGGCTGCAGGGCCAGGAAGGTGGTCTCCGGCTCGCCGGTGACGCTGTGCCAGAGCTCCTCGGTGAGGTGGGGCATCAGCGGATGCAGCATCAAGTGCATCTGACTGATCACCTTGGCCAGCACCTGCTTAGCCACCCGCTGATCGGCGAGGGCCTCGGCTGAGGGGTTCTCACCGGGGTTGAGCCGGCGCTTGCTCAGCTCCAGATACCAGTCGCAGACGTCGTTCCAAGCGAACTCGTAAAGCCCCTTGGCGGCTTCACCCAGGCCATAGCTGCTGTAGCGCTCGGCCGTCTCCCGGTTCACCCGGGCCAGGCGGGAGAGGATCCAGCGGTCCGCCAGCTGCAGGGCAGCGGGATCGGGGTCACCGAGTTGGGCCGGCGTTTCGCCGCCCAGGTTCATCAGGGCGAAGCGGGTGGCGTTCCAGAGCTTGTTGGCGAAGTTGCGCGACGCCTCCACCGTGGCGGAGGTGTCCTTCTTGCGGTCGTAGTCCAGACGAATGTCCTGACCGGCACCGGCCACTTCCCGCACCAGGGCGAAGCGCAGGGCATCGGTGCCGTAACGGTCGATCAGCAGCAGCGGATCGATGCCGTTGCCGGCGCTCTTGCTCATCTTGCGGTTCTGCTCGTCCCGCACCAGGCCGTGGATGTAGACGTCATGGAAGGGCATCTCGCCAGTAAAGGCGCCGGCCATCATCGTCATCCGGGCCACCCAGAAAAAGATGATGTCGAAGCCCGTCACCAGGGTGCTGGTGGGGTACCAGCACTGCAGGTCGGCGCTGTCAGCATCGGGCCAGCCCAGGGTGGAGAAGGGCCAGAGGCCGCTGGAGAACCAGGTGTCGAGCACATCTTCGTCCTGCTCGATCTCCGCCGCGGCGCCATACTCCGCCTTGGCCTTCTCCAGGGCTTCGGTTTCGTTGCGGGCCACCACGTAGGGCGTGGTGTCGGTGTACTTACCACCGGTCTCGCTGATCACGAACCAGGCGGGGATGCGATGGCCCCACCAGAGCTGGCGGCTGATGCACCAGTCGCGGATGTCCGTGAGCCAGTCGCGGTAAACCTTCTCCCAGCGCTCGGGGATGAAGCGGGGATCCTGCTTCTCGAGGGCCTCACGGCAGCGGGCCGCCAGGGGCTCGGTTTTGACAAACCACTGGGTGGAGAGCAGCGGCTCCACCGGCACCTTGCCGCGGTCGGAATAGGGAACGCTGTGGCGGTAGTCCTCCACCTTCACCAGCAGCCCCAGCTCCTCCAGGCCGGCCACCACAGCCTTGCGGGCCTCGAAGCGATCCAGCCCCTCGAACTGGCCGGCCTCCTTGTTCATCGTGCCGTTCTTGCGCATCACTGTGATCTGGGGCAGACCGTGGTGCTGGCCGATGGCGAAATCATTGGGGTCGTGGGCCGGCGTCACCTTGACGCAGCCAGTGCCGAAGTCCTTCTCCACGTGGTCATCGGCCACGATCGGAATCTCCCGCCCCACGAACGGCAGGGTGAGGGTCTGGCCCACCAGGTGGGCATAGCGCTCATCGGTGGGATTCACCGCCACCGCTGTATCGCCCAGCATCGTTTCGGGCCGGGTGGTGGCCACCTCCAGGTGGCCGTCGCCGCTGCTGAGCGGATAGCGGAAATGCCAGAGGTGGCCGTCCACCTCCTTCATCTCCACCTCCAGATCACTCACCGCCGAACCGGAGGCGGGACACCAGTTCACCAGGTATTCGCCGCGGTAGATCAGCCCCTGCTCGTGCAACCGCACGAAGGCCTCCTTCACCGCCTCACTCAGGCCCTCATCGAGGGTGAAGCGCTGGCGCTTCCAATCCACGGAATAGCCCAGGCGCCGCAGCTGACCCACGATCCGGCCACCGCTCTCTGCCTTCCACTGCCAGGCCCGCTCGAGGAACGCCTCACGGCCGAGGTCGTGGCGGGTCTTGCCCTCCTCTTTGAGCTGCTTCTCAAGGATCGTCTGCACCGCGATCGAGGCGTGATCGGTGCCGGGCAAGCAAAGAACGTTCTTTCCCGCCAGGCGCTGATAGCGCACGATCGTGTCAATCAGGGCCGTGTTGAAGGCGTGGCCCATGTGCAGGCTGCCGGTGACGTTCGGCGGAGGGATCACCACAGAGAACGGTTCACCGGGGGCCTTCGGGTCGGGATGGAACGCTCCCTGGTCCTCCCAGGCCTGCTGCCAGCGGGCCTCCGTGCCAGCCGGGTCGTAGGTCTTGGCCAGTTCGGGCACAGGAGGCGGGGAGTTCAGTCCAGCCATGGTCGCAAAAGGTGCTGCAGTACCCACCACCACAGGCGTTCACGGTGGATTTCGCCGACTCCTCGATCAACTACAAACTGCTGTTCTGGGTGCGCAATCCCCTGGAAGCTTTTGCAGTCGGCAGCGACCTCCGCCAGGCGATCTGGACGGCGTTCGACAAGAACGGCATCGGCATTCCCTTCCCCCAGCGCCAGGTGTATCCGATGGAATGGCCCCCCTCCAAGGAACAAACCCACCGGATCGGCAGCCCCACCAATCAGCTCCAGGCCGAAGCAGACAGCGATCCTGCCAACGACTCAGCTGGCGAGACGCCGTAGGTAGTCCTCCTGGCGTCCGGCGTTGATCCAACCGGTGGCGATCAACTTGCTGGCGCTCTCATTCACCCGTCCGCGGTGAATGTGGGACGGACCAGCCGGAAAGATCACCAACTTGCCCCGCTCCGCCGGTTCGTGGTGGTCCTGCCAATGGAACTCGGTGCCAGCCTCATCCACGTCGTTGCAATAAAGGATCCAGGCCAGCACCCGGTGCACCGGTTCGGTGGCCTCATCGCTGATGGTCCAATCGCAGTGCCATCGCTTGAACCCTTCCCCCGGGGCGTAGTGCTGGAGGTTGAAGATCGGATTCACAAACAGGCTCTGCTGCGGGCAGCACTGCCGGAACAACGGCCGCTCCTGCAGATAGCGCTCCAAGCCGGCCGTCACCCCCCGCAGGATCAGTTGCGAGAGGGCAAAGGATTCGGGTTCCGAGCGATCAATCGCCACCAGGCTGATGTCGGTGCTCTGTTTCGCCGGTTCCCCCTCACCCTCGGGCCCGAAGGCCACGCCAGGCCGCTGTAAGTCCACCCGGCGCTCGAAGAACTCACGCACCGCATCGGCCACCGAGGCGTAACCGGGATTGCTGTAGCGCCCGATCAGATTCATGCCGCGGCCTCCAAGCGAGGTATCGCCACCACAGCATCGAGCTGCTGCCAGCGCGACCGGTCAGCCACCACGTGGTCTTGCAACTGCACCTGTTCGATCACCGTGGCAGCGCGCTCAAGATCCAGGGGAACACCCGGGCCCATCGGCAACACCAGCACCTGCTGCTCAGCCGGATCGGCCATCACCTGAAGATCGAGGGCCTCCAGCTCCCGCTCAAAGAACACCCGCCGCATCCGGGTGGTGAGGCTTGGCCCAAGCGCCTCGACGAACCGGGCCATGCCGGCTTCATCCCCGGAGCTGCCGCAATTCAGCGACAACCAGATCAGCAGCTTCACCCAACTTTCCGCCGTCCACATGGGTTGGAAGCTCTCCCGGTGCTGCCGCACCAGCTCAGCGATTGAAAAATCAAACAGCGTGGCCTGCAGGCCAGTGGCATCAGCGGAATCCATGCTGTTCATCCTCTCCTGCGAAAGGTCAGACTGGGTCGACTGGCTATTCGCACCATGGCCCTGGACCTGAACGATCCCGAACTCGAGTTCTCCGATCTGGTCTACGCCTACCAGAGCTGGGTTATGGCGGTGATCAATGACGAAAAGCTGGACAGCGACGACAAGCTGCTCACCGACGACATCGCCGAGGACGCCCTCAACTCAATGCGCTTCCTGCCGGGCGAGGTAACCAACGCCATCGAAACCAGCCTGGCCCGCGTCTACGACGTGGACGCCGACGAACTGGCCGAGCTGCTCTTCCCTGAGGACTGAGCCCAGGCTCAGGTGAAGCGATGGGTTGGTCCGCGGCTGACATCCCGAACCAGCAGGGCCGTATAGCTCTGATCACTGGAGCCAACAGCGGCCTGGGCCTGGAAACCGCGCGCGCCTTGAAACGCTGCGGGGCCACCGTGGTGTTGGCGTGCCGCAGCCCCCGCAAAGCCGAGAGGGCCAAGCAGGAGTTGCTGCAGGAGCGCGATGGGGGAGCGGTGGATCTGGTGGGCCTGGATCTGGCGGACCTGACCAGCGTGCAAAAGGCAGCGGCCACCGTCGGGGAGCGCTACGGCTGCCTTGATCTACTGATCAACAATGCTGGCGTGATGGCACCGCCGCGCCGCACCACCGCCCAGGGGCATGAATTGCAGTTCGGCGTGAATCACCTGGGGCACATGGCCCTGACCCAGGCCCTGATGCCGCTCCTGCAGAACCGTCCCGATCCCCGCGTGGTGACGGTGACCTCCGGAGCGCAGTACTTCGGCAAGATCCGCTGGGACGACCCCAGCTGGAGCAAGGGCTATGACCGCTATGGCGCCTATGGCCAAAGCAAACTCGCCAACGTGATGTTCGCCCTTGAGCTGGATGCACGCCTGCGCGAGCAGGGCAGCCCCATCCGCTCTCTGGCCGCCCATCCCGGCATCGCGCGCACAGAACTGCAACCCACCGCGATCGCCAGCGTCGGCAACCGCTTCGAGGCTCTGGCCTACCGGCTGATCGATCCCTTGTTCCAAGGCGCCGGGATGGGTGCCCTACCCCAGTTGCATGCCGCCACCGCGGCGACGGCACAGGGTGGCGAGCACTACGGCCCTGAACAGTTCGGTGGATTGCGGGGTGCACCGGCGCTCTGCCGTGTGGCGCCCGCGGCGAATCAACCCGCCGAACGGCAGCGGCTCTGGAGCTTGAGCGAGCAGCTGATCGGTGGCTGAATCCCACGCTGTGATGTTGAGTGGCCGCTGGTTGGTCGCCCTTTGAAACCATGGCCACTCGCCGCCCTGCCACCCAGATCAATGCCCGCCAGAAGGTCTTGCTGGCGAACCTGCAGGCCTGTGGTGATGAGATGAGCGGTCAGCAGCTGCACCGCAGCCTGGAGCCCGAACAGGCCATGGGCCTGGCCACGGTGTACCGGAATCTGCGCCAGCTGCAGCAACGGGGCCTGGTGCGCTGCCGCCACCTGCCCAATGGCGAGGCGCTCTATGCGCCGCTGGAACGGGATCGCCACCACCTCACCTGCGTCGATTGCGGCAAGACCCAGGCGCTCGACCACTGCCCGATTCACGACCTGGAGGTGCCCGAAGACGGTCGCAAAGGCTTCGATCTCCTGTTTCACACGCTTGAATTCTTTGGTCTCTGCAGCGACTGCCGCGAGCGGCAGCAAAGACCGTCATGACCCTGGCCGCCACGTACTACGGAGCCAATGGCTGGTTGCTCGAATTCGATGATCTCCGCGTTCTGGTGGATCCCTGGTTGCGCGGCAGCCTGAGCTTCCCCCCCGGGGAGTGGCTGCTCAAAGGGGAACTGCCCTGCGAGCGCAAGGTGCCCGAGAAGCTGAACCTGCTGTTGCTCACCCAGGGGCTTGCAGACCACGCCCATCCGGACACCTTGGCGCTTCTCCCCAAGGACCTGCCCGTCATTGGATCGGCGGCGGCTGCACGGGTGGTGGAACGCCTGGGATTCACCAGCGTGAAAGCCCTCTCCCCCGGAGAGAGCACCAACCACCAGGGCCTGCGGGTGCGCGCCAGCGCCGGTGCACCGGTGCCGATGGTGGAAAACGGTTATCTGCTCGAACATCCGGCCGGGTCGCTCTATCTCGAACCCCACGGTTTTCTCGATCCAGCCCTGGAGCCACAGCCACTGGATGCCGTGATCACGCCGATGGTGGATCTGGGGCTGCCGGCGCTTGGAGCGTTCGTTAAAGGCTGCTCCGTGGTGCCGCAACTGGTGGAACGCTTCCAACCCACCACGGTGCTCGCCAGCACCTCCGGCGGCGACGTGCGCTTTGGCGGCGCCTTGAGTCGGGCCCTGCAAATGAAAGGATCCGTAGCCAACACTGGAGCCCAGCTGCCGGCCAGCAGCTCCTGGACCGATCCAACACCGGGGGAACGACTGCTGCTGAAAAACTGATTTTTCAGATTAAGCTTTGTAACAACAGCTTGAGTTCGATGAAATCCACACAAGCCAGCGATTCCTGGTTCCAAGGCGTCGCTGCCCGCGACATCCACATGGAGCAGCTCAAAAAGGCCGAACGCTTCAACGGCCGTGCCGCCATGGTCGGCATCGTGATCGGAATCATCACCGAGGGGCTCACCGGTGCCGGCATCGTTCACCAGATCGGGCTGGGCCCCCTGGTGGATGGCTATGCCGCCTGCCGCACCCAATTCCTGCCCTTCTGCTTCTGATTCGGAAGGGGGACCACCCCCCCGATGACGAGAATGGTGCGATTCACGTTCGAAACGAATGGCTGCTGACAAGGAACTGCTGAAGGAAGTGGCCCTGGAGCTGTGGAACACCACCAAAAAGCTTCGTCCCGGCCTGCCCAAAGCGCCTCGCGCCCAGCTGGTCTTAAAAGCCCTGCTCACCATCGGTGACATGAGTGATCAGCTGGAAGCCGCCATGGTGCTTGGAGTGATTGAGGCGCAGGAACCCGACGATGAGCCCGGGCAGGGAGAAGCCGCCGGCGAAGACAAGACGGTGTCTGAAACCGATGCCAAGACCGAGCGGGAGACCCCAAGGGTTGTGCGCAAGCGCTCCAGCAGCCGCTGATCAAGACTTCCAAAGACAACAAGCCACCCATCCCGCTCCCTGCCTGGGGATGGGTCAAGCTTTTGGAAGCGCTTCGGCGAGATGGCTTAACGCTGCAGAGCAACCACAGCCACAGCAGCAGCAAGGGCAACGATTCCAGCCATCCAGATGCTGCCTTGGCGTTCCAATAACCACGCAGCGTTGCGAGAGATCGACAACCTGCCAGTTGCCAACAGCGCAGTGAACCCCACGAGCAGAACCACGGGAACCACAAGCGCAAAGACCAACTGCATCACAAAGTGCCTTTGAGGCCTACCTTCCAATGATGATGTGGTGGCGAAGCGAGCTACGTCTCTACGTCCGCACCACAGCCTGAATCTTGACTCTGTTGATCGTCACGGCCGGTTTCATTGGTCTGCTTTGGCTCACGCAAAGCCTGATCAGACGTGGCATGGATGACGGCAGCAACAGCTGAAGCGTCTTCATTCCGCTGATGTGACGAACCTCGTCAGCGATGCCTGGGCTCCCCTGGGGCCTGCTCGGCTTCCGCCTTCAGGAAACGGCGATGCTGAGATGAGGCATAGCCGCTGAGGTCAATTCTGCTGGCATTGCTGCCAGCCTTTCGCCACTCCCTCGGGGGAGTGCTGGATCTTCTGTTCATGGAATCGAGTTATCGGTTCTCGCGCAGTGGGCCTTCAATCAGGCTCTTTGGCGTCGCCCCACCTTTGCACACCCAACCGTCCGACGCACCCAGCGGATGAGTAATTGCAGCTACGGCGAGCCATTCGAATCGGACCGATACTCCGCCCAATGGCAAACGGCTTGTGACTCCTGAAGAGCAGTACGTGCAATGCATGGACGCTGCCTACGCCGCTGCTGACAAGGAGACCTGCCTGAAAATGATGCGAAGGGCAGAAGGCGTCCTGCGCGGTGAATTCAGCGCCCAGCCAACAGGCGATGGCCCTGGAGAGCGAGCGTTGGCGAACTGAAGCAAAAACCAACGAAACCCAGTGCAGCACTGCGTTTTGAGATGGGCGATACTGGGATCGAACTAGTGACAATCTCCTTGCAAAGGAGAACATCACACGGTATGGCCAAAACGATCAGAGATCGAAATCACTGGTCAGAAGCCTGATCTGAAGCGGTATTACAAGGATTGAGCCACAAGCGTGCTCAGCCCTGTCGTTGCGTGTCACGACCAGTTGGAGCACTCTTTGGAGCACACCCACGGATTTGGAGCACGCCACCGAAATGAGCCGCAGCTCAGCACCCTGGGAAGCAGCAATGCGGGCGACCAATAAGGCCACGCATGGCAGGAACTGGACGGTCAGGCAGCTCAAGGGGCGGACCCAGCTCACGATGAAGCTGAAGGACGGCAGCAAGCCCTCTGTCCTCACGGAGATTCCCTGGCAGCCCGACAAAGCCACCGAGATCCTCAACGCGGTTCAGGAGATCAGATCCTTTGTCGAGGCGGGCGAGAGCATCCAGGAGGCCAACCAGAAGCGCCTCAAGGCCCTGGGCAAGGAAAGCGGCAAGGCTCCGGCGCTCAGAAAGTTCGACTGGTCGGCTGCAGCCGATGCCTTCCTCGAAAGCATGGAGGGACGACGGGGCGGGACCCTCGCCGACCTCAAGATCCGCGTGCGGCGGTTCAAGCTCACCATCAAGAGCAAGCCAGCTCCAACGGACGGCCCGTCCCTGATGCGGGCTTTCGCGAAACTATTTTTCAACGAGGTTTACCCTAACGATCACAAAAGAGCTGGCCAGCTGAAGATGCCCCCGGGCGGGGACGGGCGGCGCAGAAACTTGCAAGACGTGGCCCGCATCCTGGATTACGGCGTCGAGGAGATGGGTGCTCCCGAAAGATGGAGGCCGCTCTCGACAAAGAAAAGGAAGGCCCTCGTCGGGGCGCCAGTTACTACAACTGAGAACTCCAAGGAAACCATCCCGCTGCTGCCAGAAGATTTCGAGGCTTTGTTAGATAATCTCGAGGCCGACAGTCAACATGAGCTGTGGCTTGCTGTTGGCTTGGTTGGATTTTATGGCTTGCGTGAAAGTGAACTTGCCGTAATGAGGTTTGATGACAACGGAAACCTTTATATAGGCGGACAAGTTAAGCGCGGACTCAAAGAGATTGAGACAAGCGATCAGAAGGGCGAGAGGCTAGTCAAGCCCTTAGAACTCAAAGGCAGAGCTGGTTTAGGGAAGAAGATGGCAACGCTCTGGAACAACGGCCACGGCCTCTACAAACTGCCCGAGGCCGTCCTAACTCAGATCGATCAGGTTGAAGATGTGAATGGATTTAAGGCTGTTGGAGCAGCCTTTGCTCAGAAAGTGAGGCGCTATAGATACTGGAAGATTCTGACTAAAAAGGTCCCAGGGCTGAAGGTAAATGCGCTGCGTCACGGTTGGGCATGGCGAGCCCATAAATACTCCGATAGACCGCTACATTACTCTCAAGCAGCGAAGTTAATGGGACACACGACTCGCGTGCATCTGAAGTATTACTCGGCCTGGGTAAACGATCAGGAACTAGAACAAGCAACCGAAAGGTTCAATCAAGCGGTCGAGTCTGTTGCGCTCTGACGGGACGTGTGCCAACGTCTTCGTGTGAAGTCGGGAACGCAGCATCGCGTCTGCGCCGAGGGATCGAACCGAACACGTCATCCAAGTTGGATGCAAGGTCCTGATCGGCCCATCCCCACTCGCGTCGAGCTGCTGACTCCTAAGGGAGTCGATCGTCAGTACGCCGAGCGGCAAGTCCGCAACTTCACCAAGAAGCGCGTCCGTATGGACGACCACGACTTCCGCATCGGCACCCTCGAGCAGGGCAACCCCGATCAGAAGCGACGGTACAAGCTGCGGAACTTCTATGCAGCACTCCAGCGCGAACTTCTGCACCACGAGAACTGGGATGGCACCCCGCGCACATAACGGTGCGTCTGCCCCATGCCTTGGCTCAAGACCCGCCCAACGGCGGAGGCTGCTGGATGCAGCGACAGAACCCTCAAGCGGAACATGGATTTCCGCGGCGGATGCCTAAATCTCGGCGAGCACTATCGCCACGGTCCCTCCGCCAACTCCAGTTACCTCTGGAACGTTGAGCTGGTGATCGAAGCCTTGGCCCACCGTGGATTGGTGGCCGCCAAGGGCCGGGAACTGCTCCTCGAACTCAAAGCGTCGGAGCAAAAAATTGACCGACGCCACAATCTGCAGCGCCGGTCGAGATCCGTGCAATGACCCTACTTTAGGCGAGTTCCTCCCATTCCAGGAGATGGTTTCACCCCCACAAAGTCAGATCGCCAAAGAATTTCGCGGAGCAGCTGATCAGGCACATGCTCCAACCTGTACTCCAAACCCCCAAGACAGTGGCTGGCGCAGGCTGTGAACTGACCTGACTTCGTATTCGCTCGGGAGGCTCCCAAGAGCTGTCAAAACCGCATAAGGCTGAGAGATAAAGCTTGTGGAGCTGGTTGATTCATTTGGCACAACAGAAACAAAAGAGCGCCTCTAGCATTATTACGTTTTTTAAACGACGCTATGGACAGCAAGTTCGGCTTCTCTTCTTTCGCTGAAACCTGGAATGGCCGCCTGGCAATGATGGGTTTCATCATTGGTCTTGGCACTGAGCTACTCACCGGTCAAGGGATCCTTTCTCAGATCGGGATGGGGTGATGCCCAAAGAGGAAATTGATGTTTGGGTACCCGAAACGCGTCTTGGGTACTTCAAGCTCTTTTACTTCGGAATGCTTGTGGCAGCGATTTGCGTGGGTGGGAACACAGCACTTGGCTCCCTCTGGACAACCATGGCTATTGGGCAATGATCCGGTTCCAACCATAGGTTGTTCTCTGGATGCCATCACTCCAATGACAGCGCTAGGGGTTGGAGAGCAACCATTGAGGGCCATGGCAACACGCGCTCCCACACTTCATGAGACCACTCAACACAGCATTGGATTGATGCTTATTTGGTCTTTCATCGCAATCACTGTTTTGGTCACAGCTTTCCCCTTCTTCGCGGTCTTCCACTAAGGGAGGCATGGGCTCATTGAACCATTGATGTACAAGCGCATGTCGTTCTCACCATGAGGACACGGAAATCCCCCCCCCTGAGAGGGGGTCTTTTTTTGAGGTTTTTCAATGAAGTGGATACTGCTTCTGGTACTCGCTGTGATTGGCGAAGGGACCCTGATGGAGACGAAGGCGACGTCGCTGATTTGGCTTGAACAAATAGGACAAGAGTTATTGATCAATTGAACTCTCTTTTTAGCCATGTAGATCGATACGCATAGAGCAATTGATACGACAGTGGACTAGCCAAGTATCAGGATAAGCAAGAAGCTCGAAACCATGTCTAACACTGAAACACCATCTTTCAATCGTCGCATTGGGGGAGCGTTGATCACTCAGCTTTCTTCAAAGCTTCGTCTCAATCTGATTTTTCTTCTCACATGGGGCTGGGGCGTGTATTGGATCATCAACACTAGGCAATCAGATCCCAGTATTTTCATCGCAGGCCTGCCAGCAATGCTTACTATTGCTGGCGTTTGGCTGGTGCTTTTAAACAGAGGTCTTAACGTAAAGTGAATAGTTCAAAGCAAGCCTCATTTGAGCTACCTCGACACTTTCGCTTCTATGGATTTTTATTCTTCATGGCAGGCAGTTTCTTTCACACCATAGATTTCCTAGGTGTCGAAAATACCGTCATCTGGGGAATGGAGCTGACCTTTTTTGGTTCCCTTGCACTGTCATTATTATTGTGGACCCGCTATGCAGTTCACAGAAGAATCTGGAAATTTCTGGTCTAGCAAAATTACATGCTAGACCAAATCACGCATTTCAAGTGTCTTATTTTTTGTTGATCAATCATGACTGAAATCCAAAAGGGTTCAAAGGTTCGTGTAAAGCGAAAGGAATCTTATTGGTATAATGAAATAGGAATTGTAGCTTCTCGAGAGAAAGAGCCCACGAAATCAAGGTATCCAATTACCGTCAGGTTCGAGAAAGGCAATTACTATGGGCTGCAAGGAACGGATGGCGGAAACAATACCAATAATTTTCATGCAAGTGAATTAGATTTGATCACCGAATAAAGAGGAAATAATCACAGAAATATTGCAACATTTTTCCATTCTTGTCAAAATTAGAGGGAGGAAGGCTCCCTAGGAAAACCTCTAATTTAATTGGCAGGCGTTCGAAGCGCCTCTGGCAATAGAAATGCCGTTGAACTTGGAAAGCTCGATAGCCTGAAAATTATTGAACCACCTCTCGATAACCTCACGCTCCTCTTTGGTGCATTTTTCAAGAATTGCCTGCAATTCGATTTCCATCACAATTTGTATTTCGTTAAATTATGGCGACGCTACCCAAAGAAGATGGTGAATTTACTGACAAAGATCTGTGAAATATGTATCACGAGCACTTTTGATAAGTAAAAACACTCATTAGGGAAATGTAGTCCCTAAAACGGAACAGTTGATACACCACCCAATACTGAACTAATTCTCTGGTGCAACCTCATAGCTGCAATCAGCAATAGCTATCGGAAGGTAATTTCAATGAAAGCTCCAAGAGGCGGGGGATTTTTAGCCTTTCTGCCACGTGCACTTTCTTCTCTGCTTCTTCCCGAACTTTTTTAAATGGGAACACCTGGACGTATCCGATCACCTGGCCTCAGTAGCAATAGATGCTCAGGCCGTGGATCACCAGAGCTAAGACAAGGGTGCTCCTTGAACATGAAGGCGGGGAGCACGCGAGGTCATCCACGCAGGGCTGCGGTGGTGGCTTCGCTTGTCTCAATCCATGCCCATGTGCTCACGAGTCATCTGCTCCAGCACGAACAGGAACTCCGATTCCTCAGGTGTGTCATCAAACCTCGTAGCGCAATTAACGCAGAAGGTGATCCACGTCGCTGCCTCTACACCCCTGGCCTCGATCACCAGTTGATAAGCACGGTCGAAGTCAGCCCCATCTTTGAGGAACCAGCCGATGGCTTGGTAGAGGGCATCCATGCCAATCACTTGTGGGTCAACAAAGACCGCACGGATCTGGTCACTCCATGCCATCTCTTATCACCTAGCCGAGCTCAGGCCAACGGTCCAGGCATTTACCGAAGTCAATGTCCCAGCGTTCATCCTCGATGTTCTGATCACCAGCCAGAAAGTCGTTGCAGGCTTCGAAGTCTGAGTAGTTGTCATAGATGCCGCCATCATTCAGCTGAGCCGTAATGCCCGTTGGATCAAGTCCCAAAGCCAAGACGATGAGCAGAGCGGTGAAGTTCAAAGAAGCCACCAACCCAACAACAGGCCGATGACGAGGCCCTTCACCCAGACCAAAGCAGCCATCTGGTATTCAGTCCAGCCAAGCTTGGCCTTGAGCCAGAAGAATGCCTTCTTGTCTGCGAAAAAGAGAGCCTTGAGAGGTCGGACGATCCACTTCTTGATCTCCAAATTCAGGCTGGTATGGCACAACAGGTTCTAGGGGCAACGCTTCTACCTACCCATATCTCTCATCACGTCGCCTAGTGATCTATTTGACCTTTGCTCGACCTTATTCAGATGATCGGCGTACCAACCAGCTTTGAAGACACCGGCGAATTTTTTGCCGAATGAGTTGGCACCATTTTCCGAGCAACGGCCGCTTATAGCACAAAAGAAACCCAATGATAGAGCCGCCATTGCTCAACGGACTCATCATCCTGCCAATCCAGTGCTCAAATAGAGGGCAGCCCCCAGCACCCAGGCACTGAGGCGTACGACAAGCAAGACGTAGAGAGACGGTATAGACAACAGATACTCAGGCTCCTAATCCGTAGGTGAATGTCTTCACTGCATAGGAGCGTTGTTTTTAGTCGGCACCTGTATCGTCATCATGCTGGTCTCCCAAGAAGCAAAAACCCCGGCTATGCCGGGGTTCTCACTGACCTTGGACGGTTCATTATTTATAGAACGCAGCGAGGCGTTGATGCGGAATTTTGGACAGAAGTTACATGTCAATAGATCAAAGGGGCCATCTCCTCTTTCGCTGATTCAACGAAAGAGGAGAATGCATTGGCCCGTCGATCCCGTCCAAGGACGACCTAGTAATCATGCCCCAAAAGGGCTCTTATTGATAGTGATAAACATTCTCAATTAATGCAAATCCGTCACTAAGCGTAAATACTCAATAATGTTCAAGTGCTTGGCCTAAGAGATTAGCTCTACTTCCCACTGCAGAGTAGCGATCAAGTGAACCAGAAGAGCCACAAGGCGAGTCGAAATCAGTTGCTCAGCATTCCGATAGTCCTTAAAAGACATCACAACAATGCCGCTGCTCATTTGAAACTACTCTTAGCAACATCTAAAGCACGAACATCCGACTTACATTCCATACTTTGTTCGGAAGTTTCAGTCGCATGGGCCTTCCATCCAATGGTTTCTCCAATAACCATTGGGCGCTGAGTGTCAGCGTTACCATCCCTCGCCGACACAGCAAGCAACGGCCTGGCTCCTCTTATGAAGGGGAGGAGTCAGATCAGCGTTGTATTAACAGTTGCAAGCAACGAGGGCACTACATTCATGAGACTCATTAAGTCGCTGCAAACGCTTCATATTGTCAGCACTTAATCCATAGGCAGAGCAAAGATGAGGTTGGAGCGTCCACAACCTCCAGCCAATGGTTTAACTACAGCCATTGGGCGCTGAGTTCCGCTGACTTCTCCGCCAATGAGCATCGACGGGGGAGTCAGTTCAGCGTTAATCAACTTCCCAGGAGTTTTTATAGGTGTTGAATTCAAAGACACTTCAACGTCTTGTGATATTGAATTACAAGAATGCAGATAATGAAGAGCTAGTTGGCCTAGCTCTGGAATTAGTAGAGGAATCGAACGGCGGGATTCAAGTAAGAGTACTTAAGGATTCAAATGTAGTTAGCTGTGTATCGGTGGTACCCTTAAACATATGCAAAGTAGATTATTTGCAGGGGTGTGACTGCTGCGAATAATTAGCAGCAATTACAACTAGAGCAACAATGGTCATCACCGGCCTGACCATCAGCACATCGCTGAGAGCAGTAAACCTTGCCTTCTTTCTCGATGGCTGCTTCTGGATCAACTATGCAGCCACAGGGTTCACATGCTCATGGGTGGTTTGTAGTTTGCATGGCGTTGACAAAGTATACCAACCTTTATAGATCAAAAGATCAATGGACGCATCCCTCAAACATATTTATAGCAACCTGTATCTTCAATCAAGGAAGAATTAAAGTATTCACATAGCTCAAATCTCTACGCCGTCATCACGGCACTCAAAGTCTAGCCAATGAATACAATCAACAGGACAAGTATCAATCGCCTCCTGGATTCGATCTATTGAATCGCCATCTTGTCGCACAGCACGGCAGCGACCTGTTTCTGGGACCATAACAAAAGTATTAGACGCCACATGTGCACAGTAACGACAACCAATGCAATCAGACTCATCAACCCAAACTGCTTTTTCACGCAATGCTCCTCCCAAAGATGGCTCTAGCCCAGTGCGTAGACCATTAGAATTAACTGATTTAGCCGAGAAAGCTGCTTCAACTGATTTTTCCGAAATGTACATAATTCTATTTAAATCAATATCACACTCAAATCGTAAACATCTGGCGGAAGACTAAAAGAACCAAAGAAACACTTCCGACGCCTAAAACAAACAAGAAAACACACCAGAGTTTAAAAAGACGACCCTCAGGCTTTTCATAGATCAGACGGGACACAGTCATTGGCCGACTGATTTTATTGAAGGCATCTACAGAGATCATTAATCCATCACGAATCAGTCGATCACGCCAACTCTCTCCATAGCGAGGAAGTCGCTGATAGATAGGCATCTCTCCTTGAGAGCGTCCTGGCAAAATACGATTTACCTGATCAGGGATTCCATCAATTCCAAATCTCTCAAAATACTCAGGAGATTCCAGGATGTCATCAACAAAAGCTGCAAATCCCTGTTCGGCAATAACAATGGACCAAGATTTAACTTCATCTTGTCCATAAACAGGGCGACCAAGGACACGGCCTATGACCTGCTCAACTACTCGATCGTTCCCATTGCATTCGACATAGCCCCTATAAAAACGATCGGAGAGTAGTAGTCCTCTTATAAAATCTCTTACGGTGATGGAACCTGACCTGAGCTGTGATTCTAAAAAACGGTCACGATCACAACTCATTGCATGAAAATATATCTGCCGATAACACCTTTCAATTATTTCTGACGACAAATCAGGCGCTAGATCTAAACAGGGCTGAAGCGAAGCTGATATTGAGTCAACTCGCGAGTTCTGACTTGATGGCTTGAATGGCAAGCGAGCCCTGGCAAAAAGGGAGGCCAATTAATCTGAGGTAATATTGCATTATTAAAGACATCAAAAAGTTACTGGCAAAAACAATGAATACCTCTAACGAAGATAATCGAGACATACAGCGATCACAAAAGACATATTATAAAAACCATTTGATACTACGTTAGGTAATTTTTAAAAGTTCGATGTGGCAACGCTCCTCAATGATGGGGTTGATCATCACGAAAAAGAACCATGGCGTTGAGCGAATTCGAAATTGCGATAGGTGGACTTACTTCAATCCCAGTTGTGGGTGGTCTGATCTTTCTAGGATATAAGTCTTTAGGCGAAGGCTCCTTAGATACAAGCAAACTTAAACCCAAAAAAAAGACAACGGTCACCAAAGAAACACCCGTACCTGACAAGAAAGACCCTGAAGCAAAAAGCCAGAAGATAGAGAAAAACAGTAATACGACAAGCACTAACAAAGAAAAAGCTTCTGCGGGAGAACAGCCAAAGCCAGCCAAGGAGAAAACTTCAATATCTAGCAAAAAGCAGCCTGAAGACAAGTCAAAAGCGATGCCACCAAATCAAACAACTAAGCCAGAAAAGTAGGGGAGCTCAACAAAACCGAACAGGAAAACATGTAGATGATATGTCTGTCAAGACAAGTCTTCTCTGCATAATAAGAGCAGAAATTCAGGCTACCAGCAAAAGCATAAAAATATACGATCAGCATGCAAAAAGATAAGCATTTAAGCGAAGCTTTAACGACCGAATGTGATCGATATTCACCCAGCAAAAGCAGCATCGCAAACATGGATTGCTATCAAATTATTTCATAACAAAACCGAAACCAACGAAGATATGGTTTTAAACTAGTGGAAATTCTCAATGTTCTTGTTGGAGTTACCGCGATCTTCTGGATTGCCGCTGGGATCAAAACACACAGTGATTGGATTCAATCGATCTTTGTTAATGAGAGCAAAAAAATCCGACAACAGACAGAAATAATTAGTGAGTTTGGCTACGGCGCACTCAACACACGCAACACGCTTGAGGTCAAGAAAGGACTGGTCTTTGCCTATTGGGACACGCCTCATGGAAAACAAAAACACGAGGGACCTCATGAACAAATACAAAGTCCAATCATTTTTCAGCTGGTATCGCTAAACCTGATTACTTGCACATCAATTGCATTGTTAATAGTTCTGAGCAGAGGCCTTTTCTCAATACTAGGCCTGATTTAATCACAACTAGGCCTTATCTTAAGATCTAGGTATAGTGATAGCTCTAAAGCACAATGACTACAAGTCAAAGGGAATAATGATTCCTTACTTTGTCTAGGGCATTAGCGCCGGACAATCCGCAACATATCTGGCGTACATTTGGGTGCAGCTATTACCTCATCTGTACTGCACTTAGCTCGTGACTAGAGTGACAATTCTTATGGAAGTTCTATTACAGCACTTCCATCCAATGGAGTGATGACCATTGGGCGCTGTTCAGGGACTGACTCCTCTTCTGAACGGGGGGAGTCAGTTAAGCGTTGCTGGCACCTGAACATTAAAAAGTGAAATTTACCTGTGCGGTCCGCTCATGCAGTATTCATCATGAAGTCCAAGCCAGATCCTTATATATGGTTCCTTTAGTGCTGCCAATCGTTGGCCTAGTACTGGTGTTATGTCACATCATCTACGGGACTACTCCTCAGAGCCAAAACAAAGGCACGCAGTAATAGGCATCTTTGGGGAAATTGATAAGACTCATTTGATCGCTGCCTCTACATCATCGGATTAGTACTCAACCCGCGGCAGAGGTGATGATGTTTGTGGAAGTTCTGCCGTTAGGGCTTTCCATCCAATGGCCTATCCACAGTCATTGGGGCGCTGGAGAGTAACTGGCTTCTCTTCTTCGGTGGGAAGCCAGTTCAGCGTTGTCTGATTATTGACCACACCGCATCGAAACATGGGCAACGATCATTTGGCTAGTGGCATTGCCTCATCACGACGTAACAGCATCCGTCCACAAGCCATGCTTGTTGCAGAGCCACGAAACCTCAATCTAATGTTGTGAGAAACATTGGGCATTGAAAACACCAATGGCTCTTCTTCCCTCCAGGTTAAAGAGCAAGAAAGACGTTTTAACCAAACCAGGATCATTGATGAGTCTTTTCGTTACTCGTCAATGACTGGCGTTGATACCTTCAAAATCACACCATCACTGATGTCTCGTAAAACAACCCGTCTGTCAAAACTAGACGCATCAGTATTAGAAGCGCAAATGCGCTGCGGAACTGAATGGCCGATTGGTCTAGTTGATGCAATTGCAGAAGCCCATAGGACAACTGTCCAATGTGTTGAAGAGCGGCAACGTATTTTAAGATCAATAGAGCAAAATGACGAGAAATTAAACAATCATTTCTGACTAATTTATTCCTTATGTCATTATCAAGATTCGAAACTTCTATAGCTGGTATCTCGGCTATTCCGCTAACAAGCAGCATGCGACTATCTCGCTTCAAAGGATTTATTGAAAAAAGCGGGCGCCACCAAACTCATAACAACAAGTACCAGCCAAAGCAATGCACTCAACACCTATAAAAAAGCAACGAAAATCCAACAGTCGCTAAAGCCAAAACAATCACTTTAACCACCAATCTCATGTCAAAGATTCTTATTCCATTGATTACTGCATTACTTATGAGTTCATGCGGGACAAATGAAAAATTAGGTGACTCCTCAAATCGAAGTCAGGTTGTATCCTCACCAGCGCAAAAAAATACAAAACCAGTCGTTGGTCTGACTTCAGAACTGAGTATTGAGAAATCAACTCTGCTTGATTCCCTTAAGGATGGAGGCTATGTCATTTATATACGTCATGCAACGACCAAAAGAGATTATGCAGACCAAGCTGATCCTCTAATGAGCCTTGATGATTGCAGTTCTCAGAGAAAGCTGAGCAATCAGGGGATCAAAGAATCTCACGGAATCGGCATTGCATTTGCCTCCAAAGAAATTCCAGTTGGTAACATTATTGTTAGTGAGTATTGCCGATCATGGAAGACAGCAAACCTTGCATTCGGCAGATGGAGCAAAAAAGATTCCCGATTGAACTTTTTGCCTTATGAAGATTATACCGAAGATCATATTGAACTGATGAAAAAAAATGTCATGCCTTTATTAACACGCCCACCTCTGCCAGGGACCAACACAGTCATTATCGGACATGATGATCCTTTTGAAGCCGCAACAGGAATTTATCCAGAACCGCAAGGAGTCGCATATATCCTCCAACCCGATGAGGGAACAAGCTTTAAGATAATCGCCAGTGTGTTGCCTTCTGAGTGGGCAAAACTTAAAACAGAATAGACGCTCTGTCTGTTGATAATTTGACGCAAAAGAAGTTTAAGATTAATCACTTTCTTAATACGTTGCCAATATTCTAGGCATTGCTGAGCGGGATAAATACCGTATCGATCTTGGACAAGCTTCAACAAAGATCAGAGCAACTATCTCTCACCAGCAATTTTGTACAATAGATTTTTTCCTATAGAAATTCAGAAAATAATCCTTATGCGCATGAAAAATGGATGCAAAAGCTCGCAAAACATACGGGGGTGATTTGAAGGTAATTTTTGATAGGACAATGCAATTAACCTGTTGCACCAGATACATTTTTTACCAGTACAAATAATATCATTTTACAGCTCAAAGCATTCAAAGCGTCGGATCAAATGATTCAAAACAAAAACTCAAAAGATTCAGGCTAAATACGTTAACCAAATGACTCTTTGACCAGTTAAATATGACTTGCAGCTGCAAAGGTATGTAAAAGCAGATCAATACTTAAGGCGGCAATCATTATGTTTCTTATGCCGCATCTTTCTTGAAATGCAGTCTTACGGAAGTTCGTCAGTCAGTTATGACTGGTGGGCTGGAAATGCAGGAGTCGCGAAGCGCAGCGGTTCTTTCATTGCAGCCCACGCTGCCCATGCAGGTTTAATCATGTTTTGGGCAGGTGCATTCACCTTGTTTGAGTTGGCCCGTTATGACGGAACACTGCCAATGGGGGAACAAGGGCTGATTTTAATTCCACATCTCGCCGGCCTTGGCTTCGGCGTAGGAGAAGGTGCTGAAATCATTGACCAGCAACCCCTCATCGCGATCGCAGCGTTCCATCTGGTTTCATCAGCTGTACTTGGAGCAGCTGGAATCTGGCATACGCTTCGAGCACCCAAAGATCTATCAGAAGCTGAGGGACGCGCCCAAAAGTTTCATTTTGAATGGAGTGATGGCAAACAGCTCACTTTCATCCTGGGTCATCATCTGATATTCCTCGGGCTAGGAGTCATCGCCTTCGTTGAATGGGCAAAACGGCATGGTATTTACGACACCGCAATCGGAGCTGTTCGACGGGTTGAACCAAACATTGACCTCGGCATGGTATGGGGTTATCAAGCTAATTTTCTCTCCATCAGTAGTCTTGAAGACGTGATGGGTGGCCATGCCGTTTTGGCCTTCATTCTCACAATTGGTGGTGTTTGGCATATCATCTCCAGCCCTTTCGGACCATTCAAGAAGGTCTTGATCTACAACGGCGAGTCAATCTTGTCCTACTCGCTTGCAGGTGTAGCTCTGATGGGTTTTGTGACCAGTATTTGGTGTGCTCAAAACACGACTATTTATCCCGTTGAGCTCTACGGCGACCCATTGAAATTGAGTTTCGCTTTCTCACCCTACTTCAGCGACGCAACTACTCTTGAGGGTGGTGCCCACTCAGCCCGGGCTTGGCTGGCCAATACGCACTTTTACCTGGCGTTCTTCTTCCTGCAAGGACATTTTTGGCATGCCTTGCGAGGCATGGGCTTTAACTTCAAGCGAGTTTCTGAGGCGCTTGACAACATGGGAACTACAAAAGTAAGTGCCTAATTGATCCACCATGTTTGAAGTGCCCCTCATCTCATTGGGATGGGGGGTTTATTCTTTGTTCGGCCGTTCAGGAAAATGGCCTCCAGAGAAGCCTATACAGAAAAAAACTGTAAGGGGCAGCAGCACCACTCCATTCAATGGGATATTGACCATTGACCATTGACCATTGAGCACTGAGCACTGAGCACTGATTCAGATTCTGATTCCTCTTCTCAACCAGAGAAGTCAGTTCAGCGTGTTCAGTTGCCGAAACCTTTCAGTGAGTCATTTAGTCGCCGCTATCGCCGCATCTGAAAGAGGGCAATCGGTGACAGGTGTGATTCTATCTTCGGAGACCCAAAAGACCTCCATCCAATGGTTTCTCCAATGACCATTGGGCGCTGACCAGAAGCTGGCTCCTAACTTCCTCGGTGGGGGTCAGTTCAGCGTTTTCAATTACCACAACATTTCAGCGACTCATTTGGTCACTGCCATCACCTCATCTGAAAAAGCACAGCCCACGTCAGGGGCGATGCTGTCTTCGGAAGCTTTAGTCGGATGAGTCTTCCATCCAATGGTTTTTTCGTTTTAACCATTGGGCGCTGATAACACCACTGACTCCCTCTCTGACGATGCGGGGAGTCAGATCAGCGTTATTTGACCACTGAGGCAAAGAGCTTAAAGACACCTAGTCATCCTTCGTTTTCCAAGAGTATTTTGCCTACAAAACCCAGGAGACTATGAAGCGCTCATTGAAGATTATATTTAGCCTCTCTGTCTACACACTTGTGTGCGGCGGAGTTCTTGTTATAGCCATTCGCGAATCAAGTAAACAACCAATTGGCCTAATAGTGGTCAGCATGGCATTAACTCCAGCCCTTGTTGCTATTTTTGGCGGCTTACCTATTAATTTTTTAGAGAAAAAATTTAAAATAAAGCATGTTAATAGTTCAACTTCGAAAGAGGAAATCGAAAAAGCAGATTAGGCTTCGTGATGGCATACATTGCACACGAGGACTTTTATGTAGTTGCCTCTTGCATAATTAACTTGACCCAAGACTGAAGTCGCTCGTCGGTCTTTTCGGATTCATTGTCTTCATCCAAAGGAAGGCCGCAAAACATGCCGTCAACAACGCTTTTGGAATCATCAAAGATATACTGCTCCACTGATACATGGCCGATCATCCGACCTCCTGCAGATTCGAAAGATCTATAAAGCTCTTCCATTGCATCACAAAAATACTTGCTGAAGGCCGCAGAATCGCCTAGACCTACAATCGCAATAGGCTTGCCTTTTAGGAATAAATGAGGAATATTATCAATATGCTCGTCCCATGTTGTACCTGATCTCTTGGTTTCAGAACCAGTATTCCACGTTGGGGTACAACAAATGAGTGCCTCAGACTCTTCCAGCTCTTTTGTAAAATCTATTCTATCAAGATCTTTTAATTCCGATCCAGGCAATAGCACTTTCAGCCTTTCCGCGATGTCTTCTGTATGACCAGTTGCGGACGCATAAACAATGGTAAAGCGCATAAAACTTAGAGAAGTACTTAATAGTAAATATCAGCTTTAAGACCATAGCTCTTATTTGACATATCCAAGTTACCCAAAGCACCTATGCAGATTATTTATGCTTCTAAAGCACACAGTCTCCACCAATAATTAGGAAAAATTACCAGAAACCTAATCGTTAGGACCCAGGTTTTCAATCGACTTGACAAAATAGATTGTAGTCAAGTTATTCACTGCAAAAATAGTGAACGATTTTGCTTTGCAAAGAGGAGGCCGCCCCTCCCAGATGGAAGAGACGGCCTAGCTCGCTCGCTTGTGCATGGTTCAACCCATCACTACTGAAACGAAAAAGGGTCGAAGCTTCTGGCTGTAGGGCCCCTGGGGCCATTTGCTCTAAAGGATGGGTCGTTTTCTCCTAGGGCACCTCAGGCGGTGCAAGCGGAGCGTCGAATGGCGTGACGTATCTGATGTGTACCTAACCAAACGACCAACCCAGGTCATTCATGAGACTGTTGGAGCAGGGGCCAGAAAGTCAGTTGACTTCTTGGATCTGCTCGGTTGGACCGTCGTCTCTCATGAACGCCTCCGATCTCGATGACCATATTTTTGTGCCCTCATGGCACAAAGTCATCGGCATTAAGGCGCATTGCCCCTTTGATGGCATCTACGCGAATGTTGGGATGGCTTGCCACAACGGGTTGATGCAAGCTTTGGGCACTGACAAGAAGTACTGACTCCTGTGTTTCAGGGGAGGAGTCGGTTCAGAGTCTTCGCTTGCCACAACATTGGTGTGCCTCATTTAGTTACTGCCAGTGCCTCATCTGAACTGCACTTAGCCCCCAGCAAGAGCGATGGTGTCTACGGAAGTTCAGTCGCATGGATCTTCCATCCAATGGAGGGGCAATTTCCATTGGACGCTGTGTGTGTCTACGCTTATCCAGTCCGGCGTTGACATAGCAAGTGACGGCCTGACTCCTCTCCTCAACTAGGGGAGTCAGTTCAGCGTTTTCAGTCGTCGATACATTTCAGCGAATCATTTGGAATACGCTTTCGGCCCATTGGAACGGCACACGTTGCCTGCCGAAGCGATAGTTTGACTGGAGCGCAGCACAGCCTCCATCCAATGGAGTGATGACCATTGGGCGCTGATAACACCACTGACTCTCCTCCTTTTCCTCAGGGGGGGAGTCAGATCAGCGTTAACTGACTGGTAGTGAGCAACGTCTCCTAAACCTCAATCAAGTTGTGTCGAGCATCTGCTGCAGCTCAATCCACGGTGATCTAGGAATCCGTCTCATTTGATCGCTGCCATCGCCTCATCTGAAAGAGCGCGGCCCAGGGCAGAACTGATCGTGTCTTTGGAAGTTCCGTTGCTGGGCACTTCCATCCAATGGTTTGCACTTAGCCATTGGGCGCTGGAGCGACCTGGCTCCCTCTCTGGCGAGCGGGGAGTCAGTTCAGCGTTTTGACATTTCGGCGACTCATTTGACAACTCCCATCGCCTCATCTGTATCGAGGTGTGCACCCGAAGGGATGATTATGTCTTCGGAGTCCCCAAGACCTCCATCCCATGGTTTTTGTAGGGACCATTGGGCGCTGTCCAGAAAAGCTGACTTCCTTTCTTGGCGGACGGGGAGTCAGTTCAGCGTTAACTGAAGGGTGACTTGACCTCAGGAAAAACGACTGAGTTGCTGGAAGTAGTCACCGCGATAGTCGTCACGGCAGGGCTCGTTGGCGGAAACCTTCTGCTGTTCTCACCATTGCGGATAGACAACAGGATTAAAGCTCCAGCACCTCCAGCTCAACCTGAGAACGCGGCTGGTCCAGTATTTAGGTGAACAGCTATGGACGTTGACGCGGCTCATTTGATCACTGCCATCTCCTCTTAAGAACAAGCAATAGCCATAGACGGTGCGACTGTGACTTTGGAGGCCCACCTCCATCCAATGGCCCCTGCATGACCATTGGGCGCTGATAACACCACTGACTCCCTCTCTGACGATGCGGGGAGTCAGATCAGCGTTATTTCATAGGAAGCTGCAACTCGTCTAACTGCCAAAAGCAGTAGAGACCTACTTGAAAAGGTGTATGTCAATTGATCATGCAAGTGGCGCATCAACGCCCAAACCAGATCCGGTCTTTCTCCACGTCAAAGCGGGAATGGCGGTGATCATCAAGAACACTGACAAGACCTGGCGCGTAGCTGACGTCATTAACGTTATTGGCAGCGCCAAAAACCCGAAGGTTCCAAAGTTTTTCCAGGTGATATATGTGGATAATCACGTCACAAACTGGGTCAATGCTGACCTCGTGACTCACATAGTTCCAAGGGTCTGAAGTGTCGGCATACACAGCGTATGAGCAAACTCCTACACCTCGGAACGTTGACGCGAATCATTTGGACTCCGACATTGCCTCATCTGAAGAGAGACCACTCAACGAAAAAGTGATTATGTCTTTGGAGTCCCCAAGACCTCCATCCAATGACAAGCCGTGGTCATTGGGCGCTGACAAGAAAGCTGGCTTCTCTTCTGACCGGGAGAAGTCAGTTCAGCGTTATATAACTGGAGGCGGGCAGCACCTCAAGGCCTAAGACCTAAGAATCATTCCATAGCCAGATTTCACAACTCCGAGCAGCGCAGACACCCAAAGCGGCATGAAATCGTAGTGATAATAATTAGTTATTCTCTATTGTCTTCTAACAACTATCTCTAGACAGTATTTAGAAACTCAGTCGACGTAGTCTACTCAAAGGATCAATCACCACTAACCCAAAACCCTTATGTCATAGATTTATCGATAAAAATCTTCCCTCTTAAGCGGTGTTTTCCGCTCATTATTCTTAACATAGAAGAACGCCGCTGCGGCAACGCACAAGAGCGGCAACGCAGTAAAGAGGAGAAGGGCAATAGCGGTGTAGTCTTGATGCATAGCAAGAGAAATTTGCTACATATTAATTTCTAAAATAAAGATCACTATGTCGAACTCTACCCTGCCTTGAACCAAAAGATATTGCACGCTGTCTGCCAATAGACAAGTGCATCTTAATCATATGCGAAAAGCCAATCACGTACTTCATTGGGCATCAACAAACTTCCTGAAAATCACCAAAAACAAAAGACGAGGTATGCGCATTAGTAGCTTTGCAAGCGAGAAAGTATATATTTGGCAATATCTAGACTTATAGAACTAACTTTCCTTGGCTTTAAATCCTTCTCGAAAAGACTCCAAATCCTGCCTTGCTCTCAAATAGACGATGAGACGCTCACAACTTTGAGATTCCATCCAGTTCGCTTCAGAGGCAACAACCTTTGCATAAAGTGCACGCTCGGTTTTGGTTTCAAAGCGCACTACACCTTCTTCTAAGGGTGCATGGACGAAATAATCCCAATTAGGCTCAACCACCTTCAACAAAGCACTAAAAGTAATCTAAATATTGATGAAATCGAGTTAATCCAAAATTAACCAAAGAATGTGAGGCAATTGGTTAACTGGAGTAAAATATGGGCATAAGCAAGAAAGCGCACTGCATCAAGAAATTTCTCTGAATCTTCGGCTTAGTCGACCCTAAGACTTCATAAGCGAGAATAATTTGTGCTGCATGCCACATCAATTGAAAATATTTATCACACCCAACATGAATACCTTCGGTCAAGATTCCTAAGTCGTCCTTGGACGGGATCGACGGGCCAATGCACTCTCCTCTTTCGCTGGGCTAGCGAAAGAGGAGATGGCCCCTTGGCTACTTCGAAAAGTATCTTTTGAATCGATTTACACATACTTGTCTTGATTGGATCTATAAGGAATTACCCGTCCAAGGTCAGTGAAAGCCCCGACTAAGTCGGGGCTTTTGCGTGCTGAGTCATCGATCAAATGAGGAGCTTGTTCAGCATTTGCGCCTGTTGATGCCGTAACCGCGTTGGGAGTTGTATCCGGTGCCGGTCATGTGATCAAGCTGGCGGATGGCACTCACCACGGCGCCAGGGTTCTTCTGCTGCATCGCCTGCCCAGCCGCGGCCATCAGCGTTTGGATTGACCATGACAGCAGCTCCTGCCGGTCGATTCCGCTCTCATCGATGTCGTCCTTGATCTGCGTCCATGCTTTCTTCAGAAGCCTGTAGCCCTGCGCTCTGGAGACCCCCCACGCTTGTCTCGCAAAACTGAGACAAGCGGTATTGGGCTGCCCCTCCAGGATCATTCCCTGGAGGTGTTCGACTCTCTCCAGTGTCTCTGTTGCGGTAGCTCGCGGCATAACCGATCAACTCGTGAAAGCCGCTGGTAAAGCGAACTTTTGGGCCGACTCAACGATAGGACTATTTGGAGCACGTTTTAGAGCACACCTAGATGAAAATCAAGAAAAGTGGCCTCCCTGCTCAGAGCAGAAAGCCAATGCTGGTGGTTGCTTTGGAGGAATGGGCGATACTGGGATCGAACCAGTGACAATCTCCTTGTAAGGGAGGTGCTCTACCGCTGAGCTAATCGCCCCACCGGGCAGATTCTGCCCTAACGCGTCAGCTTGGGGACGCACAGCAGCTCCGAAGGCTTGGCAACGGGTCACCGCCACGACCAGAGCATCTGGGTTCTGAGCCTCCCGCTCGGGATCGCTGTGGGCTTGGTGCTGGGCATCAAGGCAGCACTGATCGCATCAGCAAGCTGTTGGGCCGGTGGCTTGTGGCTGTCCCCTGACCTGGACACCCGCTCCAATGCGCTGCGGCGGTGGGGAGCCCTCGGCTTTCTCTGGTGGCCCTACCGCCTGCTGGTTCCCCATCGCTCGCTCTGGTCCCATGGTCCGCTGCTGGGAACAACCGCGCGCCTGGCGGTGCTGCTCACCTGGTGCCTGATCGTGACCATGGCGGTTCCAGCACTCTCACCAGCGGTGCTGCTGACAACGCTCCAGCAACTGATGCGTCAGCACCCACGGGAGTTCATCGCCCTGCTTGTGGGCTTGGAGGGCAGTGCCTGGATCCACCTGATCCTCGATGGCGACCCCTGGCCCCATGAATGGTCGAAGAAACGACAGCGATGAGAAGGTGGGCGTTGCCCCAGTTGTTGCCCCGGCATGGCCAACGCTCCTTCTGACGCCATCCAGCGACTGATCGATGTTGTGGCCCAACTCAGGGATCCAGCAACGGGCTGTCCCTGGGATCTGGAGCAGACCCATGCCTCGCTGGTGCCCTACGTGCTGGAAGAGGCCCACGAAGTGGCCGATGCGATCCGCCAGGGCAGCGATGCCCATATGAAGGAGGAGCTTGGGGATCTGCTGCTGCAGGTGGTGCTGCATGCCCAGATCGCTCGGGAGCAGCAGCGCTTTGATCTGGATGCGATTGCCGATGGCATCAGCGACAAACTGATCCGCCGTCACCCCCATGTGTTCGGCGATGCCGTCGCCAGCACCAGTGACGAGGTGCGACGCAGTTGGGAGGCCATCAAGCTCCAGGAGCAGGCCGAGTCCCTGGCGGGCTCCTCCAGCCCCCTCAGCGACCGGCTCAGAGCCAAGGTGCGGGGCCTGCCGGCCCTGGCTGGGGCCATGACCATTTCCAAGAAAGCGGCCAAAGCCGGCTTCGAGTGGGATGACATGGCCGGCGTCTGGGAGAAGGTCCATGAGGAGCTGGACGAACTCAAGGAGGCGGTGGCCAACGGCGACAAAAGTCATGCCCAGGAGGAACTGGGCGATCTGCTGTTCACCCTGGTGAATGTGGCCCGTTGGTGCAGCATCGAACCCGAGGAGGGTCTCGCCGGCACGAATCAACGCTTCCTCGACCGCTTCTCCCGCGTTGAAGCTGCCCTGGAAGGGGATCTGCAGGGCCGCAGCATCAACGAATTGGAAGCCCTCTGGAAACAGGCCAAAGCGGCGATCCGAGCAGAACACTCGCCCACCTCTGGATCCGATTAGTCGTCCAGGGAGGGACGACTGCGCCGTTGACGCTTGAGGTCACCACGCTTTTTCTTCGTGTCCAAGCGCCGCTTCACAGCACCACGACCCGGCCGGGTGGCCTTTCGGGCACGCGGTGCTGGCTGCAAGCCCTCCCGCAGCAGCTCCCCCATGCGATGCAGAGCCTTCTGTCGGTTCTGCCATTGGGAGCGTTCTTCTGCGACCACAACCCGTAGGCAGCCCTCCACCAAACGGGTCTGGAAGTGCTCCAGCAATCGGGCCCGGCGAAATGGACCCAGACAAGAACAGTTCGCTAGATCCAGAAGCAATTCCACACGGGAATCGGTGGTGTTGACCCCCTGCCCGCCGGGGCCGGATGAGCGGCTGAACCGCCAGCGCAGCTCCCTGGACGGAATGGTCAACCGCTCGTTCACCACCAGATCTTGCACCAGCCATCTCCTGGCTCAAGAACAACAGGATGCTCCCACCAGGTTGATGCTTCGAAGAGGGAGCACCTGCACCAACCCTGACCCCTACCGATAAAACAAAAGCCTTGATCTGACGAAAAAGGCTTTAGAGCTGCCCTCTTCCACAGCAGCTCCCCAACCAAGCACATTCGACCTCCACATCTTGCGTTCGTCAATCCCAAGAGCACCACATCTGGTGTTTGGGAACAGCCCCACCGGGTCCTTAGCTGGAGAGATGCCCACCGCGCCCCATGAGCAGCTGGATTGACGAAGAACACCGCGGCGTCCGCTATGGATTGAAGGGAGAGGTGCTGGTCGAGGAGACCAGTCCGTTCCAGCGGATCAGCGTGATTCGCAGTGAACGCTACGGGCGGGGGCTGCTCCTGGATGGCTGTTGGATGACGGCGGAGCAGCAGGAACGCCACTACCACGAGGCCTTGGTGCACCCAGCTCTGTGCAGCGCCCGCTCGAACGAGCGAATTCTGGTGATCGGAGGCGGGGACGGCGGCACCGCTCGGGAATGCCTGCGCCACCCAGGCGTCCAGCGGCTGGACATGGTGGAGATTGACGGGCGTGTGGTGGAACTCAGCCGGGAACACCTTCCCGACATTGGCGGATCCGCCTGGAGCGATCCGCGATTCCAGCTCACGGTGGGGGATGGCATCGCCTGGGCCGCCGAGGCTGAGGCTCAGAGCTACGACGTTGTCTTGGTAGATGGCTCTGACCCCGCCGGACCCGCAGAAGGACTGTTCAACCGAGCTTTCTTTGAAAACTGCCGACGGCTGCTCAAGCCGGGGGGCGTGTTTGGCACACAAAGTGAATCTCCTGAAGCCTTCCGGGATGTCCACATCGCCATGGTTCGGCTGTTGCGCGAGGTGTTTGACCACGCCGACCCGCTCTATGGCTGGGTGCCGATGTACCCAAGCGGCTGGTGGAGCTGGACCTTCGCCGCGATGGAAACACCCCGCTACCGCAGTCCCGATCCCGAGCGCATCAAAACCGTTGCCGCAGGCTGCAAAATCTGGTCACCGCGCTGGCAGCGAGGTGCCATGGACGCCATCCCCGCCTTCGTCGAACGGGAGCTGCAGTCATGACTGCACCCCAGTTCAGTGAGCTGTTTGACAGCGACGGAACCATTTTTATGGGCTCCCGGCGCGACCCTGCCGGCTGCCGCGTTGGCCTCTTCGGGGTCCCGTACGACGGCACCACGTCCTTTCGCCCAGGCACTCGCTTCGGGCCCGCCGCCATACGAGAGGTGAGCACTGGCCTGGAAACCTATTGCCCGCAACTCAACCTGGATCTGGAGGATCTCGACTTTGCCGATCTCGGTGCCGTTGAGATTCCCTTTGGCAACCCTGAGCCCGTTCTGAGCAAGGTGAAGCAGGCCACCGAAGCCGTGCTCGCCCTGGGCCTCAAGCCCCTGATGCTGGGCGGGGAGCATTCGATCAGCTCCGGCGCCGTGGCTGCCGTGGCGCAACGCCACCCCGATCTGGTGCTCCTGCAGCTGGATGCCCATGCCGATCTCAGGGACAGCTGGCTGGGGGCCCGTCACAGCCATGCCTGCGCCATGCGCCGCTGCTTGGACATCCTTCCCAGTCAGACGCTGTTTCAACTCGCGATCCGCAGTGGAACACGGGAGGAATTCAACGAACTGCACGAGAGCGGTCGGCTCATGCCCAGCATCGATGCCCTTGAACAGGTGCTCGCTCCCTTGAAGAGAAAACCCATTTATCTCACCGTCGACCTGGACTGGTTTGATCCCGCCGTTCTGCCGGGAACCGGCACACCGGAACCCGGTGGTTACCAGTGGTCTGATTTCGCCAACCTGGTGGAGGTTCTGCGGGAGCATCAGCTGGTCGCAGCCGATGTGGTGGAACTGGCACCACAACTCGACACCAGCGGCATCAGCTCCGTGCTGGCCGCCAAGGTGACCCGCAGCCTGCTGCTGCTCCTGGGTGGCGATCAATAGAAGTGACGGGCATCAGCCCGCTGCTGCCGCAAACGGCTGTGCTGCTTGCTGAGCAATTGCAGCACCAGCGTTGGGTGCCGATGGATGAGCGCCAGAAAATTGGAGCGGCTCAGGCGGAACAACGAAACAGGCGTCACCGCTGTGGCATCACGGCTGTGACACTCGGCGCCATCCACCAGATCCTCATAGAAAAACAATTCACCGGAACCAAAGCGAATGCGGTTCAACGGACCACTGCTCAGTTCCATCCATCCCCGTTCAATCACATGGATGAACTGCACAGGCTCACCGGCACTGAAAACAGTTGCGCCGGTGGGAAGGGTCAGGCGATCCACCTCAGGCTGTTCCTGGATCAGTCCCAGAGGAGTCAGCGGAGCTGAGGCAGACAAGGCAACAACCGGGATTGGCTGCAGTATCCCGTGCTAATCCGGTGGAGGCCATCAGCAATGGCGGAGACGTGGATGGATCAAGGCTCACGTCAAGCTGCGATCCAGCTCCAGCTGACGCTCTCCAACACCGCTGCTCTGCAGAGCCGGAAGCTTGGGGGAACGGGGGGTCCAGTGGTGACAGACCATCAGATCTGCAATCTCGGCATGCACCTCCAACCGGCGCAGACGGCACCACCCCTTCGCACCTGCCGGCAGGGTGCAGTACTGACAACTGCGACAGCAGGAGCTGGCGGCCAAACAAGCGCTCCGGAAACGCGCTCAAGCTAGTGACGGTCTGCGAAACGGACCATGGACAGGGGCAAATTTCCGGGTTCCCTTCCGGATCGTGAAGCCCTCCATAAGAATGCGCTTCTCATCGGCCGCCCCCATGTCCCTGCAGCGCACTCCCCTGTTCGAGTCCTGCCGCAGCGCCGGAGGCCGCATGGTGCCGTTTGCAGGCTGGGAGATGCCGGTTCAGTTCAGCGGCCTGATCCAGGAGCACAAGGCCGTTCGCGAACGGGTCGGCATGTTTGATATATCCCACATGGGAGTGCTGCGCCTCGAAGGTGCCAATCCCAAGGATGCGCTGCAACGGCTGATCCCCAGCGACCTGCACCGCATCGGTCCCGGCGAAGCCTGCTACTCGGTTCTGCTGAACGAGCGCGGCGGCATTCGCGACGACCTCATCGTTTACGACTGCGGTGCCATTGATGCCGAACGGGGTGCGCTGGTGCTGGTGATCAATGCCGCCTGCGCCGACAGCGACACCGCCTGGATCCGTGAACAGATGGAGCCCGCTGGCCTGACGGTGACCGACATCAAAAAAGACGGAGTCCTGCTCGCTCTGCAGGGTCCTGAGGCCATGGGTTTGCTGCAGGAGCTGAGCGGCGAAGACCTCAGCGGCTTGCCCCGCTTCGGCCACCGGATGCTCAAACTCGAGGGCCTGAGCCAACCGGTGTTCAGTGCTCGCACGGGCTACACCGGCGAAGACGGTGCCGAGCTGCTGCTCAACGCCGACGACGGACAGAAGCTCTGGCAGCTTTTGCTCGATCGCGGTGTCACTCCCTGCGGCCTGGGGGCACGGGACACCTTGCGGCTGGAGGCCGCCATGCACCTTTACGGCCAGGACATGAACGACAAAACCAATCCCTTCGAGGCCGGGTTGGGTTGGCTCGTGCACCTGGAAATTCCCGTGGATTTTGTGGGCCGACAGGCGCTGGAGCAGGCGGCGGAATCCGGCCCGGCCAAACGCCTGGTGGGGCTCAAGCTGCAGAGTCGTGCCATCGCCCGCCACGACTACCCCGTGATGCACAACGGAGAAACGGTGGGCATCGTCACCAGCGGCACCTGGTCACCCACCTTGGAAGAAGCGATCGCCCTGGCCTACGTGCCGCCGTCCCTCGCCAAGCTCGGCACCGAACTGAGCGTTGAGATCCGCGGCAAGGCCCAGCCGGCAACGGTCGTTCGCAAGCCCTTCTACAAACGCGCCTGAAACTCACCGCTGCTGTGGGAAACTCGCACTTCTCCAGTTGAGACATCCCATGCGCAGCAACGGTTGCGGCGACCTGCGCGAACAGAACATTGATCAGCAGGTGCAACTGTGCGGCTGGGTGGATCGACGCCGTGATCACGGCGGGGTGATTTTCATCGACCTGCGGGACCGCAGCGGCACGGTGCAGATCACGGTGGACCCCGATCTGGGCGCCGACGCCTTCGCCGTCGCCGAGCATCTGCGCAGCGAAACCGTGCTGCAGGTTGAAGGGAAAGTCCGGGCCCGACCCGGCGACTCCCTGAACGACAAGCTGGCGACGGGAGCCGTGGAAGTGCTCGCCAGCGGCATCACCGTGCTGAACAGCGTGAAAGGCAACCTGCCCTTCCCCGTGTCGGTGCACGACGAGGAGAACACCCGCGAAGAACTGCGGCTGCGCCACCGCTATCTGGATCTGCGCCGCAAGCGCATGAACGACAACCTGCGGCTGCGGGCCCAGACCATCCAGGCCGCCCGTCGCTTCCTGGAGGACGCAGGCTTCATCGAGGTGGAGACCCCGGTGCTGACCCGCTCCACGCCGGAAGGCGCCCGCGATTACGTGCTGCCCAGCCGGGTCTGCGGCGGCGAATGGTTCGCCCTGCCCCAGTCCCCCCAGTTGTTCAAGCAGCTGCTGATGGTGGGCGGCATCGAGCGGTACTACCAGGTGGCCCGCTGTTTCCGCGACGAAGACCTGCGGGCCGATCGCCAGCCGGAATTCACCCAGCTGGACATCGAGATGAGCTTCATGGATCAGGAGCAGATCCTGGAGCTGAACGAATCACTGATCTGCGCCATCTGGAAGGCCGTGAAGGGCATCGAACTGCCGCGGCCCTTCCCACGCATGACCTGGCATGACGCCATGGAGCGCTATGGCACCGACCGACCCGACACCCGCTACGGCATGGAGCTCACCAAAGTGAGCGACATCGTGAAGGACATGGGCTTCAAGGTGTTCAGTGGCGCCGTGAAGTCCGGCGGCGCTGTGAAGTGCATCGCGGTGCCCGGCGGCAACGATGCGGTGAGCAACGTCCGGATCAAGCCGGGTGGTGATGTGTTCAGCGAAGCACAGAAAGCTGGTGCCGGTGGCCTGGCCTTCATCCGGGTGCGCGACGGCGGTGAGATCGACACGATCGGCGCCATCAAGGACAACCTCAGCGATGAGCAGAAGCAGGAGCTGCTCAGCCGCACCGGCGCGGAACCCGGCACCCTGCTGCTGTTCGGTGCCGGCGACACCGCCACGGTGAACAAGGCCCTCGACAGGGTGCGCCAGTACCTGGCCAAGGAGCTGGGCATGGTGAAGGCCGACCGGGACAACGACCAGTGGAACTTCCTCTGGGTGGTGGACTTCCCGATGTTCGAGTTCAACAGCGACGAGAACCGTTACGAGGCCCTGCACCACCCCTTCTGCGCGCCCAATGCGGAGGATCTCGGCAGCGATGCATCGAAGTGGGCCGAAACCCTGCCCGGAGCCAGGGCCCAGGCTTACGACCTTGTGCTCAATGGCCTTGAGCTCGGCGGCGGCTCCCTGCGCATCCATGACTCCGCCCTGCAGCGCCAGGTGTTGCAGACGGTTGGATTGCCTCTCGAGGAGGCCCAGGAGCAGTTCGGCTTCCTGATGGACGCTCTCGATATGGGCGCACCGCCCCACGGCGGCCTGGCCTTCGGTGTGGACCGGATGGTGATGCTGCTGGCCGGCGAGGAGTCGATCCGCGACACCATTGCCTTCCCCAAGACCCAGCAGGCCCGCTGCCTGATGACCAGTGCCCCAGGAGGCGTGGCCGATAAACAGCTGGAGGAACTGCACGTGACCAGCACCTGGGTTGAACCTGACGAAGAAGACTGACCGCAGCCACTGGGCTGAGCAGATCCCGAAGGGAATCAGCGCATTTGTCGCACCGCGGCCAACGGCGAGGAACCCTGAAGTTGGACTTCACAAGGCCAGCTTTTGCCCAGCAAGCCCCGACGGACCGGGGGGACCCGTGAGCGCCGCAGCAGCGGCACAACGGATCTGCTGCGGCTTTATCTCCAGGACATCGGCCGGGTCGACCTGCTCACCAATGAGGAGGAGGTCACCCTGGCCCGCCTGGTGCAGCGCCGCGAAGCACTGCTGCTCCAGCAACGGGAGCTGGCTGAGAGCGATGCCGCCATCGGTGAACTGCACCGTCTCGAAGAACTGCAACGCCGGGAAGCCAACCAGCACAGCCACTGGCCAACCAAGCAGGAATGGGCCCGAGCGGCAGGACTGCCCTTGCCCGAGTTGCAGCAGCGGATTGACCTGGGCTATCAGGCCTGGGCTGAGCAGGCCCAGCTGGAGGCTAAGGATCTGAAGCTGGCCCTCCGCAACGGGCGGCGAGCCAAAGACCACATGATTCAGGCCAACCTGCGCCTGGTGGTGGCGGTGGCCAAGAAGTACCAGCAGCGGGGCATGGAAATCCTGGACCTGGTCCAGGAGGGAACGCTCGGGCTGGAGCGGGCCGTGGAAAAGTTCGATCCCACCCGCGGTTTCCGGTTCAGCACCTACGCCTACTGGTGGATCCGCCAGGGCATCACCCGGGCCATCGCCACCCAGAGCCGGACGATCCGTTTGCCCGTTCACGTCACCGAAAAACTGAACCGGATCAAACGGGTCCAGCAGGAGATTGCAAGCAACGAAGGACGCATTGCCTCGATCGCGGATCTGGCGCGCGAATTGGGCATCAGTGAAGACACCGTGCGCCAGACCCTGGCCCGGGTGCCCCGCTCAGTGTCTCTGGACACCCGTGTCGGCCGCGAACAGGACACCCAGCTCGGAGATCTGATCGAGGACGGCCATGCCACCCCGGAGCAGACCCTCACCCACGACGAACTCCACAACGATCTGGAGGATCTCCTGGATGAACTCACCAGTCGGGAGGCCGCTGTCCTGCGCCGGCGCTTCGGCTTGGAGGACGACACGCCCCAGACCCTGGCCCAGATCGGGGAAGAGCTGAAACTCTCAAGGGAGCGCGTTCGTCAGATCGAAACCCGCGCCCTGCTCAAACTGCGGCAACCCCAACGACGCAGCAAAGTCCGGGACTACATCCAGGGCCTGGATTCCTAAAACACCGGTTCCCCCTGGAGCCCATGACCGACGCCAGCTAATTTGAAGAGTCGCCCGGCAGGTCATGGCCAAATTCGTCTTCATCACCGGTGGTGTGGTGTCCAGCATTGGCAAGGGAATCGTGGCGGCGAGCCTCGGCCGGTTGCTGAAGTCGCGGGGCTACAACGTTTCGATTCTCAAGCTGGATCCCTACCTGAATGTGGATCCCGGGACGATGAGCCCGTTCCAGCATGGTGAGGTCTTCGTCACCGAAGACGGCGCCGAAACCGATCTCGACCTGGGCCATTACGAGCGCTTCACCGACACGGCGATGTCACGCCTGAACAGCGTGACCACCGGCTCGATCTACCAATCGGTGATCAACAAGGAGCGCCGCGGCGACTACAACGGCGGCACCGTTCAGGTGATTCCCCACATCACCGGCGAGATCCGCGAGCGCATCCACCGGGTTGCCTCCAACAGCAATGCCGATGTAGTGATCACGGAAATCGGCGGCACCGTGGGTGATATCGAATCACTGCCCTTCCTCGAAGCCATCCGTGAGTTTCGGGAGGACGTGGGTCGCAACGACCTGGCCTACATCCACGTCACCCTGCTGCCCTTCATCGGCACCTCCGGCGAACTCAAAACCAAGCCCACACAACACTCGGTCAAGGAACTGCGTTCGATCGGCATCCAGCCGGATGTGCTCGTCTGCCGCAGTGATCGCGACATCAGCGACGATCTCAAGCGGAAAATCGGCGGCTTCTGCGGGGTGCCCACCCGCGCCGTAATTCCCTCCCTGGATGCCGACAGCATCTATGCCGTGCCGCTGATCCTTGAGCAGGAGGGTCTGTGCCGTGAAGTGCTGGACGTGCTGAACCTCACGGACCATGACAGCGACATGGCGGCATGGGAACAACTGGTCAACAAGCTGCGCAATCCCGGCCCATCGGTGAAGGTTGCCCTGGTGGGCAAGTACGTGCAGCTGAACGACGCCTATCTCTCCGTCGTCGAAGCGCTGCAGCATGCCTGCATTGCCCAGGATGCCTCCCTCGACCTGCACTGGGTCTGCGCCGAACAGATAGAAGCGGACGGCACCGATGCACTCCTGCGCGGAATGGACGCCGTCGTCGTGCCTGGTGGCTTCGGCAACCGTGGAGTCGATGGAAAGATTGCAGCGATTCGCTGGGCCCGGGAACAACGGGTGCCATTCCTTGGGCTCTGTCTTGGGATGCAAACCGCAGTGATCGAGTGGGCTCGCAACCAAGCCGGCCTCACCGAGGCCACCAGTGCTGAATTAAACGAAAACACGCCCCATCCCGTGATTCACCTGCTGCCGGAACAGCAGGACGTGGTCGACCTGGGCGGCACGATGCGCCTTGGGGTCTACCCCTGCAGGATTGCGCCGGGAACCCTCGCCCAGAGGCTCTACGGAGACGAGGTGGTCTATGAACGCCACCGCCACCGCTACGAATTCAACAACTCCTATCGCAATCTTTTCCTGGAATCCGGATATGTGGTGAGCGGCACGTCCCCGGATGGACGCCTGGTGGAGTTGATCGAACTGAAAGGGCATCCGTTCTTCACCGCCTGCCAGTACCACCCCGAATTCCTCTCCCGGCCTGGACAACCCCATCCGTTGTTCCGGGGATTGATCGAAGCGGCCCAACAACGCCTTCCGGATTCACCGGCTCAGGCCCTGCGTCAACAGGGGGACATTGCGATCCCATGAACCGCGTCGATGGCTGACTCCCAGCGTCTCCCGGTGGTGGAAACATTCCATTCCCTGCAGGGAGAGGGCCACCATGCCGGACGCAGTGCATTTTTCATTCGGCTCGCGGGCTGCACCGTGGGCTGTCCCTGGTGCGACACCAAGCACTCATGGCCGGCCCAAGGGCACCCTGAGCAGCCCGTCGATGCCTTGGCTGATGCCGCCCAGATGGCTGCTGAAGCCGGGGCCAGCTTCGTTGTGATCACCGGTGGAGAACCGTTGCATCACGATCTACAGCCCCTCACCCAGAGCCTCGATGCGCGATGCGGTCTCCCCCTGCATCTGGAAACCAGCGGGGTGGATCCACTCAGCGGACGCTTCGATTGGATCACCCTCTCGCCAAAACGCCACCGCCCCCCACGGCAAGAGCTTTTGCAGGCCTGCCATGAGCTGAAAGTTGTGGTGCATGGCCCGGAAGACATCAGCTTCGCTGCAGCCATGGCATCCAAGTGCGAGGACGACACAGAGCGGCTGCTGCAGCCGGGCTGGGAGAGCAGCATCGGAGAAGCCCTGGCTGTGGAGCATGTGCGTCAACACGCCCAATGGCGCCTCAGCCTGCAAAGCCACAAATGGCTTGGAATCCGCTGAAGGAGGCCGTTGAGGGCAGGGTCTGCTCCACTACGTTGAGGTTGAACAGAATTTGATCACCTGAGCCCATGACCTCAGTGGCCGTTCTGGGCACAGGCCTCCTCGGAACGGCGATCGCAACGCGATTGCTTGAGCAGGGTCTCAACGTCCACGTCTGGAATCGCGACCCCTCCCGCATCGTCTCCCTCGTGGAGAAGGGTGCAACAGCGATCGACGATCTGGGGCAAGCCGCGAAAAACAACAGCATCTTGATCACCGTCTTGCGTGACGGGGCAGCAACGGCATCCGTGATCGGCACGATTGGGGATCTGCAGAGCTCAACGGTGATCCCGATGGGGACCATGGGAGTTGAGGAAAGCCGCAAGCTCGCCACACAGGTTGCGAACCAGGGAGGGCAGTATCTGGAAGCCCCGGTGCTCGGCAGCAAACCACAAGCGCTGAACGGATCCCTACTGGTGATGGCCGGCGGCGAAGAGCATGTCTTCGAAGAACACCGGGCACTCCTTTCTCATCTCTGCCAAGAGCCCCAGCTCGTGGGCCCCGTTGGCAGCGGCGCTGCCACCAAGCTGGCCCTCAATCAGTTGATCGCCAGCCTCACCCACAGCTTCTCCCTCTCCCTGCAACTGATTCAGCGGGCCGGCGTTCCTGTGGAAACGTTCATGGCCATCCTGCGGCCGTCAGCGCTCTACACCCCCACCTTCGACAAGAAGCTGCAACGGATGCTGGATCACAGCTACGCCGATCCCAACTTCAGCACCGCCCTACTGCGCAAAGACCTACGCCTGTTCCTGGAGGAGGCGACAACGGCTGGGCTCCAGGATCAGGGGTTGAGCGGATTGCTGTCCCTGCTTGAACAAGCCAAGGGCACCGAGCTGGATGAGCAGGACTACTGCGCCCTGCACGAACTCACGGTTCTGAGATGAGTCAACGCACTGCCATCGCGCTTCTGTCGGGAGGTTTGGATTCCGCCACCGCTGCGGCCCTCGCCCTTGAGCAAGGCGACCGCGTCATCGGCCTGTCCTTTGACTACGGCCAGCGCCATCGCCGCGAATTGGACGCCGCCGCTGCAGTTGCTGAACAGCTTGGCTTGGCAGAGCATCACTGCATCAGCGTGAATCTGGCCAGCTGGGGGGGCTCAGCCCTCACCGACGCCAGCATTTCGATCCCCACCGAGGGCGTGGAGGAAGGCCGCATCCCACCCACCTATGTGCCCGGGCGCAACACCGTGTTCATCTCCGTGGGCCTCAGCCTGGCGGAGGCTCGCGGAGCCGAAAGGTTGGTGCTGGGGGTGAATGCTGTCGATTACTCGGGGTATCCCGACTGCCGGCCCGACTACCTCAACGCTTTTCAGACCCTGGCCGACCTGGCCAGCAAAGCCGGTCGGGAGGGCCATGGCGCCCAACTCTGGGCACCGCTTGTGCAGTGGAGCAAGGTACGCATCGTTGAGGAAGCCCTTCGCCTGAGTGTTCCGATCGAAACAACCTGGAGTTGCTACAGCGGCGGCACGCACCCCTGCGGCGTCTGCGACAGCTGCCGCATTCGTGATGCAGCACTCCGCGAGGCAGGCCGGCCTGACCTCTGCAGTTCAACAGCGGCATGATCCGCCCCCAACGGCTTGAACTGCCCTGGCAGGAGCCCAAAGCGCTCGCGCACCAACTGGCCCATGCCTACGGCGAAGAAGGCCTGGTCTGGCTGGATGGCGACGGCAGCAACCTGGGCCGATGGGCCACCCTTGCGGTGGCACCCCAGGAGATCATCTGCTGCCGTGGCCTCCCTGGAGAGTCAGGAGCCGGCAATCCCTTCGAGGCACTGCGGGGGCTTGCCCCAGGGCATTGGTGCGGCTGGCTGAGCTATGAAGCCGCCGCCTGGGTGGAACCGGGAAACCCCTGGGCCAGCGATGGCATGGCCACGCTTTGGATCGCCCGCCACGATCCGGTGCTTCGCTTTGATCTCCAAAAGCGCAGGCTGTGGATCGAAGCCAGCAGCACGGCTGCTTTGGAACGCCTCACCCAACAGCTGACCTCCAGCCCTGAGCAGCCCAAAGACGAGCCCCAATCCATCCCCCTGACGGCCTGGAGTCACCACACCACACCCAAGCAGTACGCCGCAGGAGTGCAGCGCATCCGTGATCTGATCGCTGCAGGTGATCTCTTCCAAGCCAATCTCACGGCCTGTTGCAGCACAGCTTGGCCCCAGGGAGGCAGTGCCCTCGAGCTGTTTCTCACCCTGAGGCAGGCCTGTCCTGCCCCCTTTGCAGGGCTGATCATCAGCGACCAGAACGAGGCGTTGCTGTCATCGTCCCCGGAGCGTTTTCTGCAGGTGAGTGCTGATGGAGCCGTACAAACCCGGCCGATCAAAGGCACCAGGCCGCGCCATGGCGACCCCGAACAGGATGCAAATCTCGCCGCGGAACTCGTGTGCAGCGACAAGGACCGGGCCGAGAACGTGATGATCGTCGACCTGCTGCGTAACGACCTCGGTCGTGCCTGCCAGCCCGGTTCGATTCAGGTTCCCCAACTGGTGGGGCTCGAAAGTTATGCCTCCGTGCATCACCTCACCTCAGTCGTGGAGGGACAACTTCAGGCCGGATTGAGCTGGGTCGATCTCCTGGAAGCCAGTTGGCCTGGGGGGTCGATAAGCGGGGCGCCGAAACTGCGGGCCTGCCAACGTCTGCATGAGCTTGAGCCCACCAGCCGAGGGCCTTACTGCGGATCACTGCTGCGGGTCGACTGGGACGGCAGCTTCGACAGCAACATCTTGATTCGATCCTTACTGCGCCAAGGCGACACCCTGCGAGCCCATGCCGGCTGCGGAATCGTCGCCGACTCGGATCCCCTTGGCGAAGCAGAGGAGTTGATGTGGAAACTGCAGCCCTTGCTGGAGGCGCTGGCATGAGCACCGCTATCGCCTGGATCGAGGGTCAGTGGGGAACAGCAGCAAGCCTGCAGCTTCCCCTCAACGACCGCGCCCTGCTCCTGGCCGATGGCCTCTTTGAAACCGTGCTGATCCGCAACGGTGCACCGCAACTCCTGCAGGAGCATCTGCAGCGATGGAGCGACAGTGCTGCTCTACTGGGCATGGACCCGCCACCGCAGCGAAACGCGCTGGAGCCTCTGCTTGAAGATGCGATTCAACGCAGCCAACTGAGCGAAGCCGATGGAGCCCTGCGCCTCAACTGGAGCCGGGGCAGCTCACCTCAGCGCGGAATCGGACTGCCGGCCCCAGGTCACCACCGCTTTTGGCTCACGCTCCAGGCCTGCACACCAACATTTTCAGCCGTCACCACCATCACCAGTCGCCATGAGCGCCGCAACGCCTCCAGCCGCCTGAGCCTTTGCAAGACCTTTGCCTACGGGCAATCGATCCAGGCCCGCAGGGAAGCCCAGGAGCAAGGGGCCGACGACGCTCTGATCTTGAACACGGCTGGAGTCCTGTGCTGCGGAACGGCGGCCAATCTGCTGGTGCTGCGTCGCGGACAGTGGCTGACACCGCCGCTCAGCAGCGGCTGCCTCCCAGGGGTGATGCGGGGCCGTGCACTGGCCCAGGGCATCGCGGTGGAGACCGAGCTGGCGGCCACCTTCGATGCCGACGATCAGGCCGTTCTGATCAACAGCCTCAGCTGTCGACCGATCGCATCCCACAACGGTCAGCCCATGGCGGCAACCACTGCTGCAGTGGAGCTCTGGCAATCCTTGCTGGATTGAGTCAGGGGCCAGCGATGGCCTAGATCCGAAGAATCCGGCGCACAGCCTCATCCCAACCGTTGGCATGGGGGGCTGCCGCCAGCTGGAAACGCCCAGCCTCGATCCCGGAACGCAACGCGGGATGGGGGCCATCGGGCCCGGGCACAACGACAGCGATGTCAGCCACCTCGAGCAACGGCAGATCGTTGGGGGAATCCCCCAAGGCCAAGACCTGCACCTGCTCAGCACCCAGATGTAGCTTGAGGGTGGCCAAAGCCTTGCCTTTACTGATGTCTGGGCCCAGCAGGTGACCCATGCGGTTGCCCTGCACCACCGTCAGGCCCATCCGCTGAACCAGAACCTCAAGCCGGCGACGCCCCTCCGCCGAGGGCGGCACAAAAGGCACGCTGCAGCAGCGCCGCTGCGCCTGGCGCAAGGCTTCACCGCCAAGCCCCAACAACCGCTGCCCTTCCGCCTCACTGAGTTCATCCAACGGACGCAGGGGCTCACCCAACTCGGCCTGAAGACGCTGCAACTGAGGTTTCAGCGCCGTCCAATCCGGACCCAACGGCAGCTCCCAGAGCTCCCCTTCCGGAGTTTCCCCATGCACGGCGCCACCGTTTTCAACGATGTAGGGGTCATGCAGCCCCGCCTCGGCACGAAAGCCGCGCACTTCCTCGGCCGTTTTGCTGGTGCAGGGAATCACCGGAATCCGGTGCTGTTGCAGCTGACGGATCAGATCCTTAGCCGGCGACCAGTCGTAGCTGTGATCCAGCAAGGTGCCATCGAGATCAGTCACCACCCACCACGCCGGCTCGACACTCGCGGTCATGGCTGAACCAACCAACGCACCGCATAAGGCTCTAGCGAATGCGACTGATGTGGTTCGAACACATGACCGCTCAGGCAATCGGCCCAGGGCTGGTTCAGATCACCACCTAGGCCACTGAGGCGAAAGCTGAGACGCGCTGCCGTGATGTTGTGAACAGCCACCAGCGTTTCCCCCCCACGGGAGCGCCGCAGGATGACGCAATCACTCCGGCCCTCGCTCAGCACCGTCATCGGGGCATCCGGGTGCAAGGCCGGATGAACAGCCCGTTCGGCCAGAGCCCGCCGCAGCGCCGGCAACAGCGCAGAGACATCTGAATCGGGATCCGCCAGGCGGCGCTCCAGGGCCTGGGCCGTGAACTGGGGCCGATTCAGATCCCGGCGATGGCCCGTGCGACGAAAGCGGGTCAGATCATTGGGAGCCGCCAACAACGCCGGCAGATAGAAAGCGGGGACTCCTGGCAAGGCCAGGATCAACAGTTGGGTAAGCAGGAAGCGCTCCCGTTGGAGATAGGTGGGATCAATCCCGCCATCCGCCATGGCACTCCACCAGCTGATGTTGATTTCGTAGGGAACTTCGTCGCCGGAACTCAGCATCCTGTGGCTGACCAGTCCACCCCGTTGCTCACAGCCGATCAACAGCTGCAGCAAGCGCTTCTGGGGCATCAGGCCCTCCAACGGCCGTAAACCGATGCCGTCATGACAGGCGGTGAAATTGAGCAGGCCTGTCTGCGGCGGCAAGGCGGGCCAACGACTCAGCCAGGCATTAAGCAGATCGGCCCGACCACTGACGCTGGCCTCCAGCAGCAAGGGCGGCAGGGGAAAGTTGTAAGCGAGATGCGCTTCATCACCGCTTCTCAGATACGAGAGATTTTCCTGCTCCGGAACGTTGGTCTCGGTGACCACAACGCCATCGGGTCCCACCTGATCGAGCAGCAGACGCAGCACCCGCACCAGTTGATGGGCCTGCGGCAGATGGATGCATGAGGTATGGGGTTCCTTCCAGACAAAACCCACGGCATCCAGACGGATCCACCGCACCCCATGCCGGGCCATGCGTTGCATCAGCCGGGCAAAGCCAAGTAGCACCTCCGCACTGCGCCAGTTGAGATCCACCTGATCGGGGCCAAAGGTGGTCCAGACCTGACGCGCACCAACGGGGCCCCTCAATTGCGTGAACAGATTGGAACTGCGCGGACGAACCACATCCGCCCAGCAGGGATCCGGGGCTGCCTCGAGCACGCAGGAGCGGCCGGGCTGCTCATCGCGCATGAACTGCTGCACCCAAGGGTGAGAGGCCGACACGTGATTGAGAACGAGATCCGCCATCAGCCGTCGGCCCTGGGCCAGGGCGGCGAGATCACGCCAATCACCGAAACGCTGCTCAAGCGTCGTGTGGCTGGCCACGGCAAAACCGCCATCACTGGTGGATTGCAGAAACGGCAGCACATGAATCACCGCTGCGAAGGGCTGCAGATGGCGATCCACAAACGTCTTCAAGGCCTGAAGCCCAGGAAAACCCTGCTCACCAATGGTGTCCGCGTAGGTGATCAAGACCACATCGCCACCGTCCCAGCGATCGATGTGTTCTGCCATATCGCCATCTCCTGACGATTGGCTCAAGATCTGCAGCAATTGCGACGACAACTCCTTGCCATCCCCGGAAGAATCGTTGGGGTACAGATCGCCAAGCAGGGTCCGCAGCGTCTCGTCGCGCGGGGGCTGCATCACCTTCCTCCTCCAGACCTTTCAGGTATGGGGCAGGACTCTGACCTCTGTTGTTGCATCGAACACCACATGGATTTTCAGCAGGGCCTGATCAGCACCGTCCATGACTACAGCTTGGGCAATCTCGATGCTGTTGCCTTCAACCAGGAGCTGAGTCAGCGACCCACAACCCTGCTGATCCCCTGCCTGATGGAAGAATTCAGCCGCCCGGCCCTCGGCCTGATTCGAGACACACTTTCGGGCCTGAAGGGACTCAACGAACTGGTGGTGGCATTGGCGGCCACGAGCGCCGAAGACGTCAAAGCGGCGGAAAAATTTTTTGAAGGGATGCCCTTCCCCGTGCGGGTGCACTGGACCAACGGCCCCGCCGTGCGGGAGTTGCTCGAATCCGTCGGTGAACTGGGGCTCGACGTGACCGGACCACCGGGCAAGGGCTGGGCCGTATGGCAGGGATTAGGGGTGGCGTGCCAGAACGCTGAGGTGGTTGGGCTGTTCGATGCCGACATCAGAACCTTTGGATCGGCTTATCCAGAGCGCATGCTCCGCCCCCTGCTGGATCGGTCCCACGGCATTGCCTACGTGAAGGCGTTCTACAGCCGCCTTTCCCTCGAAACCCAAGCGCTTCAGGGCCGAGCCACCCGTCTGTTTGTTGGCCCACTGCTGGCCAGCCTGGAGCAGATTTTCGGACCTCTGCCCTACCTGTCGTACCTGCAATCCTTCCGCTATCCCCTGGCTGGTGAATTCGCATTCACCACCGATTTGGCGATGAATCTGCGCATCCCATCGGACTGGGGGCTGGAGGTGGGCCTGCTGTCTGAGGTGTATCGCCATGTGGCCTCCAGCCGAATCGCTCAAGTGGATCTGGGGTTGTTCGACCACAAACACAAGGAGCTGGGCCAACAACACAGCGAAGGCCTGCAGCGCATGGCGGGCGAAATTTTCGGCACGGTGTTGCGCGGCCTGATGGAACACGAAGGTTGCGTGATGTCGATGGATCAACTGCCGACCCTTGAAGTGCTGTACCGACGGGTTGGTGAGGATCGCGTAAGGCAGTTCGGCCTTGATTCAGCCATCAATCGGTTGCCTTACGACCGCCATGGCGAAGAACTGGCGGTTCAAAACTTCGCGGGCCTGCTGCGACCCGGCCTGGCCAAACTGATGCAGGCGCCGATTGCCCATCAGCTGCCCAGCTGGTCGCGACTGCGCAGTTGCAATTCAGCCCTTCAAGCTGATCTGGCCGCAGCAGGACAAGCAGATCGCACATCCCTGAAACGACCGAATCACAACCCGCAACGCATCACCTCTGAGCTCGCTGCTTGAAGCCAACGCATTGAGCCTCAGCCCAGCTGCTCCCGCTCTCGCGTGATCCAAACTGTTGCAGCGCGCTGGGAATGCCACGCCTGAAGCAATTGCTTGGCCAACACCTGCAACTGCTTTGGATCGATTGTTGATTCGATCGCGCGATTCATCCGCTCAACATCGAATTGCTGAGAAACACTCAAACCGATCGCTTTATCCATTCTGCAATTCCCATGATCGACAAAGCAATCATGCAAAAAGCGGCGAAAAAGAATTGTTTCAGCTGAAACGAAAGAGCCACTCTGTGCAATCTTCAAAAGGCTAGTGGGCGCTTACTTCTCAAAGCCCAGAGCAAAATCGTGACGGTCGATACACAATCGACCAACTCTGTATCAACTCATCTGTATCAAATCTAAAGGGGTGCTGATTCGGTGACCAATCAAACACTCCTCTTGTCTTAAGACCACGAGATTGGCATCATTCTAGGTGCTCAAGATGATTGAATGTGTTTATCAAAACGACACCAGCCGAATGGTGATCGTGAAATGCATTGGTGCTGACCACTTCTACCGAGAGAAGGTGGTGATGCCCACAGAGGTCTTTTGGTTCGAAGCCCCCGAGGATGCGCGCCTGGAAATCTGGAAAATGTCGATGACAGGGCAGATGCTGCACGTGCGTGCCGACGTGAGCGATTACGCCATGAATGAAGAGCCTGCAACAGAATCAATCTGGGCCAGCTGACCTGACCCAGAAGAAGCCATCACGAGCGAAGCTCTACACGCTCAGGAACTGATCAACAACCGTCTGGCTGAGTTCACTGGTTGAGCCACTGGCAACAATGCCGCCCCGCTGCATCGCGTAATAGCGATCAGCCTGGCGAACGAAGTGGAGATGTTGCTCCACCAGCAACACCCCGATCCCGGTGTCGGCAATGATCCGCCGAACAGCAGCTTCAATGTCTTGAACAATGTTGGGCTGAATGCCCTCCGTGGGCTCATCCAACAGCAGCAACTTTGGCTTGCCAAGCAACGCACGGGCGATAGCCAATTGTTGTTGCTGACCCCCACTCAAATCACCGCCCTTACGCGGTAGAAACTCCTGAAGGATCGGAAACAGCTCATACACAAATGGATCAATGTGGCGATGCCGGGCCAATCCACCCGGCAACGCCTCCATCCCCAAAAGCAAGTTTTCTTCCACCGTGAGCTGGGGGATGATCTCGCGACCTTGCGGCACATAACCAATCCCGGCCCGAGCCCGCTGATGCGGTGCCTGACGATCCAATTGAGCACCGTCGAACGCCATGGTTCCGGAGCGGGGGCGCAACAGACCGATCAGCGATTTCAACAGGGTGGTTTTACCCACACCATTGCGGCCGATCAGACAAACCATCTCCCCCGATTTCACGCTGAGATCAACATCCCGAAGAATGTGACTTTCGCCGTAAAAGGTGTTGAGGCCTTGGATCTCCAGCAGATTCGTCATTGGTTCTCCTCCTCAGTGGTGCCGAGATAAACCTCAATCACCCGGGGATCGGCCTGCACCTGATTCATCGTGCCCTCACAGAGGACATGGCCCTGGTGCAGCACCGTCACCGGACTTTCAAGCCGTCGAATGAATTCCATGTCGTGCTCAATCACCAGCACGGTGTGATCCCCGGCCAACGACTTGAGCAGATCCGCCGTCAGATCGGTCTCCTCATCCGTGAGCCCAGCCACCGGCTCGTCCACCAGCAACAGGTCGGGATCCTGACCCACAAGCATGGCGATCTCAAGCCACTGCTTCTGGCCGTGGGACAACGACCCAGCTGCCCAATCGGCACGGTTCTGCAGATTGACGATGCTCATCAAGTGATGAACACGATCGCGCTGCTCCCCATTCAGGCCCCCCACCAGCAATGACCAAGGCTGCTTCGGCTGGCTGACCGCTAAAGCCAAGTTCTCCTGAACGCTGAGCTTCTCGAAAACACGAGGGCTCTGAAACTTGCGGCCGATGCCAAAGCGCGCGATGCGGTGCTCGCGCGTTCCCACTAAGGAGCGTCCTTTGAAGACCACATCCCCTTCCGTGGGAGCGGTCTTGCCGGTGATCACATCCAGGAACGTGGTCTTGCCGGCTCCATTCGGGCCGATCACGGCGCGCAGCTCCCCAGGCTGAAGGCTGAGGTTGAGATCGCGCAGCGCCAAAAAGCCATCAAAACTGACGGTGATTTGGCGCAACTCCAATAAAGCCGTGCTCATGACTGAACCTCTTCCTGACCTTCAAGATCGAGACGTGGATAGGTCTCACTCCGACGGGCAATGCCGAATCGGTTGAGCCAGTTGCGAGGGCCATCGCCTCGGAACCAGCCAATGACGCCCTCCGGCAAGGCCGTCACCACGAGGATGAACAGGCCCCCTTGGATGAACAGCCAACTTTGGGGGAGAGCTTCGCTCACCAAACTCTTGGCGTAGTTGATAGCCACAGCGCCAAGGATCGCTCCCACGAGCGTGCCTCGACCGCCCACAGCAACCCAGATCACCATCTCAATCGAGAAGGGAACGGTCATGTACTGCGGCGAAACGATGCCCGACTGAACGGTGTAAAGCGCACCACCGATGCCTGCCAAACCACCAGCGATGGCGAAGACGATCGTCTTGAACAGGGTTGGGTTGTAACCGGCAAAGCGCAGCCGGGGTTCGTCATCGCGAATAGCGATCAACACGTCTCCAAACCGGCCCCGCACCACCCAGCGCAGAAACAGCCAGGCCAGGATCACCACCACAGAGGTCAACCAGAAGAATCCCCGCTGCATCTCCGGGGAACCCACCATCTGGCCGAACAGCTCGGTCACATCGGTTTTAAGACCGTTGGTGCCGTTGATCAGCTTCTGCTGGCCGTTAAAGAAATTGAAGAAAACAAGCAGGGCCGCCTGGGTGAGGATCGAGAAATAGACCCCCTTGATCCGGTTACGGAACACCAGGTTGCCGAGCACGGCAGCCAGCACGGCTGGAACCAGCCAGATCGCCACCAAGGTGAACAGCGGGGAATGGAACGGCTCCCAGAAGGCAGGCAACCGATCCACGCCATACAGGCTGAAGAACTCGGGAATGCCATTGGGCAGATCACCCGAGCTGTTGAGCTGCAGGTACATCGCCATGGCGTAACCGCCGAGGGCAAAAAAGATGCCCTGGCCAAGGCTGAGCAACCCGGTGAAGCCCCAGATCAAATCGATACCCAGGGCAACGATCGCCAATGAAAGGAAGCGACCCAACAGATTCAGCCGAAACACCGGCAAAACAGCGGGCGCGGCAACGATGGCCGCAACGATCACCACCCAAAGGATGATCAAAGGCCAACGGCGTTGTTGAAAGGCTTGGAACATCAGATCAGGCCTCCACCATGCGTCCTTTTTGCGGGAACAGACCCGCGGGACGGAATTGAAGGAACACCACGATCAGAGCGAACACCATCACCTGGGCCATGCTCGTGGTGGCGAAGAAATTCACCGCGCCGGCCAGGGGAGCTGGCATGTCAGGCCAGATCGTCAGCAGACGTCCAGCACCGATCAAGTCGGTGAGCAGGCCAATGGCAAAGGACGCGAGCACGGTGCCCAAGAGGTTTCCGACGCCACCGAGCACCACCACCATGAAGCAGCCCACGATGTAGGAGCCGCCCACGTTGGGGCCCACCGAACCCAGCAGGGAAACAGCAACCCCCGCCACACCGGCCAAACCGGAGCCGATGCCAAAGGTGAGCACATCAACGGTGTCGGTGGGGATGCCAAGGCAATCACTCATCGAACGGTTCTGAGTCACAGCACGAATACGCATTCCCCACACGCTTTTGTTGAGGAACCACGTCACCCCAACCACCGCAACGATGGTGATCACGATGATCACCAGGCGCGGCACGGGAAAGGTGATTTCCATGAATTCGATCCCGCCGCGCATCCATTTGGGTGCCGTCACATCCACATTGCGGGAGGTGGCCCTGGCGATGCGGCTGATTTGTGAGGCCAGGCCACCGGCCAGCAGCACACCGCCCAGAGCTGAAACAGCCCAACTCCCCGCACGCACCAAACGAGCTCGAGGTCCAGAGAGGAGAGAGGAGGGAAGCAGCAGCGGCAGGCCAAAGCCCAGCACCAGCGCAAGGATCAGGCCGGCGGCGTGGGCCAGGGCAACACTCCGCACGAACTGCTGAAGAATCAAGCTGACGCCCCAGGTCGCGAGCAGGGTCTCCAGCGGGTTGCCGTAGAGCCGGCGAATCACGGTACGTTCCAGCAGGATGCCGACCACACCGCTGACGATGAAAGCCAGGGGAAGCGCCACCAGCACGTAGGCGTTGTAAACCGGCTGCAGCGCAGGCAGCTTGAAGATCAGCTGCACCACGTAGGTGGTGTAGGCCCCAAGCATGATCAGCTCACCATGGGCGAGGTTGATCACGCCCATGAGGCCGAAGACAATGGCCAGTCCGAGGGCGGCCATCAGCAGCACCGAGCCGATGGCAACACCGTTGAACAGGCTTTCGAGAAGCAGTTGCACGGACGTGTGAAACGAAGCGTTCAATGAAACGACGAAAGGAGGAGCCCGTCACCGGGCTCCTCCCTGAAGAGCAATCAGGCTGTGGTCAGAAGATCAGAGCTTGTACTTCTCACCCTTGGCGGCGTCGGTCCAGTCGCAAGCGAAGCCCTTGGAGCTGGGCTCGAACTGGTTCCAGGCCTGAGGAGCCACGGGGCCATCGGTGGATTCGAGGATCTCGAACTGGCCGTCAGCAGTGATCTGGCCGATGCGCACGGTCTGGGAAAGATGGTGATTGGGCATCACCTTCACAGGTCCCTGAGGAGCGTCAAACTCGATGCCGACCAGGGCCTCACGCACCTTGTCGTCGTCGAAGCTGTTGGCTTTCTCGACAGCCTTCTTCCAGAGGTAGACCATGTTGTAGGCCGACTCCTGAGGGTCAGCGACCTGGCGGTCGGCGCCGTACTTGGCCTTGAAGTCAGCAGCGAACTTCTTGGATGCCGGGGTGTCGATCGACATCATGTAGTTCCAAGCGCCGTAGTGGCCCTCAAGGAACTCAGAACCGATGGTGCTGATCTCCTCTTCCGCGATGGAGTAGCTCATCACGTAGTAGCCGTTATCGGGGGTGATGCCGGCGTCCTGAATCTGCTTGAAGAAGGCGACGTTCTGGTCACCATTCAGGGTGTTGATGATCACACCACCGTCAGGCAGGGCCTTCTTGATCTTGGCGATGATCGGAGCAACCTCGGTGTTGCCCAGGGGCAGGTAGTCCTCACCGACCACTTCTCCACCCAGGGACTTGAGCTGTTCCTTGGTGATGGTGTTGGAGGTGCGGGGGAAGACGTAGTCCGAACCCACGAGGAAGAAGGGCTTGCCAGCGGCAGGCGACTTCTCATACATGAACTTGGTGGCAGGCTCCGACTGCTGGTTCGGAGTGGCACCGGTGTAGAAGATGTTGTTGGAACACTCCTGACCCTCGTACTGAATCGGGTAGTAGAGGAAAGCGTTCTTCGACTCGTACACAGGCAGCATCGCCTTGCGGCTGGCGGAGGTCCAGCCACCGAAGACCACGGGCACCTGGTCCTGGTCGATCAGCTTCTTGGACTTCTCAGCGAAGGTGGGCCAATCGGAGGCACCGTCCTCGACGATGTACTCGATCTTGTACTTCTTGCCATCAACTTCAACGCCACCAGCGGCGTTGATCTCATCGATCGCCATTTTCTCGGTGTCCACTAGGGTGGACTCGGAGATGGCCATGGTGCCGGTCAGCGAGTGCAGGATGCCGACGGTGACGCTGTCGTCGTAGTCAACGTTGGCAGCCTTGTCACCGCCACCGCATGCGGTCACGGCAAGGCCCAGCGATGCCGCGGCCATGCCGGCGAACAGACGCTTAGAGAGAGAAGAGCTCATGGTGTTCCAAAACAGGAATGTGCCTGACGGCAGCTGATGGAAGGTACGGATCAGCGCGTCCTGGCTTTGGTATCAAGAAGAACTAAATAGCGAGCCCAGCAGCAGCGGATCAACGATTCGGTAGCTGTTGCAACAGGAACCCCACCACCTGCTCCAGGCCTTCGCCGCTGTGGAGATTGGTGAAACACCAAGGCCGGTCTCCCCGCATCCGCCGGGTGTCCTGTTCCATCACTGAAAGATCGGCACCAACCTGGGGAGCCAGATCAATCTTGTTGATCACCAGTAGGTCAGAGCGGGTGATGCCAGGCCCTCCTTTACGGGGGATCTTGTCGCCTGCCGCCACATCAATCACGTAGATGCAGAGATCCACCAGTTCCGGACTGAAGCTCGCCGCCAGGTTGTCGCCGCCGCTCTCAACCAGAACAAGATCGAGATTCGGAAACTGCGTCTCCAGCTCCGCCACGGCAGCTCGGTTGATCGAGCAGTCTTCACGGATCGCTGTGTGAGGGCAACCACCGGTCTCCACGCCACGGATCCGCTCTGGATCCAGGGCACCCGCACGGGTGAGGAACTGGGCATCCTCCTGGGTGTAGATGTCGTTGGTGACCACCGCGAGCTGGAGCTCATCGCGCAAGCGGCGACAGAGGGCCTCCACCAGTGCGGTCTTGCCGGATCCCACAGGGCCCGCCACCCCCAGGCGCAGTTTGCTGCTCATCAGCTTCGAAACAGGCGTGAATACAGCTCAGCATGGGCAAGCTGCGCCATGCCCGCACCCACACCGCTGCTCCAGAGCTGCTGGGGATCGGCCGCCTGGAGCTGCTGCGCTTGGGAGGCAATCAGCGGCAGCAGCCGCTGTTGCAGCACCTGCGCTCGGGAGGGACCCAACGGCAGCAGCCGCACCGAGGCACTGAGCTGATTGGCAACCCAGCCGTAGAGGTACCCCTCCACCATGTCTCCCCCTGAAACCGACAAGCGCACAGCAGCCCAGGCCCAGGCCGCTGGCCAGCTCAGGGCCACAGGTTCAGGCAGGTCGTGCCCCATATCCGACATCAACTGCAGCAGCGACATCCCCATCTGACGCTGCTGCGCTCGCAACTCCGCGGCCTCGCGGGTGGCCAACAGCCAACCATCAAGATCGATCAGGCGCCCCTTGGCCGCCGCATCGGCCTGGGTGGACCACCCCACCAAAGCCTCCGCCAGAGGCCTTAATGCCGCGGCTTCCAGCCGCACCGCGCCCCGTTGAAGTTCAGCCTCCAACCAAACCTGGATGGCCTGCTCATCGGCGATGGAGCCCGCCTGAATCAACACCTCCAGCCCCTCTGAATAGCTGAAGGCACCCACGGGCAGGGCAGGGCTGACCAGTTGCAGCAACGCAAGGGACGTCATCCGTGCTGATGGCCTCCATAGGCACCGCCTTCGGGGGCAAACGGCTGCAGACAGCGGCTGACCGTCAATCCACGGCCTTCCAGCATCGTGGCGAGAACGGAATCCTCCGGCAGCAACAGCTCCTGCTCATGCAGCTCCAGGGCGACATGGCGATTGCCCAGGTGATAAGCCGCCTGCAACAGCTCCAGGGGATGCGATCCCTGCACCCGCAGCAACGCCTCCGGCGCTGCCGTCACCTCCACAACGGTCGAACCGGACTGATCCCCCAACAAGTCACCGGGCTGGAGAGAACCCTCACGGGGCAACTGCAGAAGCACCGGACGACCGCAGGAGGTGGTGCGACGGCCCCGCAGCACCGTGCGCTCTTCGGCCGTTAACGGCAACTGAAGAGTGGCCGTGGCACTGCTGTTCTGAAGGCGCTGCTCCAACACGACCACCGCATCCGTCACCAGCAGCTCCTCTCCAGTTCCACAACAAAAGCGTGCCGATCAATCAGCAGCGCTTTGGTGTGCATTGCTACAGAGTTGAAGCCGGTGGCGGCGGAGCGTGAGGCCATGCAACGTCTCGACCCCTGGCACGGCCGCTGCGACCTGCAGTTTCATGCCACCAACGGCAGCACCAAACACCAGGGGGGCTGCACGGCTCCGTTCAAACTGCTCCGCAGTGAACGCGGTGAAGACGGACGCTGCGAGCTGCCGGTGCTGCACACCGCCGGAGGCCTGGTGGGAGGCGATCAACTCAGCCTGGACTTCAAGCTTGAGGCCAACAGCCGCGGCCTGATCACCAGCGTGGCGGCGCAGAAGGTTTACGGGTCGATCGGCCGCAGCCGCCTGCAACCCGAGGGCTGCTTTGCCCATCAACAGGTGCGCTGCTCACTGGCCAGCGGCAGTGACTTCGAATGGCTGCCGCAGGAACTGGTGCTGTACGCCGATGCCCTGTTCGAGCAGCAGCTGACGGTGACCCTGCCCGAGGACGCCTCCTTTCTCAGTGCAGAGATCGTGCGCTTAGGCCGAACCGCCGCCGGCGAAACCCTGCAGCAGGGACGGTGGCGCTCGAGCCTCACCATTCAGCGCCTCGCAGGCAACAGCTCAACCTGGGAGCTGGCGGATCGAGTGGAGCTCGGCGGCGCCAGCCTGGACAGCCCGCATGGGTTGGGAGGCGCGCCGGTATTCGGAACACTGGTTTGGGCCGCACCGATGGCCATGGGTGCCGAAACAACAACATCACTGCTAGAGGGAGCGCGGGCCGACAGCGAAGGCCTGACGGGCACAATGCGCTGCGGCGCCCTGAATCAGGGCCTGATCGCCCGCTATTCCGGCGAGTCGAGCCGTGATGCCCGCTTCTGGTTCAGCCGGATCTGGGAGCGAACGCGAACGATCCGGGGGCTGACACGGCCTCGCATCCCCAGGGTATGGCCCCTGCAGGAACAGCCTCTGCGCCGACAAACGTCCACTGTGAACGCTTTCGAGGCTGCAGCGGAGACACACTGAAGAAGACCGAGCTTCGCCATGCATCTCAGTCCCCAGGAAAAGGACAAGCTCCTGATCGTGACCGCGGCACTGCTTGCTGAGCGGCGCTTGAACCGTGGCCTGAAGCTCAACCACCCCGAAGCGGTGGCCTGGCTCAGTTTTCTGGTGCTGGAAGGTGCCCGTGACGGCAAGAGCGTGGCGGAGCTGATGCAGGAAGGCACCACCTGGCTGCGTCAGGACCAGGTGATGGAAGGCGTGCCCGAGCTAGTCCATGAGGTGCAGATCGAGGCCGTCTTTCCCGATGGCACCAAGCTCGTCACCCTGCACGACCCGATTCGCTGAGGCAGAACCCATGGCACCTCTCATCCCAGGCGAACTGCTCCCCGAACCGGGTGAACTGGAGCTGAATGCAGGCCGACCCGTCACCACACTGAGCGTCTCCAACAGCGGCGACCGGCCGGTGCAGGTGGGCTCCCATTTCCATTTCGCCGAAGCCAATGCCGCCCTGCAGTTCGACCGGGCCGCAGCCCGCGGTCAACGGCTCGACATCCCCGCCGGCACCGCCATCCGCTTCGAACCCGGCGACAGCCGCGACGTGAACCTGATTCCCTTCGCCGGTGCGCGACGCGTCATCGGCTTCAACGGCCAGATCAACGGACCCCTCGACGCCTGACCCATGCCCTACCGCATCTCCCGCCAGGCCTACGCCGAGACCTACGGACCCACCACCGGCGACAGGGTTCGCCTGGCCGACACCGATCTGATTCTGGAAGTCGAAAAGGATTACACCGTCTACGGCGATGAGGTGAAGTTCGGCGGCGGCAAGGTGATCCGCGACGGCATGGGCCAATCCCAGACCCCTCGAGCCGAGGGCGCCGTCGACACGGTGATCACCAATGCCCTGATCCTCGACTGGTGGGGCATCGTCAAAGCCGATGTCGGCCTCAAGGACGGCCGCATCGTTGGCATCGGCAAAGCCGGCAACCCCGACACCCAGGAAGGGGTGACGATCGTGGTGGGCCCAGGCACCGAAGCCATCGCTGGGGAGGGCCACATCCTCACGGCCGGTGGCATCGACACCCACATCCACTTCATCTGCCCCCAGCAGATCGAAACGGCCCTGGCCAGCGGCGTTACCACCCTGATGGGCGGCGGCACCGGACCGGCAACAGGCACCAATGCCACCACCTGCACCCCCGGCGCCTTCCACATCGGACGGATGCTCCAAGCCGCCGAAGGTTTGCCGGTGAACCTGGGCTTCTTCGGCAAAGGCAACGCCAGCACCCCGGAAGCGCTGGAAGAACAGGTGCGCGCCGGTGCCTGCGGCCTGAAGCTGCACGAAGACTGGGGCACCACGCCCGCCACCATCGATGCCTGCCTGTCGGTGGCCGATCGGATGGATGTGCAGGTGTGCATCCACACCGACACCTTGAACGAAGCCGGCTTCGTGGAAGACACGATCGCCGCCATCAAGGGACGCACCATCCACACCTTCCACACCGAAGGCGCCGGCGGCGGCCATGCCCCGGACATCATCAAGATCTGCGGCGAGGCCAACGTGCTGCCCAGCAGCACCAACCCCACCCGGCCCTACACCCGCAACACGCTCGAGGAGCACCTCGACATGCTGATGGTGTGCCACCACCTCGATCCGAAGATCCCCGAGGATGTGGCCTTCGCCGAATCGAGGATCCGGCGCGAAACGATCGCCGCCGAAGACATCCTTCACGACCTCGGCGCCTTCTCAATCATCGCCAGCGACTCGCAGGCCATGGGCCGCGTGGGCGAGGTGATCACCCGCACCTTCCAAACCGCCCACAAGATGAAGGTGCAGCGCGGTGCCCTGCCGGAAGATTCCGCTCGCAACGACAACCACCGCCTCAAGCGTTACATCGCCAAGGTGACGATCAACCCGGCGTTGGCTCACGGCATCAGCACCGAGGTGGGGTCGATCGAAACCGGCAAGCTCGCCGATCTGGTGCTTTGGAAGCCTGGCTTCTTCGGCATTCGCCCGGAACTGGTGGTGAAGGGGGGTTCGATCGTCTGGGCCCAGATGGGCGATGCCAACGCCTCGATTCCCACCCCAGGCCCGGTGCACGGCCGGCCGATGTTCGGCGCCTTCGGCAAAGCTCTCGCGCCCAGTTGTCTCACCTTCGTGAGCGAAGCGGCGATGGATGCCGACATCCAACGCCAGCTGGGGCTGGAGCGCACCTGCATGGCGGTGAAGGACACCCGCAGCGTGGGCAAGAGCGCCCTCAAGCTGAATTCAGCGCTGCCCAAGGTGAGCGTGGACCCACAGACCTATGAGGTATTCGCCGACGGTGAGCTGCTCACCTGTGAGCCGGCCGAGGTGCTGCCCCTCGCCCAGCGCTACCTGCTGCTTTGAGCCCCACGCTGCTGGTGGTCCAACACGTGGACCACGAAGACGCCGCACTGGTGGAAGAGCTGGCGCGGCAGCGGGGCCTGACACTCGAGATCCTGAGGCCCGACCGGGGCGACCCACTGCCGGACCCCAGGGCGTGTGCCAACAGCATCGCCCTTGTGCTCGGTGGCCCAATGAGCGTGAACGATCACGACCAACCAGGCATGGACTGGTTGAGGGAGGAACTGGACTGGTTGAGGGCCTGGCACCAGCAACGCCGACCGGTGCTGGGCATCTGCCTCGGGGCGCAGCTCTTGGCTGTGGCTGCAGGGGGCAGCGTTCAACCGCTGCAGGTAGGAGCACCACCGCAGCAACTGAAGGAACTGGGGCTCGGCGCGATCCACTGGGTCGCGGATCCCAGTGATGAGGCCCTGCTCAAAGGGCAACCACGCAGCACTCTGGTGCTGCATTGGCATGGTGATCGCATCCACCTCCCGGCTGATGCAACCCTGCTGGGTTCTTCACTGCACTGCGCCGAACAGGTGTTTCGGATCGGAGCCCACGCCATTGGCCTGCAATGCCACCTCGAGATCGACGGCGATGCGCTGGAACGCTGGATCGCCAACGACCACGACTACGTGGTGAACGCCCTTGGAGCTGAAGGGCCCGATCGCCTGACCCAGGACTGGCGCAGGCTGGGCACCACGCTCCAGGAACAAGGCCGAAACTTCTTCAATGCTGTGCTCAATCAACTGATTGAGATCAGCCAGACCCACTAATTCCTACGCACAAAAATAAATAAAACCAAAAACTTTTCTGAAGAGGTATCAACCTGAACATCACTTCGGCATTTGCAAGAGCTTCAATATTTCTGTAGCAACAGCTACCGATCGTTCACTTCGCATCGCGCGAAGCGCAGTTCGCCTCAGGCCATGGAACGGGGACCTGAGCTTGCTTCGAGGACCATCCAATGACCACCCTTCTCTATCGCGGGCATCAGTACCAGCAAAACAACGCCACTCAGGGCAAGCCCGGGGTGCAGCTCGTGTACCGCCGCAACGTGTACCAAGCCCGCCAGATCAACAACCACCGCACTCCGGTGCAGCTGATTTACCGGGGCGTGCGCTACACGCGCTAGGCCAACTTCTTAATCCGTAGCAACTCGAACATTCCAGTTCCGAGGATTGAGGCGTAATAGATCCAGCTTCAGCTAAGACGTTGGATCTCATCACCTCTCGCCTCGACCAAGGCCTCGTGCAAGTGAGTCCCTCCAGCGTGCATGGCGTGTTCTGGCTGCAGACCCACTTTCCGTCTCAGGAATGGGATGCCCTGCTGTCTGGACAAGCCGCCTTTGGCATGGATTGCATCGATGACCTGATCACCGACGCACGTCAGGCCGGCCTGAACGTGGAGTGGGAAGCATCCGTCCCTAGCTGAACAAGCCTGAATTGAATTCCTGAAAAAGCCCCGCACACGGCTGTGTTGCAGGGCTTTTTTAATGGCGTCAACGACGCAGTAAGTTCAAGCCACCAAGCGGTTGAGCATCGGCAACTCAGACAGTTCATCCCTCCACTCCTGGGCCCAGAGGGCCTGACTGCGCTCATACACCTCCATCAATTGCTCCACGGCGCGCTCGTGGAAATCAACGCGCAGATCCAACAGCGGGAAAGCCGCTTCTCCGCTCACCTGCACCGCCGCTGACGTGCAGAAGGGAGAACGATGGTCACCACCGGCCGCTTCCCCGGCCAGCAGAGCCATCATCAGGCGGCGGCCGAGTTTCAAGCTGGGGTCGCTGGTGAGAAAGGCCTGCTCCATGGCTGCCAGCACGCCCTCATCCACCAAGCAATTGCCGGCAACAGACAGATCACGCTGATGGCGATGCCCTGCCCAAGGGCCGCAATCCTGCCCCGTCCAACAGGCCGTACGACCGTCCAGATCGATCAGGTGAAACTGACGCCGGTCGCGGTGCTGATCATCCGCAAGAAGGCTGGTGAGAACACTCTCGGCATCCGAACTCTGCTCCAGGCGCTCAAGGCCACAAATCCCCAGATACGGATTGGTGTGGGCCTGGGTGGCGACGGCACCAACCCCGGCGCGGATGTGAGGCACGGTGGATCCAACGGCCAGATGACAGGTGGCAACGGCCACACCAAAGCGACCGTTGCTGGGGTCCCGGGCCAGGATCGAAAAGGTCACGGCAGCTGACGGTCGAGCCGCAGCAACGTTTCCAGCAGCACCGCGGTGCCCGCCCAGCACTGCTCGTCACTGGTGAACTCTGCAGCGGAATGACTCAGGCCGCCCCGGCTGGGCACAAAAATCATGCCCATCGGCCAACGACGGCCAACCTCCTGCGCATCGTGGCTGGCACGGCTGGGGAGATGGCTGTGGGACAAGCCGAGATCGGCCGCGGCCTCAGCGATCGTGGCCATCACCACAGCATCAGCGGGGGTGGGATCAACGCTGAACTGAGGGTCCACCGCAATCGGGCAGCCCGTTTCAGCACCGATGCGCTCCACCTGCTGCATCAACTCCTCCACCAACTGATCGAGCACGGTCGGATCCACATCCCTGAGGTCAACCGTCAGGGCAACGGCGCCAGGAACAACGTTGGCGGCATTGGGCCAAACCTCCAGTCGACCCACCGTCGCCACCGGATCTCCGGGATGACGGGAGGCCATGGAGTCGACGGCAAGAACAAGACGCGAGGCCGTCACGAGGGCGTCCTGTCGCAACCCCATCGGTGTGGTGCCGGCGTGATTGGCCTGGCCCCTCACATTGATGCTGAAGCGACGCTGACCAACAACGCCCTCCACAACACCGATGGCATCGCCGCGTTGCTCAAGAACGCCACCCTGCTCAACGTGCAACTCCAGGAAAGCGGCATAGGCCTCATCGGAGCGGCGAGCCGAGGCCAGGGAAGGCCAATGGCCGCCGATGCGCGCCAGGTTGTCCTGAATCGGCTGACCATTGCTGGTGGCAAAACTCTCAGGGTCATCGGAGGCCGTGCCCGCCAAGCCCTTGCAGCCCACCATGGTCGACTCCTCGTCGGCAAAGGCGATCAACTCGATGCCGTGCCGCAGGCGCAGGCCCTGGTCTTGAAGAGCGCGGCAGGCTTCCAGACCGGCCAACACCCCCAGGGCCCCGTCAAAACGTCCACCGGTGGGAACCGTGTCGAGGTGCGACCCGGTCACCAGGGCAGGGCGGTGGGGATCGAGGCCTTCCAGACGTCCGATCAAGTTGCCAGCGGCATCAACACGCACCTGCATGCCGAGCTGCTTCATCCAGTGGGCCAGCAACTCACGGCCTTGCACATCCTCCGGCGAGAACCCGCGTCGACACACGCTTCCGTCCGGCTTAGCGCCAATGTTGGCCAGCTGCTCAATCGTTCCGATCAGCCGGTCACGGTTCGGACGTGTGACAACTTTGCTTCGCTCAATCCCGGTTGCAGGGGTGGTCGGTGAAGCCGAGATGAGCGCTGGCAATGCAGTGACCTTCAGTTCAAATGAACAAACACCTTCTCCCGAACTGGCTGATCAGCCTGTAGCTAGCGCAACGATTTAATCCTGACCAAAGAATTCAAACGGGCATGAGCACCCGCCAGCCCAGACGGTCCGCCTCCCGGCGGGCCAGGGCTGGCACGTCTTCCGCCACAAACATGCGGTGCAGCATCTGCACACCCAGCAGGTGATTGATCACCGCATCCATCTGCACACGCTCCGCGTCGGTGGTGGCCGGGTCCTCGTGACGGGCAAACAAGGCGCGAACACCGGCTTTGCTCAACAAACCAGCGGCATCGATCGCCTCATCACTGAGGTAGTCGTCGGCGAGCTGCTTCATCTGCTCCCACTTCTCAGGCTCCGTGTGGGCTGGCGGGGCCATGAAAGCAAACTTTTCACGCCGGTACAGCACCTCCGGCAACAGGCCTGCCATGGCTTCCCTCAGCACGTATTTCTCGGTTTTCCCCTTGATCCGCAATTCGGGCGGCACCTGCACCGCCACCGCAGCCAGATGGTGATCCAAGAAGGCGGGTCGTGCCTCCATGGAATTGGCCATGTCGACCCGATCGCCACCCCAGGTGAGGATCTGGCCCTCCAGCATGGTCTTGATCCAGACGTACTGGGCCTTGTCCAGGGCATGGCGCCCGTCCAGTTGATCCGCATCCAGTTGCGCGGCAATCGCCTTGCCCGGGGAGTAATCCTTCAGGGCTGCGGCATGGGACTCCGCCAGAAGCCCAGGCACCAAGGGCGCGCAGGCCAGCCACGGCTGCAGGCAACTGGGGGTGAAGCCGACCACCGCATCAAGATCGGGGTCATCCACCTGGTTTTCAGCCAGCATCGCGCCCTTCACCAGAGCATTGGACTGCTGGAGCAGGCTTTCCCAGCTGGCGCGCTCCTCCTGCGGCAAGTCATCCAGACCATGGAGGAACATGTCGCGGCGAAAGGCGGGGTAACCACCGAACAGCTCATCGGAGCCTTCGCCAGTCATCACAACCTTGTAATCCACGTCGTTGACGTGGCGGCTCATCAAGAACTTCGCCACCGCCAGGGTGTTGTAAATCGTTCGCTCCGCATGCCAGATGGTGCGCTCCATGTGGCCATAGAGCTCCTGGCCCGAGAGCCGCATCAGATCCTGCTCAGCGCCGGTGGCCTCGGCCATCTCACGAGCAATCGGCGACTCGTCGTAACGGGCGTCGTCAAAGCCGATCGTGAACGCCTTCACCGGTGCCTGGCTCACGGCTGAGGCCAAGCCGAGGATCGAGCAGCTGTCGATACCGCCGGAGAGATAACAACCCACGGGCACATCGGCCACCATGCGCAGCTCAACAGCCTCCAGCAACGCCGCACGAACGGCAACGACGTGATCGGCTTCGGTTCGCTTGAGGTCCCGCTCGTCCTTTCGCGGGAAGTCGACATCCCAGTAGGTCGACTCCGACACCTGCAGCCGCCCGTTCACCCGTTGCACCTTCAGCACATGGCCGGGCTTCACCTGATGCACCCCAGCAAAGGCCGTGGTGCCGGGAACCATGGTCTGCATCAATTGGTGGAACAGACCCTCCGAGGTGAAGCGTCGCTCCACCGCCGGATGGGCGAACAGCACCTTCAACTCGGAACCGAACACCAGACCCTCCGGCGTCATCGCCCAGTACTGCGGTTTGATGCCGAAGCGATCCCGCACCAGGTAAAGGCAGTCTTCGGACCGATCAAACAAGGCGAAGGCGAACTCACCGCGCAATAGAGGCAGGGTCGCCTCTAAGCCCTGGCGTTGATACAGCCGCAGCAGGATCTCGGAATCGCTCTTGCTGCTGAAGCGCACCCCCTGGGCGGTGAGGTCAGCCCTGATTCGCTGGAAGTCGTAGAACTCACCGTTATGAGCCATCAGCACCTCACCGTCATCGGTGAGGAAGGGCTGCCGGGCCCGTGACTCATTCAGGTCAATGATCGAAAGGCGGGCATGGCAGAAGCCGACACCGGCTTGATCGAGCACCTCAACGCCGAAACCATCAGGCCCGCGATGGGCCTGAATCGCCGCCATGTTGACCAGCAGCTGGCGATCCACCGTCTGTTGACGGTCGGCATTGAAAACCCCTCCGATTCCACACATCAGCCCGCCTCAGATCACATCCATCACGCGTTCGGCCCGATCCACCATGCAGGTGAGCAGGGCCATGCGCAGGAACACGGCTCCCCTGGCCTGGCTGAAATACCAGTTATGGGGCGTGTCATCCAGGCAGGTGCTGAGTTCCGCTCCCCGCGCCAAGGGATGGAGCACGATCGCTTCCGGTTTGAACGGCATGTCGCGGGTGAGGCGGAATCCTCCGCCGTGCACTTCATAGGAGTCGCCGACCCAGGCAATGGCATTGATGTAAACGACATCCAAGTCGGGCACTTCAGCCTGAAGATCGGTGCTGGAGCGCACCTTCATCCCACAAGCTTCAAGCTCCTCCAACTGTCCTGGGTCGAACAGCGGCTGATCCGGCTCCAACCCGGGGGCGTGAATCACCACCACCTCGTCCACGGTCTGCGGGAATTTGGCCAGGATCCTCAACAGGGAGCGAACCGTTCGCATCCGCGAAGGGATTCCGACGATCCCAATGCGAATCCGATCAGAGGGTGCCACTTCAGCTTCAGCAAGCTTGGGGCGCCACTTGAAGATCGTGTACAGATCGGCCATCGCCTGGGTGGGATGCTCATCGATCCCATTTCCAGCGTTGATGATCGGAATCCGCAGGGTTGACGTCATCGCGTAGACGGCACCGGGATCGCTATCCCGAAGCACCACACAATCGCCGTAGTTGTTGAACATATGGGCGACATCTTCAAGAGATTCGCCCTTGGCGATCCCTGTGGTGGCCCTATCGGTGATGTTGATGGAGGTACCACCGAGTCGGTGCCAGGCACTGTCAAAGGACAGCCGCGTGCGCGTGCTTGGTTCGTAAAACGCGTTGATCAGAATCTTGCCGGTGAGTGGCGTGTTGTGACGGCAATAGCGATCTGGATTGCTCTCAAACTTCGCCGCCAGGCGAAACACCTGCAACAAAACCTCGGGGCGAAACGGTTGGATCGACACCACGTGCTGATCCACCAAATCCTTCAAAGGTTCAACATCTTCAGCAATGGCAGCCAGCAGCTCCTGGGGTTGGTTCTGCCCGTAGACATCGGGCCCCATCGGCTCAAACCGAATCTGAACCGAAGACGCGTCCACAACTGCTGTTTTGGCCTGTGCCATAGCGGGATCGGATCAACACTCTGTTTGCCAAACCGAGTGCTAGAGCCAGGAACTACATCTTTCACCGGTAACAACAACCACACTGCTGCGTCCACGAAGAAGCAGCTTCTTAAGCAAAGATCCGGAAAAAACGTTCATTGCGTTACCCATCCGCGCAGACCTCACCACACACGACCGTTCCGCCACTCCACCCACCAGATCAGCAGCAGCACGAGCACCGACAGCACCAGGGCGAACTGACTGGCCACCAGCAAAAACTGAAAGCCAGAGAGACCAACAAGGCCAGCCATCAAAGGAAGCATTTGGATCATCCCTCCTCCTGCAACAAGGTGAAGTCGAAGCGTTCCGGCCAGAACTGACTGCCCATCAGCATCACAATCGCCGACACGGCCGCCGAAAACACAGCAGCGCAGTAAGGCGCGATCAGCCCATAGGCGAGCAGGCCCACAACGCTGCCGGCAAGCATGGCCGCAATGGCAGCCGTGCGGTTGGCTGTACGCCAGTACAAACCGCAGGCCACAGGCCAGACCGTGGAGGCCACCAGGGCACCGGTGAAGAACAGCACCGACGCAAGCGAATCCAGCCGTGGCCAGGACAGCGCCAGGGTGACGACGGCCAGTCCCACCACCATCAGCCGCGCCGCCTGCTTGAGCTGCAGGTCGCTGGCCTGAGGCCGCAACAGGCGGAAGTACACATCCTCCGCCAACAGATCGGCGGTGGATGCCAACAGGGAATCGAGGGTGGAGGTGAGTGAGGCAAACACCACCACAAACACCAGAGCTGCGCCGCCCGCCCCAAGCAGATCGGCTGCCATCACAGGGAACACCATGTTCACCTGCTCGAGAGGCAACTCACGGGCCAGGGCCACCAGTCCGATGGAGCCCGTCACCATCGGCACGCTCATCCAGGCGATGCCCCCCAAAACAAAAGAGGTCATCACCACCGAGCGCCGACTAGCGAACACACGAGACCACCAGATGTTGTTGTGAAACACCTCGCCCATCGAAAAGAGGGCGGAATTCCAGGCGATCAACAAGCCCGCCGGCAGCAGCAGATCAAGCCGATCGGGATGCCGGGCCAGCAATGAGGCATGCACCTCGGGCATCGGGAATTGACGGAAGGCAAGCACCGCCACCACCGCCAGCAGCACCATGATCAACAGCGACTGAATGAAATCGGTGCCGATCACGGCCCGCATTCCACCGAAGAGGGTGTAGACGGTGGCAACACCAATCACCACCACCATTCCAACGTGGTAATCAAAGCCTGAAAGGGCCTGCAGCAGCAGGCCAGCACCCATCGCCTGGGTCATCAGAAAGCCCAGGGTGTAGATCGCGGTGATCAACATGAACACCCACCAGGCCAGGCGTCCGTAGCGCAATCGGATGAAGTCGCCACTGGTGCGACCGTTGGGCATCAACTGCTTGATCCGGGAGGCCAGGGGGGCGAACAGAATCAGGCCAAGCCCGGCCAGCGCATAGCTGAACATGCCCCAGAGGCCAGTTTTGTAGCCGAATTCAGGAGCGAGCAGGGTGGTGTTGCCGGTGACCCAGGAGGCCATCAACGTGGCCGTGCTCAAGGCCAGCCCGATGTTGCGCCCCGCCAGCATGTAGTCGTCGGCATTGCCTTGACCACGCCGGCCCCAGGCAATCCCCAGCGCCACCCAGAGAACAGAGAACAGCACCACCAACGCCCAGGCGATCCCGGGCTGAAGGAAGGGAACCGAGTCAGCGGACATCCATCGACCCCATGCGGTTCCAATACATGTGTCCGCGCAGAATCATCACCACCGTCGCCGCAGTCACAACGGCACCAAGGGCAAAGATCAGTCGCGCCCAGAGCAATTCATCCAAGGCGAAGAGCGTTTGAACTCCAGAAACAGATAAGCAAAGGAGGCACCCTGCCCTGGCCCTGTGCCCTCGATTCAGGTGCCTACGGATACCCAAACAACAGGCGATCAGCGTCTTCTTACCTGAAATTGCGGAATGTGTAGCAACCACCACCCGAAGTGGAGTGGGGCGACGCATTGGATAAACCTCGATTGTGCGATCAGGATGTTCACCGACTACAAACCGACAGTCGGCTTCGACGAATATTTCTGCGGTGAAACGGCCACACCACGCGCAGATCTGGCCCCACTACTCGCATCACTGGGGCAGATGGGATTGCCCGAGCTCAACCGCAGCCATGCCTCAGCCAGCCAGCTGCTCCGTCGCCTCGGCGCCACCTTCCGCCTCAACGATTCCGGGCTCAAAGGCAGCGAACGAATTCTCCCCTTCGATCCCTTGCCTCGGCTGATCGGCCGCAGCGACTGGATCACCCTGGAGAAGGGACTGCTGCAACGCCTGGAAGCCATCGACTGCTTCCTCGCTGACATCTATGGCCCCCAGCAGATCCTCAACGACGGTGTGATCCCACGGGAAGACGTTGAAAGTTCCTCCGGTTGGCGACCTCAGATGCATGGCATCAGCCTGCCCCTCAACCGCTGGTGCCACATCTCCGGGCTCGACCTGATCCGCGACGGCAAGGGCACATGGCGGGTGCTGGAGGACAACCTGCGCTGTCCTTCAGGGGTGGCCTACTTCCTCGAGAACCGTCGGGTGATGAAACGGTTGTTCTCTGGCCTGTTCGAAGGCCGTGCCGTTCAACCGATCGACGACTATCCCTCCCATCTGCTGCGCACCCTTCAAGACCTGGCGCCCTGGAGTGACACCCCCCGCGTGGCGATCCTGACGCCCGGGGTGTTCAACAGCGCCTATTTCGAACACAGCTACCTGGCTCAAGAAATGGGCATTCACCTGGTGGAGGGGCGCGATCTGGTGTGCGAAGGCGGCCGGGTGTGGATGCGCAGCACCAATGGCCTGGAACCCGTGGATGTGATCTACCGCCGCATCGACGATGATTTTCTTGATCCCACCGTGTTCCGCAAGGACTCGATGCTGGGGGTGCCGGGCCTGATCGACGTGCTGCGGCAAGGACGGGTCGCCATCGCCAACGCCCCTGGCACCGGCATCGCCGACGACAAGCTGATCTACGCCCACGTGCCGGCGATGATCCGCTACTACCTCGATGAGGAGCCGATCATCGAGAACGTTCCCACCTACCTCTGTGCCCGGCCAGACGATCAGCGCTATGTGCTCGAAAACCTCGAGCAACTGGTGGTGAAATCAGTGGCGGAAGCCGGAGGCTACGGAATGCTGATCGGCCCCCAGGCCAGCCGAACGGAGCTGGCGGACTTCGACACGAAGATCCGTGCGAATCCCCGCAACTTCATCGCGCAGCCCACGCTGCAACTCTCCACCGTGCCATCCCTCAGTGACGGTGAGCTTTACCCCTGCCACGTGGATCTGCGCCCCTACGTGCTGCGCGGCACAAGCAGCTGGGTGAGTCCAGGCGGACTGACCCGCGTGGCCCTCAAGCGGGGCTCGCTGGTGGTGAATTCGTCCCAGGGCGGCGGCTGCAAGGACACCTGGATCGTCGACGACCAACGGATGGCGGCACCGCAAGCCCAGGAGGCAATGCCGTGCTGAGTCGCGTTGCCGATTCGCTCTACTGGATCAACCGCTATCTGGAACGGGCCGAAAACATCTCGCGCTTTCTGGAAGTGAGTGAAGCGATGGCATTGGACTGTCCTCCGGGCAGCGCCGAACCGTGGCTGCCGCTGGTGGAGGTGACGGGAGATCGCCACCGCTTCGATACGGCCTACCCCGGTGCCACGCCCAAACAGGTGGTGCGCTTCCTGCTGCTGGACCGCAGCAATCCCAACAGCATCGTGAGTTGCATTGCGATGGCCCGGGAAAACGCACGGCAGATCAGGGATGTGATCACCACGGAGATGTGGGAGCAGATCAATGATCTGCACTGGAGCCTGCAGGACGACGAAGACATCTGGCGGGAACCGGTGCAGGAGCAACTGCGGATCATCCGCCGCGGCTGCCAGCTCGTGTACGGGATCACCGACACCACCCTGAGCCGTGATCTGAGTTGGCTGTTCAGTCAGCTGGGACGTCTGATCGAACGGGCCGACAAAACCTCCCGCATCCTCGACGTCAAATATTTCCTGCTGCTGCCCTCTCCTGAGGAGGTGGGCGGCGTGCTGGATGAACTGCAATGGATCACCCTGCTGCGCACAGCGGGGGCTTATCAGATGTACCGACAGAGCATGCAGCACGCGATCAGCCCTGCCTCCGTGGCCCGCTTTTTGCTGCTGGACCCCATCTTTCCTCGCTCGGTGCGTTACTGCCTGCAGGGCATCAGCGACACCTTGCAACAGATCCAGCAGCAGCCAAACCAAGACACACCGGATGACCTCGACTGTTTGCGCGGACAACTCCTCGCCCGCTGGAGCTATGTGCGGATCGACAACCTGATCGAAGCCGGTCTGCATGAAGCCATTGACCAGCTTCAGCAGGACCTCAACCAACTCCACAACCTGATCCAGACCCGCTACTTCACCAGCGCCGACCTCCGTTCCACCCCCACCGATCCCGCATGCGTGCTTTTATCGTTCACCGCCTGACGTATCGGTATGACGCCCCTGTTGTCCTGGGGGAACATCGCCTGTGTCTGAGGCCTCGGGGGCAGGGGTTTCAGACCCTGTTGGAGCATCAGCTGAGCGTGCTGCCGGAACCGGAGCAACGTCGGGAACTGGTGGCCGCCAGCGGCGATGAAATCCAACGGCTCCGTTTTCTCGGCAGCACCGATGAACTGGTCTTTGAAGCCCGCAGCCTGGTGGAGACCCGGCCAGCACCCCCGCTGGAAAGCTGCTTCAACGGTCTGGAACCACCCCTGCCCTACCCACGCGGCCATCTCAACAGCGACCTTCAGGGGGCCCTGGAGGGCTGGTTGCCCAACGGCCAGCACGAACCCGCGGCCATCGACCTCACCCAGGAAGCCCTGATGGGCAGCAACCAGCAGACCCTGGCTTTTCTGAAGCAACTGATTGAGCTGATTCAGGAGCGGGTGAAATACACCCAACGCCATGTGGGCCCCGCCTGGCCGGCGGGTCGAACCCTGCGGGAGCGGATCGGCTCCTGCCGTGATCTGGCCATGCTGATGGTGGCCTGCTGCCGCGTGGTGGGTCTCCCCGCCCGCTTCGTGAGTGGCTATCAACTGCAGCAGCCTGCTCCGAAGGAGTACGACCTGCATGCCTGGGCGGAGGTCTACCTGCCGGGAGCGGGCTGGCGGGGCTTTGACCCCAGTGCGGGGATGGAAGTGAACGAGCGCTATGTGGTGCTGGCCACCTCCTCCAAGCCGGAACTCACCGCAGCCGTGAGCGGCAGCTTCAGCGGCCCCCCAGGAACAAACAGTGAATTGACCTGGCAAATTCAGATCACCGAAGAAGCCTCCACAACGGAAACCTCCTCACGCAACCTGTTTCAAGCCGCCTGAAGCAACGGTTCCACCCCGTGCAACTGGGGCTTCGGCGCCGAGCTGTGGGTGGCTGCCATCAAGGCCGGGATCTCGGCGCTGTTGTAGACGCGGAATTCACGCACCAGAGAAGCACCCTCCTCACGAACCGCCTGGTTCAGAACGACGGAACCATCGGGATCGGAGATCGAACGGTGGAAGGTGCCAGGAGGGATGCGAAGGATGTCACCACCGCTCTCGAGCCGAACAATGTGGAACGGCTGTTCCCAGGCCAGATTCACCAGGAAGAAGGTTCTGCCGCCACTGGCCGCAAGCAGATTGTCTTCCTGATGAGGATGCAGATAGAACTGCCAGGCTCCACTCTCCGGATCGTTGGGGGGCGACACGGCGGGGCCGCTGTGAATCACCAGGTCGCGCGCGTTCGAGGTGTCCACGGTGACGTCGAAAAAACGAACCGACGGAGTGTCGCGGAAGCGCTCGTAGGCCAGCAGTTCAAACATGTCGATGGATCCTGCGGGATCCTTCAGCTGCCCCGTTGTACCGAGGGCATCACGCAAAAACGGTGACGATCACGACGGTTCAGCCCCCCAGATACGCCATTTCCGCATGGGTTGACGCAACGGCAGCTGGATCACGCTCCTCGCTGTAGCGGTCTTGACGCCGCTGCCAGAGCTGGCGCATGGCCTTCTCAAGCTGACGCTCCGAGGCGAGAGCGGGCTTGAGATCGGTGCCTTCAGCAGAAAACAAGCAGGTGAACGCCTGCCCATCGGCGGTGACACGCAAGCGGTTGCAATCCCCACAGAACGGCTCACTGATGGAGGCGATCACACCGATGGAACCGGTGCCATCGCCATAACGCCAACGCCGGGCCGTCCCACCCCGCGGGCGACCCAAAGGCTCCAGGGGCCAACGGGCATGAATGTGCTCCACCATCTGCGCCGCCGGCAACACCTGATCCAGCGTCCACTGGTTGCGGTTGCCCACATCCATGTATTCGATCAAACGCAGCTCCATCCCCTGCTGCCGGGCCAAACCGGCCAAGGGCAACAGCTGATCGTCATTGATCCCCCGTTGGATCACGGCATTGAGCTTGAGCTCGCGGCATGAGGGATCAAAGCCAGCGGCGCAGGCCGCCGCGATGCCGTCCTGCACCTGGCGCACGAGGCGGTCTCCAGCCACGGCACCACCCTGGAGACCAGCCATGCGCGCCGCTGCCTCCCCTTCTGCCGCATCCAGGCTGATCGTGATGCGATCCAGCCCTGCGGCACGCAACGCCCGCGCCATCGGTTCCGACAACAGCACCCCGTTGCTGGTGAGCGCCACGGCCTGCAAACCAGCGATCGGATCCGAACGATCCCGCCGGGCCTGGGCCACCGCCTCCAACAACGGCAACAAGCGCCGGCTCAACAACGGCTCTCCACCGGTGAGCCGCAGCGTCTGTGCCCCCAGGCGCGCGGCCACACGAATCACGCGCATCTGCTGCTCCAGCGTGAGCAGGCCAGGGGGCTCCTCCAGATCCGGACAGCAGTACGGACAGGCGAGATTGCAACGGGCCGTGAGCGACAACCGCAACACCCCGATGGGCCGGTTGAGGCGGTCTGCGAGCGGCAACGACGTGCTCATCCCTCCAACGCTGCCAGATCTGCAGGGCAATTGGCATTCACCAACGCCTCTTTAGGCAAGCGCACCGCCTGATGGGGAACGCAAGCCAACCAATCCATCCAGCGCAACTCTCCGCGTTGCAGTTGCTGATCAAGGCAGGAGCGGAAGGGAGAACCGGAGGGGATCACCGCCAGCAACGGCTGAAGCCGTTGCCCGTCATGGGCCACTGCTGCTTGATCGGGGGCACGATTCCAGGCTGCGATCAGCTGCCGGACAACGGCGGTGCGCAAACGGGGCATGTCCACCGGCAGCACCAACAAAGCGTCCCCAGGCCGAGACGGCAACAGCCTGGCCAGCGCCTGCAGAGGACCATTCCAGGGAGGGGGCTCCAGCAGCACGGAACATCCCGGCCGGTGGGCCAGCAGCTCTGCGTGGGCGGCATGACGACTCAACACCTGCACCGGATAACCGAGGGGCAACAGCTGGTCGACCAGGGCCTTGAGCCAGACACCACCGGAGGGATGCGGCAGGAGGGCCTTGTCACGCCCCATGCGACGGCTGCTTCCGCCACTGAGCACACAAACTCGCAAGCCTTAGTTCACATCGCCAACAAACAATCTGCACCAGCGGAGTCCAACAACCCACAAAAGTTGCAACCGCTACCAAATCATTGCTGTACAAGAACGTCTAATCCGATCAATCAGCCCCGTTGATGTTTGCTTCGGTACAGAAAAGCAGAAATCGGTAACCAATCTGACCAAACACGGGCCCGACGAATTGATTAACTGCGCGGGTCAAACGGATTCTCTTTTCGACCGTTTTGCCATCCCCGGGCACCCTTCCTTTTGAAGCCCGAGGTTCCATTTCTTCTCCTCAATGCTTGGCGACCTCTGGTCGTTCCAGGGCAGGTACCGAACCCTTCACCTGACCTGGATCGCCTTCTTCCTGACCTTCGTGGTCTGGTTCAACCTGGCCCCTCTGGCCACCACCGTGAAAGCGGACCTGGGACTGACCGTTGGTCAGATCCGCACCGTGGCCATCTGCAACGTGGCCCTCACCATTCCGGCGCGCGTGCTGATCGGCATGCTCCTGGACAAATTCGGACCCCGGATCACCTACTCCTCGATCCTGGTGTTCTCGGCGATTCCCTGCCTGCTGTTTGCATCCGCTCAGGACTTCAACCAGCTGGTGGTGGCCCGTCTGCTGCTCTCCATCGTTGGCGCCGGCTTCGTGATCGGCATCCGCATGGTGGCCGAGTGGTTCCCGCCCAAGGAAATCGGCCTGGCTGAAGGCATCTACGGCGGCTGGGGCAACTTCGGCTCCGCCTTCTCCGCCCTCACCATGGTGGCCCTCGCTGGCTTCCTCTCCTTCTCCGGCGGCTTCGAACTGCCCACCGGCGCTGTTCTGAACTGGCGCGGTGCTATCGCCCTGACCGGCATTGTCTCCGCCGTTTACGGCCTCTTCTACTTCTTCAACGTCACCGACACTCCCCCCGGCAAGACGTATCAGCGCCCGGCGAAATCCGCCGGCCTGGAAGTCACCTCCATGCGCGACTTCTGGGGTCTGCTGGGCATGAACGTGCCTTTCGCAGCCATCCTCTGCGTGCTCTGCTGGCGCCTTTCCAAGGTGGGCTTCCTCACCGCAAGCACCTACCCCCTGGCCCTCGGTGCCGTTGCCGTCTGGTTTGCCTTCCAGACCTGGGGAATCATTCGCACCAACCGCGACCTGATCCTCGGCAACAAGGTTTATCCCAAGGAAGATCGCTACGAGTTCCGCCAGGTGGCGATCCTCGAGCTCACCTACATCGTGAACTTCGGCTCTGAACTGGCCGTGGTTTCGATGCTGCCCACCTTCTTTGAAACCACCTTCGATCTGCCGAAGGCCACCGCCGGAATCCTGGCGTCCTGCTTCGCTTTCGTGAACCTGGTCGCCCGCCCTGCTGGCGGTCTCATCTCCGACCGCGTCGGCAGCCGCAAGAACACCATGGGCTTCCTCACTGCCGGTCTCGGCGTGGGCTACCTGGTGATGAGCATGATCAAGCCCGGCACCTTCACCGGCACCACCGGCATTGCCGTTGCCGTGGTGATCACCATGCTCGCTTCGTTCTTCGTGCAGTCCGGTGAAGGCGCCACCTTCGCGCTGGTGCCCCTGGTCAAGCGTCGCGTCACCGGCCAGGTGGCCGGCCTGGTGGGTGCCTACGGCAACGTTGGTGCTGTGACCTACCTGACCATCTTCAGCCTCCTGCCGATGTGGATGGGCGGCGGCGGCGAACCCACCCCCGAGGTGATCGCGGCTTCCAACAGCGCCTTCTTCCAGATCCTGGGTGTGGCCGGTCTGATCGTGGCCTTCTTCTGCTTCTTCTTCCTGAAGGAGCCCAAGGGGTCCTTCGCAGACCTGCACGAAGGCGAAACCGCCTGATCCATCTCCCTCCGCAGCATCCTGTCGCTGCACAACGACCCGGAGCTTCGGCTCCGGGTTTTGTTCTTTTTTTGGTTCATGCATGACCAACTCACCCCGCAGCGTGCGCAGCCAGTGCCCCTACTGCGGCGTGGGTTGTGGCCTGGAGCTTTTGCCTCCTGCCGTGAAGGGTGAGGCCGTGAAACGGGATGCCGAGGGCAACCCGATGTGGACCGCCCGCGGCGACCGCGAACACCCCTCAAGCCTTGGCCAGGTCTGCATCAAGGGCGCCACCGTCGGCGAAACCCTGGCCCCAGGCCGCCTGCGCCAACCCCTGTTCCGCCAGACCCTTGAGGACGACTTCGCGCCGATCAGCTGGGACGACGCTCTCAACAAAATCACCGGCCAAATCCACGCGAGCGTGGCCCAGCGCGGCAACGCCGATGGCATCGCCATGTACGGCTCCGGTCAATTCCACACCGAGGATTACTACCTCGCCCAGAAGCTGCTCAAAGGCGCCCTGGGCACCAACAATTTCGACGCCAATTCACGGCTGTGCATGAGCTCAGCGGTGGCGGGCTACACCCGCAGCCTGGGCTCCGATGGTCCCCCCTGCAGCTATGAGGACCTCGACCACTGCACAGTGGCGTTTCTAATCGGCACCAACACGGCCGAATGCCACCCGGTGCTGTTCCAGCGGCTGCTGAAGCGAAAACGCAAAAACCCCGGCAGCGTCAAGATCGTGGTGGTGGATCCACGCCGCACCGACACCGCCAAAGCCGCCGATATCCACTTGCCGATTGCACCGGGCAGCGACCTGGCCCTGCTGCACGGCATTGCCCACCTGGTGCTGCGCGAAAACGGCCAGGATCCGGCCTTCATCGACGACCACACCGAGAATTACGACGCCTTTTTTGACGTCGCCGCCCGCTGGACCCCAAGACGGGTGGCCCTGTTCTGCAACATCCCCGAGAAACGCCTGCGGGAGGTGGCGGCTCTGTTCCACCGGCGCGAGAAGGTGCTCAGCCTCTGGTCGATGGGGGTGAACCAACGCCGTGAAGGAACGGCCGTGGTGCAGGGGTTGATCAATCTGCATCTGCTCACCGGCCAGATCGGCAAGCAAGGAGCGGGCCCGTTTTCCCTCACCGGCCAACCCAACGCCATGGGCGGACGCGAAGCCGGAGGCCTGGCCCACCTGCTGCCGGGCTACCGCCTTGTGGCCAACGCCGAACACCGCGCCGAAGTGGAGCAGGCCTGGCAGCTGCCGGCAGGACGAATCAACGCCAAGCCCGGATTGGCGGCCTGGCAGCAGATCGAAGCCATGGAACAGGAGGCGCTGGATCTGTGGTGGGTGGCCGCCACCAACCCCCTGGTGAGCCTCCCAGATCTCGACCGGGTGAAGTCAGCCATGCAGAAGTGCCCGCTGGTGGTGGTGAGCGAGGCCTACGCCGACTCGGAAACGTCCCACTACGCCCATCTGCTATTGCCCGCAGCCCAGTGGAGCGAGAAGGCCGGCGCCATGACCAATTCCGAACGGCGGGTCACCTACTGCCCGGCCTACCGGCGTCGTTTCGGCGAGAGCCGTCCCGACTGGGAGGTGTTTGCCGAGGTGGGCCGGCGACTGGGCTACAGCGAACAGTTCAACTTCGAATCAGCAGCTGAGGTGTATGCCGAATTCACGGCTCTCACCCACGGCAGGCTTTGCGATGTGAGCGGCCTCAGCCATGAACTACTGGAAGGCGAAGGACCGCAGCAATGGCCCTATCCCAGCGGCAGCACCCCCACCACAGAGGCCAAACGCCTCTACGCAGACCATCAATTCGCCACCCCCAACAAACGCGCCCGCTTCAGCACCGATCAACCGCTAGGACTGGCAGAACCCCCCTGCGACACCTATCCGCTGGTGCTGACGGTGGGCCGCTACCTGGGCCAGTGGCACACAATGACCCGCACCGGCAAGGTAGAACGGCTGATGAAACAGCATCCCGAGCCGCTGCTGGAGATTCACCCCGGTGACGCGCAGGAGTTGAAACTGCGCAACGGTGAACTGGCGGCGATCAGCTCACGCCGCGGCCACCTCACCGCCACGGTGAAAGTTACCGATCGCATCCGGCGTGGGTCGGTCTTCCTGCCGATGCACTGGGGATTCACCCAGGAGAAGGCCTGCGAAGCCAACACCCTCATGCACGACGAGGCCTGCCCTGTGTCGAAGCAGCCTGAACTCAAGGCCTGCGCGGTGATCGTGGCTCCCGCCGTCTCGGTGGTGAAGCCCGTTGAACAGCAGAAAGGACGATTGGAGGCCCTGCGCCGGCTGCTCACACCAGCACTTCGCTGAAGGCTGCCTCAAGGTTGTGGTGGTCGTGCCCAGGCCGAACCAACTTGCACAAGGCAAAGCGATCCAGCTCACTGAGCTGGGTCCACTGCTCCAGGGTCAGCGCCACACCCCGCACTGTGGCCGCCTCCTGCACCACAGCGGGCAGCTCCGCCTGCTGTTGCCAGGGGGCACCACTCACCGGTGGCAGATCCTTGGCCATGCCATCGGCCATGGAACGCGTGCAATCGCGCAGGTGTTGGCGAAGCTGCTCAAGAGCATCGGCCCCATCCGGCCAATCCACCAGGGCTTGACGTTGCTCCTGAGAAAGCTCAAGCCAGTGGTTGAGCTTCAACTTCACCCCACACAGATCCAATTTGCGTCGCACACACAGAGGGATGCAGCGCCAGTTGCCGATGAAGTCCTGTTCAAAGGCAAAGCAATGGCTGGCGGAATTACGACGGCTGGACATCAACCAAAGCCTTGATCGGTGTCAATGATGACAACGGAAGCCCACGGAAACAGAGATGTTTAACCCGATACAAATGTTGGTCTGTGCGCTTCGCCCTCTCCCTCGGAATGCTGCTGGGGATGTCCCATGGATGGGTCACGGCTGATGCACTCCAACAGCAGCCCATGCAGGGCTTTGATCCCATAGAAACTGTTAATTACGCTACACAATTCAGCCCGTTCAGTAGTCGTTCACACCAATTTTTTCCATACTGAAGCTCTGTTCAAAGAGTTTCTGCCGTGACCAGCAGCATCTCGTCCGCTTCCGGCCGCAGCCCCATCACCCTGGCCGCCGGTTTCCTGGGTGCCTTCATCGTTGGTTCCCTCGCCGTGCAACTGGTGCGCAGCCAGTCGGCTTCCGTTCAGGCCGGTGCCGCTGGCGTGGAGCCGGTGATCGCCGGGCCTGCCGCTCTCTGGGCTCCCTTGGCCGAGCGCGACATCGCCAGTGCCACCACAGGCGCAACAGCCCAACCCACTGCTGCCATCCAGCCCGCCGTTGAGCCTGTTGTGGGCTCCGAAGCCACCCTCTGGTCTGCCTTCGGCGAGCGCTGATCGCACTGCCCACGTGGCACAGCCCGCCAGCCGGCCCGCATAAGGTGCCGGAATGGGGATTCAGCGCCGTCACTTCCTCCAGCAAACGGGCGGTCTGGCCTTGGCCGCCCTGATCCAAGCGCGCCCCGTTGAGGCAGCAGAGGAGGGTTTCTGCAGCCCGAATGATCCACTCGAGGCCCTGATGGAGGGGAACCGCCGATTTGCAGAGGCCTGGCGCCAGGGCAAACAAGACGACGGAACGACACCCGGAACGGCGGGCGCTAACCCGCGCTGCTTCAACTCCCCCAGGGCGTTGGCCACCAGCCAACATCCCTGGGCCACCGTGCTCACCTGCTCTGATTCACGGGTGTCGCCGAGCTGGGTGTTCGACACCACGCCTGGCGAGCTGTTCGTGATCCGCAACGCCGGCAACACCGCATTCACCGAAGCCATTGCCTCGGTTGAATACAGCGTCAGCGTTCTCAAGACGCCGCTGTTAATGGTGATGGGACACAGTGGCTGCGGAGCCGTGACGGCGGCGATGGACACCAACCCGCTGACCCCCTCCCTGGACCGACTGATCCAACCCATCCGGGAGAACATCAACGGCAGCAGCGATCTCGAGGACGCCGTGAAGCGCAACGCCCTCGCCAGCGCCTCCACGTTGATTCAACGCAGCGCCGTTCTGGCTGAGGCCAAAGCCAGCGGTGCGCTGAAACTGGTGGTGGGTTGTTTCCAACTCAGCAGCGGTGTTGTCAGCTTGATCGAATGACGCAAGATCTGAGTCATCTGAACCAGCGAGGCGAGGTTCACATGGTGGACGTGGGGGACCGGCCGGCCACCCACCGAGAAGCCCATGCCCGTGGCGCCATTCGCATGGACGCCTCAACCCTCGGCCTGATCCAGCGGGGCGAGACACCGAAAGGAGATCTTCTGGCGGTCGCCCGGGTGGCAGCAATCCAAGCCGCCAAACGCACCTGGGAGCTGATTCCCCTGTGCCATCCGCTGCCACTCAGTGGCATGGATGTGTCGATCGACGCCGACGCCTCCCTGCCTGGCCTGGTGCTCCACTGCCGTTGCCGCACCACAGGCCAGACCGGGGTGGAAATGGAAGCGATGACGGCTGTGTCCGTGGGGCTGCTGACCCTTTACGACATGCTCAAGGCGGTTGATCCAGCCATGACGATCGAGGCGATTCAGCTGGAATTCAAGGAAGGAGGGCGGAACGGTGTCTGGAAACGCTGAGCCCTACGGACGCGAAGGGCTACCCCTCGAAGAGGCACGTCGACGGGTACTGGCGGCGCTTCGGCCGATCACAGCCAGCAACACAGTCCCGCTGCAGCAGGCCCTCGGCCGGGTGAGCGCTGCGGATGTGCTGGCCAGCACTGCCGTTCCGGGGTTTCGGGCCTCGATCATGGACGGCTACGCCCTGGGGCAGAGCCACCAGCCCAACCCTGGGGACACCTGGCAGCTGAAGGGACGCTCCGCCGCCGGCCAGCCCTTCAACGGAACCTTGGCCAGCAGCGATGCGATCCGCATCCTCACCGGCGCTCCACTGCCGGACGGTGCCGGCTGGGTGCTGCCCCAGGAGCTGATCAGCGTGGACGGCACCAGCCTCAAGCTGGTGAAAGAGGCGTCGGATCGTCCCTGGATTCGCCCCGAGGATGAGGAATGCCGACCGGGAGACCTGCTGCTGGCCGCTGGAGAGCGCCTTGGTGCCGCCGATCTCGCACGCCTCGCCGGCTGCGGCATCGCCCAACTAACCGTTGCGCAGCAACCCCGCATCGGGCTGCTGATCAGCGGGGACGAGCTGGTGCCACCCGGAACAGCACGGCAGCCCGGTGCCATCTGGGAGAGCAACGGCACGCTTCTGGAGACAATGCTCCAGGCCCTGGGGCAATCGGTGACCCAGCGACGGGTGGTGGCCGATCAACCCGACGCCCTGCGCCAGGCCCTGCTGGATCTGGCCCATGACTGCGACGTGGTGGTGAGCACCGGCGGCGTCTCCGCTGGCGACACCGACTGGATCCGACCGCTGGTGGCGGAGCTGGGTGCCGTGGACTTCTGGAAATTGTTCCTACGCCCGGGGCGCCCCTTCGCCTTCGGCAGCATCGGTGAGGACGTGCCGTTTTTCGGACTGCCGGGCAATCCCGTGGCGGCGGCGGTCACCGCCCTGCAACTGCTCTGGCCCGCCGTGCAGGTTCTGGAGGGCCAGAAGGAACCGGAGCTTTTCCCCCGGGTGATGGTGGAACTCGCCGACCCGTTGTCCCGCCGACCGGGACGGCCGGAACTGGCTCGGGCCCGCCTCCACACCAACGCCGCAGGAACGCTGCTGGCACGGGTGGATGGCTCGCAGGCCTCGTCCAGGATCGGTTCCTTGCAACAGGCCGATCTGCTGCTGGAACTGCCAGCGGAAGCCGGCCCGCTCGGAAGCGGCACCCGTCTCTGGGCCCAGCTGATTCGTCAGCGGATTTTCTGAGCCGGATCAGGCTGAAACCAGCGGCGCTCCCAGGCCATGAGCTGGCCCGATGAATCGAAATGGATGCTGATCTGCTGAAACAGGTCAGCGCCGAGACGGCCACCGATCTCGAGGCTGAAGGGCGCACTGGGGAGCTCACTGGGCACCGAGAACACCAAGCCGTCAGGCATCACCGCTGAGCAGTCGTTGTGTAACAGCTGGCTTGGATCGAACACCAGCGAAGCGGCGCCCTCCGCCTGGCCGTTCACCCCCCCCTGCGGCTTGAGCATCTGCCGCTCGCCACTCCATCCCTGCACCGGCGCCAGCAGGGCCTCGGGTGTCCCGCATGCGGGACGGTCGGGTTCGGGATCGGTGCCGTTCAAGCAACGGAAACCCACCGCCCCAACACGCTGCAAACGCCAGCCGCCGTCAAGCGGTTCCCAGAGCAGCACCAGCATCGAGCGGGAACGACCGCAGAACAGGTTGATCTCATGGCCGAAGCGGGGACGCTCGGCATCCAACCCCCGGCTGGACTGACCGCCCGCCCCGGGGAACTGCCAGCAGCCTCCGCCGGCGTTGTAGGTGGCCCGGCTGATGGGATAGGTGGCCTTACCCCCGGGGGCAAAGGCCAGACCCGATCCATCCCACACCCCGTGGTCGTCATCGGAAAAGGAAATCGCGTAGGTGGTGGGGTCGATCCGACGCGTCGGATGCTGCAGATCCAGCCGACCGCTGCCGTCCCGCTCAAACCAAGAACCACAGCCCTGCCAATGGCCCGCGAAATTTCGGCGGTTGAGGGTCCATTGATCAGTCATGTCCGTGACGGCATGGAACGGTCGATCTCCTTAGGGTCGCGCCAACAGCCATCCCGGCCATGGACCTGACGATCGTTGGCTGCGGCTACGTGGGACTCGCTTTGGCGGAGCGGCTGCAACCAAGACGCCCCCAGCTGAAGCTGACGCTGACCACCACCAGCAGCGAACGGCTGGAGCAACTCAGCCCCCTGGCCGATCGGGTGGAGCTGTGCGACGCCACAGACCCCGTGCAATTGCGGAACGCCCTGCGGCAGAGCAGCAGCGCCGTGTTCTGCCTCGGGCCTAAGGGAGATCGCCAGGTGGATGCCAACGGCTACCGCCGCACCTTCGTCGACAGCTTCCATTGCCTGACGTCGCTGTTGCCACAACTGCCGAAACTGGGGCAGATCGTCTACACGGGCAGTTGCTCGGTGTACGGCGATGCCGCGGGGGACTGGGTGGATGAGCAAACGCCTCCCGCGCCAGGCCGCGGCCATGGCGATGTTCTGCTGGAAAGCGAACGACTGCTCAGCGGCATCAGCGGCCGGCGGGTGTGCATCCTGCGCCTCGGGGCGCTCTATGGCCCTGGCCGCGATCTCGACCGACGCCTGCGCGGGCTCGCCGGACTGGAACGCCCTGGCAGGGGCTCTACCTACAGCAACTGGCTGCATGTGGCGGATGCTGCCGGTGCCCTGGAAGCAGCTCTCGATGCTGAATGGGCCGGCCTGGTGAATGTGGTCAACGACGAGCCGATTCGGCTGCGGGACCTGGTGGGGCGCAGCCTGCAGCGCCAGGGCCTGGCGCCCGTGCGCTGGCTTGGGCAGGACGAACCGGGCTCAGGGGGCCGACGGATCCGCAACAACCGGCTCAAACAGCTGGGCTACCAGCTGCAGCACCCACGCCTTGATCAGAGTGGCGTGTTGGCCTCCAACCAGGTGCCCTGACCAGCGCACCACTCCCGCTTCCAGAACGGGGCCTGGTGCTTGAGTTGCTCCAACAAGGCGGCGGAGCAGCGCTGCGCCGCCCCACGACGATCGGCCTGCACCGCCACCAGCACGATCGGCTCACCGGGGGCGAGCTTGCCCACCCGATGTAGCACCAAAATCGGTCCCGTCCGGTGCTCCTGCTGCAGGCGCTGCGCCATGGCCGTGATCTGACGTTCGCAAAGGCCGGGGAAGTGCTCCAGCTCAAGTGCCTCCAGAGGCCGGCCATCCATCGTGGAGGGACGCACCCGACCAATGAAGATCGCCGCGGCCGCGGCATCCCCGCTCCAAAGCGCCAGTTGCTGCCAAGGATCAAAGGGATCCGGGCACACCTCCACACGGCAATCGGTCACGCTTCACCCCCCCGTGAACGGTGGAAGAAAGGCCAGCTCATCACCGGCCTGCAACGGCTGATCGGCACCGACCAACTCCTGGTTCACCGCAATGCTGATGCCCTCCAGCGGACCAAGATCCAACTGATTCCAGACCTCACGAGCCGTCGAGACGCCTGGTGTGAAGGGAAGGGAACGATCGGCCCAACCGGCGCGTTCTCGCAGGGAAGCGAACAGCAGCACCTTCAGCACCACGTCCATGGCAGCTGGAGTGGTTCTAGCGTCCAAGGGCTCCGCCGCTGTGCCATGGGCCTCTCCATCGCCCTGCTCACCATCTCCGACACACGCACCCTGGCGGACGACAGCAGCGGAGATCAACTGCAGCGCAGCCTTGAAGACGCGGGGCATCGCCTTCAGGAGCGACAACTCTGCCCGGATGATCGCTATCAAATCCGCCGTGAACTGAGCCGCTGGATCGCCGATCCTGCGGTTGATGTGGTGATCACCAGCGGCGGAACCGGGCTCACCGGCCGCGATGGCACCCCCGAAGCGGTGGCACCGCTGCTGGACAAAACCATCGAAGGATTCGGTGAACTGTTCCGTGTGCTCTCCTTCGAGAGCATCGGCACCAGCACCCTGCAAAGCCGCTGCCTTGCCGGCGTGGCCAACGGCACATTCGTGTTTGTGCTGCCGGGATCTCTGGATGCGGTGACCACCGCTTGGAACCGGCTCATCCGGGCTCAACTCGATGCCGACACCCGACCGTGCAACCTGGCCCAGCTCCGGGCTCGCTTGAAGGAATAGAGCGGAACGAGCGGAGCAATTCAGAACGGAATCGGCATCGTGACCGCTGCCGGTGTGGGCCTGCAGGCCTCAACTTGCTGATCAATCACCTCACCCACCACAACGATCGAGGGTGACTTGAAGGCTTCGGCTCGGCATTGATCGGCAACGTCAACCAAGGTGGCTTTGAGGCAGCGTTGCCCCGCCACCGTGCCCTGCTGGATCACCGCCACGGGGGTTGTCGCAACCAAACCGCCCGCCATCAGCTCCTCTGCGATCCGGGGCAGGTTATGCAGCCCCATGTAGATCACCAATCCGTCACTAGCCGCAGCCAGGGCACGCCAATCCACGGAAGGACGGCGCTTGTCGATTTCCTCATGACCGGTGACGAAGGTCACCGATGACCCCGCCCGCCGGTGGGTGACGGGAATTCCGGCGTAGGCAGGGGCAGCAATGCCAGCGGTGACACCAGGCACCACCTGAACAGGAATGTTTCGCTCCGCCAGGTAAGCGGCTTCTTCCCCTCCACGGCCAAACAGGAAGGGATCACCCCCCTTCAAGCGCACCACGGTGCTGTGCTTCTGGGCCATTTCAACCAGCACTGCATTGGTGCTGGGTTGGGGCACCGAGTGATGTCCGCGACGCTTGCCGACAAAACGGCGTTCGCATGTTGCCGGCACAAGATCCAGCACTTCCTCGGGCACCAGCGAGTCGTACACCAGGGCATCGCACTGGCTCAACAGCCGATGCGCCTTCAGCGTGAGCAACTCGGGATCGCCGGGACCGGCTCCCACCAGATAAACGGTTCCGGTTTGTTCAGCGGTGGTCACGGCAGAGAAACAAGCAGATCGATCAGGGCCTGACGGGTGGGGGGATGCTCCAAAAGCGGAGGCAATCCACCAGCTTCGCTCAACGCATCCGTCATGCGGTTGGGCGCAAGGGTTAGTGGAAGTGGCCGAGCCCTGGGGTGGCGCTGCTGAAACTCGGGCCAGGCATCAAAGGGAACCAACGGCAAAGCAAGGCGAGACGCCAGCATCGCGAGGAAGCGATCCGCCACCCCCGGGCGCAAGGGGTGGTGCACCAGCACGGCATCAGCGCGCTCAGACGACGGAAGTGCTGAGAGCACAGCGTTCCACCACGTGGTCCAAGAGCCCAGAAAGGGCAGCAGACGCACACTGGCTCCGGCACCACGAAGTCTGTTGCGAATCGCCGGCACATCCGTGCGGGCGTGCGCCCCAGGCAGCAGCAGCAACGGAACGATCCAAGAGGATTGGGGAAGCGCCGATACGGGTTGTTCAGCCGTCAGCACCTCCAACTGCACGGGCGCTGAGCGCCGCTGAGCCAGAAGGTCCGGCAGAGAGGCCAAACACTCAGGAACAACACCGCCACTGCGGCCATGCACCACCAGATGCAACCCTTGCCGCCCCCCATCGGAAGCGTCATTCCGTAGCAATGGCCACGGATTGATGACCATGCCGGCTGATGTCATCGGGTTGTTGTGAACGTTGGATGAGTCATGGCGCCCCGCCGTCGTTTTGATCGTGCCCCATTGGACAGCCGCTCCTACCGGGAGCCGTTGGACGGACGGATTGAGCGGTACGACTTCCGAGACGACCGGTACGACATCCGAGAAGACACTTACAGCCGGGGGTACGACGCCAGGGAGGCTCGTTACGACCGGCATGACCGGTACGACCGAAGCTTCGACCGCCCCACCGGACCCTCCGAACTCGACCAAGACTTCGCTGCGATGAAGCGGGTTTGGCAGATGCTGCGGGCCGGAGCGGTGCGCATGGTTGGCGAAATTGGACGCCAATACTGAAGCCAAAGCAGGCTGCCTTTTACGGCCTCACGGGAACCACCAGATGTAGCCGGCATTACAAATCAGGTAGAACAAAGCCCTGGGATTGATCAACACCAAAAGTGTTCTCTTTGTTACGGACCAGGGTCGCCGTCGCAGTGTTTATTCAGTCAACCCAACGCTCCCCTTCGTTTTGAAGCGTTGCCGGTCTTCGGGCCATCTCGATTGATTCGCGCCTCGTCTTTGAGCAATCAATCCGCCCAATCGTTATTCGACTTATGACCATTAGCTCTCCCTCCAGGGCTTACCTGGATGGCAAGAAGCTCAACAAGATCGAGCAGAACAAGGCGGCCAAAGATGGCCTGTTGGTCGGCAGCGAAATTGAAAAATTCGCCGAGCTCGGCTGGGAGCAAGTGGATGAAACCGACCTCCAGTTGCGTTTGAAGTGGTACGGCATGTTTTGGCGTCCGAAAACACCAGGCAAATTCATGCTGCGCTTGCGGGTGCCCAATGGTGTGCTGACAGCCGATCAACTGCGGGTGATTGGCTCCATTGTCGAGCGCTACGGCGAAAACGGCAGCTGCGATATCACCACCCGTCAGAACCTGCAATTGCGCGGTGTGCTGCTGGGCGACCTGCCGGAAATCCTCAAGCGGCTGAAGGAAGCCGGCCTCAGCACGATCCAATCCGGCTTTGACAACCCCCGCAACGTCACCGGCAACCCCATCGCCGGTATTGATCCCAACGAGATCGTCGACACGCGGCCATACACAACTGAGCTGCAGAACTTCCTCACCAACAACTGTCAGGGCAACCCGGAGTATTCCAACCTTCCCCGCAAGTGGAACACCGCCGTTGCCGGTGCAAAGGACAATTTCCTGCTCCACAACGACATCGTTTTCCACCCCGTGGAACGGGATGGGGTGATGGGATTTGGCGTCTGGATCGGCGGTGTTCTGTCATCGCAGATGAACGCCTATGCCGTTCCCCTGAACGCCTGGGTGAAGCCGGAGGAAATCTGCAAGATGACCGATGCCGTGATCCGGCTCTGGCGTGACAACGGTGAGCGCGACAAGCGCCCCAAAGGCCGCTTCCGGCTCTACCTGGATCAAGTGGGCCACGACGTGTTCCGCAGCCAGGTGGAAGAACTCTTCGGTCCGTTGACCCCAGACCCGGGCTCTGTTTTCAACACCACGCCCCGCTCCCACTACGGCTTCCATCCTCAGAAACAGGAAGGGCTTTCCTATGCCGGACTGCACGTTCCAGTGGGTCGCCTGACCGCCCAGGATCTGCAGGATCTGGCAACCGCAAGCCTCAACTACGGCAGTGGTGAGGTACGTCTCACCGAAGATCAGAACGTCATCCTCGTTGGCCTTCCCAACGACAAGCTCGAGGCCCTTAAGGCAGACGCCCTGGTGCAACGCTTCCCGCTGGAGCCCGGTCATATCTCTGCAGGAACGGTGTCCTGCACCGGCAACACCTACTGCGGTTTCGCCCTCACCAACACCAAAGACCAAGCCCTAGAAGCAGCCAAGGAACTCGACCAAGAGCTCAATCTTCCTGAAGAGCTGAAGATCCACTGGACCGGCTGCCCCAACACCTGCGGCCAGGCCTACATGGGTGCCATCGGCCTCACCGGCACCAAAGCCAAAAACAGTGAAGGCGTGATGGGAGAGGGCTACACGATGACCATCGGTGGTTCCCAGGGTGCCAATCCCACGGTCGGCGAAATCCACCGCAAGGCGATCCCGGCCGATGAGATCAAGACCGCTCTCAAAGAGGTGTTGATCGAGAAGTTCGGGGCCACCCCGAAGGCCTGATCGCTGCTGTAGCCGTGACGCTTCCTTTTGAAGTCACGGCTCCCCGCATCGACCACTCCCCCTCACCGTCATGGCCAACCGCAACGACGTGTTCTCTCGTTTCGTCAACTGGCTCAGCGCCAGTGGTCGCGACGGAGCCGCCATCAACCGTCAGGGCGGCAGCCCTGATCTGTTCTCCCGACTGATGAACCGCATCAGCGGCTGACATCAAAACTTTCGTCCAACTCTCAATCTCATCTGATGGACTACGTCCTACCCAATGAGCTTGTCGACGGCATGATTGCCGCCGGCGGCAAAAAATCAACGGTCAGCGTGAAGAACCTGCTGATCCGTGGCTTTTACTCCGGAGCCATCCTTGGCCTGGCGGTGATCCTGGCCCTCACCGTGGGCATCACCGTCAAAGCCCCCTTCGTAGGCTCGCTGCTGTTCCCCTTCGGCTTCGCCAGCATCGTGCTGTTCGGCATGGAGCTGGTGACCGGCAACTTCGCCCTGCTGCCGATGGCCACCTGGGCTGGCAAGAGCAGCTGGGGTGCCACCTTCCGCAACTGGGTCTGGGTGTGGATCGGCAACTGGATCGGCACCGCCGTTGTGGCCGTGATCATGGCCATCAGCCTCACCAGCGGCACCATGGATGGCGCTGCTGACAACGTCGGCCCGCCGATCTGGGATGCCGTGGCCCAGAAGATCATGGCCCTCAATCAAATCAACGTTGAGAAGAAGTACGAGGCCCTGGGAAGCATGGGCTTCTTCCTCGCCTTCCTGCGCGGACTGGTGGCCAACTGGTTGGTTTGCCTGGGCGTGACCATGGCTCTGGTGAGCAAGAGCGTTCCCGGCAAAATCCTGGCCTGCTGGCTTCCGATCACCGCCTTCCAATCGATGGGCATGGAGCACATCGTGGTGAACCAGTTCCTCCACACCGCTGGCCCGATCCTCGGTTCCGGCGTCCCCTTCACCAAGGTGATCTTCTGGAACTGGCTGCCTGTCACCCTCGGCAACATCGTGGGCGGCATGGTGTTCATCGGCATGCTCTTCTACAGCACCCATCGCACGCCGATGGAGAACGTGCTGCCCACCGAGCACGATGAAAAGCTGGAGCGTGAGCTCGCTGCTGAACTGGGTGCCCGCTGATCCATCCATGAACGACGAAGCCGTTCTCTGGGAACGGCTCGCCCGATCTCGACGCGCTCCTTTGGAGCCCGCTTGGCTGGGGGAGGTCTACTCCCCCAGCCTTTCTGTTGATCTGCGGCGAGCCCTCTGCGAAAAACTGGGGATGCAGGCCGAGCACGGCTGGCCCGTGATCCAAGACCTCCTCGCCAGCCACGGGGTTTTGCCCGATTTGGTGATGGCGGCAGGACTCTGCCACCAGAGCGAAGCCCGCGATTGGTTGTTGGCTCAACTCGAGCAAACCTCAGACGATGAGGACGCCAACCTGATGGTGGTTCAGGCTCTCGCCTGCTGGGGTGCCGAAGTTCCCGAATCAGTGGTGGTGAATTGCCTGCATCACACGGGCCAACTGCACCGACTTGCCGGTCTTCAACTGCTCAGCTTCCGATCCCATTGCCTCGACGACGGTGAACTGCTGCAGTTCTGCCAAGAGGTTTTGAATGATTTTCGCGATCCAGTCGTTGTGGCCGCCATTCGGGTTCTGCAACGCCGCGATGGCGTGTTGATCAGCGAAAAGCTGGCAGAGCTGTGTCGCAGCGGTTCCCTGCCAGTTGCCGAGGCCGCCTTCCGCGCGCTCGGTTGCATCGCCACACCTTCCAGTCAGCGCTGCCTGCTGGAGTTAAGCCAGGAGCTGAATGACGACGTTCGGCGGAAAATGGCCAGCACCCAACTGAGCCAACAATTCCGCCAATAAAAAAACCCCGCACTTGCGGGGCTTGATGTCTTCAATCAAGACACTTGAATGTTCACCACTTTTTGTAAGGCAGGAACTTGCCGCACATGGTGATTTTGACACGATCACCTTTGGGATCCTCCACTTTGTCGACATCAAGCGTGAAGTCGATCGCGCTCATGATGCCGTCACCAAAATGCTCCTGGATCACATCCTTCAGGGGCATGCCATAGACCTGCATGATCTCGTAGAAGCGATAGATCAAGGGATCAGTGGGGATCACCGGATCGAGGCTTCCCTTGGTGGGGAACTCCTGCAAAGCGGCAGTGATGGCTGGGTCAAGGGAGAGCAGCTCAGCCAGCTTTTCAGCCTCTTCTTCTGAAGCTGTTGCTTGTCCATAGAACAGGGATGCAATCCAGACCTCATCGAGGCCCAGGGCTGCTTCCAGATCAGCAAAGCTCATGCCCTTGGCCTTCTTGGCAGCCATCAAGGTGGCGGTGACAGTCTCCTGGGAAGGAGCTGCCAACGACGGGGTCGAGGGAACAGCTGAAACAGTCATGATTGAACGAAAAATTGTTATAGCCGCCTCAAAAACAGCGTTCCAAGCTGGAACGTCTCAGCAGCCCCGAAACTGTTGCGCAAACGCTGACTGAACAATGAAGCATCAACTACAAAACAACAGCCTGTTTTGAAGCAACAAGCACAGCCGACAGTCTCTTGATCGGGGAAATTTGTTTTACAGAAGAAATTTGCAATGAGCCAATTCTTCCAATCGATGGCAACCCTGCTGCAGGCGCAATTCCTTCCGCCAACCACTGCTCCCCAACTGATGCTGGAGCGGCTCTATTACGCCGAAGGACGCCACCACCCGCAGCACCCACGCCATGGCAGTTTCGAGGGGCTATCCCGTCTAAGCAGGTCCTGAGCTTTCGTAGCAATTGCTACCCCTGCCGGGTCAGTCACTCCTGAAGACTGATCACAGCTAGAGGCCGGACCTTTGACGAGCGCAGTTCTCTCCGGCCGCGACCGCTTCAAGCAGCACCTGCGCAAGGTGGGAAGTGGTGAACACACCAGCAAAGGCATGAGTCGCGAGGAAGCGGCTGATGCCATGGAGCTGATGCTGCAGGGCGAAGCGACGCCCGCACAGATCGGCGCTTTCCTGATTGCCCATCGCATCCGACGGCCCGAACCCCAGGAACTCACGGGGATGCTCGACACCTACCGAGCCCATGGCCCGGTGTTGCACTCCACGGCTGGCAGTCGAGCACCGTTGTGTTTCGGCATGCCCTACGACGGGCGCACGCGCACAGCGCCGATTTACCCGCTCACCACGCTGGTGCTGCTGGCCTGTGGTCAGCCGGTGGTTCTGCAGGGCGGTGAGCGGATGCCGATCAAATACGGCGTCACCGCTGTTGATCTGTTCCGCCTTCTCGATCTGGACCTCACAGGTCTACCGATCAGCGCCGTTGCAGACGGGTTCCAGCAGAACGGCTTCGCCCTGATTCACCAGCCGGATCATTTCCCCATCGCGGAAACCCTGATCGGCTACCGCGAAGAACTGGGCAAGCGTCCCCCGGTTGCCAGCCTGGAACTGCTCTGGACACCCCACCAAGGCGACCACCTCCTTGTGAGTGGCTTTGTCCACCCACCAACAGAAGCCCGCGCCTGGGAAGCCCTCAAGCAAGCCGGCGAAACCGATGTACTCACCGTGAAGGGGTTGGAAGGAGGCACCGACCTGCCCATCGGCCGAGCCTGCATCACGGCCCGGGTGCGGAATGGCAAAGCGGAGCGATTGATCCTGCACCCCCGTGACCATGGCTGTCACGACGCCGACGTGGAATGGGCTGACGACACCACCTGGGCTGAGCAGGCACGAAACGCCCTTCAGAACAAAGGTCCTCTCTGCGACGCCCTGCGCTGGAACGCCGGCGCCTATCTGTGGTTCGCCGGCTGCAGTGATTCCTTGGAACAGGGCATTCAACGGGCAGCGTCCATTCTGGAAACGGGCCAGGCCCAAGCCCAGCTTGATCAACTCTGCGCTTGGCGAAGCAGCTTGACCATCCGATAGCGCTCGAACGGAACGCCTCCAATCAGGATCGTCTCCGGCGCTTCCACACACCAGCCCCATCGCTCCAGCAACGGTCGGCTGAACTGGCTGGCCTCCGTTCGTAATTGTTGAACGCCGGACGCCAGCGCATCCGCCTCAATCCGGTTCAGGAGGGCACTTCCATGCCCCCGCCTCGAGGCACAACCGCGGCAGTAAAGCAACGAAAGACGATCTTCCGGATGGCGGATCGCAAAGGCCGAACCATCCGTGGTGAGCCATCCCGAGCCCTCCCGAAAACTCGCATCGAGCACGCCGGGCAACCAAGCCAAGGCCGCCCAGGCCCTGACTTGTTCCTCTGAATAAAGGAGGGGAGCCTGAGATTCGATCGCATCGGCATAGATCTCCCGCAACAGCGGGTGATCTTCCGGAGCGATCGGACGCAAAGCCATGGAGCCGCCTGTGGGAATGTGAGTCTCTCCTGCGTGGCAGCAAGCTTGCAGCGTCCTCGGATTCCCACACTGCTCAGCGCGTTTCTCACGCTGCTCAACGACCGGCTCAGCGAAAGCATTGTTTTTCCGCTGTTGCCCTTTCTCTTGGCCCAGTTCGCCCCAGACGGACGAACCCTGGGACTGTTGGCGGGAAGCTATGCCCTGGCGCAGTTCCTGGTCACTCCCTTGATCGGAGCGCTCAGTGATCGCTACGGCCGCCGCCCCGTGATCAGCATCTGCGTCGCAGGATCCGTGGTGGGGCTCGGCCTGTTTGCCGTGACGGTTTCACTGCCATGGCCCAGCCAAAGCCTGCTGCCCCTGCTGCTGTTGTTCGCAGCACGGATCATTGACGGCATCAGTGGCGGTACGGCAGCAACAGCCAGCGCCGTGCTCGCCGACATCACGCCTCCCGACAAGCGAGCCCGTGCCTTCGGCTTGATCGGCGTGGCCTTTGGTTTGGGGTTCATCCTTGGCCCCTTCGTTGGCGGACAACTGGCCCGAGTGGCCGTGTCCCTTCCCGTTTGGGTGGCCACAGGCTTCGCTGCACTCAACCTCTTGGTGGTGCTCAATCTGCTGCCGGAAACCCACCCCCAGGAATCCCGCAAAAACCTGCCCAGAAAACGCGACCTCAATCCGTTTGCACGGCTGAGCCAGGTGCTGATGAACCCCAGCGTGGGGCGACTGTGCGGAGCTTTTTTCCTCTTCTTCCTGGCCTTCAACGGCTTCACCGCCATCCTGGTGCTCTATTTCAAGCAGCGCTTCGGCTGGGGCCCTGAGCTCGCCACCACCGCCTTCCTCGTGGTGGGGGTGGTCGCCACCGTGGTGCAAGGAGGGCTGATCGGGCCGCTGGTGAAACGGTTCGGTGAATGGCGTCTGACCTTGCTGGGCCTCGGCCTGGTGATCATTGGGTGCCTGCTAATCCCCAGCGTCGGTGCATCCGATCGGGCCGGCGCCATCTTCACTGCCGTCGGCATCCTGGCCCTGGGCACCGGATTGGTCACACCAAGCCTGCGCAGCCTGGTGTCACGGCGCCTGGGTCGCGAAGGGCAAGGCAGCGCCCTCGGCAGCCTGCAGGCCCTGCAGAGTTTGGGCAGTTTCCTCGGCCCTCCACTAGCGGGATTCAGCTACGACCTGCTGGGTCCAGTGAGCCCGTTTGCAGCTGCGGCAACCGTGCTGGTGATCGTGATCGGCCTGGTGGCAGGCAGCCCTCTGCCGGACATCTCCGACACACAACCAAGCCAGTCCTGATTGCTACGTTTCGGCTAACGACACCAGCGCCGAGCCGTTCAGCCCATGTGCGCAGCAGCCTTAGCCCCGGAGAACTACATCAACCGGGAGCTGAGCTGGATCGCCTTCAACGAAAGGGTGCTGGCCCAGGCCCTGGATCCGCGCACACCTCTGCTCGATCAAGCCAAGTTCAGCGCCATCTTCAGCAACAACCTCGACGAATTCTTCATGGTTCGCGTGGCGTCACTGAAGTCTCAGGTGGAGGCGGGCGTCAGCAAGCCAAGTGAGGATGGCAAATCGCCGTTGGAGCAGCTGCTGGCGATCCGGGAACGGCTGATTCCCCTGCTGCGAGAGCAACAGGTGCATTACCGCCAGCACCTGAGGCCGAAGCTGCTGGAACACAGGGTTGAACTGCTCGATTACAGACAGCTGAACAACGACCAACGCCAATGGGTTGACGACACCTTCCAGACCTCGGTGTTTCCGGTGCTCACACCTCTGGCTGTGGACCCCGCCCATCCGTTCCCCTTCGTCAGCAACCTGAGCCTCAACGTTGCGGCCGTGGTTGTTGATCCGGAAACAGGACAACGGCAATTTGCCCGGGTCAAAGTTCCCCAGAAAAATCTGCCTCGCTTCATCGCCATCCCCTCGCACCTGAGCGGCCAGGAGCACAAACCCGTTCACACCGCCATCGCCCTCGAGCAGGTGATCGCCTTCAACCTGAAGGAACTGTTCCCTGGCATGACGATCGAGGGGCACTACTTCTTCCGCGTGACGCGGGATGCGGATCTGGAACTGAGGGATCTGGAAGCCGATGACCTGATGCTGGCCCTGGAACAAGGACTGCGAAAGCGACGCATGGGCGGTGAGGTGGTGCGCCTTGAGGTGCCCAACGAAATGCCTCAGGACGTGGTGGAGATGCTGATGACAGGACTCAGCGTTGAAGAGGAAGACCTCTATGTGATTGATGGTCCCCTGGGCCTGGACGACCTGCTCAGCCTCACCGCCCTACCGCTGCCGAAACTCAAGAGCCAAAGCCACGGAGGCCAGACACCGACGGCTCTAGCCCGCAGTCAGCAACACCTGCTGGACGAGGGAGCAATCAAGCCAGATGAGTTCAGATCGATCTTCTCGGTGATTCGCCGTCAGGACATCCTTCTGCACCATCCCTATGACCTCTTCTCGACAACCGTCGAAGAGTTCATCAACCAGGCAGCGGACGATCCCCAGGTGATGGGCATCAAGATGACGCTCTACCGCACCTCCAAAGACTCGCCGATCATCGCTGCACTGATCCGTGCCGCCGAAAACGGCAAGCAGGTGATGGCACTGGTGGAATTGAAAGCACGATTTGACGAAGACAACAACATCCAATGGGCCCGGCACCTGGAGCAATCCGGAGTGCATGTGGTCTACGGGGTGCTGGGGCTGAAAACCCACACCAAGATTGTTCTGGTGGTGCGCAAGGAGAAAGAGAAGCTGCAGAGCTATGTGCACATCGGCACGGGCAACTACAACTCCAAAACCTCCAAGCTCTACACCGACCTAGGCCTGCTCACCGCCAACCAGGAACTGGGTCAAGACCTGGTGGAACTGTTCAATTACCTCACCGGTTTTTCCAAGCAGCAAAGTTTTCGTCGCCTGCTCGTGGCCCCCGTCACCCTGCGGAAAGGCATGGAGCTGTTAATTCGCCGCGAAATTGAACATGCTCAGCAGGGCCGAGAGGCCGTGATCCGAGCCAAGATGAATTCCCTGGTGGACCCAACGATCATTGCGCTTCTTTATGAAGCTTCCCAAGCCGGAGTGACGATCGAATTGATCATTCGCGGCATGTGCAGCCTCTATCCCGGATGTGAAGGACTGAGTGACAACATTCGGGTGATCAGCATCATCGGCCCATTCCTGGAACACTCGAGAATTTTTTCCTTCGCCAACGGCGGCTCACCGGAGGTGTACATCGGCAGTGCCGACTGGATGAGCCGCAACCTCGACCGGCGTATTGAAGCAGTCACACCGATCGAAGACCCCGAGCATCGCCAGAAACTGGAACGCCTGCTGCAGCTGTACTTGAATGACAACCAGGCCGCCTGGGAAATGCAGAGCGACGGCACATTTGTGCAGCGCAAACCCGAAAACGACACCTCGGAACGCAATTCCCAGATTCAATTGATCAAGGAATGGAGCAACGGCATCCAATCCTTGTGATTCTTTTGGTTTTCAAAGGGATTGCGTCTGTGACATTCGATACAACATTCCTTCAAAAACAAAGTTGAAGCCACCACGATCACGGCCGAATCAGTTGTTTTGAAAGCCCAAAGATTCAGCTCCTGAAATTCTTTCGATTCGAAACAGTCAGCACTGTTGCTTGGTGCTAAGTTCAGCCCAAATTCATTCAGGAGACCAGGGTGATGGGGATCCCTCTGGAATCTTCCGGCACGACAAAACAGTCGTCCCGGAAGGAACCTGCGTTGCCGTCCACCGGACGTCGACCATCAACTCGACAAGGAGGGCGGCTTGCCACCGACTCCATCGGTTTTTATCTGAGCAGCATTGGACGCATCCCCTTGCTGACGGCAGCTGAAGAGATCGAACTTGCACACCATGTGCAAGCGATGAAGCAACTTCAGGAGCTACCGGAAGAGGAGCTGACCTCCCGGCATCGCCACAAGATCCGCATGGGTAAACGGGCCCGCGACAGGATGATGGCCGCCAACCTCCGCCTCGTGGTGAGCGTGGCGAAGAAATACCAGAACCAGGGCCTGGAGCTGCTCGATCTGGTTCAGGAAGGTGCCATCGGCCTGGAGCGAGCGGTCGACAAGTTCGACCCCGCCATGGGCTACAAATTTTCCACCTATGCCTACTGGTGGATTCGCCAAGGCATGACGCGGGCCATCGACAACAGTGCCCGCACCATTCGCCTGCCGATCCACATCAGCGAAAAGCTCTCCAAGATGCGTCGCATCTCCCGGGAGCTGTCCCACCGCTTCGGTCGTCAACCGAATCGGCTGGAGTTGGCGAGTGCCATGGGCATCGAGCCCCGGGAACTGGAGGATCTGATCTCCCAGAGCGCACCCTGTGCATCCCTGGATGCCCATGCTCGTGGCGAGGAAGATCGCAGCACCCTGGGTGAACTGATCCCGGATCCCAACGGTGAAGAACCGATGGAGGGGATGGATCGCAGCATCCAGAAAGAACATCTGGGGGGCTGGCTCTCGCAGTTGAACGAGCGCGAGCAGAAGATTCTGAAGTTGCGGTTCGGTCTTGGTGGTGAAGAGCCTCTGACCCTTGCCGAAATCGGTCGTCAGATCAATGTGTCGCGTGAGCGCGTCCGACAGCTGGAGGCCAAAGCGATTCTCAAGCTGCGCGCTATGACCAACCACCAACAAGCCGCCTAAGCCACTTGCTTTCCATCACCGGACCCATCGCCATCCTGACCTGGATGGCGATGGTGATAGCGGGCGCGGTGTTGTGCCGTCGGCTTCGGCCGAATCAACGAGAACTGAGCCGAAAAATTGTGCACATCGGAACCGGAGCCGTGGTTCCTTTGGCCTGGTTCTTTGAAATTCCCTTCGTTGTTGCCCTGCCTGTTGCGGCGGTGATCACCGTTTTGACGACGATCAACCACCAATGGCGCTTCATCCCCGCCGTTGAGGATGTTGATCGCAACAGCTACGGCACCATCGCCTACGGCATCGCAATCACAACGCTGCTTCTGCTGTTCTGGCCAACCCGAGCCGATGCGGTGTCCGCCGGGGTTCTGGTAATGGCCCTGGGGGATGGGCTTGCAGGGTTGATCGGCCGCAACGTCGCGTCCCCGAAGTGGGTTCTGTTTGGTCAGACCAAATCAAGCGTCGGCACGATGACCATGGCCGTTGTCTCAGGCCTGGTGCTGATCGGCCTGGCGCGATGGTCGGGGGTGGACCTGTCCCTGCCAGCAGCCCTTGGCATGGTGGCCATGGCAACCGGTTTGGAGCAGCTCAGCTGGAGCGGTCTCGACAACCTCAGCGTTCCCCTCAGCGTGGGGGTGCTTTGGAGTCAACTGGTGGTTTGAACCAAGACGTTGATGCTCAGGCGGTAACCGTCTGTTTGCGACTGGCCACGGCCGCGGCCAGATCCTCCAACAGGGTTTCGGTGGTCTCGAGGCTGATGCAGGCATCCGTGACGCTCTGGCCATAGGTCAACTGCGTCAGGTCTGCGTTGAGCTTCTGATTGCCTTCCACCAGATGGCTCTCGATCATCACGCCCATCACGTGATTGGAGCCCCCCCGCAACTGCTCGGCAACGCTGGCCAGCACCTCCGCCTGTCGGCGGAAGTCTTTGTTGCTGTTGGCATGGCTGCAATCCACCATCAGACGATCCTGCAGACCGGCTTTGCTCAGCTCGGCTGCGGACTCCTGCACAGCTTCCAAGTGGTAATTGCTGCCCTGGCTGCCGCCGCGCAGCACGAGGTGGCCGTAGGGATTGCCCGTGGTGCTGACGATCGAGGCATGACCATCGCGATTGATGCCGAGGAAGTGATGCGGCTTGGCCGCCGCCTGCATGGCATTGATCGCGATGGTGGCGCTGCCGTTGGTGCTGTTCTTGTAGCCGATCGGCATCGACAACCCTGAGGCCATTTCGCGGTGGGTCTGACTTTCCGTCGTCCTGGCACCGATCGCGGTCCAGCTGATCAAATCAGCGATGTACTGCGGGACCACCGGATCGAGCAGTTCCGTTGCAGCAGGCATCCCCTCCCGGGCGAGATCCAACAGCAGTCCCCGGGCCCGGCGCAGGCCGGTGTTGATGTCGTAGGAGTCGTCGAGATGGGGGTCATTGATCAGTCCCTTCCAACCAACCGTGGTGCGAGGCTTCTCGAAATACACCCGCATCACCACCTCGAGCTGATCCTTCAGGCGCTCGCGGATCGGAGCCAAGCGCTGGGCATACTCCCGGGCAGCCTTGACGTCATGAACAGAGCAGGGGCCCACCACCACCAGCAGACGCTGATCACGGCCACTGAGGATCTCTTGAATACGCCGGCGGGCTGACGCCACGGTCTCGAGCGCCGCCGCGTCCATGGGCAGCTCCTGATGCAACACAGCAGGGGCCACCAAGGGACGTGTCTCCACCACATGCAAATCGGAGGTGGTGGCCATGACTGGACGCGAGACTCCGACCAAGGCTACGCACCCCGCTCACTGGCAACAGACACGGTCCGGAAGAATGGTGGTCATCCCTGAACAGAGATCTCCATGCTGAGCGCTTACCGCGAGCTGGCCGCCGCCCGGGAAGCCCAGGGCGTTCCCGCTCTTCCGCTCAACGCGGAGCAAACCCAGGGACTGACCGAATTGCTGCAGAACCCTCCCGCCGGCGAGGAGGAGTTCCTGCTGCACCTGCTCAGCGAGCGGATCCCACCGGGTGTGGATGAAGCTGCTTACGTGAAGGCCACCTGGCTCAGTGCCGTGGCTCAGGGAGACGCCAAAAGCCCCCTGGTGTCACCACTGGAGGCCACCCGGCTGCTGGGAACGATGGTGGGGGGATACAACGTCGCCGCCCTGATCGAGCTGCTGAAGCACTCCGACGCTGCACTGGCTGGCTGTGCTGCTGAGGGACTCAGCCGAACGCTGCTCGTCTACGACGCCTTCAACGAAGTGATGGATCTGGCGGCGGACAACCGCTTCGCCAAGCAAGTTGTGGACAGCTGGGCCGCAGCCGAGTGGTTCACCGCCAAGCCCGAACTGGCCGAGAGCATCACCGTGACGGTCTTCAAGGTTGAAGGCGAAACCAACACGGATGATCTGTCGCCGGCCACCCACGCCACCACCCGGCCGGACATCCCCGTCCATGCCCTGGCGATGCTCGAGACCCGCGATCCGGAGGGCCTGAAGACCATCGCGAGCCTGAAAGAGAAAGGCCATCCCGTGGCCTACGTCGGTGATGTGGTGGGAACCGGCAGCTCCCGGAAGAGCGCCATCAATTCGGTGCTCTGGCACACCGGCAATGACATTCCCCATGTGCCCAACAAACGGGCAGGCGGCGTGATCCTTGGCGGCAAGATCGCCCCTATCTTTTTCAACACCGCTGAAGACTCCGGTGCCCTGCCGATCGAATGCGATGTCACCGACCTGAACACTGGTGATGTGATCACCATTCGCCCCCACGCCGGCACGATCGAACGGGACGGCAAGGTAGTGAGTCGGTTCGAGCTGAAGCCCACCACGATCAGCGACGAGGTGCGGGCCGGCGGTCGCATCCCCCTGATGATCGGTCGCGCCCTCACCGACAAGGTGCGCGCAAAGCTTGGCCTCACCCCTTCGGATCTGTTCATCCGCCCCTCAGCCCCGGCAGACACCGGCAAGGGCTTCACCTTGGCGCAGAAGATGGTGGGCAAGGCCTGCGGTCTTGCAGGCGTCCGACCCGGCACCAGCTGCGAACCGCTGATGACCACCGTCGGCTCCCAGGACACCACCGGCCCGATGACGCGGGACGAAATGAAGGAACTGGCCTGCCTGGGCTTCTCCTCCGACCTGGTGATGCAGAGCTTCTGCCACACCGCCGCTTATCCGAAGCCGGTGGATCTGCAGACCCAGAACGAACTACCCGACTTCTTCGCCCAGCGCGGTGGCGTGGCCCTTCGGCCCGGTGACGGCATCATCCACAGCTGGCTGAACCGGATGCTTCTGCCCGACACCGTCGGCACTGGCGGCGACAGCCACACCCGCTTCCCCCTCGGCATTTCCTTCCCAGGCGGCTCTGGGGTGGTGGCCTTTGCAGCCGCCATCGGCGCCATGCCACTGGACATGCCTGAATCGGTGCTGGTGCGCTTCAGCGGGTCCCTGCAACCGGGCGTCACGCTCCGGGACGTGGTGAACGCCATCCCCTGGGTGGCCATTCAGCGGGGACTGCTCACCGTTGAAAAGGCCAACAAGAAGAACCTGTTCAACGGCCGGATCATGGAGATCGAAGGTCTGCCCGACCTGAAGCTGGAACAGGCCTTCGAACTCACCGATGCCAGCGCCGAACGCTCCTGCGCCGGCTGCACGATCAAGCTCTCCGAAGACACGGTGAGCGAATACCTGCGCAGCAACGTGACGCTGCTGAAGAACATGATTGCCCGCGGCTACAGCGACGCCCGCACCCTGGCCCGACGGATCAAGGAGATGGAGGCCTGGCTGGCGAATCCCCAGCTGATGAGTGCTGACGCAGACGCGGAGTACGCGGAAGTGCTGGAGATCAACCTCGACGAGCTCACCGAACCGGTGGTGGCCTGCCCCAACGATCCCGACAACGTGAAGCTGCTCAGCGAGGTGGCTGGTGACCCTGTGCAGGAGGTGTTCATCGGCTCCTGCATGACCAACATCGGCCACTACCGCGCCGCGGCCAAGGTGCTGGAAGGCGCCGGCCAGAACACGGCCCGCCTGTGGGTCTGTCCGCCAACGCGGATGGACGAAGAGACCCTCAAAGAGGAGGGCTACTACGCCACGTTCGAGGCCGCCGGGTCCCGCATGGAGATGCCGGGTTGCTCCCTCTGCATGGGCAACCAAGCCCGCGTGGAGGACAACACCACCGTGTTCTCCACCAGCACCCGCAACTTCAACAACCGCCTGGGCAAAGGTGCTCAGGTGTACCTGGGCAGCGCCGAACTGGCCGCCGTCTGCGCCCAGCTGGGACGCATTCCCACCCCGGAGGAATACCGCAGCATTGCGGCCGAGAAGATCGATCCCCTCTCCGACGAGCTCTACCGCTACCTGAACTTCGATCAGATCAGCGGCTTTGAAGACCAGGGGCGCGTCGTCAGCGCTGACGACGAAGCAACCGTTCTGGCTCAGGCCTGATTCCGGATCACCTCATCTGTGCCCTCCCTGAGCGAACCCAAGCAGCGACGCCACCTCCTGGGCTCCAGCCGGAGCATCAGGAGGTTGTTGGAACGCCGCTGGCTGGTGGTGGTTTTGGCTCTGGCGTTCACGGGCCTCGGGGCTGCCATCACCGGCCTGCTGTTCACCAGCGGCATCAACCTGCTGCGGGATTGGCGGCTCGACCTGCTCGATGAATTTCCAGCCTGGGTGGTGCTCCCCGCCCTCGGCGCCATCGGCGGCATGGTCTCGGCCTGGTTGATCACCAACCTGTCACCAGCCGCTGGCGGAGCCGGGATCACCCACATCATGGGCTTCCTGCGCCACCGGTCGGTTCCGATGGGGCTTCGGGTGGGCCTGGTGAAACTGGTGGCCGGCATCATTGCCATCGGCTCGGGTTTCCCCCTGGGCCCGGAAGGCCCCGCCGTTCAGATGGGCGGCTCCGTGGCCTGGCAGATGTCCCGCTGGCTGCGAGCACCGGTGGCCTTTCGCCGGGTGATTGTGGCCGCCGGTGGTGGTGCCGGTATTGCCGCCGTGTTCAGTGCTCCCATTGGTGGATTCATCTACGCGATCGAGGAACTGCTCCACTCCGCCAGGCCCGTGGTGCTGCTGCTGGTGATCATCACCACCTTCTCGGCCGACACCCTGGCGGATGTGCTGGGCTTTCTCGGCCTCAACCCCGGGGGCGGCGGGCTCAACAGCACCATCGGGTTTCAACTGGAACGGGAGTACACCCCCCTGGTGCGCTTCCTGCCGGTGGATCTGCTGTATCTGGTGGCTCTCGGTGTGGTGATCGGTGTGCTGGCGGAGCTTTACACCCGCTACGTGCTCACCATGCAGCGGCAAGGCAACCGTTGGTTCGGGGACCGACTGATCCTGCGCATGACGGTGAGCGGGCTCGTGCTGGGCTGCGTCTATGCAGCCCTGCCGGATGCCTTCCATAACCCCAACGAACTGAAGCACCTGATTGGAGCCGGCAAGGCCGACATCAGCCTGGCCCTCGCCAGCTTTGTGGTGCTCTTCTTCAGCACCGGACTGGCGGCGGGCTCAGGAGCGCCAGGGGGACTTTTCATGCCGATGCTGACGCTGGGAGGAGCCATTGGCCTGGCCGGTGGTTCCGGCGTTGAGGCCCTAACCGGCCATGTGCCCACCACCTATGTGTTCGCGGGAATGGGCGCCTTCGTTGCAGGCTGTTCCCGCACGCCGATCTCGGCGATGTTCCTGGCCTTTGCCCTCACCAAGGATCTGCTGATCCTCAAACCGATCCTGGTGGCCTGTCTCACCAGCTTTGTGATCGCCCGACTGTTCCACCCCCACTCGATCTATGAGCGTCAGATGGGCATGGAACTCGACGCTGAAGATCAGATGGCCATGAAGCTCAACCGCTACAGACGTCCGTTCACGCCGCCAACCCCACCATCAGGCCCAACAGGAGGCCCCAGCCGAACCAGGAAACGCTGCTGTTCGATCCGGCCACACCGGAACCCGGAGCCCTGCGCACGGTGCTGGCCTTTCCCAGCACCTACACCGTGGGCATCACCAGCCTCGGTTATCAGATCGTCTGGTCCACCCTGGCGATGCGGTCCGACGTCGACGTGCGCCGGCTCTTCACTGATCAAGGAGATCCACCCCACAGGCACTGCGACCTATTTGGGCTTTCTCTCAGCTGGGAACTCGACGGACCAGTCCTGCTCGATCTGCTGGAACAGCAGCGCATCCCGATCTGGAGCCACGCGCGCACCGACGAGCATCCAATCGTGTTTGGTGGCGGACCTGTACTGACCGCCAATCCCGAGCCCCTTGCACCATTTTTTGATGTCGTGCTGCTGGGCGATGGCGAGGATCTGCTGCCCGCCTTTATCGATGCCCTTCAGAGCGTGAAGGGCCAACCCCGAGCCGAACAACTGCAGCATCTGGCCCGGGTGCCGGGGATCTACGTGCCTGAGCTCCATGCACCCCGCTATGCAGCGGACGGCACCCTTTTGGGGGTGGCGCCGGTGGATGCAACTCTTCCAGAACGGGTGGCCAAACAGACATGGCGCGGCAACAGCCTCAGTCACTCGACAGTGATCACGCCGGAAGCGGCGTGGCCCGACATCCACATGGTGGAAGTGGTGCGCAGCTGCCCGGAACTATGCCGCTTTTGCCTGGCCAGCTATCTGACCCTGCCGTTCCGAACACCGTCGTTGGATGACGGGCTGATCCCGGCCGTGGAAAAAGGCCTTCAAGCCACCAAACGCCTCGGGCTGCTGGGAGCGTCCGTAACCCAGCATCCCCAGTTCGGCGATCTACTCCATTGGCTAGCCCAAGATCGTTTCGATGACCTACGCGTCAGCGTTAGTTCCGTGCGGGCCGCAACGGTCACTCCGAAGCTGGCGGCTGTGTTGGCAGGACGAGGCAGCAAATCCCTCACCATCGCGATCGAAAGCGGCAGCGAGCGCATGCGCCGCGTAGTGAACAAAAAGCTCAGCGGCGAAGAAATCGAAGCCGCCGCCCGCCATGCCAAGCAAGGTGGCCTCAAGGCCTTGAAGCTCTACGGAATGGTGGGACTTCCCTGTGAAGACAACGACGATGTGGAAAGCACCGCAGCGCTGCTGCTGAGCCTTAAGAAAGGCACCCCTGGGCTGCGCTTCACCTTGGGGGTGAGCACCTTTGTGCCGAAGGCGCACACCCCGTTCCAATGGCAAGGGGTACGCCCCGAAGCGGAAAAACGCCTGAAGCTGCTAGCGAAACGTCTCAAACCCAAAGGCATTGATCTGCGCCCGGAAAGCTATGGCTGGAGCGTGATTCAGGCCCTGCTGTCTCGAAGCGACCGGCGCCTGGCCCCCGTGATCGCTGCGGTGCGCGGCTCCCAGGAAAGCCTGGGGGGTTGGAAAAAGGCCTACCGAGCGGCCCTGGCCGGTGAACTTCCTGAAGCTCGCAGCGCAGGCGTTGTCTTACCGCTGCCTCCCAGTTGGGCGAGCGTGGTGCACGATGAATGGGCCTCTGACGCGGTGTTGCCCTGGTGCCATCTCGATGGCCCCTTGAGTCAGGAGAAGCTGCAAGAGCACCGCCAACAGGCCCTCAGCCTGGGATAACCGCTGCCATCTCGGTCTGCCGAATCCGACTACTCAGTCCGGCCAACAGAATCCAACCGGCAATGTTTAGGCGGCTGTCAAAGAACGGCATGTCGGTGCCATGAAGCACCACCAGCACCAGCACCAGCACCGCAGCCCACCAGGCACGATCAAACAAACTCATGCGGCGGCCGCACCAGGACACGATCAACAACGCCAGCACCAGACCCACCAGCACAAGCGCCGCCGCCACATAGGGCTGGAATCCCCAGAACCCCCAGAAAAAAGGCAGCCAATTGGCCAGACCTGCCCAAGCCAGGTCAGCACGCAAGGTGCTGAAATAGCCGAGCAAAATGAGCCCGCCAGCCAACAGAAGCGGCCAGTTCCAGCGGTCATGCCAGTAGGCGCATTCACGACGGAGGCTGCCCAGGGCCAAGGCCGGCACAAACAGCAGGCTTGCCAGCAACACTGACGAGGGAAGCAACAGCAGTCCTAGCTGAAACAAACACCAACCCCAGGGAGATGCGGCGACCGGACAGTCGCCTCTCAGCCATGCGTACAGACGTGCCGTCATGCAAAAACAGCCGTACGCCCGCGATAGACCATCACCTGACGGCGCAGATGCAAGCGAAGGGCCCGCGCCAAGGCAAGGCGTTCCGTGTCACGGCCCTTGCGGATCAGATCCTCCACTTCGTCCCGATGGCTGACGGAAACGGTGGTTTGCTCAATAATCGGGCCGTCATCCAGATCTTCGGTGACGTAGTGGGCTGTAGCGCCGATGAGCTTGACCCCACGGTCCCAGGCCCGGTGGTACGGCTGAGCACCCTTGAACGCTGGCAGAAACGAATGGTGGATGTTGATTACCTGGGGGAAACGCTCAAGGAAATCACTGCTCAGCACCTGCATGTATTTGGCCAGCACCGCAAGTTCAACCTTGTTCTTTTCAAGCAGCTCCAGGATCCGCTGCTCCGCTTCCGCTTTGGTGTCCCGACCGACGGGAACACAAACAAACGGAATCTCAAAGGATGCACACAGGGGTTCCAGATCCGGATGGTTGGCGATGACCAGGGGAACCTGCATCGGCAGCTCCCCGCTTTGAACCCGCCAGAGCAAGTCCTGCAGGCAGTGGCTCTGCTTGCTGGCAAAAATCGCCACACGGGGATACTCGTCTGAAAAGTGGAGCTGCGCTTCGCCACCAAGCCGCTGTCCCAGAGCCTGAGCCGCTTCAGGAAGCACATCGCGGGGAATGCCGAATCCCTGGAGCTGCCACTCAATCCGGCTGAGAAACACCCCAGCTCCCGCATCCGTGTGGTGATCGGCATGGCGAATGCTGCCGCCGTTGGCCGCCACCCAACCCGCCAATTCACTGACCAGACCCGGCCGATCGGGGCAGATCATCTGAAGGATGACCGTGGCGTCACTCACAACAACGCTTTGAAAAACAAAATTCTCCCGCGCAGGAGGGGCTGGTTAAAGTCGCAGGGAAATTTCCGATCACCATGCTGAAGGCTCTGAGCCGCCTTGCCGCGTTCTGCCTCTGCGTCGCTTTGAGCCTGGGTCTGATGGCCCCGGCTGCTGCCAATGCTGCCGGCATCAGTCCTGACGACCTGGGCGTGATCCGCCGCCAGGCCGCAGCCTTTGAAGACGCAAAGTCCCGTCTGCCTGATCTGGCACGGCTGGTGAGTGAAAAGGATTGGGTGTTCACCCGCAACCTTCTGCATGGCCCCATGCAAGAAGTGAGCCGGGAAATGCTTTACATCAATCAGCGCCTCGACAAGAGCGATCGCAAGGAAGCCACCAAGGTGGCCCGCTCCCTGAAAGAAGCTCTGGCTGATCTGGATGAAGCAGCACGCCTGCAGGACTTCAGCCGTCTGCAGAAGTCCTACAGCGCCGTGGCTGCCGGATTTGATGCCTACAGCGATCTGATCCCCGCTGAGGCCTTCAACTGAGCCGCTCCATTGGAGTGATTGGTGCCGGGGCCATCGGCCTCGGCACCGCTTGGCATCTGGCCCAGCAAGGGCACGATGTTTCTGTTTACGACCCTCGCCTGAACCAGTCCGTTGATCGCGAGGGATCAGCAAACGATTTGAGTGGAACATCAGCATCCCTCGGGGTGCTGATGGGCCACGTGTTTCGCCGCAGCAGCGGGCGGGGCTGGAGGCTGCGCCGCCGGAGCATGGAGCTCTGGCCGCAATGGATCGAAACGCTGCAGGCTCACCAGCCTGACCTCAAACTCCATTCGGGCCTGCTGCAAATCGCCGAGGACGAACAAGCGGCTAAGCGGATGGAAGCCCTGGCCGCCCAGCGCGTTGACCTGGGCCTGGAGATGGTCACCAACGCCGACCTGGCAGCGGTCTGGCCGGCGGCCAGGCACGGTGGCCTGCACTCGCGCCACGACGGTCGTGTGGATCCCCTGCTGCTGCAACGGGCCCTGCGACAGGCGCTGGCAAAGCAAAGCGTGGAGCTGAATGCCACGGCGGTGGTCCATCTGGAGCGCAACGACAACCACTGGCGTGTGCATCGCGCCGATGGAGACAGCACCGTTCACAACCTTGTGGTGCTCTGCACAGCCCTGAGATCGGACGTATTGCTGGAACCGCTGGGTCAGGCCCGACCGATGACACCGGTGTTGGGCCAGGCCCTGTCACTGGAACTGACAACGGGTCCGACATCGTGGAGCAACTGGCCCTCGGTGCTGGTGGATCAGGGCTTCAATCTGATTCCAACCGCACCCGGACGATTGCTACTCGGGGCCACCGTGGAACCGGGCGATCGCGCTTCCGAGGATCCTCTGACGCTGATGCGCAACCTGAATGAGCGAGCACCGGAGTGGCTGCGCTCAGCCAAGGTGGTTGGCCATTGGAGTGGCCTGCGAGCCCGGCCCGTGGATCGCCCGGCCCCTCTGCTGGAGGAGCTGGAACCCGGGTTGATCCTCGCGAGTGGGCACTATCGCAACGGCGTTCTGCTCACGCCCGGCACCGCCGAGTGGGTCGCCGCTGAACTCGAGCAGAGATCACTTGAGCAGGCATAAAAAAAGGGCCCCGCGGGGCCCTAGTGAGTTGGTAAATCAACCGATCACTTGGTCTCGGTGAACTCCGCGTCGATGACGTCGTCACTGGCATCGCCACCACCGGAGTTAGCTCCGGCACCGGCGTCAGCACCAGGCGCACCAGCACCAGCTGCAGCCCCTTCCTGCTGATAAACGGAAGCGCCCACGGTGTAGAGCTCCTGCTGCAGTTCCTCAAGCAGGGTCTTCATCGCGTCGTAGTCGTCCTTCTCGGTGGCTTCCTTGAGCTTGAGGCGCTTCTCCTCCAGCTTCGCCTTGGCGTCGGCGTCAACCTTGTCGCCCAGTTCGCCCATCTGCTTTTCAGCCTGGTAGACGAGGGTTTCGGCCTGGTTCTTGAGGTCGATCTTTTCGCGCTTCTCCTTGTCAGCGCTGGCGTTGGCCTCGGCGTCCTTGACCATCTTGTCGACCTCGGAATCCGAGAGGGTCGACGCACCGGTGATCGAGATGGACTGCTCCTTGCCGCTGCCCTTGTCCTTGGCGGTGACGCTGAGGATGCCGTTGGCGTCGATGTCGAAGGTCACTTCGATCTGAGGCACGCCCCGGGGAGCCGGGGGGATGCCATCGAGACGGAAGGTTCCAAGCGACTTGTTGTCGGATGCCATCTCGCGCTCACCCTGAAGCACGTGAATTTCCACGTTGGTCTGACCATCCACAGCCGTGGAGTAGGTCTCGGTCTTCTTGGTGGGAACCGTGGTGTTGCGGGTGATCATCTTGGTCATCACACCGCCGAGAGTCTCCACACCCAGGGAGAGGGGCGTGACGTCGAGCAGAAGGATGTCCTTCACCTCCCCGGCCAGCACACCGCCTTGAATGGCAGCACCAACAGCCACCACCTCATCGGGGTTCACCGTCTGGTTGGGGTCTTTGCCGGTGATGCGCTTCACCAGTTCGAGCACGGCCGGAATGCGGGTGGAACCACCCACCATCACGATTTCGTCCAGCTCGCCGGAGGAGAGCTTGGCGTCCTTGAGCGCCTGCTCCACAGGCATGGCGCAACGGTCGATCAGCTTGGAGGCCAGTTCCTCGAACTTGGCGCGGGTGAGGGTGAGATCCAGGTGCTTGGGACCCTCAGGCGTGGCCGTGATGAACGGCAGGTTGATCTCGCTCTGGGTGGCGTTGGACAGCTCCACCTTGGCTTTTTCAGCGGCTTCGGTGAGGCGCTGCAGGGCCTGCTTGTCCTGACGCAGATCGATGCCTTCGTTGGATTTGAAGGTCTCGGCCAGGTGATCAACGATCACCTTGTCGAAGTCGTCACCACCGAGGTGCGTGTCACCAGCGGTGGACAACACCTCAAACACGCCGTCGCCAACTTCCAGAACGGACACGTCGAAGGTACCGCCACCCAGGTCGAAGACCAGGATGCGCTCGTTGCTCTTCTTGTCGAGGCCGTAGGCCAGAGCCGCAGCGGTGGGCTCGTTGATGATGCGCAGCACTTCAAGGCCAGCGATCTTGCCGGCGTCCTTGGTGGCCTGGCGCTGGGAGTCGTTGAAGTAGGCGGGAACGGTAATCACCGCTTGGCTGACGGTTTCACCGAGGTACTTACCGGCGTCCTCGGCCAGCTTGCGCAGCACCTGGGCGGACACCTCTTCAGGCGCAAATTGCTTGTCGAGAACCGGGCACTTCACCTTCACGTTGGAGCCGGCCTTTTCGACGCCGTAACTCACCTCTTTCGATTCCTCGTTCACCTCATCAACCCGACGGCCGATGAAACGCTTGACGGAATAGAAGGTGTTATCCGGGTTCATCACCGCCTGACGTTTGGCGATCTGACCCACCAGCTGATCCTGGTTCTTGGTGTAAGCAACCACGGAGGGCGTGGTGCGGAAGCCCTCGGCGTTCGCGATCACGGTGGGCTTGCCGCCCTCCATCACGGAAACACAGCTGTTCGTGGTGCCAAGGTCAATGCCGACAACCTTGCCCATCGGTGCCCACCTCCAGAAATGGTGATTTGAATGGGCTCATCTTCCACAGCAGACCCGGTGACAGGCGAGGTGTGGTTCCCGAACAGGCAGGCTGGTGGAGCGATCCGGCCCTGGCAATGATCAACGGCGACACCAGCCTTGTGGGCCTGCTTGGCAATCCAGTGCGCCACTCGCTTTCGCCGGTGATGCAGAACGCCGCCCTCGAAAGCATGGGGCTCAACTGGCGCTACCTGGCCCTGCCCTGCACAAGCGAAAACCTTGATGAAGTGCTGAAGGGTCTCAGGGCCGTTGACTGCCAGGGCCTCAACGTCACCATCCCCCACAAACAAGCCATCGCCGAGCTCTGCGAGGAGCTGAGCCCACTGGCGAAACGGCTCGGTGCCGTCAACACCCTGATTCCGGGAGCGGGTGGTGGCTGGTTCGGCACCAACACCGATGTGGAAGGCTTTCTGGAACCCCTCGGTGCCAACGACGCCTGGGCCGGACGCCATGCCGTGGTGATCGGCTGCGGCGGATCAGCTCGAGCCGTGGTCGCCGGTCTGCAGACCCTGAACCTCAGCAGCATCACCGTTGTGGGACGACGCAGCGAGGCACTGCAAGCCTTCATCACTGATCTGCAGCAGAGCCACGCCCCCCTGACGGCCTGTCTAGACACCGCTGTTCAGCTCAACGAGAACGTGGCTCAAGCGGCTCTCGTGGTGAACACCACCCCGGTGGGCATGGCCCAGCACGGTGACCCCGAGGCGATGCCACTGGGGGCCGAGCTCTGGACAAACCTGAACGGAGAAGCGGTGCTGTACGACCTGATCTACACACCAAGGCCCACCAGCTGGCTCGCCGCTGGGCAACAACGGGGTCACCGCTGCATCGATGGTCTCGAGATGCTGGTGCAGCAGGGCGCTGCCTCGCTGCGGCTCTGGAGTGGACGCGACGACGTTCCTGTCGCGGCGATGCGCAGCGCCGCCGCCACTGCTCTTGCGACCTAAGGTCCCAACAATCCCTAGCTCCACCGTGCAGATTCCCCTCTGGCAGCGGCTTCTTGCACCGCTGGTGTACCTGCTCCCTTGGAGTGACGCCATTCCCTTTGGCCTCGGGGCTGACGGTGTGTTCAACCAGATCCCATTGCTGAGGCTGCTGATCGTTCCTGCAGTGCCGCTAATCCAATTGGATCGTGGGGTTCCCTTCGGTGGCCTGCTGCTGTTCTTCGTGCTGTTTCTTGCGGTGGTGCGGAATCCGGCCGTTCCCTACTTCCTGCGCTTCAACACTCTGCAGGCCCTGCTCACCGACATCGTGATCGTTGTGCTGAGCTTCGCGTTTGGGATCCTTCTCCAACCGATTGCCGGAGGCAGCCTGCTGCTGAGCACCCTGTCCAGCACGGTTGTGGTGGCGGTGCTGGCGATCCTTCTGTTCGCCCTGGTGGAGTGCTGGCGCGGTCGCGAACCGGATCTGCCCGGCATCAGCCAGGCCGTACGCATGCAGCTCTACTGAAGCTTCAGGGGCACGCCAGGGGATATGGTGTTGGATCCGTCGCTCACTTCGGTGAGCCTGATGCCCCTTCGGTGCTGCCCATGACGCACGATCCGTATTACGAAACCATGTACATCCTTCGTCCGGACATTCCGGAGGAGGAAGTTGAAAGCCATCTCACCAAGTACCGCGACATGCTCGTGGAAGCTGGTGCCGACGTGCTGGACAACCAGATGCGTGGCAAGCGCCGTCTGGCCTATCCGATTGCGAAGCACAAGGAAGGCATTTACGTGCAACTGAGCCACAACGGCGATGGCCAGCACGTTGCTGTTCTCGAGAAGGCAATGCGCCTCAGTGAGGATGTGATCCGCTATCTGACCGTGAAGCAGGAAGGTCCCCTTCCCGCACCTCGGGTGATGCCGGGCAGCGAAGCTGCTCAACAGCAACAGGCCGAAGCCGCTGCATCAGCTGACTAATCAGCATTGTTGGATTCGTGGGTGGGCGATACCGTCCGCCCATGGATTCGAAACACGACCACCCTCAACCAACCGAACCTGTTTGGAACGAGCGTCATGGCGACGCTGAAGTGATTCGGTTGCTGAAACAGAGAATTTCCGAGCTCGAGGGCGAGATCGAGGTCTAAAACGAGCTTCTGGCCGAACTGCCGGACGTCTTTGAAGGACGTTTCCAACAGCGGCTTGAGCCGTTGATGGAGCGTTATCAACTGCTGGCTGAACAGGTTGATCAAGACCAGATCGAACGGCCTCAGCCAGCCCTGCCTGGAAGCTCAGAACCGGACAACGTTGTGCGTTTTCCGGGCCTGAGGCTTCTCAACTTCCTGCAGAAGCGGCAGCGCTCAGCTTGAACGGCGCTGGGATGCTGACCAGAGTCGGGTCGGCAGACCCCAGACGTAGATAAAGCCCTCTGCAGCGCGGTGATCGAACTGATCCTCACTGCCGTAGGACGCCATTTCGGGGACGTACAGGCTGCTGTCGGCTGAACCGCGGCCGGTGACCGTGGCCGTTCCTTTGTGCAGCCGGAGACGAACGACACCATTGACGGTGGTCTGGGTGCGGTCCATGAAGCCGTCCAGAGCATCCTTGAGAGGGCCAAACCAAAGGCCCTGGTAGACGAGATCGGCCCACTGCATTTCCAATTGCCGCTTGCTGCGCAGCACATCGGCGGCCAGGGTCAGGCTTTCCAGTTCCTGGTGAGCCTGGATCAACAGCAAAAGGCCAGGCGTTTCGTAGATCTCCCGGGATTTGATCCCCACCACACGGTTCTCGATCATGTCGAGACGGCCGATGCCATGGGTGCCCGCCAGGCGGTTGGCTTCACGGATCAAGGCCACCGGGTCCAGCTGCTGACCGTTGATCGCCACAGGATTGCCTGCTTCAAAGGCAATCTCGATCTCTTCAGAGGCATCCGGAGCCGCCTCCACCGATCGCGTCATCGCAAACACCTCCTCCGGCGGAGCCACCATCGGGTCTTCAAGGGGTCCGGCTTCAATGCTGCGACCCAGCAGATTGAGATCGATCGAGTAAGGCGACTTCTTGCTCACCGGTGCGGGCAGACCAAAGCGTTCGCCGTAGGCGATGGTCTCCTCACGGCTCATGCCCCACTCACGGGCTGGGGTGAGCACCTTGAGGTCTGGTGCCAACGCAGCGATGGCCACATCGAAACGCACCTGATCATTGCCCTTGCCTGTGCATCCATGGGCGACAGCATCGGCACCCACTTCCCGGGCCACCTCCACCAGGCGCTTCGCGATCAGAGGCCTCGCCAGGGCCGTGGAGAGGGGGTAACGGCCTTCGTAGAGGGCGTTGGCACGAATCGCCGGAAAAGCGAAATCCTTGATGAAGGGCTCAATCAGATCTCCCACCAGCGACTGACTGGCACCCGCATCCAGCGCTTTCTGACGAATCGGCTCCAGCTCATCGCCCTGGCCGAGATCAGCGGCAAAGGTGATCACATCCTCAACACCCCATTCCTGCTTGAGGTATGGGATGCAGACACTGGTATCCACTCCCCCGGAATAGGCGAGTACCACCTTCTTGGCGCGGCCCATCAATGGGTCTCCTGATCACAATCGTCTGATTCTCTCGTCTCGCCGGTCGCCACCTGTGGAGAAGCCGCAAGCAACCATGCAGCCAATGCTGCAGCCGGAACAAAGACCAGCAGCAGCGCCAGGGTCCAGGAGGTCTGCAACGGTTCAGGCCGCTGCAAACCCCACCAATGCAGACCAAAGCTGATGATCAGGGCCAGACCCCACAGAAGAACGAGCAGCGCAGATTTGTTCAGTGGGAGATCAAAAACAGCACATGGTCTATCTTGGTTGATTGGCCCGCGTCCCTCCCTGCATGAGCGCTCTGGTTGATTCAAACGCCCTGGACAGCGTCAACCCGTCCCTCACCCGCTACGGGCGCCGCGACCCTGCGCCCGTGCTGCCCCTGCGTGAGGAGCCTGACCTCCTGTCCTGGCTGGAAACCAGCGGCCGTCTCGTTGCCGACGAAGAATCCGGTTCACCTGAAGTGAGCACCGTCGAAGAGGAGGAACTCTCCGCGCTCATGGGTGAGAAAGAGGATTACAACAAGGACGACGAGCAAAACGAGGAGCAATGGGAGGACTGACGTTCCCCAAGCACTGACTGGTCGCCACTGAGCGACTCACCTAGGGTCCCAGCGATCAGTCCAGTGCAGCTTTGCAATCCACGGATTCGAACCGCCGTCCTTGGTGGGAGATCGGCTCATTGAGTGCCAGCTTGCTGATGCTGGTGGTCTTGATGACCAGCTTTGCAGCCGACAAGTGGATCACCAATGCGCAACTGAGCCTGCCGCTCTTGATTTCAGCGGTCTGCGCAACAGCGACTGCAGCCTTGGGCATTCCCCTTCTGCGGCGCTTGAAGATGGGACAGTTCATCCGTGAGGAAGGCCCCAAAGCCCATCAGAGCAAGGCGGGAACGCCAACGATGGGGGGCCTTCTGGTCGTTCCCGTCGGGGTCATTCTCGGGAGCCTGATCACAAGGGACGCCGTGGCGTCACAACAACTGCTCAGCCTGGCAGCCCTGACCCTGGCGTTCATGCTGATCGGCGGCATCGATGACTGGAGCAGCCTCACCAAACACACCAATGCTGGCCTGACGGCGCGAGGAAAATTGCTGCTGCAAGCCATGGCAGCCGCAGCCTTTCTGGCCATCGCTGCCTGGCAGGGCTGGATCAGCAGCAGCATTGCCCTGCCATTTGGCCTTGAACTGCCCCTAGGTCTTCTGATCTGGCCGCTGGGGCTGTTTGTCATTCTGGCGGAGAGCAACGCCACCAACCTCACCGATGGCCTGGATGGCTTGGCCAGCGGCTGCGGAGCACTGGTGTTTACCGGTCTGGCACTTCAACTGATGCTCCGGGGAGACAACGGAGATCCCGCCTTGGCTGGCTTCTGCATGACCATGGCCGGGGCATGGCTTGGGTTTCTGGTGCACAACCGAAACCCAGCTCGGGCCTTCATGGGCGACACAGGGTCCCTGGCGATGGGAGCCGCCCTCAGCGGTGTGGCTCTGTTGTCCAACAGCCTCTGGCCCCTGCTGGTGATGGGAGGCGTCTTCGTCGCGGAATCCCTCTCCGTGATCATCCAGGTTTGGGTGTTCAAGGCCACGAAAGGACCTGATGGTCAGGGGCGACGCGTGTTCCGCATGGCGCCGCTGCATCACCACTTTGAGCTGGGCGGCACCAATGAACGAAGCGTGGTGCCTGCGTTCTGGCTCGCCACAGCAGGGCTTGTACTTCTGGGACTGGTGCTGCGTCCCTGAGCGCTGATCTTTGATCCAATCCTGAGGACTATGACTTTGAAGTGGGCTGAAGGATGCAGTGATTCAGATCGTCAATGAAGTTGAACTTGGTTTCCCCCGCACAAAATCAATACGTCTGAGAAAAGTTGACACCGATGCAAAAAAAGACCGACGTTTTTAAGAATTTGGAGTGACCACAACACAGTTCCCTGAATGAAGTGAGGCCTGAACGGCACAGTCGGTACTCACAGGATTTTTGATATCCAGAACGAACGCTTTGCACCGCTCACATCCCTTAAAGTCATGTTTTGAGGCTGCAAGGCAGGATGACCTACTTCACCTGGCGTGAATCCGGTCTCACCGCTGACTGCTCAAGCCTCGAGGCGATGGCTGCCCGCTTTGAGGAGTCGGCGAGTTTGATGCGGCGCATGTCAAGCGAGGGGTTCCAACTGGAACGCCAGGGAACGGAGCAGCGCATCACGCATCCCGATCCCACCGTGTTTGAAGCCTGGGGTTTCGTCAGCGAAGAATCACCGGTTCGCCAACTCACGCTGATCCCCGATCTTCAGAACTGATGGACAACCTGCTTGCCAAAACCGCTGAGCTGCTCGCCAGCGCCGCTGCCGATCCTGATCGGGTTCTGCGGTGGGTGCTGATCTATTTCGGTGTGTCGTCGCTTGGATTCATGGGCGTGTGGCTGATCGGCGAAGTGCGCCGTCAGAACAGCACCGATTCGAATTGAGCCCTCAGCGGCTCGCTTCCACCGAGCGCTGACGCCATTGAGGCGCTTGCTCCATCGATTTCAGCTGCTCTGCACTGGGGCTCTCAAGCACGTCCAGGAGATGGAGGGGTTCTGCTTCGAAGTGGAGATGAGGACCGGTCGACCACCGACCCGTGTTGCCGCAAAGACCAATGATCTGGCCGCGGTCATAGGAGCCTGCTGGAGCACCAGTGTTGAGATGGCTGTAACGCGTCTTGACGCCTGCCCCAGCCAGATGAAACGTCCATCCGTGGGTGGCTGTCCAGCGACTCCGACCAACCCCGTCATGGGCGGCACGCACAGGGCGACCCACACGACAGGAAATGTCCAAGGCTGGATGGTCCTGTTCGACACCTTGGGTCACCACACCCGACATCGGCACAAGCAACGCGGCAAACAGACCCAGCAAGCAATCAAAACGAGAATCGGAAGAGAACCTTAAGACACGGTCCCTTCCGCTATAGGAAAGACAGCATTACCGTTTTTCGTTAACGCTCTCTTAAAAGGAAAAAAAACCCTGTGGTTCTGGGCCACTGCCGCGATGGCCTGGCGACGGTTCGAAGGCAAATCAACTGCAGCTCATGCGCAGAGCACTTCTGTTCACCGGTGCCGGCCTGATGGTCGCCGCCGCTGGCCTCCCCAGCTTCGCCGCCCCCAAACAAACCGCCCGCACCGTCACCAACGGTTTCGTTCGCTCCAACGTGCTGTTGCCCCTCGGTGGCAAAAAGGCCGTCTCCAACCCCGTGCCTGAGGATCTGAGCGATCTCTCCGGTTGGACCCGCGAAGAACTCGAGGTGGGTCTTGAGAAGCAGTACGACGTCGACGTTGCTGACGTCACTCGCTTCCTCTATTCCACTGAAGGTGAGGCCTTCCTCAAGGAAAGCATCAACGGCAACTATCACCCGTACTACAGCCAGCAGAACGACCTCCAGGCCGTTCGCAGCGCCATCATTCTTGATGCTGAAGATGGCAAGCTTTCCAGCTACGGAATGATGGCCAAGCTGCCGACCGACCAGCGCCTGCAAGGTGCCATGAAGGTCTGCAATGCCGAAGCACAAGGTGATTTCCACAAGGACACCTCGCTGCTCAGCTGGTACATGAACACACCGGCCTGCATCCAGGCCTACACCGCCAAGGCACCCGAGCCGGCTCCCGCTGCTCCCGTTCAGGGACTCTGGTGATCTAACGGCAGAACGACAAAACACGTCCACCAAGCCCTGGGTCCACCCAGGGCTTTTTTCATGCCTCCTTTTTTGTGCCTCGGTCTGTCACGACACAACCATCAGGGCAGGACCACCACCGGAGTCCCCACATCCACAAGGTCAAACACCCTGCGGATGTGTTCGTCATACAAGCGAACGCAACCATGCGAAACGGCTCGTCCGACAGTCCAACGGTGGGGCGTGCCGTGCAGGCCGACGTGGGAGCAGCCGCGGACCTGCACCACCTTTTCGCCATCCCAACCACCGGGATTGGAGCAGTCCTGATAGAAGGCAATCCAACGTGATCCCAGGGGGTTGCGGCCTCCGGGGGGTACAAGAGCACCGGTGCCGGGATGCCGCCAAACGGGATCCACCGCTTTGAACAGCACCCGATGCTCGCCGAGAGGCGTTTCCCAGCCTTGGGTGCCGACAGCAGCAGGCACACGCAAACGAAGCTGCCCCTGCTCCAGAAGGATCAGTTGACGGCTGGAACGATGCAGCACCAGCTGCTTCTTGGCACGGGAACGAACAGCAGCGGGCAGCAAGGCCAGTGCCTCCGCATCACTAAGCCAGGGGGCAACCGGTGGAATCGGATCCGCAGGCCTGGCCTGAACAGGCTCAAGCTGGAGACAGGCTCCAGCAAGAACCGCCAACAACGTCGCCCGAAGCACTGGACTCAATCAAGAAGGCATCCTTGACCTAGCGGGAGATCGGGCGCTGCACCCCAGGGTGCGGAAAGTCTCAGGACTTGCGTTGATTGATGATGCAGGCAGGCCATTCAAGGATCACCATGCCGTCGTTTCCACGCACCGTGATGCTGCTGGGCAGCGGGGAGCTGGGCAAAGAGGTGGCCATTGCTGCCCAACGGCTTGGCTGTCGGGTGATCGCCTGCGATCGCTATGCCGCTGCCCCGGCCATGCAGGTGGCTGACGTGGCCGAAGTGCTGCCGATGACCGATGCCGATGCCTTGCTGGAGGTGGTCAGGCGCCACCAACCCGACGTGGTGATCCCGGAGATCGAAGCACTCGCCGTGCATGCCCTGGCGGAACTTGAACAAGAGGGAATCACCGTGATTCCCACGGCCCGCGCGACGGCCGTCACGATGAACCGAGACCGCATCCGCGACCTGGCGGCCGGCGAACTCGGTCTCCGCACCGCCCGCTTCGCCTATGCCTCCAGTGCTGAGGAACTCAAAGCGGTGGCGGAACCGCTGGGCTGGCCCGTCGTGGTGAAACCGGTGATGAGTTCCTCCGGCAAAGGCCAGAGCGTGGTGGACTGTGCGGACGATCTGCCCAAGGCCTGGGAGGCCGCCATGGCCGGCGCACGGGGCACCTCAACCCAGGTGATCGTGGAGGAATTTCTCCATTTTGATCTGGAGATCACCTTGCTCACCATCCGTCAGCGCAATGGCGAAACCCTGTTCTGTGCACCAATTGGCCACGAACAGGAAGGAGGGGACTATCAGTGCAGCTGGCAGCCGGCGCAACTGACCGTCCAGCAACTGCATCAGGCCCAGGCCATGGCCAAGACCGTCACCGACAACCTGGGCGGTGCTGGCCTCTTCGGTGTGGAATTTTTCCTCTGTGGCGATGAGGTGATTTTTTCCGAACTCTCTCCCCGGCCGCATGACACAGGCCTGGTCACCCTGATCAGCCAGAACCTGAGCGAGTTCGAACTGCATCTGCGCGCTGTTCTCGGTCTTCCGATCCCCGCCATCACAGCAGCAGATGCCGCCGCCAGCCGAGTGATCCTGGCCCAAACAAACACGGACTCCGTCGCTTTTGAAGGGGTCGAACAAGCGCTCACGGAAGCCGACACCCAATTGCTGCTGTTCGGCAAGCCCACAGCCCGCCCCGGTCGGCGGATGGGTGTGGCTCTGGCAAAGGGAGTCGATCGCAAGGAAGCACAAGCCAAAGCCGACAGGACAGCCGCCTGTGTATCCGTGATCCCAGGATCAACGGCTGGCTGAAAACCGAAAGTGGGTTAAGCCATCCAGCACGGCTCCAACACTTGGGCGTTTCGACACGTACACCCGCTGCTGGGTCCGTTGACCCAACAGGCAGGGATCGTGATCCGCAGGAACCACCGTGGCGGGCAACCCATCCAGCAACTCTCCATCCCCCTGCTGGCTTGCCACCACCAAAACCTGCTGCAGGGGGAGCTGCCAAGACTGAGCCAGAAAACGAATGGCTTCGCTGCGGGACGCACGCTGGGGCAGAACATCCAGGAACCAATGGCAACGGAGCTGGGGTTCCGCCTGCAGACCATGGCGGCGCAAGCACTGACGGGCCAAACCAATCAGACCGCGGTTAGAGGCACGCAACAGGTAGCTGACCTTGAAGGGACTCTGGTGATCAGGGTCCTGAAGCTGAATGTGTTCCTTGAGTTGCCCCATCGCTGCGAGCACAGCCTCGCGATCCCAGGCTTGGCTGATGCGCTGCGCCCATACGGGATCTTCCGCGCGATCCGAGGTGTGGTGAATCTCGGTTCCAGCCCGGCAGATCCAGGCCTTGGGGTCGGGAAGATGCAACTCCCGGTAGCGCTGACGCGCCTGGTCCAACGACCGCCCCGTGAGGATCACCAAGCCAGTCGAAGCCGCAAAGGATTCGGCGTGAAGCCGATCGCGCAGATGGGCAAGGGAGCGTTCCTCTGGCAGCTCCAAGCAGCTGTCGAGATCCAACGCCAACAGCCTGGAGACGGGGCTAGGCCGCCGCACCACCGACATCGCCCGAACAGGTGAAACGCAGACCTTCTGCTGCATCAGGGCGAGGTACTGACACACATGGGCATCCCAGCTGAAGTGCCGACTGATGGCCTCAACCCCGTTGTCACTCCAACGGCGCCAACGGGAGCGATCACTGCCGGCCAATTCCAAGGCCTCCTGAAGTGCACCGGGATCGGTGACGTCCGCCAGAAGACCGTTGTCGCAACGATGTTGGATGTCCCGTGGACCGCCATCGTCGGTGGCCACCATCGGCAAACCACAGGCCGCGGCCTCCAGCAGGGTGAGTCCGAAGGGTTCTGTCAACGCCGGATTCACAAACAGCCCTTCACGGCGCGCCGCCCAGCGGTACAAGGCGGGAATCTGGGCACGGCTGTGTTGTTTGGGATAGGCCACCTGGCCATAGAGATCAAACCGATCCACCAGATCGAACACCTGCTGAAGCACATCGCGCTGCTGCTTCTCGAGCTGGCGCGGGTCATCCCGACAGCCCAGCACAAGCACCAGGTTGTGGCGCTGCCGCAGCACCGGCGACTGGCCAAAGGCTTCCACCAGCGCGGGTATGTTCTTGCGCCGCACCGCACGGGAAATCGCCAGCAGAGGCGGACGCTCCGGCTCCCTGAGGAAAGGCTGCAACAAGCTTTGCAGCGCGGAGCCTTCCTGCGATGAACCGTGGGGATGAAAGCGGGAAGCATCGACACCTGGGGGCACCACCTCCGCCTGATCCGCCTGAAAGTGGCCGTAGCGGGAATACTGCTGATCCGCCTCCTGTCGGGTGCTGGTGATCACCAGATCCGCCTGGGCCAGGGCACGCTCTTCCGCGTCAATGCGGCGGCTGATGGCATAGGTCTGCTCAAGTTGAGAGCGATCCAGGCCACCAGCCAGGAGACGTCGCTGTTTCTCCCGACCGAGGGAATGGCCGGTGAAGACAAGCGGAATCCCCAACCGCTGACTGACCAAAGCACCCACCAGACCGGCGTCGGCGTAATGGGCATGAATCCAATCCACCCTCTGGCCGGGCTGGCTCAGATGTTCCACCAGCTGATCAGCCAACTCCTCGAGATGGGGCCAAAGCAGCTCCTTGCGGAGATAACGCTTCGGACCAAAGGGAAAGCGCAGGATGCGGGCTCTTGGAGCAATGGCTTCAACCCGTTGGCTGTAATCGAGATCAACCCGTCGGTCCTGAATCAGCCGGGTGACCACATCCACCTGCTCCACCTCGGCCCGCTGAGCCAGGCTGCGCACGAGCTCCAGCACGTACAACGTCTGACCACCGGTATCAGCATCCCGGCCCAGTTCGAGCTCATGGGAACGAAACAGACCGTGAAGATGCAGATGCAACAACCGGATCCCCATTCGCTCCCCTCACAAACAACAACGGGACGCAGATTCGGTGCCGTTGGTTTTTCTTTAGAGGCAGAAGAAGGAGTAAAAAATAAAAAAAACCTTAGAAGACCAACTAATCAAACCGAATAAAAAAGCGGAGTTGTGTTGTCGTGCAATGGATCTGGACCCAAGGGACAACACGCATGCCCTCGGCTTGATGTAACAAGCCAGCAACGTCAGAGGCGGTCGCTGACGTCGACAAGGCTGCCTTGCTCATCACCCCAACCACCCGCAGAGAAGGTGAGGGCGCCTTCCATCTCAAGCTGCTCGTTGATCCAGCCAAGGATCACGGGCCCAACCCGTGCCGGAGTCGGCTCACCTTGAAAACTACGAAGACTGAAGTGGTCGGCACCCTGCACCAACCCCAAGCGGTGACCCAACCGCACGGCCTTGCTCTCACGCACCGGAGCGATCGCTTCCGGACCCGAAGGCACCACCCAATCGCGGGTACCGCTGATCAGCAGCGTCTTGGCCGGGAAGGTCTCCAGGTGACTGCCGTCGAACAACAGACGCAAGGGAGGACTGACGGCCACAACAGCCTTGACCCTTGAATCAGCAACAGCGGCAACAACTTGCCACCACTGGCCAATTCCAGATCCTGCAGAACCGGACTGGCCTGAATCAATCAATTGTTCAACCGACTCACCATCGGCGAAGTTGATCGCAATCTCCGTCTCCAGAAACGGCAGACGCAACACGAACCGCTCCAAGGCTGAAGCTGGGCCCCCACCAAGGGCCAGTGACATGCCAAACGCCAGAGCCGCCAGGTGGGTGCAAAGTCGGGCCATCAAGCCGCGAGGGAAACGGGAAGTTCTGGTGGATGCTGCTCCAAAACCCGAACCAGGTAGCGGCCGGTGTGACTGGTGGGGTGCTGGGCGACCTCTTCTGGAGTGCCGGTGACCAGGATCTCGCCACCCTTGTCACCGCCCTCAGGGCCGAGATCAATGATCCAGTCGCTGCAACGGATCACGTCAAGATTGTGCTCGATGCAGATGATCGAGTTGCCCTTGTCCACCAACCGCTGCATCACATCCATCAGCTTGTGCACGTCGTAGAAGCTGAGGCCGGTGGTGGGCTCATCAATCAGATAAAGGGTCTTGCCAGTGGCCCGCCGTGACAGCTCCGTGGCCAGCTTCACCCGCTGGGCCTCACCCCCCGAGAGGGTTGGTGCCGGCTGGCCGAGCTTCACGTATCCCAGGCCCACATCCACCAAGGTGCGCAAGCGATCGGCCGCCTGAGGAATCGCATCAAACACCTCAGCGGCCTGCTCCACCGTCATTTGCAGCACATCCGCGATGGTGTAGCCCTTGTATTTCACCTGCAGGGTTTCGCGGTTGAACCGGGCGCCCTTGCAGACGTCGCACTGGACGTACACATCCGGCAGGAAGTTCATCTCAATCACGTTCACGCCCTGACCACGGCAAGCCTCACAGCGGCCACCCTTCACGTTGAAGCTGAACTGACCCACCTGGTAACCGCGAGCCTTGGCCTCCACCGTGGCGGCGAACACCTGACGGATCGGATCAAAGGCACCGGTGTAGGTGGCTGGATTGGAGCGGGGCGTGCGTCCAATCGGGCTCTGGTCGATCACGATCACCTTGTCGATCGACTTCAACCCACGCAGCTCCCCCAGACCCTGCGGAAAAGGCACCTTCAGACCCAGGCCGTTCTCCAGGGCGGGATGCAGAAGCTCATTCACCAGGGTGCTCTTGCCGCTGCCGCTCACTCCGGTGACCGACACCAAACGGCCCAAGGGGAACTCAACCGAAACGTTCTTGAGATTGTTGCGGTTGCAATCGATCAACTTGAGTGAGCGCGAACCGCTCTGTCGGCGTTCGGCCGGCGTTGGAATCGAGCGACGGCCACTCAGGTAGGCGCCGGTGAGGGATTCGCTGCTCGCCACCAGGTCATCGAAACTGCCCTCCGCAACGATGTGGCCCCCATGGACGCCGGCGCCAGGGCCGATGTCCACCACGTGATCGGCAGCACGGATGGTGTCTTCATCGTGTTCCACCACCACCAGGGTGTTTCCGAGATCCCGGAGCCGCACCAGAGTGTTCAGAAGACGGTCGTTGTCCCGCTGATGCAAACCGATGCTCGGCTCATCCAGCACGTACAGCACCCCGGTGAGACCAGCACCGATCTGGGTCGCCAGGCGGATGCGCTGGGCTTCACCACCGGAGAGTGTCATCGCCGGTCGATCCAGGCTCAGATAGTCGAGACCAACATCAAGCAGGAATTTCAGACGCAGGCGGATTTCCCTGAGCACCAGATCACCGATCTGGATCTGACGGGCATTCAGCAAGGGCTCTGAACCCTCGTAGGCGCCCACACCCATCAGTTTTTCGATCCGTTCCAGGGTCTGGCCGACGCTGACGGCCGTGAGTTCTGGAATCCGGTACGGCCCCACCTTCACCGCCAGGGCTTCAGGGCGGAGCCGCTGTCCGCCACAGGCTTCACAGGGAACCAGCTCGAGATACTTCTCCAACTTCTGGCGCTGGGCTTCACCACTGGCATCGCGGAGCTGCCGCTCGAGGATCGGAAGAATGCCTTCGAAGGGCCGGGTGTACCCCCCTTGCCCCTTGCGATAACGGCTGTCGGCCTGGATCAGAATCGGTTCGCGGCTTCCATTGAGCAGCACATCCCGCTGTTCATCCGTGAGTTCATTCCATGGGGTCTTGATCTCAAAGCCGAATGCCTCGCCCACTGAATACAGCAGGGAGAAGTAGTAGCTGTTGTCTTTCTCCGCCCAGGGAGCGACCGCTGAATACACCGGCTGCGTTGGGTCCGGAATGACCCGGTCCACGGTGAACTTGCGCAGATGGCCAATGCCATGGCAAGCCTCACAGGCGCCGTAAGGGCTATTGAACGAAAACAGTCGCGGTGACAGCTCCTCCATCACAGCGCCGTGCACGGGGCAGGCGAAGTTCTCGGAGTAAAGACGCTCCCGCTCAACGCCTTCGGGAAGCTCTTCCCCCTTCTTGGGCACCACCTCCACCAATGCCAGACCATCGCCGCGTTTGAGGGCCGTGCGCAGTGAATCAGTCAGCCGTTCCTGGATTCCCTCACGGGCCACAAGACGATCGACCACCACTTCGATGTTGTGGCTGTGGTTCTTGTCAAGCTCGATGTTGTCGGCCAACTCGCGCACCTCGCCGTCGATGCGCACGCGGGCGAAACCTTCCGCCGCAAGACCGCTGATCAATTTGGTGTGGGTGCCCTTCTTGCCGCGCACCACCGGCGCCAACAACTGATAGCGGGTTCCCTCCGGCAACAGCAGAATCTGATCGACCATTTCGTCGATGCTCTGCGGCTTGATCGAACGGCCACACTTGGGGCAGTGCGGCTCGCCGGCACGGCCGAACAGCAGACGGAGGTAGTCCTGAATCTCCGTGACCGTGCCCACCGTGGAACGCGGGTTGTGACTGGTGGATTTCTGATCAATCGAAATCGCCGGAGACAGGCCCTCGATGGCATCAACATCGGGCTTGTCCACCTGCCCCAAAAACTGGCGGGCATAGGCCGAAAGACTTTCGACGTAGCGGCGCTGTCCCTCCGCAAAGATCGTGTCGAAGGCAAGTGAACTCTTGCCGCTGCCGCTCACCCCGGTGAACACCACCAGCTTGTTGCGGGGAATGGTGACGTCGACGTTCTTGAGGTTGTGCTGCCGCGCACCCCTCACTCGAATCACATCGTCCTGAGTCGCCAGCGGGCCAGCTGAGTCAGCGATCTTGGCAGCAGCTCGCGCCATCAGGACCCGTTGGAAAGCTCAAGAGCTTAGGAAGAACCGAAGCCTTCAAGCTGTTCGCTGGTCCAGCAGGCTTGCTGCATAGGCATCAGCCTGATCACCACCAGCGAGGGCTGCCAGCTCCTGGCGGCGTTCCTGAGTGTCCCGCAGTCGGGACACTCGCGAATGGGTGGTGCCGTCTTCCACATGCTTACTCACCCGGAAATGGTGATCGGCCACTGCCGCCACGAGCGGTTGGTGGGTGACGCAGAACACCTGACGCTGACGGGCCAGGGTCTGAAGCAGATCGGCCATCGCTCCACTGACGCGTCCGCTGACGCCGGCATCAATCTCATCGAACAACAGCGTGCTGGAGCCATCCACAGAGGCAAGGGTGGTCTTGAGCGCGAGCAGAAAACGGGACATCTCACCGCCGGAGGCCACCTCCGTTAGCGGTGCCATCGGTTGGCCGGGATTGGCGGAGAACAGGAATTGAACAGCGTCCGCCCCATGCTCAGCCGGATCACAGGGGGTGAGATCCACCTTGAAGCGCACGTTGGCCAGGCCCATGGGTGGCAACAGCTTCAGCAACGAGGCTCCTAAGGCCTCCGCCGCCTTAAACCGCTCGCGACGCAGGGCCGCATTGGCCTGATCACGCGTCTGGCGACGGACGGTCTCGGCCTGTTGCAGGCGGGCGAGATCCGCCGCGAAGCCTTCCGATCCCAAACGATGCAGCAGCTCGTCACGCCGCTGAATCAAACCGGCCAGATCAAGGCCATAACGGCGCTGCAGCCGTTTTAAAACCGACAGACGCTCCTGAATCCGCTCCAGCTGGTCTGGATCGCTCTCCAGCGCCAGGCCGTATTGATCCAGGGAGCGCAACAAACCGTCCACACCTGCTTCGAGATCCAGCGCCTGATCACGCAGGGGCTCAAGCGAACCATCCAGCTGCGCCATGGCCTGCAGCTCCTGGATGCACGCCGCGAAATGTTCCTGCAGGGAAGGCGCCTGATCCACACCGTCGCGGAGACGCCCAAACAGCAAGGCCAAACCCTCCAGCAGCCTCACGCCATGGACGAGGCGATCCTGGTCCTGTTCCAGCCGCTGCTGCTCGTCGGGGTCGTCGAGATCGGCAGCTTGCAGCTGCTCCAGCTGCTCTTCCTGTTCAGCCTGCTCCTGTTCAGAGCGCTGCTGCTCCTGCTCAAGTGCCGTCAAGGCATCTGCAGCCTGGCGCCATTCGGTCCAGGCATCAGCCACCTGAACTTTGAGCTCAGCCAATGCCGATCCACCGAGACGGTCAAGCCAGAGCCGTTGCTGCCCCGCCCGCGACAACAGCTGGGTCTGTCCCTGAACCGTGAGATCAATCAACAGCGGCCTCAGCTCAAGCAACTGCTGACGATTCACCGTGCTGCCATTCAGCCGACAGCGACTGGAATAACGATCACCCTCCTGCCGTTTCCATTCCCGGCTGATCAGAAGCTCCTCTTCGGGATCAAACTCCGCCGCAATCAACCACTGCTCCAGGGCTGGGTTGAGTTGAAACGCAGCCTCGATCCTGGCGCGATCCGAACCCGTCCGCAGCAGACGAACGCCGCTGGAACCCTGCGCTCCACCCAGCACCGCATCGAGGGCATCGAGAAGGATCGATTTACCAGCGCCGGTCTCACCGGTGAGCACCGTGAAACCCGAGCCGAACTCCAGTTCAAGACTCTCAATCAGAGCGATGTTCTGCAGCAGCAGACCGGTGAGCACGTCCAGCCCTGTGATGATGCCGACCGTAGCGGCAGCTCGGTTCGTTTAGAAGGGGTGTCGGACATCCCGATGAATTGATGGCGCAGGAGCTCGGGGATTTCATCGAAGCCGCTGGGTTGCTCGAGTACGACCCCGCCGCCATCACACGTATTTATGCCGGCCATCCCCAGCGGCTGATCCGCCGGCTCTGGCAAACCCTCGTACCCATCGGCCTGTTGCTGCTGGGCGTCGCCTTCGACTGGATCTTCCAGTTACTGAAGGATGAGGAACGGGCCCGGGCTCGAGCTCGCGAATGCGCTGAACTTCTTGTGGATCTCGGCCCTGCCTTCATCAAGGCCGGCCAGGCGCTCTCCACCCGACCGGACATCGTCCCCCCGCTGCTGCTGGAAGAACTGGCCCAGCTCCAGGACCAACTGCCGGGCTTCGACAGCGGCCTGGCCATGGCCTGCATCGAGGAAGACCTCGGCGCACCGGTGGATGACATTTTCGAGCAGCTGGACCGGGAACCGATCTCAGCCGCCTCCTTGGGTCAGGTGCACAAGGGAACCCTCAAGGGTGGCGCAAGGGTGGCGGTGAAGGTGCAGCGCCCGGGGCTGCGCGAACAGATCACCCTGGATCTGTACATCGTGCGCAACATCGCCGCCTGGTTGAACAGCAACATCGGATTGATCCGCAGTGACCTCGTCGCCCTGATCGATGAACTGGGGCGACGGGTGTTCGAAGAGATGGATTACCTCAACGAGGCCTCGAACGCTGAGACCTTCGCTGAGCTGCATCAACACAACCCTCGCATCGCTGTTCCGACGATTTATCGCAACGCCACCAGTCGCCGGGTGCTGACGATGGAGTGGATCGACGGCGTCAAGCTCACCAACCTTGATGCGGTTCGCGAGCTCGGTGTGGACCCGGACGACATGGTGGAAGTGGGCGTGAACTGCAGCCTTCAACAATTGCTGGAGCATGGGTTCTTCCATGCCGATCCCCACCCCGGCAATCTCCTGGCTCTGGAGGACGGTCGCCTCTGTTATCTCGACTTCGGGATGATGAGCGAAGTGAGCCGCGAGTCACGCACCGGCTTGATTCAGGCCGTGGTTCATCTGGTGAACCGGAACTTCGGGAAGCTCTCCAAAGACTTCGTCACCCTAGGGTTTCTGGCGGAAGACGTGAACCTGGAACCGATTGTTCCCGCCTTCGAAAAAGTGTTCAGCCAGGCCTTGGAAGCCGGCGTCAACCGCATGGATTTCAAAGCGGTCACCGACGACATGTCCGGTGTGATGTACAAATTCCCCTTCCGGGTGCCGCCTTACTACGCCCTGATCATTCGATCACTGGTCACCCTGGAAGGCATCGCCCTCAGTGTTGATCCGAACTTCAAGATCCTCGGTGCTGCCTATCCCTACTTCGCCAGGCGGCTGATGGAGGATCCCGATCCCCAGTTGCGTCAGAGCCTTAAAGAGATGCTGTTCGACGGGGAGGCGTTCCGTTGGACCCGTCTGGAAAATCTGGTCTCCAGTGCTGCAAGCCAGGCCCAGCTGGATCTGGAGGCCTTGCTCGATCAACTGCTCGACTTCCTGTTCTCACCCAAGGCAGGACTACTTCGGGATCAACTGGTGACCGCGACGGTTGATCGTCTGGATGCTCTGGGTTGGTCGACGATGCAACGCCTGGGTCGACGCCTCCCCAAACGGCTGCAACCCTCCGCCCTTGCCCAGACACCTCCCGGGCTCTCCGATCCACTGATGCAACTAGAGCCGGTGCGGGAATTGATCCAGGTGTTGCAATCCTTGCCGGGATTCACCCCTGAGCTTCTGCTGCGTCGAATGCCAAGGGTGCTCAATGAACCAGACACCCGGCGCATGGGCTTCAAGGTGGCTCAGGGGCTGGCCGAACGGGGAGTTGTCCGCTTGGTGCGGGTCGCCGCTGGAGTTCCGGCCTAACTTCCGGCCAACACCTTCAGCGTGATGCTCCCCAAGCCCTTCACCCGTTCCTCTCTGCTGGCCGCGGCGGCGGGGCTTGGAATCAGCTGGACCAGTGTCACGCAACCTCTGCATGCCGCCACGGATGTCGCCCTGGTGAGTGGTGCCTTCCGCCGCTCCATTCCCGTCAAGGAATTTGAGCATTTGGCCGAAACCGGGGAAGCCGTTGGCCTGCTGAAGAATCTGTTAGTGCTGTCCGGACAAGACCCGAAAGAGGTCTCGCAGTTGCTGAATCAAAGCCTCGACCTTCCCTTGGTGCTCACAAGCCGTCTGATCAACACACGGATCGGTGAGGCCATCCTGCGTCGTGCCGCACGCATCATCTATCCGATCTACACACCTGAACCTGCAGTGAGTGTTCCGGCGATCCGTGCCGGTTTAGTTCAGGGCTTGCAAAAGAAAAAGGGCCTCACAGCAGTGAACTTTTTGCAGGCCTATCCCAATGCCGTCATGGCAGTGAACTTGCCGGCTTTGTTTGGGGTGATCGAAAAAGCGGAATCCATCGCCGGTCTGGTGCAATTTTTCTCCGACTCCCCCTTGGACGGATTGAAGGAAGCGCAACCCTGACCAAGCCCTGAACTGACGCCGCCTAGATTCCGGCAATCCCCCCATCCCAGCCGGTGTCCCTGTTTCAGAACCTCCGTCGGCGTTTCACTGCCACCCCTGTGATGCAGGACTGGCCTGGACTGATTGAGGCCTATCGCAGCTGGCTGCCCGTCAGCGATGCGACGCCCATCATCAGCCTGCGTGAAGGCGCCACCCCTCTGATCCCCGTGCCATCGGTTGCGGAACAGATCGGCAAGGGCGTGAAAGTGTTCGTGAAATACGACGGCCTGAACCCCACAGGGTCCTTCAAGGACCGGGGCATGACCATGGCCATCAGCAAAGCCAAGGAAGCCGGTTGTGAAGCGGTAATTTGTGCCAGCACGGGCAACACCAGTGCTGCGGCTGCGGCCTATGCCAGGCGGGGTGGGATGCGTGCCTTCGTCTTGATCCCGGATGGCTATGTCGCCCAGGGAAAACTGGCTCAGGCGTTGGTGTACGGCGCTGAGGTGTTGGCGATCCGCGGCAACTTCGACCGCGCCCTCGACATCGTTCGCGAAGCGGCAGAGAAGTATCCCGTCACCCTCGTGAACTCGGTGAATCCCTACCGGCTGCAGGGCCAGAAAACGGCGGCCTTCGAAATCGTGGATGCCCTCGGTGATGCACCCGACTGGCTGTGCATTCCCATGGGCAACGCCGGAAACATCACCGCCTATTGGATGGGTTTCCAGGAATATCAACAGGCCGGCATGAGCCGCAGCCTGCCCCGAATGATGGGATTCCAGGCCAGCGGATCCGCCCCTCTGGTGAACAACACCACGGTGACGGACCCCGAAACCATCGCCACCGCCATTCGCATTGGCAACCCGGTCAACCGAGCCAAGGCCCTGGCAGCTCGCGAAGCCAGCAATGGCGCGTTCCTGGATGTGACCGACGCGGAGATCATCTCGGCCTACAAGCTGCTTGGCGGCCAGGAGGGAATCTTCTGTGAACCCGCCAGCGCTGCCTCTGTGGCAGGCCTGCTCAAGCGCAAAGATGAAGTGCCAGCCGGCGCCACGGTGGTCTGCGTTCTGACCGGCAACGGCCTCAAGGATCCCGACTGCGCCATCAGCAACAACGACGCCGCCTTCCACACCGACCTCAATCCTGATCTGGGCACCGTCGCAAGTGTGATGGGCTTCTGACACACCGCCTTGCATCAACGCACTTCTGCCCCCGTCAGGGGGCTTTTTGTGGCCGTAAGACAAAACCAACCGATAAAGCGGCTGCGGAAGACACCCGAAAACCATCCCAACACGCTGTGGAAAACAGCCGAGAACTATCCACCGGTTTGTCGCGCGAGTTTTCCACCCGCTGTGAAGAGGTGGAAAACGAAGCCTCACTCCCCATCCTGTGAAAAATTCTCCTCAGCCCTGGCTCATCGAGAACTGTGAAGCGCACTGGGTTCTGAGCTCCTTTCCCCCTTTTCCCCAGGCCCTACTACTGCTGTTTTTGTTTTTTATTTTTTAAATCCATAAGAACCAAACAGCCGAACAGAGGCTCCCGAACCGTTGGCCATTGCACTTCCCCTCAGCCTGTGAAACCGTGGGACACCTCAGCGCGCTCAGGTCTTCAGGACGATGAAGGTGGTCTGTTCACAGTCCGAACTGAATAGCGCTCTGCAATTGGTGAGCCGTGCAGTCGCCACACGCCCCACGCACCCGGTTTTGGCCAATGTGTTGCTCACCGCCGATGCCGGCAGCAACCGCCTCAGCCTGACCGGTTTTGACCTGAGCCTGGGAATTCAGACGTCCCTCGCCGCCAGTGTGGAAACCAGCGGGGCCATCACACTGCCGGCCCGGCTGCTGGGAGAGATCGTGTCCCGGTTGTCCAGCGATTCTCCGGTCACCCTCGCCGTTGACGACTCCGGTGAGCAGGTTCAGCTCACCAGCCTCAGCGGCAGTTATCAGATGCGCGGCATGAGCGCTGACGACTATCCCGATCTTCCGATGGTGGAGAGCGGCATGACACTCAAGCTGCAACCTGAACGGTTGGTGCAGGCGCTCAAAGGCACCCTGTTTGCCAGCAGTGCTGATGAAGCGAAGCAACTGCTCACCGGCGTGCATCTCAAGTTCAACCAGCGGGCTCTGGAAGCGGCTGCCACTGATGGTCACCGCCTTGCCGTACTGAATGTTGAGGATGCCCTGCAGGATGCGGCCGTGACCGATGCGGTGGACGACGAGGGGTTCGCCGTGACTCTTCCATCTCGCTCACTTCGGGAGGTGGAGCGGCTGATGGCGTCCTGGCGGTCCGATGAACCGGTCAGTTTGTTCTGTGATCGCGGTCAGGTGGTGTTTCTTGCGGCCGATCAAATGGTCACCAGCCGCACCTTGGAAGGCACCTATCCCAATTACGGCCAGCTGATCCCCGATGGTTTCACCCGCACCTTTGGAATGGACCGTCGCGCCCTGATCGCTGCTTTGGAGAGGATTGCTGTTCTCGCTGATCAACACAACAACGTTGTGAAATTCAGCAGTCAGCCCGAGGACGGTGTTGTTCAGATCAGTGCCGATGCGCAGGATGTGGGCAGTGGCTCTGAATCACTTCCCTCCAACTTGGATGGTGACGCCATGCAGATCGCCTTCAATGTTCGCTATCTGCTGGATGGCCTGAAAGCCATGGGCTCTGATCGGATTGTTCTGCACTGCAACGCGCCCACCACGCCGGCTGTGCTCCGTTCCGAGGAAGCGTCCGAAGCCTTCACCTATCTGGTGATGCCTGTTCAGATTCGTTCCTGATGTGTCGCTACCGGATCAGCTGCTTCTCAGTGATCTTCTGAGTCATACGGTTCGTTGTGATCTGGGTCTGGATCACGGGCCTGGGGTCATGGCCTGGATGCATCCGCCGGTGCATCGTCTTCTGGGCTGGGTCAGCCGTCCATCAGCCCTGCGCATGTCACGGGATATCTGGCGTTTGAACCAGTGTTGTGGTTTGAGCGATCAACAGGTGTTTGTCCGTGGCGAGCCGGCGGTCACCGATCAGGTGACTCTGGAGCGCTTGCCCACGCTGATGGATGCAGCCTTGCTGGATCGTGACGGTGAGCGGATCGGCAGCGTTGTGGACCTTGATTTTCGACCTGCCGATGGCGCGATTCTTCACTACCTGATCGCACGCAGCGACCCGCGGTTGCCGGGGAGTTCCCGATGGCGTTTGGCTCCCGATCGCATCCTTGATCAACAACCGGGTCAGATCCAAACCGGCCTGATGGGATTGGACGATCTGCCCATGGCCCGCGCCAGCGTTCGGCACGATCTGCTCCAACGCACCCAACACTGGCGGGACCAGTTGCGTTCCATGGGTGATCGGGCCAGCGATCGCCTGGAGGGTTGGTTGGACGACTCGCCCATCGATGAGCTGCGATCGGAAAGCGTGCGCTTCAGATCCGACGTCGAGGACGAACCAAGAGAGGTGTCGGGACCTGAGGTCTGGGACGACGAAAGCTGGGATGAGCCCCCCTCTCGCCGCCGTCGCGAGGACGAAGATCCCTGGGTCTGACGGGCGGTCGGCAACACTGGGGGGAGGTGCTCCGCGATTCGTGGTTTCCTCCCCTGCGTACGACATAGCTGCAGCCCTGAAGCAGGAAGGGCTCAAGCCCACTGACTGGGATGAGATCTGTCGGCGTCTCGGCCGCGAGCCGAATCGAGCTGAACTGGGCATGTTCGGGGTGATGTGGTCCGAACACTGCTGTTATCGCAATTCCCGGCCTCTGCTGAGTGGTTTCCCCACGGAGGGACCACGCATCCTTGTTGGACCCGGCGAAAACGCTGGTGTGGTGGATCTCGGTGGGGGCCACCGGTTGGCCTTCAAGATCGAAAGCCATAACCACCCCTCCGCCGTCGAACCCTTTCAGGGGGCGGCCACAGGGGTGGGCGGCATCCTGCGTGACATCTTCACGATGGGGGCCCGTCCGATCGCGCTGCTGAACGCTCTGCGCTTCGGCCCTCTTGAGGATCCCGCCAACGTAGGCCTGATGGAAGGCGTTGTGGCCGGCATTGCCCATTACGGCAACTGCGTTGGTGTCCCGACGGTGGGTGGCGAGGTGGCTTTTGATCCCTCCTATTCCGGCAATCCGTTGGTGAATGCCATGGCCCTTGGCCTGATGGAGACCGAGGAGATCGTCAAATCCGGTGCGATCGGCGTCGGCAATCCTGTGGTGTACGTGGGCAGCACCACCGGTCGGGACGGCATGGGGGGAGCCAGCTTTGCCAGTGCTGAGCTCAGTGCCGATTCCTTGGACGATCGCCCCGCCGTTCAAGTGGGCGATCCGTTTCTGGAGAAAGGGCTGATCGAAGCCTGCCTTGAGGCCTTCGCCAGTGGTGATGTGGTGGCCGCTCAGGACATGGGCGCCGCTGGTCTCACCTGCAGCTGTTCGGAAATGGCTGCCAAAGGGGGCCTGGGGGTGGAACTGGATCTGGACCGTGTTCCGGCCCGTGAAACCGGGATGACGGCTTACGAGTTCCTGTTGTCGGAATCCCAGGAACGGATGTTGTTCGTTGTGAAGGCCGGCCGGGAGGACGCCTTGATGCAGCGCTTCCGTCGCTGGGGCCTGCAGGCGGCGGTTGTGGGAAAGGTGCTCCAGGAACCGATTGTGCGGGTGTTGCATCACGGTGCTGTCGCCGCTGAGGTGCCGGCCACAGCTCTTGCCGATGACACCCCAATCGAAAAACATGCCCTGTTGCAGGAGCCCCCGGCCGACCTTCAGGCGCTCTGGAGTTGGACCGAGCAGGAGCTTCCGGAGCTGAGCGATGCAGCGACAGCCCTGCTTCAGCTTCTGGATGACCCCACCATTGCGAGCAAGCAGTGGGTTCACCGTCAGTACGACCAGCAGGTGCTGGCCAACACGGTGGTCTCCTCTGGAGCCGCTGATGCCGCCGTGGTGCGTCTGAGACCTCAGCAAGGCGATGGATCCATGGCCGCATCCAATCGTGGTGTTGCTGCCACGGTGGACTGCCCCAACCGTTGGGTTGCCCTGGATCCCGAACGCGGTGCTCAGGCGGCCGTGGCCGAAGCGGCACGCAACCTGAGTTGTGTGGGGGCGGAGCCTCTGGCGGTGACCGACAACCTCAATTTCCCCTCACCGGAGACACCCAAGGGCTTCTGGCAGCTGGCCATGGCCTGCCGCGGGATCTCCGATGCCTGCCGTGCCCTCAACACTCCGGTCACTGGCGGCAATGTCTCGCTCTACAACGAGACCAAACAGGATGACGGCACGATGCAACCGATTCACCCCACGCCGGTGATCGGCATGGTTGGTGGTGTGGATGACATCAGCTGGGTGACTGGCTTGGGCTGGCAACAGCCCGGCGATGCGATCTTCCTCATCGGTGTTCCGCCGGAGGATGGTGCCGATCCCAGCCTTGGTTTGGCCGGCAGTGCCTATCAGCAGCAGACCCTTGGCTCCTTGGCCGGACGACCGCCCAAGCCCGATCTTGCCGTCGAAGCAGCGGTGGGGCATTTGGTGCGTGAGGCCATTACTCAAGGTTTGTTGGCCTCCGCCCACGATTGCAGTGATGGCGGCTTGGCCGTGGCGTTGGCTGAGTCCTGCATCGCCTCTGATCTGGGCATCAGCGTGACCCTGTCCACAGGCTCAGCGCGCCTGGAGCGGGTTCTGTTCGCCGAAGGCGGCAGCCGGGTGATTGTGTCGGTGAATGCAGCATCCCTCCCTGCATGGGAGCAGTTGAGCGCATCCAATCCAGCGCTTTGCGTCACCCAGCTGGGCAGCGTGACCGCGGAGTCTCGACTGGTGATCCGATCCGAATCGGCTGTTCAGCTCGATCTTGAGGTGCAACGCTGTGCTGCTGTTTTCCGTGATGCGTTGCCCCGACGGATGCATTCGGAGTGATTGAGTCAGGCGTTGCCTGACGGTCGTTTCTCTTCCTTATCTCTCTGACTTCGGATTCATCATGTGCGGCATTATCGGAATGTTCTGTGTTGACTCGGTCAACCAACAGATCTACGACAATCTGCTTCTGCTTCAGCACCGCGGTCAGGACTCGGCAGGGATTGTCACGATGGACAATCACACCTTCCATGTGCACAAACAAAGGGGACGTGTGCGTGAAGCCTTTCGCACAAGAGACATGCGAAAGCTGCTGGGAAATGCCGGAATTGGCCACGTTCGTTATGCCACTCGTGGTGCTGCTGCGTCAGAAGAGGAAGTTCAGCCGTTCTATGTAAATGCCCCCTATGGCATCACTTTCGTTCACAACGGCAATCTCACCAACACCCTTCAGCTTGAGCAGGATCTGTTCAAGATTGATCGTCGTCACACCAATTCCACCAGCGATACGGAGATGCTGGTCAATGTGTTGGCCACGGAGATTCAATCTCAGCTCACAGGACGTGATCTCACACCGGATCAGTTGTTTGAGGCGGTGGCGTCACTCCATCACCGCGTTCAGGGCTCCTATGCGGCGATCGCTTTGATTGCGGGCCACGGAATGCTGGCCTTCCGGGATCCCTACGGAATTCGTCCCCTGATTCTCGGTAGGCGGTTGTCTGACCAAGGTCGTGAGGAGTGGATTGTCGCCAGTGAATCGCTGGTGATTGAAAACAGTGGCTACGAGATCGTTCGCGATGTTGATCCCGGCGAGGCCGTGTTCATCGACGCTGATTCGAACTTGCACCAGCGTCAGTGTGCTGAGTCTCCCTGCTTAATTCCCTGTGCTTTTGAGTACGTGTATTTGGCGCGGCCGGATTCCGTTATGAACGGCATATCGGTGTACGAGTCGCGTTTACGAATGGGTGATCGTCTGGCTCAAACCATTGCTGAAACATTGCCGGCTGGTGATATTGATGTTGTGATGCCGATTCCTGATTCAGCAAGACCTTCGGCGATGCAGGTGGCCAAGCAATTGGGTCTTGAGTATCGAGAAGGGTTTTACAAGAACCGCTATGTCGGCCGAACCTTCATCATGCCGGGTCAAGCTGAAAGGAAGAAATCAGTGCGGCAGAAGCTCAATGCTCTCGGAACTGAATTCGCCGGGAAGAATGTTCTAATTGTCGACGATTCGATTGTTCGTGGAACAACATCCCGCGAGATTGTTCAGATGGCACGCAGCGCTGGTGCCAACAAGGTGACGTTCACGTCGGCTGCTCCACCGGTTCGCTATCCCAATGTTTATGGGATCAACATGCCAACCCGGGCTGAGCTGCTTGCCCACGGCCGAACAAGTGAGCAGATCTCAGATGTTCTCGGGGCTGATCATGTTGTCTATCAGACCGTTGAGAATCTGCTGGAAAGCATTGTTGAGAACACTGAGATCAAGGATCTCGAGATGTCTTGTTTTGATGGTCACTATGTGACCGGTGGAATCGACGAAGATTATTTCCAGTGGTTGGAGCAGAACTGCCGCTCCTGATCGGGGGTTATGAATTCGGTTGAATGGCGTTGATCACATCAACAATGGCCTCTCCTTTCTGAAGAGACGCCTGCTGCGTAGGTTTATCTCCGGGTTTTGAGATGTTGATGTTTTTCGGATCCAAGCGCCCGTGACGACCCTTGCTGGTGCGCACACCTACAAGACCGGGTCCAGTGCTGATGCCCACCAGACGATCAGATTCCGCAACAATCTGCACCGCCATGCTGCCGAGATCGCCCCGTTGGTTGTAGCGCAGGCCTGAGCAGTCGATTCGCCCGATCATTCCCTGCCTGGTGATCAGCATCAGTGGTGCCTGTTCCGTGCAGACGGCTCCAACGATCTGTTCCCCGGGTAGCAATCGCATGGTCATGGGTCCCTGTGCCAATCGACCCATCAACGGAAGTGAATCTTCACTGACTCGCAGTCGCAGCAGGCGACCGATGTCGCTGACCAGCACCAGTGTTCCCTGATCGCGGCAGATCACTGCATTGTTGAGTTCGACTCCCTCTTTCAACTTGAGAACGCTGGTGGCCCGACCGGAAAGGTCCACCACTTCGCTGAGGGGGAGCCGCTTAAAGCGTCCATCGCTGCTGAGCAAGCCCAGACTCAGGTCGTCGATGTTCTGGCTGGGCAGCGACAGCAGCGAAACGATGGGGTCTCCGTCGAGGCCCGTGGGCAGGAATCGGTCAATCGGGCCGGGCTGCTGTCCAGCAAATTCCCAGCGCACCTGGGCGATGCGTCCCCCCGCACTCACTGCCAACAGTCGTGGTGGTGGCTCGATCGGCAGGATCACCCGTGCCGGAGATGGTGCATCACCAATGGGGCATGGATCATTGAGGTGCAGTCGGCCCAGCACCTGGGGGGTGACGATCTTCACTTGGCCATCGGCCTGGATCAGCACCCGACCATCTCCGGGCAGTGCAGCCAGGGCTTGCTGACGCAGCAGTTCAGTGTTCGGCCGTTGGCTGGCTGCCCGCTCGGCCATCAGGGCATCACCGCCTTCCACCAGGCGGGTTCGCCGCGGGGTGCTGAAGCGTTTTTTCAACGCCTTGAGTTCTGTCACCATCGCGTCCAGTAGCTGATCCCGGTTGTCCAGGAGCAACTTCAGGCGTTGACGTTCCGCTCGAAGCTCATCCAGCTCCTGGCGCAGGCTTTCCTGTTCGAGTCCGGTCAGGCGCCTCAGGGGCATGGCCAACACCGCATCCGCCTGCCGTTCGCTGAGGTCGAGACGCACCATTAGGCTGGCGCGGGCTGAGGCGGCGTCATTCGCCTCCTGAATCATGGCGATCACCGCCTGAAGGTTGTTCAGAGCTGTGATCAGTCCTTCCACCACCTCAAGCCGGTCTTCGGTCTTGCGCAGGGCATGGCTGGTGCGTCGGATCAGGGTCAGTTCCCTGAAATCGAGGAAGGTCTGCAGCAGTTGGCGCAGCGACAGTTGCTGGGGTTGTCCATCCACCAGGGCGAGAAGGATGGCTCCGAAGTTGCTCTGCAGTGCCGTTCGCCGTTGCAGATCCTTTAGCACCTTCTCGGGATCTGCATCGCGACGCAGCTCCACCACCACACGCATGCCTTCGCGGTCGCTTTCGTCGCGGATGTCGGCTATTCCGCCGATTTTTCCGTCGTTGACGGACTCCGCCAGTTTTTCAATCCAGCCGGCTTTGCTGAGCTGGTAAGGCAGTTCGGTGACGACCACGGCATTGCGTTTGTGGCGCCCTTTGCCCGGTTGCACCTCTTCGGTGTGGGCCACGCCGCGCATCGGGATGCTGCCCCGTCCATGCAGGTAAGTGTCCCGCAGGCCTGAGCTGATTAGTACTTCACCGCCTGTGGGGAAGTCGGGCCCTGGGATCAGCTCCAGCAGTTTTTCCTCACTCAGCTCCGGTTTGCGGATCAGGGCGATCAGGCCATCCACCACCTCTCCCAGGTTGTGCGGGGGAATGCTGGTGGCCATGCCAACGGCGATGCCGGAGCAGCCGTTCAGCAGCAGGAAGGGAAGCTGGGCTGGAAGAACGGTGGGTTCCTGTTGGGACCCATCGAAGTTCGGTGCGAAATCAACCGTGTCCTCACCGATCTCCTCCAGCATCGCCTGGTGAGAGATCGGCGCCAGGCGGGTTTCGGTGTACCGCATGGCCGCCGGTGGGTCGTCATCCACCGAGCCGAAATTGCCATGGCCGTCGAGCAGTGGATGACGGCTGGAGAAGCTCTGAACAAGCCGCACTAAGGCGTCGTAAACGGCCTGATCACCGTGGGGGTGGTATTTGCCGAGGACGTCACCGACAACCCTCGCGCATTTCCGATAGGGACGGTCTGGGGTGAGCCCCAGTTCCTGCATTGCGTACAGAATCCGCCGCTGGACGGGTTTGAGACCATCGCGGGCATCGGGCAACGCTCGACCCACGATCACGCTCATCGCGTATTCGAGGTAGGAGCGCTGCATCTCCTGATGCAGGGCGATCGGTTCAACGCGCTCCTCAGCCATTCGGTCTAACGCTCTCCGACCGGAAGGCGCTCAGCCTACAGATGATCACTGGCTTTTCTTCCACGTTGCGTTGGCTTGGGCTCGTTCCACGCTGTTGGTGAGCTGCGGCTCGCTCAGCAATTCTGCCGTCGCCTCACGGATGCGCACACCCCAAAGCTGTTCGGCTTGATGCAGGGGCAAAACGTAGTTGGGGTTCTTGGCCAATGCTGTGGATGCCAGCTGGATCGCCTCGGTCTGCTCACCCTGTTGATGCAGCGCTGCGGCCAGGGCCAGCATCGGTTCTGCGTTGGTCTCCAGCTTCAGCACCCGGCGCCAACGCCGCACGGCTTCCTGCCGCTGGCCCAGCTCAAAAAGCACCAGGGCCTGGTTGTTCAGGGCTTCCCAGAACTCCGGCTTCAGGGCCGTGGCTTGTTCGAACGACTTCAGGGCCAGAGGGAGTTCGCCCTGCATGATCCTGGCGTTGCCGAGGTCGAAATAGGCCGAAGCGTTGTTCGGATCCAATTGGAGTCCGCGGGTAATCAAGGGAACGGCATCGTCCGGTCGCTCCGCCCGCAGGGCGATCGCTGCTTCGGCGAACCACAGGCCGGCTTTTTCAGGATTCAGCTGCTTGGCCCGGGCCAGAGATCGGCTTGCGTCCTTGAGGTCGTTGTTGCGCAGTTGAGCCTCCGCAAGTATCGACCAGAACCGTTCGTCATTGGGGTTGAGCCGCACCGCCAGAGCCGCCAGTCGTGCTGCGTCCTTGGCTTGCCCCAGCTGAAGCAGCTGTGCAGCAGTCCGACCGATGCCGATTGATGAGCCCTTGAGTTCCGTTTCGGTGGGCAGATAGACGTAGGGGATCAGGGCGTTGGCTGCTGGGGCGCCGAACCAACCCCCCAGAACGACCAGTGCAGCCGCCAGCGTTCGACGCAAGCCAATTCGACGCAGCACTGGAGCGAGGGTGGAGTCGCTAAAGCGTAGGTGTGGGATCCGGTTGTGCTGCAGCGGCGTTGCGACGCCACATCCAGGGTTTGATCCGTCGCAACGCCGATCCCCGCAGGTTTTGGTTCCAGACGCTGTCGTCCCAGCTCTGGATCTGCTCCTTCTGGAGATTCAGTAGCCATGGGCGTGGCTGCACCTCGGGATCACTGCTTTGGGGCAAGCTTCGGTGGTTCCAGGGGCAGACGTCCTGGCAGATGTCACAGCCCGCCACCCACGGTCCAAGGGCGGCGCGAATGTTTTCCGGTAAGTCGTCCTCACGGTTTTCGATCGTGTGAAAGGCCAGGCAACGCCTTGCATCCACCACAAAAGGTTCACGGATCGCATGCGTGGGGCAGGCATCGATGCAGGCAGTGCAGCGTCCACAGAGGCTGCGGGCTGGTGGGTCGGCGTTCAAGGGCTCCGTTGTCAGCAGATGGCCGATCACCATCCAGGAGCCCCGTTCGGGGTGAATCAGGTTGCTGTGCTTGCCGATCCAGCCCAGGCCGGCTTCCTCAGCCCAGGCCTTGTCCAGCAGCGGTGTGGAGTCAACACAGGCGCGCCAGCCGCAGTCGGGCCGTTGTTCCGTAAGCCAGCGACCGATTCGTCGCAGCCTTTGATCCACAACACGGTGATAGTCCCGCCCCCAGCCGTAGCGTGCGACTTTGAGGGAGCCTGGGGAGGGTTGAGCGTCGACGTAATAGTTGAGGCCAACGGCGAGCACGCTGTTGGCTCCGTCCAACAGAAGCCTGGGGTCTTGCCGACGGGGGGCGGCCATCCAGGCCATGTCAGCTTGATGACCATGGTCCAACCAGCGCTGCAGGGCGTTGGTGCGCAGCTGCAGCCGCGAACTTCCCGGGATTCTGGCAATGCCAACGGGATTGAACCCTTCCTCAGCGGCGCGGCGCTTCAGAGCCTCGCTTAAACGAGTTTGTTGATCAGTGACATGCCCTTGCATCGACCTTAAGGTTGGGCGCTTATCAGCATCTTCTCTGTGACCGGCACTGAGATAGGACGGCTTGCTCCCTTGCTGCGCTGGCTTGGTTTGACCCTCGTGGTGATCCTCGTCCTGCAGATGCTGGCTGTTCTTGTCGGTGTCGACTGGGGTGCGGATGCTCCACGCCCGCAGGTCACCGGACCGCTGGTGGCCCTTGCTCCTCTGGGATTTGCCGGTTTGTTGATCTGCCTGATCGGATCACGGCTGGATCACCCCCATCAGCAGCGCACTCCTTTGCGTCTGCTGATTGCCGTCCTTTCAGCGCTGTTGGCCCTCGGCATGGTGATTGCCGTGCCCATGTCCCTGGATTGGGGTGCGGGTGACGTGGCCCGTCAGCGGAATCTGGATCAGGGCCGCGAAGCGCTGAAGGATGCTCGAGCCTTCCGAGCCGATGCAGCGCAAGTCACCTCCCTTGGTGAGCAGCTGGCCCAGGCCGGTCAACTCGCTGCCGATGCCACCGAGGACGACAAGCTGCGGGCGGCACAAAAGATGGTGGACGATCAGATCGCCCAGATGGAGGCCCAGCTCAAGACCGTTGAGGCTGGCCAGGCCCGTGAATCCCAGCAGCGGTTCATCGGTGGAACCATCACAGCTGTGGTTCTTGCGATTGCCTTTGCGCTCCTTGCGTTCACGGCAGTGCTCTGACCGCTGGTTAGGTTGGTCAGACTTCACACAAAGCTGGGCGCAGTAGCTCCTTGGTCCAGTCCAATCCCAGACCTGATCTGCCGCTGTCCGCAAGGCTTCGGCAGGATCTGAAAAACGACCTGATTGCAGGGTTGCTGGTGGTCATCCCGCTGGCGACAACGATTTGGCTGTCAACGATTGTCAGTCGCTTTGTTCTGGCGTTCCTGACCTCGATACCGAAGCAGTTCAATCCGTTCATCACCCTGAATCCACTGCTTCAGGATCTGATCAATCTGGCTCTCGGTCTCACGGTGCCTCTGATGGGCATCCTTCTGATCGGCCTGATGGCCCGAAACATCGTGGGTCGCTGGCTGTTGGAGTTCGGTGAAGGCACCTTGAGCCGGATTCCCCTGGCTGGATCGGTTTACAAGACGCTGAAGCAGCTGCTTGAGACCTTTTTCCGCGACAACTCCTCCCGCTTTCGTCGTGTTGTTCTCGTTGAGTACCCACGGGAGGGATTGTTCAGCGTTGGTTTTGTCACAGGGGAGGTGGGGCCTTCCCTTCAATCCGATCTGAAGGAGCCCCTGTTGAGTGTCTTCATTCCCACCGCTCCGAATCCCACCACCGGTTGGTACACCCTTGTTCCAGCTGGATCCGTCCGAGAGCTTGAGATCAGCGTTGAAGAAGCTTTCCGAACGATTATTTCGGCCGGCATCGTCAACCCCGATGATCGTGAAGCTCCTGTGAATCGGAGTTTCTCCAGCCTCATGGCCCAGTTACGGGCTTCTGCATCTCCTTCCAGCTGAGTCATGGCCACACGATCTCTTACACGCGAGCTGGCCTTGCTGGTGCTTGGTCAGGTGCCGGAACAGAAGTCAGCCTCAGTCGCTGACCTGGCCCTTGATTCGATCCTGGACCAGGCCCTCGACACCCTCACCCAGCACTGGCGTGAGTCGCTTGATGCCAGTGCTGCCGAGCTCGATCAGGCGCAGCAGTCCCTGCTGGACAGCGAGCTACAGCAGGGAGAACCAGGAACCCATGACACCGTCCGCACCCATCTGCGCACCTCTTTGAGTTCCGCTGAACAGGTGCTGAATGGCTTGTCAGCCAGCCTTGAGTTGCCTCGGCTGTTGCTGCTTGGCGACCAGGAGCAGATTCGTCGCGGCGCCATGGAGCGGGTTCAGAAGGTGCTCACCCAGCGCGAGGGCATCGACAAACGGTTGGATCAGGTGATGGAGGGCTGGAGACTGACCCGGCTTCCGCGGATCGATCGAGACATCCTCCGGTTGGCTGTCGTTGACCTGGAAAGCCTGCGTACTCCCGCTCCGGTGGCGTTCAACGAGGCGGTTGAGTTGGCCAACCGTTACAGCGATGAGCAGGGTCGCCGGATGATCAATGGTGTGTTGCGTCGCTTCCATGACGCTCAATCGAAAGCATCGGCCTGATGGTGTTCAACTGGTTCGAACGACAGGCTGAGGAGTCACCGACGCCGGAGCCGACGCCCACCCCCGCGCCGACGCCGGAACCGATGGCTGATGGGACTGATGCCCCCGTTTCAGCGGCGCCGGAGCCGACTCCAGCTCCTGCAGCCAGTGAGGAAGAGGATGAGGCTCTGGTTTGGGCCCGTGAGGCCTATGCCCGGCTGAAGGCTCAACAACAGGCCGCGGCCTCTTTCGCCGAAGCGACCCCCCAGCCCACCCCTGCGCCCAGTCCAGAACCAGCGCCTACACCTTCACCAACCCCAACTCCAGGACCGGCACCGTTAGCAACGCCGTCTCCATCACCTCTACCCACGCCGTCTGCAGCACCAGCCCCTGGACTGTCGCTGTTGGAGCAGGCTGCGGCTCAACGCCAGCAGCGTCAGCAGGATCTGGATGAACGGGCTCTCGAGGCTCCCCCTGCACCCACGCCGGCTCCCACCCCTGCGCCAGCTGCCGACTCAGAAGAGCCGCAGTTGGGTGACTTTGATCAGGATTTCACCTGGTCTGCCGAAGTGCTTGCAGCCCAGGGCCGTCGCGTCGATCAGGTTTCTCTCGAGGAAATCGATTGGTTGGGTCGGCTTCGCCGCGGTCTTGAAAAGACCCGTCAGGGCTTTGTCACCAGCCTTCTGGAGAATCTCGGTGACGACCCGCTGACGCCGGAGGTTCTCGACGATCTCGAAACCCTCCTGCTGAGGGCGGACGCTGGCGTCCAGGCCACCGATCAGGTGCTGGATGCCCTGCGACAGCGGATGAATGAGGAGGTGGTCGAACCTGCAGAGGGGATTCGCTTCCTCAAGGAACAACTGCGTGGCCTGCTGGATGCCCCGATCCAGGCCAGTGGTGTTCCTCTTTTGGCGCCCGAACGGGATCGCCTCAACATCTGGTTGATGGTGGGGGTGAATGGGGTTGGTAAGACCACCACCCTTGGAAAACTTGCCAACCTTGCTGTTCGCAGCGGCTATTCAGCTCTGATCGCGGCCGCCGACACCTTCCGGGCTGCAGCTGTCCAGCAGGTTGAGGTCTGGGGAGAGCGCAGTGATGTTCCAGTGGTGTCCAACCCCAGCAGCAACGCTGACCCAGCTGCCGTTGTCTTCGACGCGATTGGTGCCGCTCGCTCGCGCAAGTCTGATCTGTTGTTGGTGGACACTGCCGGACGCTTGCAGACCAAGCACAACCTGATGGAGGAACTCCAAAAAGTCAGAAAGATCATCGACCGTTTGGCGCCGGAGGCGAAGGTTGAATCCCTGCTGGTTCTTGATGCCAGTCAGGGTCAGAACGGGCTGCGCCAGGCCATGGCCTTTGCCCAGGCGGCAGGTCTTACCGGCGTTGTGATCACCAAACTCGATGGCACGGCCCGTGGTGGCGTCGCGCTGGCGGTGTCGTCTGAGGCTGGATTGCCGATTCGTTTTATCGGCGCTGGGGAAGGGATTCGCGATTTGCGCCCCTTCAACAGTTTTGAATTCGTTGAGGCTCTGCTGGCTGGACGCTGAAGCGTTGCTACCTTGCGGACCCTGGGGGTGCAAGGTTGAGAAGCAAGCCGCCCGGACGTCATCCCAGCTCTGCGCAGCGGACCGGGAACCCCTCGCCCGAGGCGATGGGTTCGTTGCGTCAGCTGTTTGACAGCCTCAGCAGCGAACAGCGCCGCAATCAGGATCTGTTGGTCTCCCTGGGGTTTGCCCTCCGCAGTTTCACCAACCTCCAGCGCTTTCTTGAGCTTGTGCCTGTGGTGGCCTCGCGTCTGGTGGGTGTTGAGGGGACCTTGCTTGTTCCGTTTCAGTCGGATGGTCGCCTCTGGCGTGATCAGCTGCAGGGGATTCCAGCTGAGCCGTCCCAGGATCTTCTGCGGCGTTTGGCAGCCTTTGAACCTGGCTCTGCCGTGGGCTTCGGCAGCGACGATCAGCAGCTGCTGGCGCTCGACCGGCTGGTGCAACGCTGCCTTCCCAAAGCGGCTTTGTTTGCCACTTCTGTGACGGCTCGTGGTCGGACGCGGGGCCGCCTTTACGTGTACGCCCGTAACGGCTCGATGGTCTGGACCGAGGTGCACCGTCGGCACGTTCAGTTGGTGGCGGATCTTGCTGGCGTTGCGATCGAAAACGATCAGATGCTGCAGGACGCCCGCCGCCATGAGCGGGTGGATCGACAACTCAGCATCGGTGCAGAGATTCAGGCCCAGTTGTTGCCGGACCGTTGCCCCGTGATCGAGGGGGTTGATCTGGCCGCGCGCTGTCGGCCTGCATTTCAGGTGGGCGGTGACTACTACGACTTCATCCCCACCCGTCCGGAACTCATCGGTCGACGCCGTGAGCGGGGTCGCTGGGCCCTGGTGATGGGTGATGTCATGGGCAAGGGCGTGCCTGCTGGTCTGCTGATGACGATGCTGCGCGGGATGCTGCGCGCGGAGGTTCTCAGCGGTCTGCCACCGGATCGGATTCTTCACGACCTCAACCAGCTGGCGCAGGAAGACCTGGCGCAGTCGCATCGGTTTGTGACGCTGTTTTATTCCGACCTGGATCCGCGCACGCTGCGGCTGCGTTATGCCAATGCGGCCCACAACCCGCCCCTGCTTTGGCGTGCCGAGCGACGGGTGATCATGCGGCTCGATGCGGCTGGGCTGCTGATCGGTCTCCAACCCGAAGCTGAGTTCGCCCTTGGCGAGATTCGCCTTGAACCGGGAGACGTGTTGCTCTACTACACCGATGGCGTCACCGAAGCACCGGGGATCACGGGCGATCGTTTCGACGAAGCGCGGCTGATTCGTGCCCTTGAAACGGCCTGTCGCAGTGGTCAGGGAGCGCAGGGAATTCTTGAAAGCCTGTTTGAACGCTTGGACCGTTTTGTTGGTCCGGATCGTCAGCTGGAGGACGACGCGTCGCTTGTGGTGCTGAAAGTTCCGGAGGCGGTCACGTTGCCGAGTGTGCAGGGACGGTCAATCGCCTGACAAGCTGAGGAAATCGACGGATGAATTGATGGCTGGTGGGGTGACCGGTGGTGCAGCAGGCACCTGGAGCGATCGTTTTGAGCAGGGTCTGCATCCCTTCATCGAGGCGTTCAACGCCTCCATCGGTTTTGACCTGACCCTTCTTCAGGAGGATCTCGATGGGTCGATCGCCCATGCCCGGATGCTCGCCAGCGTGGGAGTGATCACGGAAGCGGAGGCTGAGCAGCTGGTAGAAGGTCTGGAGACCGTTCGTGCTGAGGCGGCATCCGGCAGTTTCCAGCCCGGCCTGGCAGATGAGGACGTTCATTTCGCCGTGGAACGCCGGCTGATTGCCTTGCTCGGTCCCGTGGGCAAGAAGTTGCATACCGGACGCAGCCGCAACGATCAGGTTGGGACTGACCTCCGCCTCTGGCTGCGGCGACGGCTGGATGGCCTGGATCAGGATCTGCAGCGGTTGCAGGGGGCGTTGTTGACCCAGGCGGATCGCCATCGCCGCACCATGATTCCTGGGTACACCCACCTGCAGCGGGCTCAGCCGCTCTGTCTCGCCCATCACCTGCTCGCCTATGTCGAGATGCTGGAGCGCGACCGTGAGCGACTTCAGGATGTGCGGAAACGCGTGAATATCTGCCCGCTTGGCGCTGCCGCCCTGGCGGGTACGCCGGTCCCGATTGATCGCCAGCGCACCGCGAAGGAGCTCGGTTTTTCAGCGGTTTATGCCAACAGCCTCGATGCAGTCAGTGACCGCGATTTCTGCGTTGAGTTCTCCGCTGCCGCCTCCTTGGTGATGGCGCACCTCAGCCGTCTGGCGGAAGAGGTGATCGCCTGGGCGTCCGAGGAATTCGGCTTCGTGCGGCTCAGCGATCGCTGTGCCACGGGCAGCAGCCTGATGCCCCAGAAGAAGAATCCCGATGTGCCTGAGTTGGTTCGGGGCAAGACCGGAAGGGTCTTCGGACATCTCCAGGGATTGCTGACCATGATCAAGGGTCTTCCTCTGGCCTACAACAAGGATTTTCAGGAAGACAAGGAGGCACTGTTTGATGCCTTCCGCACAACCCGTGATTGTGTTGAGGCGATGGCGATTTTGTTTGAGGAAGGCCTTGATTTCAGGGTCGAGCGCCTCAATGAAGCGGTGGAGCAGGATTTCTCCAATGCAACGGATGTTGCCGACTATCTGGTGTCTCGCGGTGTTCCATTTCGCGAGGCTTATCAATTGGTCGGTGCGGTCGTCCGGCGCTGTCTCGAGCAGGGATGTCTGTTGCGGGACCTTGATCTGATTGCCTGGAAGGAACTCCACCCGGCCTTTGAGGCAGATCTGCACGACGCCTTGGCTCCTCGCGCTGTTGTGGCCGCCCGTCGCAGTGAAGGGGGGACAGGATTTGAGCGTGTTGATGAACAGCTTCAGCGCTGGTTACAGCGTTTCAACGGAACTCAGCCGGTGGGATGACTCTCACCCATAACCGGGTCTACGCTTGATCAGCCAGAGGTATGTCACTTCGTTCCGGAGTCATGGCCCGATGGCAATGTTCAAGGCCTTATCGGTCCACTGTTTCGTACCCGGTCCACGCAAAACGTGAGCATTTTTGTCGGCAACCTTCCCTTCCGCGCTGAGCAGGAAGATGTGATCGAACTGTTTGCCCAGTTCGGTGAAGTGACCAACTGCGCGCTGCCCCTCGAGCGGGATACAGGCCGCAAGCGTGGTTTTGCCTTCATTGAGATGGCCGATGAGTCCACCGAAGAGGCAGCGATTGAGGGGCTGCAGGGTGCCGAACTGATGGGTCGTCCTCTGCGGATCAACAAAGCGGAGCCCCGCGGCAGCGCCCCCCGTCGTGGTGGCGGCGGTTATGGCGGTGGTGGTGGCTATCGCGGTGGTGGCGGCGGCGGTTATGGCGGTGGTGGTGGCTACGGCGGTGGTGGTGGCGATCGTTCCTCCGGAGCACGGGGCTGGGAAGACCGCAGCTATGGCGCCCGCGACAACGCTGGTGAGGGCAATGCCTACGACGAAGGGCGCAGCCGTCGTCGCCGTGGATCGTCCAGTGGCGGTGGCGATGACTATTCCGGTTACGGCGGAGCTGAGGGCTGACCTCAGCCGTTGATCAGAGGCCTGCGTCCTTGAGCTGCTGCCCGGCATTGAGCAGCACATCCAGATCGGCCCCGGGGCGCTGGGCTTTCTCCCCCAGCTCCCGGCGCCAGTGCCGTGCACCCCGGACGCCTTCCACCAGTTGCACCAGGTGACGGCAGAGGTCCCAGATTCGTCCTCCTCGCTCCAGATGAGCGGCCGCATGGGGAAGCAGCCCGTTCACAACGTCTGACGCCAGGATCTGGCGTGATTCCTCCCCGAAAATGAGGGCATCGACGCTGGTCCAGCGCAGGGGATGGCTGTAGGCGGCTCGGCCCACCATGGCGCCATCGCACCCTTCCAGTGCCTGAAGGCAGTCTTCAGGGGATTCCAGCCCCCCGTTGAGTTCAATCACCAGGTCGGGGCGGCGTTGCTTCAGCGCCACCACGCGCTCATGTTGCAGCGGAGGAATCGTCCGGTTCTGCTTGGGATCGAGGCCCTCCAGCCAGGCCTTACGGGCATGAACAGCGAAGCGGCTGGCTCCTGCCAGCGCCACCCGATCCACGAAGTTCGTCAGCAGCGCATCACTGTCGAGATCGTCAATGCCGATCCGATGCTTCACGGTCACGGGGAGTCCCCCTGCGTCCACCATGGCTTCCACGCAGCGGGCAACCAGATCCGGTTCCGCCATCAGGCAGGCTCCGAAATTTCCGGCCTGCACCTTCTGGCTGGGACAACCCACATTGAGGTTGATCTCGTCGTAGCCCCAGTCCTGCGCCAGTCGTGCCGCTTCGGCCAGCAGGGCTGGATCGTCCCCCCCCACCTGCAGGGCGATCGGATGCTCCACAGGATCGAAGTCCAGCAGCTTGTTGCGTCGCTTGCTGTGGTGCAGCGCCTGGGCCACCACCATTTCGCTGTAGAGAAGGGCCCTGCGGCTGATCTGCCGCATCAGCACCCGGAAGTGGCGGTCGGTGCAATCCAGCATCGGGGCCACACTGAAGCGGTAGGCAGCGGTGGATCCGGAGGCAGTCATCAATCCATTAGAACCGCCCGAGATTCCCGCTTCAGCATCGATGAGCTTGAGTGCCGCTGTTCTGTCCCGTCGATCGTTGCTGTTGGCGGCAATTGCAGGGGTGTTTGGCAGTCTCTGGAGACCTCAGCCTGTGCTGGCCGCATCCAAAGCTGGCGATCCCTCGTGGGATCTCAATGCCGACCAGTGGCGTGAGCGGTTGTCTCCCCAGGCCTATGACGTGTTGCGCAATGAGGGGACCGAACGCCCGTTCACTAGTCCGCTCAGTGAGGAGAAGCGTTCCGGCACCTATCACTGCGCTGGTTGTGATGCAGCCTTGTTTTCGTCGGAGGCCAAATTCGACAGCGGCACCGGCTGGCCCAGCTTCTGGCAGCCCCTGGATGGAGCCATCGCCACGAAAGTAGATTTCAAGTTGATTCTGCCGCGCACGGAATACCACTGCAGCCGTTGTGGTGGGCACCAGGGCCACGTGTTCAATGACGGACCGCGACCCACCGGCAAGCGCTACTGCAACAACGGTGTCGCCCTCCGCTTTCAGCCCGCTTGATCTGATTGTTGTTGGCGGTGGTCCTGCCGGCTACATGGCGGCGATCACTGCCGCTGAGCAGGGGGTTCGGGAGGTGCTGGTGCTGGAAGGCACCCCTGAGCCCCTCCAGAAGGTGCGCATCAGCGGTGGCGGTCGCTGCAATGTGACCCATGCCTGCTGGGACCCCTGTGAACTGGCGACCAATTACCCCCGTGGCAGTCGACCCCTGCGGGGTCTCTTCAGTCGCTTCGCCTGCGGCGATGCGATCGCCTGGTTTGACGAGCATGGGCTCACGCTGGTGGAGGAACCCGATGGACGGATGTTTCCGCAGCAGAACCGTTCTGAGGCCGTGATTCAGTGCCTGCAGAAGGCGGCAAGGGCTTCGGGTGTCCAGCTGCGCACGAAGGCGATGGTTCAGCAGGTGCGCGTTCACCCCGAGGGGGGGTTTGTGCTCGAGGGCCGCGGCCTCGAGCCTTTGCATGGAGGCTGCTTGATGCTGGCCACGGGGGGGCATCCCAGTGGCCGAAACCTGGCGGCAGCCCTTGGCCACCAGGTGGTGCCGCCGGTGCCATCGCTGTTCAGCCTTGCCCTACAGGCATCGGCCCTGTCGGCCTGCAGTGGCATTGCCATCGACGATGTGGGCCTTGATCTCAAGCTGGGCGATCAGCGCTTCCGCCAGACCGGGCGGGTGCTGATCACCCACCGTGGTTTGAGTGGACCCGCCACGTTGCGCCTCTCAGCCTTTGCCGCCAGGGCCCTGCATCAGAACCGCTACAAGGGTGAGCTGAAGTTGGATTGGAGCGCAGGGTTGGGACGGTCGGGGCTGACCGAGCGGTTTCAGCAATGGCGACAGGAGCAGGCCCGGCGAACCCTTGCAGCCGCGAAGCCCTTCGAACATTTGCCGCGGCGGTTGTGGCAAGCCTTTTTGACCATGGCTGGGGTCGAGACAGAGCGCCGTTGGGCGGATCTGCCGATCAAGGCGGAGCGTCGATTGGTGGAGCTGCTCTGTGCACAGAGTGTACCGATCCAGGGACGTGGACCCTTTGGGGAGGAGTTCGTCACCGCCGGCGGTGTCGCCTTGGGAGAGGTCAACCTGGCCACGATGGAGAGCCGCCGCTGTCCCGGTCTTTACCTGGCGGGTGAACTGCTGGATGTGGATGGGGTGACCGGCGGTTTCAACTTTCAGGCTTGCTGGAGCGGTGGTTGGCTGGCGGGCCAGGCCATCGCTGCAGTGCTCACTGGATCTGATCAAACACGGTGAACATCGGCAGGTACATCGCCAGCAGGATGGATCCCACGATTCCGCCCACCACCACAATCATCGCGGGCTCGAGCATCGAGGTGAGCGCCTTGACCGTGGCGCCGACTTCGTCTTCGTAGAAGTCCGCCACCTTGCTGAGCATTTTGTCCATCTCACCGGTTTCCTCGCCGATGGCCAGCTTGTTCAGGGCCATGTCGGGCAGCACCTTCTGACGGATCAGCGCATTGCTCAGGAGCACCCCCTCCTGAACCATGCCCCGCGAGGCAAGGATGGCATCGGAAATGATCGCGTTGCCGGTGGTTTCGCTCGAGATCTCCATCGACATCAGGATCGGCACACCGGCCCGCGTGAGCGAACTGAAGATCCGGTAGGACTGAGCTGTCGCTTTCGGGCTGACGTCCGGGAGGGCGTCGCTGAGCAGCTTGCGGCTTGCCAGCAGTTGCTCTGGGCCCGGAACCAGTTGCTGCAACAGCAATTCAAGGGCGAAACGCTGCCGTGCCGTGTCGCCGGCATCGGGGGTGGGCAGCGTCAGAGTTATCGATGGCGACCGAGGTGCGGGCTTCCGCAGCTTGTGGGAGGTAAGCGTTGCCCTTCAACATGTCTAGACAGCAATCCCTGAACGGTCAGCATGAGCGGCGACGCCTCCACCCCAGAGCAGGACCAGACCGTTGAGTCTGGTGCTGTTCCAGCCACGCCGGAGTCCGCTCCTGATGCGCCCGAGGTGACGTCTGAACAGGCTCCTGCAGCGGTGGATCCGGCGGATCGGATGCAGCAGCTCGAGCAGGAGTTGAGCGCGTTGAAGCAGGAGCACGAGACGCTCAACAGCCAATACATGCGCATTGCGGCGGATTTCGACAACTTCCGCAAGCGCCAGAGCCGCGACCAGGACGACATGCGTCAGCAGCTGGTCTGCTCGACCCTCACGGAGATCCTGCCCGTCGTCGACAACTTCGAGCGGGCCCGTCAGCAGCTGAATCCTGAAGGTGAGGAGGCCCAGGCGCTGCACCGCAGTTACCAGGGTTTGTACAAGCAATTGGTGGAGGTGCTGAAGCAGCAGGGGGTGGCCCGCATGGAAGTGGTTGGCCAGGAGTTCGATCCCAATCTGCATGAGGCCGTGCTCCGGGAGGAAAGCAGCGAGTTCGCTGAGGATGTGGTGTGCGAGGAGCTTCAGCGCGGCTACCACCGCGACGGGCGTGTGCTGCGCCACGCCATGGTGAAGGTGTCGATGGGTCCAGGACCATCCGATCCGGCGTCAGCGCCTGCTGAGGCCGCAGCGGCACCGGATCAGACGGCGGAGGAGGCCTGATGGCCGACTTCTACGACCTGCTCGGCGTCAGCCGGGATGTGGATCCCGACAGCCTCAAGCGCGCTTATCGGCGCATGGCGCGTCAGTACCACCCCGACATCAACAAGGATCCGGGAGCTGAAGATCGTTTCAAGGAAATCGGCCGCGCCTACGAGGTGCTTAGTGATCCCCAGACCAGGGCCCGTTATGACCAGTTCGGTGAAGCCGGACTTGGTGGTGCGGCCGGTGCCCCCGACATGGGGGACATGGGCGGATTTGCGGATCTGTTCGAGACGTTTTTCCAGGGCTTCGGTGGCCCTGGTGGTGCTGGAGCTGGTCGGCCGCGGCGTCAGGGCCCTCAGCAGGGGGATGACCTTCGTTACGACCTGACGATTGATTTCGAGCAGGCGGTGTTCGGTCAGGAGCAGGAGATCAAGATCCCGCATCTGGAGACCTGCGACACCTGCGGCGGCAGCGGTGCCAAAGCGGGCAGTGGACCCACCACCTGCGGCACCTGTGGCGGCGCCGGGCAGGTGCGCCGTGCCACCCGAACTCCCTTTGGCAGTTTCACTCAGGTCGCCGAGTGCCCCAACTGTGGAGGCACGGGCCAGGTGATTTCGGATCCCTGCGCGTCCTGTGGTGGCCAGGGTGTCAAACAGGTGCGCAAGAAGCTGCGGATCAACATCCCTGCCGGGGTGGACACCGGAACACGGCTTCGTGTGACCGGTGAAGGCAACGCCGGACCCCGGGGAGGCCCGTCCGGTGACCTTTACGTGTTCCTCACCGTTCGCAATCACCCGCGCTTGCAGCGGGATGGCCTGAATATCTTCTCGGAGATCAAGGTCAGCTACCTCCAGGCGATTCTTGGCGACACCATTGAGGTAGAAACCGTGGATGGCAGCAAGGAGCTGGACATCCCCGCCGGCACCCAGCCCGGCACGGTGCTCACCCTGCCGAACCTGGGCATTCCCAAGCTCGGGAATCCAGTGGCACGGGGCGATCAGCGCGTGACGGTCACCGTGGATCTGCCGAAGCGGATCAGTGATGTGGAGCGGGAGCTCCTCGAGCAGTTGGCGGGTCACCATTCCGCCCGCGGCAAGCAACACCACCACCACAACAGTGGTCTGTTCGCTCGCTTGTTCGGTCAGAAGGGATGAGCAGGCGTTCCCTGGATCTGCGGGGAACGCCCTGTCCGGTGAATTTCATTCGCTGCAAGCTCACCCTCGAGCAGATGAGCAGCGGTGATTGTCTGGAGGTCTGTCTCGATCGGGGTGAGCCTGAGGCCATGGTTCTTCCAGGTCTGAGGGATGCAGGCCATCGTGTGGAGTGCATTGATCAAACGCCGGATGCCATCACCATCGAGGTGATCTGCGGTGGCTGACACCTGCCGTTCGGTGGCATCCGGGATGGTGGTGGCGCTCCAGGCCAACTACCTGGAGGTGGAGCTGGATGTCGCACCTGATGGATGCCCAGGGCGGCTGCTCTGCACCCGTCGCACCCGGCTCAGCCATCGGGGTGAAGCCGTTTATGTGGGCGATCGGGTTCGCGTCGAGGCGATTGATCCAGGCCAGGGGCGTGCCGTGGTGGCCGAGGTCGAGCCACGCCACAGTTTTCTCACACGCCCACCGGTGGCCAACGTCTCCTTGGTGGCTGTGGTGTTGGCAGTGGAACAGCCCAGTTTTGACCCTGATCAGGCCAGTCGCTTTCTGTTGACGGCGGAACGGACCGGGCTGGAGGTGATCCTGCTGCTCACCAAGACAGACCTTCTTTCAGGTGCAGCGCTCGAGCGGCTGGTGACCCGGTTGAAAGGGTGGGGCTATGACCCGCTGGCGTTGTCCAGTGCAGCCGGAACGGGCATTGATGCTTTACGGCAGCGTTTGGCTGGTGCGCAGCTTTCGGTGCTGTGTGGGCCTTCTGGGGTGGGCAAGAGCAGCCTGCTGAACCAGTTGCGCCCTGACCTTCAACTGCGTACGGCGGCGGTGTCTGGTCGACTGCAGCGCGGGCGCCACACCACCCGCCACGTTGAGCTGTTTCCCCTGGGGCCGAGCGCGAGGGTGGCTGATACCCCCGGGTTCAACCGCCCCGATCTGCCTGATGACCCCCAGGAACTGGGGGTTCTCTTTCCTGAGCTGCGGCAGCAACTTGATCCCTGGCCCTGTCGTTTCCGCGACTGCCTGCATCGCGGTGAGCCCGGCTGCGGTGTATCCACGGACTGGGAACGCTATGCCCTGTACAAGGCCGCGTTGATCGAGCAGAGCAGCCTCAGCCGCCCATCCCGGGGAGGTTGAGATTCAGGCCACCGGTGAGTTCTTCCATCCGGCCCTTCATCGTGGCGGTGGATTGCTCATAGGCCGCCTGCAGAGCTTCAAGGGTGGCCGTTTCGCTGGCCTGTTGGCCCTCCTGCAGCAGGGCTGGGTCCAGTCGTACCCGCAGAGGTTGCTGGTTGCCCGACAGCCAAACGCTGGCGCGGCCATCGCTGCTCTTGCCTTCGATCTCCATCCCGTCCAGTTCGTCCTGCAGGGCCTGAGCGTTCTGCTGAATCTCCTGAGCCTTCTTGAAGGCTTCGGTGAGCTGGCCGAAATTGGGGAGTCCGAACCCTGCCATGGCGATCCTGTGGGAGCCGGAAGGTTAAGCCGCCGAAGCGAATCCCAGCCGCTTCACTTCGGGGTGCAGACGGATTCCGTGTTCGGCTTCGATGCGGTCCTGCACCAGCTGGATCAACTGGGCGATGTCCTTCGCCTCGGCATCACCGGTGTTGACGATGAAATTGGCATGCACGGTTGAGATTTCGGCGCCGCCGATCCGGGTTCCCTTCAGTCCTTGCTCTTCGATCAGCCGTCCGGCCTTGAGCGGTTCGGGATTGCGGAAAACACTGCCACAGCTGGGTTGTTGGTAGGGCTGCGTGGTGGTGCGGTGACTGAGGTTCGCCGTGGTGACCCGCTTCAGTTCATCCGGATCGTGACCGGGCTGCAAGCGGAATCGTGCCGACAACACCACGAGGTTGTCGTCTTGAAGACGGCTGTGCCGGTAGGCGAAGTCCAGTTGATCCCGCTGCAGCTCAAAGCAGTTGCCCCCTTCCATGGGCATGACCCGCACCGACTCCAGCCATTCCGCTGTGCAGCCTCCCTGGGCTCCTGCATTCATCACAGCCGCACCGCCAGCGGTTCCCGGGATGCCAACCGACCACTCCAGACCATGTAATCCAGCGCGGGCAGCGCGTCTTGCCAGTGACGGGATCGGTTCGCCGGCGAGCACCTCAACGGTCCCCGTGGTGGCATCAAGCTGCAGCCCCTGAAGTTTGCGCAGACAGAGCGAGAGCCCCGGCAGGCCGTCATCGTGAATCAGCAGGTTCGACCCAGCGCCGATGACGCGGCAGGGCATGCCTTGGTGAGCGGCCCATTCGATCCAGGCCTGAGTTTCCTCAAGGCTGGCGGGTTCGGCCAGCCATTCGGCTGCTCCTCCCACCCGCCAGGTGGTGTAGTCCGCCAGCTTGACTCGGGCCTGCGGTAGGCGGGCATCACACTGCTGGGTCATGACGTCAGCCTTGACCACAGTCCATTCACGTCGCCAGCACCCATGGCCAGAACAAGATCGTTCTCGCGGCTGTGCTGAATCACCAGCTCGGTGAGTTGATCGAGGTTGTCTGCGACGGCGATTTCAAGATTCGGTTTCAGCTGGCGCACCCGATCCGCCAGGGCGTTGCTGCTGATGCCCTGCAGCGGTTGCTCGCCTGCGGGATAGACGGGAGCCAGCAGCAGCAGATCACAGTTCTGTAGGGCTTTGGCGAAGCCATCGAGGAACTGCCTGGTGCGGCTGTAGCGGTGCGGCTGGAACACCGCCAGGAGCCGTTGTGGTGCTGTGGGGAGCGGACTGCGGCCGCTGCGCACCATCAGGCGTGCCATCTCAAGGGTTGCCTGCACCTCACTGGGATGGTGGGCGTAGTCATCAACGATGTGACGGCCCTTCCAGGTGCCTCGAAGATCAAATCGGCGGCCCGGTGCTTTCAGGCCAGCGAGGCCCTCCACCAATTGGTCAAAGGGGAGACCTTCCATGCGGCAGGCGGCCAAGGCGCCTGTGGCATTGCTCAGGTTGTGCAGCCCGGCCATCGGCAGGGTGAAGTCGCCGACGGGGTGGCCGGCTTCATAGAAACGGGCGACGCAGCGATCGCCTTCAAGGCTCAAGGGCAGGGCGGCGAAGTCAACGGATTCGGCGCTCTGGTTGGACCACCAGGCCGTTTGCTGGAAGTGTTCCTGCAGGATCGGGCAGTCGTGATTGGCCAGCACGCGATCGCAACCCCCTGCGAAGCGTTGCAGGGTGGAGATCAGCTCGTCGAGGCTGGAGTAGTGATCGGTGTGATCCAGTTCCAGGTTGGTGATCACCCCCAGGCTGGGGCTGAACTTCACCAGGGACCCGTCGGATTCATCCGCCTCGGCCACGAGCAGCTTTCCCTGGCCGGCGTGACCATTGCTGCCGAGGCTGGGGACGATGCCTCCAATCACAGCTGTTGGGTCCTGATCGGCCTCCAGCAGCAAGGTGGTGATCAAGGTGCTGGTGGTGGTTTTGCCGTGGCTGCCGGCCACTGCGATGGAGGGTTGCTGCTCGATCAACGCCGCCAGGAGATCGGAGCGATGCCAGATCTCCAGCCCCTGCTGTCGGGCCCGCTGCAGTTCCGGATTGCTCTCAGGGATGGCTGTGCTGACCACCACCACCGGTGAGCCAGCGGCTGTTGCTTCCGTGACGGCATCAATGCAGGTGGCGTCCTGCTGACGGAAGACCTTCACTCCGAGGGTCTTCAGTTGTTGTGTTGTCGCATTGTCACGCGGATCCGATCCGCTGACCAAGTGACCGCGGTCAACGAGAATCCGGGCCAAGGCCGACATGCCAATTCCGCCGACACCGATGAAGTGGACTGGTGTCTGACGGTCGAGCAGGCGCGGCAACGGAGGGCTTCAGTCGGAAGAAAGATAAGTCAGCTGCCGCTGCTTGTCTGCCGTGCTGAGGGCCGGATCGAGCTGATTGAAGCGGGGGGGAACAAGGTATTTCTGCTGATTTCTGTATGATCGGCGGCCAAAACCCTTGCGCGGCTTTGCCGCTTCTGCCATGACCCTGCGCGTTGCGATCAATGGATTCGGCCGGATCGGTCGCAATGTTCTGCGGGGATGGATCAGCCGGGGTGCTGACACCGGCCTGGAAATCGTGGGGATGAACTCCACGTCCGACCCCGCCACCAGCGCTCACCTGCTGACCTACGACTCCATCCTTGGGCGTCTCGATCCCTCCGTGGACATCAAGACCACAGACAGCTCGATGTTCGTCGACGGTAAGGAGATCAAGTTCTTCGCTGACCGCAATCCCCTCAACTGCCCCTGGAAGGAGTGGGGCGTTGACCTGGTGATCGAGTCCACCGGTGTGTTCAACACCGATGAGAAGGCCAGCATGCACATTCAGGCTGGCGCAAAGAAGGTGATCCTCACCGCCCCTGGTAAGGGTGATCGCGTCGGCACCTTCGTTGTGGGCGTCAACGACGACCAGTACCGCCACGAAGACTGGGATATCCTCAGCAACGCCAGCTGCACCACCAACTGCTTGGCACCGATCGTCAAGGTTCTGGATCAGAACTTCGGCCTCGACTGGGGTCTGATGACCACCATTCACAGCTACACCGGCGATCAGCGGATCCTGGACAACAGCCACCGCGACCTGCGCCGCGCCCGTGCTGCAGCTCTGAACATGGTTCCCACCACCACCGGTGCAGCCAAGGCCGTGGCTCTGGTTTACCCCGAGGTGAAGGGCAAGCTCACCGGCTTCGCCATGCGCGTTCCCACCCCGAACGTCTCCGCTGTTGACCTCACCTTCGGCCCCTCCCGCGCCGCCAGCGTCGACGACATCAAGGCCGCCATCAAGTCGGCTTCCGAGAACGGCATGAAGGGGATCATCAAGTACAGCGATCTGCCCCTGGTGTCCACCGACTACGCCGGCACCAACGAGTCCACCATCTTTGATGCCGACCTCACCTACGCCATGGGTGACAAGGCTGTGAAGATCCTGGCCTGGTACGACAACGAGTGGGGCTACAGCCAGCGTGTTGTTGACCTCGCCGAAGTGGTGGCCAAGAACTGGAAATGATCGCCCATTGATCGCTTTTTTGATTCCTCCCGACCTGGGGGGATTTTTTTTTGGTCAGGCACGGTCGCTTAGTGGGTCGCTCAGGGCTGCTCAGGGCTGACCGAAGTGATCAAATCCGTTTGTGTCCACTGGCTCGTGGTTGTGGGCCCAGCGGATGACGCCCGCTTCAGCATTGATCTGGCCGATGCGCTGGCTTTCGGGGACGCATCGCTGCCATGCATCGGCCCAGGCTTCGGGAAGGCTCAGCACCAACTCAAAGTCCTCTCCTCCAGCGAGGCACCAATCCGTCCATCGAGCTCCCTCAGGCCAGCCTTTGGCCGTTGGAAGCTGGTCGTTGTGCAGCACCGCTCCGCAGCCGCTGCTGCTGCAGAGACCTGCGACGGCAGAGAGTAGTCCGTCGCTGCTGTCGGTTCCCCCAGCCCGCCAGGGCAGATGCTCCGGTTTGCAGGCCAGCAGCAGCTGGACGTCCTTCAGCCGAGGTGTCGGGCGTTGGTGGCGTGTGATCGCCTGGTCCCGCAGGGTTGAGCACAAAGCGATGTCACGCACGTTTGGATCGTTCTGGAGGAGGGCGAGGCCCAGTCGGCTGAGCCCATGGGGCCCACTGGTGACCAGCACATCGCCAGGGCGGGCTGCGTTGCGATGCAGACGCAGGGGTCCGAGACGGCCGAGTGCCGTGATCGAGAGCAGCCTCTGCTCTCCTTTGGAGCAGTCACCCCCCAGCAGAACGCCGCCGTATTGCCCCAAGGCGGCACTGATGCCTTGATACATCCCGTCCACCCAGTCCCAACGGGTGTGGCCTGGGGCGACCAGGGCCACGGTGATTCCATCGATGTCGACGGCACCACTGGCGGCCAAGTCGGACAGGTTGGCTGCAACGGCGCGCCAGCCCACATCCATGGCGGTTGTGGTGGCATCGCTGAAATGGATGCCATCCACCAGAACGTCGGTGTTGATCAGCAGCGGTCGGGCGTCTGCGGCCAGGGCTGCGGTGTCGTCACTGAGCTGATCGGGCGGAGCGAAGCGAGCCAGCCGCCTGAGCAGCTCCGCTTCAGTCAGCTCCGCCAGGGTCGGGCTCATGCGTGGGCTTTGAGCTGCTCCGCTCCCTCCACCACCTTCACGGCGGTGATCCGGTCATCGACGCCCAATTCCTCCACAACATCTAATCCATCCACCACGTAGCCGAAGGCTGCATTGCGGCCATCCACGAGGTTCAGACCAGCCGGGGTGAGCTCTGCCTCGTAGAGAAACATGAAGAACTGCGAGGATCCGTCGTCGAGGGCCTGGTCTGAATGGGCCCAGCCAAGGGTGCCCAGGGTTGCGAACGGAAGGGTTGGTGTGGCCATGAACAGGCCCACGTCTTCAAAGGTTTCGTTGTAGATCGTGTCGTCTTCGCCCGGCACGCGGATCTCCAGGGGCACATGGCGCTCCTGCTTGGTCTTGGGATCCACGTAGCCGATCTCCGGACCTTCCGGATCACCGCTCTGAAGCACGTAGAAGTCTTCGGCCCGGATGAAGGGCAGTCCGTCATAGAAGCCCTTGAGGGCGAGATCCACGAAGGCGCCTGCGGTGAGTGGGGCGTTGTAGCCATCCACCACGGCGGTCAGCTCCCCCTGGGTGGTGCTGATGTTGAGGGTGGCTCGTCCCTGCAGCCGTGGCAGTGCATCGAAGTCTGCGGGGATCTCCCGTTCAAAGCCTTCGGGCACCAGCAGGGCCTCCACATCACCGATGAAGCTCAGCGTCCGGCGTCGATCGGCGATGAAGCCTGGTTTGTCGGTGGCTTTGACCTTCTCTTTGAGGTCTTCAAGGCCCTGATCCACGCGCTCAAACAGTGCTTCAGCCGTACCGCGTTTGGCTTCAGGGACCGCGTTCAGGATGGTGCCGCGGCGGGTGTTGAGCAGCGATTCAGTGCGTGACACCGTCTTGCCGAGGGCTGTCCAGCGTTTGGCCCGCAGATCGTCACTGGTGAGTTCCAGCCGATGCTGCAGTTCGCGGATGTCGTCCTGATCGAAGGGAAGCGCGTCCCGAAGAATCGCGGCAGGGTCCTTCACAGCATTGCCCTGGGGCAATGCGGCCCAGGCAGGGGCGGCGATTGTGATCAGAGCAAAGCTGATCAGAAGAGCAAGGACGGCGTTCAAACGCTGATGGACCAAGGGGGAACCCCAGTGCTGACGGGACTTTGGCACAGCCGTATAGTCCGATGAACCGTTCGGTGGGAATGATCTCCAGTAACGACTTCCGCACCGGCACCACGATTGAGATCGATGGGGCCGTCTGGCGTGTTGTCGAGTTCTTGCACGTCAAGCCCGGCAAGGGATCTGCCTTCGTGCGCACCAAGCTCAAGGCGGTGAAGTCCGGCAACGTGGTGGAGAAGACCTTCCGCGCCGGGGAAATGCTTCCTCAGGCGATGTTGGAGAAATCCTCGCTTCAGCACACCTACATGGAAGGTGAGGACTATGTCTTTATGGACATGGCCACCTACGAGGAGACCCGCCTCAGCGCCGACCAGATCGGCGAGAGCCGCAAATACCTCAAAGAGGGTATGGAGGTGAACGTGGTGTCCTGGAACGACACCCCCCTCGAGGTTGAACTGCCCAACTCCGTGGTTCTGGAGATCAGAGAAACTGACCCTGGCGTCAAAGGCGACACCGCCACCGGTGGCACCAAGCCCGCCATTCTTGAGACCGGTGCACAAGTGATGGTTCCGCTCTTTCTTTCTGTGGGAGAAAAGATCAAAGTGGACACCCGCAACGACAGTTACCTCGGGCGCGAAAACGGATGACCATGCAGCTGGATCACGAACAACTGCACCGCTTGCTGGAAGCGCTCGGCGAGAGCGACATCCAGGAGTTCCGATTGGAAGGGGACGATTTCCGTCTGGAAATCCGTCGCAACCTGCCGGCCCAGGCCGTCATGGCCCCGGTCATGCCCGCTTCCGTTGCTGCTGCACCAGCGCCCGTTGCGCCCGCCGAGCCTGCAGCTGCACCGCCTGCATCCACCGCAACCCGCAGTGACCTGCTCGAAGTCACGGCTCCCATGGTGGGCACCTTCTACCGCGCTCCCGCTCCGGGCGAACCTGCCTTTGTTGAGGTGGGCAGCCGGATCAACGTCGGCCAGACCGTCTGCATCCTTGAGGCGATGAAGCTGATGAACGAGCTGGAGTCTGAGGTTGGAGGTGAAGTGGTGGAGATCCTGGTCGACAACGGCACGCCCGTTGAATTCGGTCAGGTTCTGATGCGGGTCAAGCCGGCCTGAGTCAGCTCAGGTCCCAGGCGGCCTGAAGGGCTGCCGTCGTGCTCTCAGGGCTGGCGATCCCTTGGCCTGCAATGTCGAAGGCGGTGCCGTGGTCGGGGGAGGTGCGTAGGAACGGCAGTTCCAAAGTGGTGTTCACCGCTGCGTCGAAGGCCAGCAGCTTCACGGGAATGAGCCCCTGGTCGTGATACAGGGCCAGGATCCCGTCAGGACCAGGCTGGTTTGGAGACTGCCAAGCGCGAGCAGCGCTGATCCAGCAGGTGTCCGGAGGAACGGGACCCACCAGCTGCACCTGAGGATGGTCCTTCCGCCATTGATCCAGCAGCGGCAGCAGCCATTCGGCTTCTTCGTGGCCCAGTTGACCGGCTTCACCGGCATGGGGATTCAGACCGGCAATGCGCAGGTGGGGTGTGCTCGTGAAGCGTCGACAGAACTCCTCCAGCACGTTCAGTTTGTGGTGTACCAGGTCTGGGGTCAGCGCTTTAGGGACCTGGCTGAGGGGGATGTGGGTGGTGGCCAGCAAGGTGTTCAGGCGCCAGCCGCTGGTTGGAGAGACGGCCGTGAACAGCATTGAGGAGCGCTGGCGTCCAGCCAACTCAGCTAGGCGTTCGGTCTGCCCGGGATAGCGGTGGCCGGCCGCATGCCAGAGGTGTTTGGCGATGGGCGCGGTGACCAGGGCGCGGGACCCTCGTTCCTGCAGCAGTTCGACGGCGCGGGTCAGCCAGTGAAACCCCGCATCGGCTCCGCTGGTGGTGGGCTGTCCTGGCTGAACGCTGGCCTCCAGCGGTTGGTCGTCGATCCTGAGGGCTGCGGGGTTGGCAAGAGGGTGGCTCGTTTGCCGCTGCAGTCGCGCGTGGGTGCTGATCAGCGTGCGTCGGCAACCCACCAGCAGGGGCTGGAGCTCTGGGGGGACCGTGGGTGAGGCGAGGGCTTTGAGCACCACTTCCATGCCGATGCCCGCGGGATCGCCGAGAGCGATCACCAGCTCATGCCTAGGGTTCGTGGAATCGTGGGGGCCCATCGCTGTGGTGCGTTTGCTGCTGCTGGGGTGTCTGTTGGTGGGATTGGCCGCTGGCCTGAGCAATGGCTGGATCGAACTGCATCTCTCCCGTTTCCTTGAGGATGTGGAGCTATCCCTGCCTGAGGACGCCGAGGGTTTCGATTTCAACCGTTGGCTGATTGAGGGGGAGAACGCAGGTCAGACGGATTGAGTTTGTCCTGGTTCAGGCAATCCTGCAGCCCAACGCGGTAGTTCGGATGCAGCAACGCGTAACCGAGCTCATGGCAGAGCCTGTGGTTGCTGACGCGGCGGTTCTCGCTCCAGAACGACTGCGCCATTGGACTCATGCTCTCCACGATCTGGTCGAATGGCTCCAGCGGCGGCAGGGCACAAGCCAACAGGTCTGCCGCATACTGCATCAGTTCGGCGGTGGGAGCCGGGAGGTCATCCACCACATTCACGATGCTTCCATTGCTCGGACTTGCTGGAGCGTCCTGTCCGGCGCGATGCATCAGGTGCCAGCAGGCCCCTGCGATGTCTTCCACATGGATGCGGCAGAACACCTGGCCAGGCTTGTCGATCAAGCGGGCCCGCCCTTGCTGCAAGCCGTTGAGCACTGACCGGCCCGGTCCATAAATGCCTGGCAGACGCAGAATCTGGATCGGCAGACCTGAGCGCAACCAAGCTTGTTCGCAGTTGAGGCGGCGCATGCTGCGGTCCAGCGCTGGTGCCGGGTCGTCCTGTTCCGACACCCAACCGCCCTGACGATCGCCGTAAACCCCTGTGGTGGAGAGATAGCCCGCCCAGCGCAGCGGCAGGCTTCTGAGCGTTGGCAGCAGCTTTAACAAGACCGGATCGTTGCCTTCGCGATCCGGGGGGATGGTGGACAGCAGATGGGTCACGCCCTCCAGGGCAGCAGGGTCGAGCTGGTCCTGACCGTTGCTGTCGAAGAGCAGATCCGCCTCGGCAGAGTCGAGGGAACGGCGGGTGCAGAGCACCGGTGTTCCCAGGGCTCGAGCCAGCCCGGCCAGACAACGTCCGCTGTATCCGCCGCCCAGCACCAGCAGCTTGGCGTCAGTCGCCAGCGGCTGCGACCGCTTGACAAGATCAGCAAGCATCAGTACACCTGTATTAGATCAAATGTACTGTCGTGACGTCGTCGGCTCTCCATCGTTCCCGCTCCGGGCCCATCGTGCTCCGGGCCATCCTGACGGCTGCCCTGCTCGCCGGTGCTGTGGTGTTGGCCCCTGAAGACCCGGGTGTTCAGGCCTCCATCTGCCAGCGTCATCACTCCTCGGATGTCTGCCGGGTTTGGTGAGCCTCAGGCGGCCTGAGCTGCGATTGAGATGTCGTCCGCCTCGTTGATGGGGTGATCCGGTTGGGCCCACTGCAGCAGGCGGACGGCGAGTCGCAGGTCGCCATCCATCCAGGCCCGAATTGCCATGGCGCGGCGTGGGTCATAGAAGCGCTGTCGCCGGTACCAGTAGAAAACGTCGGCGTCCGATTTGCGGCCATTGCAGGACAAGCAGGCCGGTACGCAGTTTTCAGTAACGCTTGAACCCCCTTTAGCCTGGGGGTGAATGTGATCAATTGATTCGGAAGGTTTTCCGCAATAAATACAACTTTTGCCGGTAAAAGTGTGAAGAGACTGTCGCCATCTTCGAACGCGTAATTTGGGACAGAGTTCGTCGAGAAAAACCGCGTCCCTGCTATGCATCCGAATGCATCGGTTGAGGGAATTCTGCCTTGAACGAAAAGCCCGTCAATGTGTCGAGCGCTGCATTTTCGATAATTTTTCAGCCTGTGATGTGAATCTTGACCTCAATGCTTGCGCGCTGATCTGGGTTCACTAAGGTGATTGTTTGTGGGGGCCTGTTGGTGGCGTCAAAACCCACATTGACCTGTTGCCTGGATCTGTCCCCAGCGGGTCTGATTCGCGTGGTCAGCCCCTTTGACGCGGTGACCCAGTCCCAGTTGCGTCGGATCAAGCCACGCGGGCGTTGGAACGGTGCTGGCCAGGGTTGGGATTTCCCCTTGGCCGCAGCCGATGCGCTTCAGCAGGCCCTGGGGCGCCGTTTCCCCGTCACCTCCTCACTGCAGCAGTGGCTCGACTGGTGCCAGCAGCCGCTGCCACCGCTGCCACCGCATCGGACCCTTGTTGCTGCAGCGGATCTCGACGAAGTCCTGCAGGATGGTCGTCGGCCTCTGCGCCATCAGCGCTCCGGGGTCCGCTGGCTCCTGGCCCGTCGCGGTGCCGTTCTGGCCGATGAGATGGGGCTGGGGAAGACCCTCACAGCTCTGTTGGCGGCCCGTGCCCTGATGCGTTGCGCTGAGCTGCGGTTGCTGGTGGTGGCTCCCGTCGGCCTGCATCCCCACTGGCGCCGGGAATCAGAGGCCCTTGGGGTTGAGCTTGAGTTGGTGAGCTGGGCTCGGCTTCCCGACACCCTGCCACCAGCGGGGACGCTCCTGGTGGTGGATGAAGCGCACTACGCCCAGTCGCTTCAGGCGCAGCGCACGACCGCTTTGCTGCGTCTGGCCCGTCATCCCCGTCTGCGGGCGATCTGGATGCTCACGGGAACCCCGATGAAGAACGGTCGCCCGTCCCAGCTGTATCCCCTGCTGGCGGCCATGGATCATCCAATTGCTCGGGATCAACGCCAGTTCGAAGAGCGGTATTGCCAGGGACACTGGCGGGAGGGTCGAACCGGTAAACGCTGGCAGGCGTCCGGCGCCAGTCAGCTGGAGGAGTTGCGGCGCTTGACTCGACCGTTGATCCTGCATCGCCGCAAGCAGCAGGTGGTAGACCTTCCTCCCAAGCAGCGGCGTCTTCACCCCGTGGAGCTGTCGGAGGCTGAGCTCACAGGTTTCGACCATCGTGTCGAGCTGGTGCTGGATGACTACCGGCGCCGGGTTCAGCTCGGAGAGGTGCGACGGGATGCCGAGCACCTGGCTCTGCTCACCTCCATGCGCCAGATCGCTGCGGAATTCAAATTGCCGGCGGCCCGGCAGTTGGTGGAGTCACTGCGCCGGCAAGGCGAGGCTGTGGTGCTGTTCAGTGGCTTTGTGGCTCCATTGCAGCTGTTGCAGCAAACCCTTGGCGGCGAGTTGTTAAGCGGTCGCCAGCGCCCTGCTGAACGCCAGGAGAGTGTGGATCGGTTTCAGCAGGGTCAGAACGATTGTCTGTTGGCCACCTTTGGCACCGGTGCCCTTGGCTTCACCCTGCACAGGGCCCGTCATGTGGTGTTGCTGGAACGCCCCTGGACGCCAGGCGATCTCGACCAAGCCGAAGACCGCTGTCATCGTCTGGGAATGGGAGATGGCCTGACCTGCCATTGGCTGCAACTCGGCGCAGCCGACCAGCTGGTGGATGGCTTGTTGGCGAGCAAGGCGGAACGGATTCAGGTGTTGCTGGGGCCCCGGCGCTTGTCGCTGCAACGTCAATCACTCCCCGCCATGGTGCGGGATTGTTTGCAGCTGCTCTGACGCACCTGGAGTTCGTGCTGCAGCATCGGATCGACCGGCTGGCTCGACCGCTTCAGCAGCGACACTGCCGTTGTGACGTCGTCGCAGGCTTTGGCTTGATCGCCAAGCAGGGTCAAGACAAGGGCGCGGTCGCGATGCAGATCGGCCTGATCCGGTGTCTGCTCGATGGCCTCATCACATCGTTTGACCATCAGCTCAAGGTCATCCATGCGGAACCCGCTGAGGCAACTGGAGACGAGCGGCGTCGGTGTGTTGGCAGGCGTCGCGGGTTGCTTGCTCTGGCAGCCAGCCACCAACACGGCAGCCAGAAGCATCAGCCCCAGAAGCCCTGAGTGCTCAGTAGCTGTAGCGCGTGGTGTCGTCGCTGCTTTCGGTGGAGGTGGAGGTGTTTGCAAGGGCGGCAGCGGTGGCTGGTTGAGAGTTCCCACCGAACAGATCACCAAGGAACTGGCCACAGTCGGGGAAATTGCCGGGGTCCTGGACGACGGCTTCCGTAATCATCACCGAGGCATGCTCCGGGGATGTTTTGAACACGCCGCTGCGCTGCCGCTTGATCACGGCGTAGGCGGCATTCCAGCTCACCTCGTGGTCGTTGCCGCTGGACCGCATGAAGCAATAGATCTTGGCCCCCTTCTCTTCGGTGGATTCGGCCGCTTGCAGGGGGGAGGTCATGGTGCTTAGAGCGCCGATCAGGGCCGCGGCGGAGAGAACCAGCGATGACCTGATGGGACCCATGACGTCAATTGTGGATTGGTCCCAAGGTATCGATCAGCTTCCAGCTGTCGAGGGGACGATCAGCCGCACCACCAACGGCAGCACCAGCAGCACGGTGATCAGCCGCACGGCATGGAGGGCGGCCACCGCGGCACCGACGCCGAATTCGGCACCGACCAGGCTCATGCCACTGATGCCACCCGGGGCAGCGCCCAGCAAGGCCACGACGGGATCAATGCCGAGCAAGCGGCTGGTCCAGAGGCCGACGACCAGTCCTGTCAGCACCAGCGCCAGGGTGATCAGAACCGCTGGTTTCCAGAGAAGTTGCAGTTGCTCCAAGGACGCTCGCGTCAGGCCGGTTCCGATCACGGTGCCGATGCCGATCTCCAGAACCGTGCGCGTTCCCGCTGGCCATGTGGCTGGTTCCAGCTGGCCGCTCATGCTGACAATGCCAGCACCCAGCAAGGCTCCCGCCAGAGGTGCGGCGGGAATGCCGCTGAACAGAGCCAGCAGTCCGATGGCGGTTCCAGCCAGCAGGTACAGCGCCAGCGTTGCCAAGGAAGGCATCGGTCTCGATCGCGTCATGTCAGCTTGATCTTGAGACAGCGGCGCACCTGTGTTGTCATCAGCGCAACCATCAGCTTTCGGTGATGACGTCCTCCGTGTCCTTTCGGATCACCCGCACAGCGGAAGATCTCGCTCAAACCATCACGGCTCTGTCGCAGCGCTTGGTGAAACTGGAACAGCGTCAGGAAGCGCTCGAGCTCCAACTGCGCCATCAGCAGCAGAATCTGAATACTGTTCCAGACGAAGAGATCTCCACTCTCGAGGGCGTAGAAGCTCTGCTGCGGGAAACGCGGGAGCTGCTGGAGAGCACAGCTCCGATGCCAGAGCCTGAAATGGCTGAGGAGTCCTCCCAGAACCATGCCTGGGGTCAGGAGGCCGAAACAGAAGCGGGCCGCGATGTCGCGTAGGGGTGGCGTGCGGTGCCAAAATAAAAAGAAAGGCAACTATGGCGACCACCATCCCTGCCTCCAATGTTTGTGCCTCTCGCACCTTGCATGGCATGACCATCTGGACCCGGTCAGGTTTCCTTGAAGGTGGTCATCAGCTCGAGAAGCTGGAATTCGCGCTTGCCCTCGCTGAAGCCAAAGGTGATCAGCGCCGTTGCTCGCAGTTGCGGGACCGGATTGCCGATCTGGGGGGCAATGCAGAGGAACCGGGTACCTGATCGGAATCCAAGCAATCGACGGGGTTGATCGGCAATCGCGCAGATCGCGTGTGGGATGGTCTAAATATCAATTAGAGCTAGTCTTTTGTTGATAAGGGAATTCGAACGTTGACCCTGACGCTTACGAAAACAAAACAATCTGAGACGGCTGCTCAACAACGTCAGGACCATGAATCAGCAGCCCAGGCTCTGTTTATCAAGGCCCGCCACTGCGCAGAAGATGGGCGCATTAATGAAGCGGGCTCGTTGATCTTGCAGGCCCTGGAACACGAGCGCCGTGCTGGATCTGCCGGGCCTCAGGTTCTTCAGCTCGTCAAGTCTCGTTCTTGATGAGCGTTTGAAATTTGTTCAAGCGGGTGACCGGACTCGAACCGGCGACGTTCAGCTTGGGAAGCTGACATTCTACCACTGAATTACACCCGCAAAGGGGCGAGATCGCTCTCGCCACCTGTGTTTTAGCTAAGAGCAGCGGAGGCTGCAGCAACCCCTGCTCCCATGCTGCCTTTGTGGAGACCAAGGGACTGAAGGGTGGATTCGATCGCAGCGACGGCGGTCAGAACATCCCGGTCGCAGACGTAGCCGAGATGGCCGATGCGGAACACCTGACCTTTCAGGTGGTCTTGTCCTCCAGCCAGAAGAATGTCGAACTTCTCCTTCACGGCTTTGCGCAACTGTTCGGCATCGATGCCTTCAGGGGCCACTGCGGTGATGGCCGGGCTGCCGCAACCCTCGGCAGCAAACAGGGGCAGGCCCATGGCTTTCATGCCTGCCTGGGCGGCGGTGCGATGGCGGGCGTGGCGGGCAAAAATCGCCTCCAGGCCTTCCTTCTGCATCATTTCCAGAGCAGCTTCCAGCCCGAAATAGAGGTTCACGGCCGGGGTGAAGGGGTTGCTGTCCTTCGCCGCCGTTTTCCGGTAGGGGCCCAGATCCAGATAGAACTTGGGCAGATCGGAGCGCTCATAGGCCTCCCAGGCCCGTGCACTCATGGCTACAAAACTCAGGCCCGGTGGAAGCATGTAGCCCTTCTGTGCGCCTGATGCCACCACATCCAGTCCCCATTCATCCATCGGGACGTTGGTGGCGCCAAGGCTGGTGACGCAGTCCGCCAGGGTCAGTGCCGTGCCGTGGGCCTTCACGTGACGGGCAATACTCTCCAGGTCATTGATCACCCCTGTCGAGGTTTCCGAGTGGGTGAGGATCACGGCCTTGATCGCTCTAGCGCTGTCGGCCTCCAGCGCTGAGCGGAAGGCTTCGGGATCGAGGGGTTGGCCCCACTTCGCCTTGATCACCTCAACATCCAGTCCGTAGGCGCGGGCCACCTTGACCCAGCGTTCGCCGAACTTGCCGTTGTCACCGCAGAGCACCTTGTCGCCGCGGCTGAGGGTGTTGATGATTCCCGCTTCCATGGCGGCGGTTCCGCTGCCGGTGATCACCAGCACGTCGCTTGTCGTCTGGTGCAGCCACTTGAGCTGTGCGGTGGTGCGCCGCACGATGGCCTGGAACTCCCCGCTGCGGTGGCCGATGGGGTGACGACCCATGGCCTTCAGCACCGTTTCCGGCACCGGGGTCGGGCCCGGAATCATCAGGGTGAGCTTGTCCTGCATGGCGCGGGGGATGCCAATCGGCGACTCTAGAAAACAGCTTGTCCGGTTCCATCGCCCCCTCCAGTTCTGGATTGACCCTGCCGGTGTGGGTGGCGGCGGCGGCCAAGGCGGCCCTGCAGGTGTTGCTTGGTGAGCCATTTGAGCTTGAGCAGCAGTTGAGTCAGGGCTCAGATCAACCGTCTCTGCAGGTGCCGGTCTGCTCAGCGGCTCCTCTGGCCCCAGGAGAGGCCCTGGGCATCAGCCGTTGTGATCCAGGGCTTGGCCTTGATCTGACGCGGGATCTTGACGTCTGGGTGCGGGTGGCTTGGATCGCTGCATCCCAGCCGGTGCTCGAGCTGCAGGCCGGAGAAGGGGTGGGTCGTTTTGGCGCTGAGGGGGACGTTTGCCTCTCCGGTTTTGCCCGTGAGCTGTTGGAGCGGAATCTGTTGCCCCTGGTGCCGCCGGGTCGGGGCTTGCTGGTGCAGCCGATTCTTCCGAGGGGCCGCGTCCTGGCCGAACGCACCAGCAATGCCGCCTTCGGTGTTGTTGATGGTCTGGCCTTGATCGGTACCCAGGCGGAGGTGCAGCGCAGCGCCGCACCGGATCAACTGCAGCAGGTGTTGGCAGACTTGAGGATGCTCGCTGCGGATGCGGCGTTTCAGGGACGCCTCGTTCTGGTGATCGGTGAGAACGGCTTGGATCTGGCCCGCCAGCAGGGTCTGGAGCCCGTGCTGAAGGTGGGGAACTGGGTGGGGCCCGTGCTGGTGGCCGCGGCCGAGGCCGGTGTTCGCGATCTGCTGCTGCTCGGTTACCACGGCAAATTGATCAAGCTGGCCGGCGGCATCTTTCACACCCATCACCACCTGGCCGATGGTCGTCTTGAGGTGCTTGTGGCCCTGGGCCTTGATGCCGGTCTGTCGGTGGCCCAGTTGCTGCAACTGCGGGGTGCTGCATCCGTTGAGGACGCCTTTCAGGCACTGGAGGCCGATCAAGCCACGGCCCTCGGGCACCATCTGGCCGCGATCGTGGAGCGGCGCAGCCAGTCCTATGTGGATCGCTACGGCGCCTGGTCGATGCGGATTGGTGCTGCCCTCTTCGACCGAAGCCGCACCCTGCGCTGGTGGGGACCGGAGGGGGAGAAGCGCTTCTTTACATTGAGGGATTGACGCTCGTCCGCGAGCGATACCTCCCAGGATCGATGTCCCAGCCCTCGTCCGACGGTCAGCGTCAGCCGGCCATCGTCATCCTTGATTTCGGCTCCCAGTATTCGGAGCTGATCGCCCGGCGCGTGCGCGAGACCGAAGTCTTTTCGGTCGTCCTCGGTTACAGCACGTCGGCCGAGGAGCTGCGACGCATGGCTCCGAAGGGAATCATCCTCAGCGGTGGCCCAAGTTCCGTGTATGCCGAGCATGCTCCTCTCTGCGATCCCGGCATCTGGGATCTGGGCATTCCCGTACTGGGGGTTTGCTACGGGATGCAGCTGATGGTGCAGCAGCTCGGGGGCGTTGTGGAAGCCGCCACGGGCAAGGCCGAGTACGGCAAGGCGCCCCTGGAAGTGGACGATCCCACGGACCTGCTCACCAATGTCGACAACGGTTCGACGATGTGGATGAGCCATGGCGACTCAGTGAAGGCTCTGCCCGATGGGTTTGTGCGCCTGGCCCACACCGCCAACACGCCGGAGGCGGCGGTGGCGCACCTGCAACGCAAGCTTTACGGGGTGCAATTCCATCCCGAGGTGGTCCATTCCACCTGCGGCATGGCCTTGATCCGCAATTTCGTATATCACGTTTGCGGTTGTGATCCGGATTGGACCACCGCGGCGTTCATCGATGAGGCCGTTGGCCTGGTGCGGGAGCAGGTGGGCGACAAGCGCGTCCTGTTGGCGCTCTCCGGTGGCGTGGATTCCTCCACCCTCGCCTTCCTGCTCAAAAAGGCGATTGGTGATCAGCTCACCTGCATGTTCATCGACCAGGGCTTCATGCGGAAGGGTGAGCCCGAGTTCCTCATGGACTTCTTCGATCGGAAGTTCAACATCCATGTGGAATACATCAATGCCCGTCAGCGGTTCATCGGCAAGCTGAAGGGCATCACCGATCCGGAGGAGAAGCGCAAGATCATCGGCACTGAGTTCATCCGCGTGTTCGAAGAGGAGAGCAAGCGGCTCGGACCCTTTGATTACCTGGCCCAGGGCACGCTCTATCCCGATGTGATCGAAAGCGCCGGCACCAACGTGGACCCCAAGACGGGCGAACGGGTTGCCGTGAAGATCAAGAGTCACCACAACGTGGGCGGTCTTCCCAAAGACCTGCAGTTCAAGCTGGTGGAGCCCCTGCGCAAACTGTTCAAGGACGAAGTGCGCAAGGTGGGACGCAGCCTTGGCCTTCCCGAGGAGATCGTGCGCCGGCATCCCTTCCCGGGGCCTGGTCTGGCCATCCGCATCTTGGGTGAAGTCACCGACGAGAAGCTGGACTGCCTGCGTGATGCCGACCTGATCGTTCGCCAGGAAATCAAGGAAGCAGGGCTGTATCACGACATCTGGCAGGCCTTCGCGGTGCTGCTGCCGGTGCGTTCCGTCGGCGTGATGGGGGACAAACGCACCTATGCCTGGCCGATCGTGCTGCGTTGTGTGTCCAGTGAGGACGGCATGACTGCCGATTGGTCCCGCCTTCCTTACGACCTGATGGAGACCATCTCCAATCGGATCGTGAATGAGGTGAAGGGGGTGAACCGGGTGGTGCTCGACATCACCAGCAAGCCCCCCGGCACGATCGAGTGGGAGTGACTCGGGGCTGACGCAGGCTGAATCACGGCTGGCGACGGCCCTGCATCACCGATACCTTGGGCCACCGGCCTTTGGGATATGACAGCGACACAACAGCAGGATGTTCAGCTGCAGCGTCGGCTGCAGCAGGACAGCATTCAGCTGGGTGGCCGCACGATCTATCTGAACCCCTTCCTCTACTGGCGGCGGTTCGACAGCAACACCGATCGCTGGCTCCGGGAGCCTGGTCAGCTGACGGAGGATCAGATCACGGCCAATCGCAGCCGGTTTTACCCCGAACTCGACTGGGGCCAGCTGGATGATCACGCCACCGCAGTTCACGATGGCGCTGTGGAGATGTTCCTCAAGAGCCTGGAGCTGATCAGCACCTTCCATCCCGAACTGGGTTCCGGGCAGATGCTCGAGGTGGAACGCAAGATGACGATCACCAAGAAGCGGGCCTTCGAGCGTTGGGTGGACAAGGCGATCCGGCGGCGTCAGCGCGACGAAACCCGTGAGCACCGCCGCTTTGAGCGCAGCCGCTTCTGGCGTGCCTGGCGGGAGTGGATCCTGCTGGACACCACCCAGAAAGCCCTGGTGCCTGTGGTGATGCTGATGGTGCTCAGCGGGGTGATGGGCTGGTCCCTGGCGGCGGACCGTGCCGCTTGTCCGACATTGGCGCTTCCTTCGGGACAGACTGGGGTCCGTTGATCTGGCCCCATGGCCGCTGATTCCAACTCCGACAACCCGCTCGACCAGTTGCGTCTGTCCTTGATGCAGGACGTGCTGCCTGTGGGGCTGGCCGTGCTGGAACGGGCCCGGCAGGGTGGTCCCGGCAAGGTGGTGGAGGTGTTCACGGCCGGCTCGGAGGACCCCATCGCTGATTTGCGTCAGGAGGGTGAGCCCGTGGCGCGCGACGTGCGAGAACAGCTGGATGCCGTGAGCCCCGGGCTGGGCAATCCGGTGATGCCGGTTTCTGTTTCTGTGGACGAACCGGCAACGGTTGAACAGGACGGCCCCGACGACTTGCTGCCGACCTTGCGGCGGATCGAAGAGCGCCTCGAGGAGTTGCGCCGCCGATTGCCAGTGCAGCAACAGGAATGACCCGTTCTGCCCAGCAGCGTCAGACCGGTCTGCGTCAGCAACCCCTGGTGCTGCTGGTGTTGGTGCTGCTGTTGTGCAGCGCCATGGTCAGCCGCCTGATCTGGATGCAGCTGCTGGAGGGATCGCGCTTTCGCGACCTGGCGGACGAAAACCGCATCCGTCTTGTGCCTCGCTCGCCCATTCGCGGTCGGTTGCTTGATCGCAAAGGCCGGGTGCTGGCCACCAGCAAACTCACTTACTCCCTGTACCTTGAGCCGCGTCTGGTCAGCGATGACGACTGGCCTGATCTGCGGGATCGCTTGGCACGGCTGCTGAGCCTGAAGCCTGATCTGCTCGACCAGCGCCGGCAGAAGGGCCTGGATCGGGATGGTTACCGCACCACATTGGCCCTCGATCTCAAGCCGGAACAGGTGCTGCGCTTCCGGGAACAGGCCTTGGGGTTGCGTGGTGCCCAGGTGGATGTCGACATCCTGCGCTCCTATCCCAATGGAACCCTGGCGGCCCACGCCCTCGGCTACACCCAGCCGGTCACGGAAAGCGAATTCGAATTCCTGGCGGAGAAGGGCTACAAGATCCGCGACCGCATTGGTCGCACCGGTGTTGAAGCGGCCTACGAGCGCCATCTGCGCGGGAAGTGGGGCGGTCAGATGCTCGAGGTGAATGCCATGGGCGAGGTTCAGCGCAACCTGGGCGATCGACCCTCTCAAGCAGGAAAGGATCTGGTGCTTACCCTCGACCTGGATCTGCAGCGGGTGGCGGAGCAGGCGCTTGCCGACAAGCCCGGTGGCGCCGTCGTGGCGCTGGAGGCGGCAACTGGTGCTGTGTTGGCCTTGGCCAGCCGTCCCAGTTTTGATCCGAATTTTTTCTCCAAGCTGATCACCACCCAGAAGGAGTACGACGCCCTCTTCTCCAATCCGAAGAAGCCGCTGCTGTCCCGGGCCATGAATCCCTATGACCCCGGCAGCACCTGGAAGCCGGTGACGGCGATGGCCGGCATGGAGTCGGGCCAATTCCCGCCCGACACCAAGCTCCACACCACGGCCTGCATCACCTACGGCGGCCACTGCTTCAAAGACCACAATGGCAAGGGTTTTGGCACCATTGGCTATGCCGATGCCCTGCGCCACTCGAGCAACACGTTCTTCTATCAGGTGGGCGTCGGGGTTGGGTCCCTGGCGTTGAAGCAGGCTGCTGATCAGCTTGGGTTTCAGCAGAAAACTGGCATTGAGATCGGGTGGGAAGAGAGTGTCGGGCTGGTGGGAGATGAGCCCTGGGCTGATCGTGGCCGGGGTTGGGCGGAGCCCGGAACGGTGCCCTGGATCGCTGAGGACATGGCCAGTGCCTCCATCGGCCAGTCCGTGGTGCAGATCACTCCCTTGCAGTTGGCCCGTGCCTATGCGGTGTTCGCCAATGGCGGTTGGTTGGTGACGCCGCATCTTGCCGCCGGTGACATCGACTGGATGAGTCCGGAGCACCGCACCAAGGTGGCGATGAAGCCATCAACGTTGCAGACGATCCAGGGGGGCCTGCGCAAAGTGGTGGAGGCTGGAACTGGTGCCGGTCTCAATGGTCCGGGTATTCCTCCAGCAGCCGGCAAAACCGGAACGGCTGAAGACAGCACCGGGGGCCCTGATCATGCCTGGTTTGGCTGCTATGCCCCGTATCCCGACGGCAAGATCGTGGTGGTGGCCTTTGCCCAGAACACCCCTGGAGGGGGATCGGTTCACGCGCTGCCCATGGCCAAGAAGGTGCTGGCGGAGTGGGAGCGGACTAGGCAGCGCTAGGCAGCCGTGAGTTGAGGTGCTGACAGCACCGTGCGGTAGTAGGTCCGCAGTTGTTCGGTGGCGCCTGCCCAGCCCCAGCGCTCGGCTTCGGCGCGGGCAGCGCTGCGTAGGGCCTGGCGTTCCAGGTCGTTCCCCAGTAGGCGGCGGGTGGCTTCGATCAGGCTTGCAGCGCCACCATCGGCGCCGTCGGGTTCATAGAGGCAGCCGTTGACGCCGTCGGTGATGATGTCCGGTATGCCGCCACGGTTGGCGCCGACCACGGGACAGCCGGCTGCCATGGCTTCCAGCAGCACTAGCCCCAGCGTCTCCGTGCTGGAGGGGAAGAGGAAGGCATCGCCGCTGGCGTAGGCCCCTGCGAGGTCGTCCCCGGCGAGATAGCCGACGAAGGTGGTGGCGGTTCCCTCGAAGTGCTTCTCCAGTTGTTGGCGGTGGGGACCATCGCCCACCAGGGCTAGCCGTGCATCGGGAAGGGCCTCCAGCACGGGGCGGATCCGTTCGATCTGCTTCTCCGCAGAGAGGCGGCCGACGTAGAGCAGCAGCGCACCACGGTCGTCATGGCCCCCGAGAAGCCGCTGGCGCAATTCCGCGCTGCGCAGCTCGGGACGGAACAACTCCGTGTCCACACCCCGCTGCCACAAATCAGTGTGCTGAATGCCTTTGTCGCTGAGCTCTTTCACCATGGCGGTGGAGGTGCACAGATTCAGCAGGGCCTGGTTGTGGGCGGCCTTGAGCATCTCCCAAAGGAGTGGCTCCAGCATTCCCAGGCCGTAGTGCTCGAGGTACTTAGGAAGGTGAGTGTGATAACTCGCCACTAGAGGGATGCCTTTGTTCTTCGCGAGCCAGATGCCGCCGAGACCCAGCACCGCCGGGTTCACAACGTGGATCAGATCGGGTTGAAAGGCATCGATCGCGTCGGACACCGCCGGCCGAGGCAAGGCCAGTTTGAGCTCGGGATAGAGCGGCAGCGGCATCGCCGGCACGCCGATTAGGCGTGCCCCCATGTACTCCTCCGGACAGCCTTCCGGGCAGAAGACCACCACCTCATCGCCGGCGTCCACCAGATGCTTCACCGTCTTGGTCAGACGGGTGACGATGCCATCGACCTTCGGCAGGAAGGTTTCGGTGAAGAAGGCGACTTTCAAGGATGAAGCTCGATCAGGACGCGGTGCCGATGGCCTGGGCCTGGGTTTTGGTCCAGGCGGAGGTGCAGAGAATGCGGTTGCGGTCGCAACGGTCGGCGTAGCGGGTGGCGATCTCCACCACTTCCTTCAGCAGGCCGTCATCGAGGGTTGTGGGGTTGAGGCCCAGCTCGATGAAGCAGCGGTTGTCCACAATCAGGTCGTTTTCAACGGCCTCGTTGCGGGGGTTGGGCAGGTTGTTCACCTGAGCGCCGGTGAGGGCGGCCACCTTCTTGGCCAGTTCACCCACCTGATGGCTTTCGGTCATCTGGTTGAAGATCTTCACCCGCTCCCCTTGTTCCGGAGGGTTCTCCAGCGCTAGCTGGACGCAGCGCACGGAATCGCGGATGTGAATGAAGGCGCGGGTCTGGCCCCCGGTTCCATGAACGGTGAGCGGGTAGCCGATGGCGGCCTGCATCAGGAAGCGGTTCAGCACCGTTCCGTAATCGCCGTCGTAATCGAAGCGATTGGTGAGCCGCGGGTCGCGGTCTGTGGCATCGGTGTTGGTTCCCCAGACGATGCCCTGGTGCAGGTCGGTGATGCGGACCTTGTCGTTCTTGTTGTAGTAGAGGAAGAGCAGCTGATCGAGCGTCTTCGTCATGTGATAGACGCTGCCCGGGCTGGCGGGGTGGAGGATTTCCTCTTCGAAGCGGCTGCCGTCGGGCTGAGGCACTTCCACCTTGAGGTAGCCCTCGGGGATGGTGGCGCCGCGGTGGGAGCCATAGCCGTAGACGCCCATGGTGCCCAGATGCACCACGTGGATGTCTTGACCGCTTTCAACGATGGCGGCCAGCAGGTTGTGGGTGCCGTTGACGTTGTTATCGACGGTGTAGCGCTTGGTGGCGCTGCTCTTCATCGAATAGGGGGCAGCACGCTGTTCCGCGAAGTGGACCACGGAATCCGGGCGCTCGTCCCGAAGCAGATCCAGCAACCGCTGGTACTCATGGGCGATGTCCATGTGGACAAACCTCATCGGCTTGCCCCCGGTTTCCTCCCAGGCTTTGAGGCGCTCACCGATGCTCACGATCGGCGTCAGCGACTCGACTTCAAGGTCGATGTCGATCTTGCGACGGCTGAGGTTGTCCACGATCAGAACGTCGTGGCCCTGATCCGCCAGGTTCACCGCACAGGGCCAGCCGCAGAAGCCGTCACCGCCGAGAACGAGAACTTTCACCCCAAACTCCTGCTGGAACGAGCGTGATGCTCAATCCTGGCAAGCTACTACAGGGATTTTCAGTGTGAACCGTCTCAGCTGATGGCGACGGTCACCGCCACCATGGCGGCCACGATCAATCCACCGCTCACCAGCATCATCATTGAGCTGCGGTTGCGGCTCTGACTGGTGGCGACGTCCATCACCTCCATGCGTGGCTCCTTGGCGAAGGCGTTGAGACGACCGCCGTCTTCCGTGGTGACCGACATGGGTCCAATGCGACTGGTCGGACCTTATGAGTCCAAATGCTCATTGCCTGCCTTTGTGAAGCAGGCTTCACCTCACTTCACGTCTCTTCACTTCATTGGGGTGACTGCACCAGGCCCGTGGTCGGTGAACTGGCAGAGGCCTGATCCCTTCGCGGCAAGCGCCCGGAGAGGTGGGCTGTCCGCCCGGCCATTACCGCCTGGCCCATGGCCTCGGCCATGGCGGCGGGGTCGCCCGCCAGGGCGATGGCGCTGTTGACCAGCACGGCATCGGCGCCCATTTCGAGGGCCTGCGCCGCCTCGCTTGGAACACCAATGCCGGCGTCCACCACCACCGGTACCCCGGCGTTCTCGATGATCAAGCCGATGTTGGCGGCATTGTTGAGCCCCTGGCCCGAGCCGATCGGAGAGCCCAGAGGCATCACCGTGGCGCATCCCACCTCTTCCAGCCGTTTGGCCAGCAGGGGATCTGCATTGATGTAGGGCAGCACCGTGAATCCCTCTTTCACCAGCTGTTCTGCAGCGTTCAGGGTGCCGATCGGATCGGGCAGAAGATGCCGGGAGTCAGGAATCACCTCCAGCTTCACGAAGGTGTTGTCCTCCTGTCCCGCCAGCTTGGCGAGCTCCCGTCCCAGCCTGGCGACACGCACCGCTTCCTCCGCATTGGTGCAGCCCGCGGTGTTGGGCAGCATCCAGATCCGTTGCCAATCAATGGCTTCCATCAGTCCCTCATGGCCTGCTGCAACGGTCTGCACCCGACGCACAGCCACCGTGACCATGTCGCAGCCGGATCGCTCGATGCTCTGCTGCATCGACGTCATCGATGGATATTTGCCGGTGCCCGTGAACAAACGGCTTTTGAACTGACGCCCGCCAATGGTCAGGGGGTCGGAGCTGGGGGAGGGCGAATCCATGACGCGTCTGAGCAAAAGGGCCTACCTTTTCTTCATCATCCATCGTGTTCCATGCCGTTCCTGCTTGCCATGGATCTACCGGCTGGCAGCCAGGTGCCGTTTCAGACCAATCCCCAGTTGCCTCTGGATCCGATTCAGTTAGCGATTCCTCTGGAGCTCAATGAACTCGAGGTTGAGAGCTTCGATCCGGTCGCACGCGCTGCAGAGCTGGCGGAATCGTTGCCCCGTCAATGGTGCGGCACATTTGAGCCTTTTGATGGCAATCCCACCGTCGATGTCACGTTGGACATCATTCAGATGACGGCGATGGGCCAGATGGTGGATCTCCGGGGCACGATGACCCTTGGTTCCGTCACCACACCGGTTCAAGGCAATGTCCATGCCAAGTCGGATCAGTTGGATCTCATCCCCTTGGCGGATCCCCTGATCGCGGGGGTTGAGCCCGGTGGCGTCTTCCTCGGCCTGCAAATGTTCAGTCCCACCAGCTGGCAGGCGCCTCGATTGATCAACGTGGCCGACCCAAGCACTGGAGTGGGTGGACGCTTGGCGATGACCGCAAGCTGCCAGGAAGAACCTCCGGTTCAGCCACTCTGGTAACCCCAATCTGTTGGGGCTCTGAAGGCATTTGAAAGAACTCAGCTGTTCCGACGCTTGAGTTTTTTCAATCCTTTTTTTGCGGTGGCGTTGTCGGGTTCCAGTTGCAGCGTCTTCTCGTAGAGGGAAATCGCTTCAGCGTCCTTCAGAAGCTTTTCCTGGGCGAAAGCCAGGTTGTTGATGGCCACGGGGTAGTCCGCTTTCGCCTTCAGGGCGAGCTTGTAGTGCTTGGTGGCGCCGGAGTAATCCTTTTGTGCGGCCAAGGCAAAGCCAAGCGCATTTTCGATCACCGCACGGGCTTCATCCGGCTCACCACTCAGACGTTTCAGGGCCTGCTTCAAGGTGGCAGCTGCTTGTGGATACAGCCTCTTCCGTAGTTGGACAGATCCGAGCTCATAGAGGTCAGATGCCTGTCGTGACGTGGCCGTGTCGGATTTCTCGAGCTCAATCAGGCGTGCTTCATCGCGACGCACACGCAAAAATTGTCGGCCCACCACCACCGCAACGATGGCAAGCAGGCCGACCAGGCCCAGCAGGTAGGTCTGGGGCAACAGGTTCACGGTTGGGAAATTCAGCTCTTGGCTGCAGCCACGACGTTGGTGAAGCTGCCGGGGTCAACAACCGCCAGCTGAGCCAGCATCTTGCGGTTCAGGCGCACATCTGCCTTCTTGAGACCGCCCATCAGACGGCTGTAGCTCACACCATTCAGGCGGGCAGCGGCGTTGATGCGGGCAATCCAGAGGCGACGGAAATCGCGCTTGCGACGACGACGATCGCGGTAGGCGTTGCAGAGGGCTTTCATCACCCGCTGGTTTGCTGTACGGAACAGGGTTCCGTTGCCACCACGGAAGCCACGGGCCAGCCGCAGGATCTTGTTGCGGCGTTTACGGGCGACGTTGCCTCTCTTGACGCGGGCCATGAGGTTGGAAGGGTTGGATCAGGTCTTGTTGAACGGTCTCGTCTGAGCAGCTGTGCTCAGGCGTAGGGCATCATCAGGGTCACGCGCTCCTCATCGGTGCGGTCCACCACGGCCTTGGTGGCCAGATGACGCTTCTGCTTGGGGGTTTTGTGGTCCAGCAGGTGGTTCCGGAAAGCGCGACGACGCAGAAATTTGCCAGTGCCGGTTGCTTTGAACCGCTTCGCGGCAGCTTTGCGGGTCTTCAGCTTGGGCATTGGTCTGCTCGTTCGGACACAAACGACAACAATACGTCCCGACGTGCCCCCCGCTGAATGATTCGGCTCCTGACGCTCACATTGCTGCTCTGCATGGGACTGGGCTGCCGCGCCCGTGAGCAGGCTGATGCTCTCCAACCCACTGAGACTGAGCCCGCTGTGGTGGAACGGGTTCAGCGGGTGACGCATCGTTCCGTCGCTGACCCACCGCGGGTTGAAGGTCATGAACCGGTTCTCTGGGTGGCCTTGGCGGATCATCTCGGTGCTGCGCAAACAGCAGCTCCTTTGAATCTGCGTGCCTTTGCTGGCTCGCTCAGCCTTCGCGACGCCACCGGGGAGCTAGGCAGTGGTTCAGGTTTTGTCATCACCTGGCGAAGCGTCGCCTTGGCCCGTCCGCTCAAGTTGGCCCGTCGGATTGCAGGTCCCTACGCCAGCTTTGAGTCGGCGGATCGTGTCGCCTCCCGTTGGCGTGCTTTGGGGGTTGCGGCCGAGGTGGCTCATCCCAAGGAGTGGGAGGTGTGGGCGCCGGAGGGCTCACCTGTGCCCGACGGTCTGGCGGTGCGTGATTGGTATGGCACCGTCGCCAGCACCGTCGAACCGGTGTTGCAGACGCCCGAGGGGGGACGCCCCCTGCAGGGACCTCTTCTGATTGAGGCCTCGGATGGATTGCTCTGGGCTGGTGGACGTTTTGAGGGGCCCTTCCGCTTGCAACGGGATGCCTACGGCAGCTGGACTCTGGTGGAGCAGGTGCCGCTGGAGCGCTACCTCGAGGGGGTGGTGCCCCATGAGATCGGTGCGGCTTCACCGATGGCGGCGTTGCAGGCTCAGACCGTTCTGGCGCGTACCTGGGCTCTGGCCAACAGCCATCGCTTCAGCATTGATGGCTATCACCTCTGCAGCGACACGCAATGCCAGGTCTACAGCGATCCCCGCCATGCGGGAGCCGCTGTACGCGAGGCGATTGCAGCCACCCAGGGCAAGTTGCTCAGCCTGAACAACCAGCCCATCAGCGCGGTTTATCACGCCACCAATGGCGGGGTGATGGCTGCCGGGCCGGAAGCCTGGGCCATGCAGCCCACCACTTATCTGCGTGCGAAGCCAGATGGGGATGAGGGCTGGAGCGACCGTCATCCCTTGCCTCTGCAGCAGCGCAAGGCGGTGGAGGCGTTGCTTGCTGATCGCAGTGGGGCCTTTGGCCAGCGCCACCCCCGCTTCCGCTGGACCCGAACCCTTTCGGGTCCGGCCTTGCGTCAGGCCCTTGGAGCTGCTGCAGACCCGCTGGTTTCGCCTTTGCAATTGAAGGTGCTGGAGCGGGGCGCCAGTGGCCGGGTGCTGGCCTTGCAGATCTCAGGCAGCAGCGACGCCGCTCCGGTCATCCTCAAGCTGGATGCCATTCGCCGGACCCTTCGCACGTTGCCCAGCACCCTGTTCGTCTTGGAGCCTCAGGGGGCCGAACGCTGGTTGGTGGTGGGTGGTGGCTTTGGCCATGGGGCCGGTTTGTCGCAGGCTGGAGCCATTGATCTGGCCTGGCGTAGCTGGCCCGTGGAGCGGATCCTGAGCCATTACTACCCAGGGACTGTCTACGGTCCACTCTCAACACTGGTGCAGTCCCCTTAAAGTCCTTCCCACCTGGGCATCTGGATGAGCTCGAACGCCACATCGGGTGATCACCGTCGGGTGAAATCGGCAGCTTTCCTGTTCGCCTGTGGATGTGCTGGAGCTGCACCCCATTGGCTGGATTCCGCCCGTTCGCTCTGGCCCGCCATCAGTCTTGCCTTGATGCTTGGGGGCTATGGCCTCCGTTCTGTCATGCGCGGGCAGCTGACGCGTGGGTCATCGGAGTCCGTACCAGAGATCGATCCGGCGAAGCTTCCCAGCCTTGATGTGGTGGTGGCTGCCCGCGACGAAGAGGCGGTGGTGCCGCGTTTGGTAGATCGGCTTACATCCCTTCGCTATCCGTCCGGACAACTCACCACCTGGGTGATCGACGACGGAAGTCTTGATCGGACCTCCGAGTTGCTCGACGAGCTGGCCGCCCGGCACCCGGGACTCAATGTGATTCATCGCCAGCGCAACGCCGGTGGTGGCAAGTCGGGTGCGCTCAACACCGCTTTGAGCCGTCTCAAGGGTGAGTGGCTGTTGGTGCTTGATGCTGATGCTCAGTTGCAAGACGACTTGCTCGAGCGCCTTGTTCCCTACGCCCTAGAGGGTGGTTGGTCGGCGGTGCAGCTGCGCAAGGCCGTGATTGATGCCGATCGCAATTGGCTGACGCGATCCCAGGCGATGGAGATGGCTCTGGATGCGGTGATCCAGTCGGGCCGACTGGTCAATGGAGGCGTTGCCGAACTACGGGGGAACGGACAGCTGATCAAGCGCTCCGTGCTCGAGTCCAGTGGTGGTTTCAATGAAGACACCGTCACCGATGACCTTGATCTCAGCTTCCGCCTGCTGACCCATGGGGCCTTGGTGGGATTGTTGTGGGACCCTCCGGTCCAGGAAGAGGCGGTACCCGGTCTTCAGGCCCTGTGGAAACAACGGCAGCGCTGGGCGGAAGGCGGATTGCAGCGCTTCTTTGATTACTGGCCGTTGCTCACCTCAGCGCAGTTGAGTCTTCGCCAGCGCTGGGATCTGACGGCCTTTTTTCTGCTCCAGTACGCCTTGCCGGTGGTGTCCTTCGCTGATCTGAGCACGGCTCTGATCACCCGAAGCGTGCCGGTCTACTGGCCATTGTCTGTGGTGGCGTTCAGTGTGTCGGGTCTGGCTTATTGGCGCGGATGTCGCGATGGCAGTGAGGGGCCGGAGATCCCTTCAGCGAGCCTGGCCAATCTCCTTGTGGCGATTGCCTACCTCGGCCACTGGTTTGTGGTGATTCCCTGGGTGACGCTGCGGATGTCACTTTTCCCCAAACGCTTGGTCTGGGCCAAAACCAGCCATGGTCAGGAGCATCCGGTTCAGGCCTGAGGTTGTTGCCTGTTGGAAGTCATGACTGGGGGGAGGGTCGCCGACTCGATGTCCACTCAGTTGACATCGTCAACGTCGAGCACCTGACCGTTGAAGAAGTCCGCCAGGTTGCGGGCCTGACGATCCAGGCCTGAAGGAGGACTGGGTTGAGGGCTTGATTCTGCTGGTGTAGCTGCTGGGTTGGCGTCCAATGGTTGGGCTTGGGTTTGCGGCAGTTCCGGCGTTGGCACCGGAGCTGACGCTGGTGTTGCTCTGGGTGCCGGCGTTGGGGCCGGTGCCGGACTTGGGGGCTCGACCGCGGCTGGGGCTGTTGCGACCGGGGCTGTTGCCAGCGGAGGTGGCATGGCGGGGTTGCTGGCCTCCAGTACCAGCTGCCTCGAGCCTCCAAGCGCTTTGGCCACGGCCTGTTCCAGCAGGGATGCCCGGCTCTGCACCATCCCCATCCAGTTGCCTGCCACCTGCACAACGGCACGGTTGGCATCCAGGCGCACCAGTTGGGCCTGCTGTGACAGCAGCATCCGGGTGGAGGGCAATTCGAGGCTGCCCAGGATCTGTTGCCAGAGCTCGGGCAGGTTGGTGCTGGCTGCCGGTGCAGGGGTGGAGACCGTCGGCAGTTCCGGCGATGGAGCTGGGGTGGGGGCAGGTTTTGGGCTGGGGGCCTCGATTGCTGGGGCTGAGGCTGCTGCAGGTGTTGCTGCGGAAGGCGTGGGAGCAGGAGGGGCGACTGGCGTTGTCGGTGGGCTTGCTGTTGCTGCCGGTTGCGTTGTCGCAGGTTGTCTTGGGGCCGGAGCTGCGGCTGCGCTCTGAGCCGCCACCGGTTCCGCCAGCAATCCCAAAAGCAGCACTTCCAGCCACAGGCGCGGCTGCACGCTTTGGCGCAGTTGTTGCTCGGTGCCGCGCAGTTGGGCCTGCCATTGCAGCAAGCGGGCCCGGCCGATGGCCTTGGCGAGGGCGGGCAGCTGCTCGCGGAACTGGGGCGACACGCTGGTGAGTTCCAGTCGGTCTGGAGCGGCGGCCATCAACACCAGATCCCGCAGTATTCCGGCCAGACCCTGCAGCACGGCCCCGGGATCCCGGCCCCGGTCCAGCAGGTTGCGGGTGGCCTCCAGCAGCTGCACAGGTTCGGCGCTGCTCATGGCCCCCACCAGTTCCAACAGCTCCTGTTCGGGCACGGCCCCCAGCAGATCCCACACTGCAGCGGCTTCGATCGGTGGCGGCAGAAGGCTCAGCTGATCCAGCAGGCTTTCCGCATCACGCAGGCCCCCCTGGGACCGCTGGGCCACTACATGAATGGCCTCGGGCTTGATTTCGATCGCTTCCTGTTCGGCGATCCAGCTCAGATGCTTGTTGAGGGCATCCAGAGGAATGCGCCTGAAATCAAAGCGTTGACAACGGCTCAGGATCGTCGGCAGCACCCGTTGCGGGTCGGTGGTGGCGAGCACGAACACCACCTGCGGCGGTGGCTCCTCCAGGGTTTTCAGCAGGGCGTTGAAGGCGGCGGTGGAGAGCATGTGGCACTCGTCCACCACGTACACCTTCCAGCGGGCCTGCACCGGTGCGAAGCGGGAGCGTTCGATCAACTCGCGGATGTTGTCGACGCCGGTGTTGGAGGCCGCATCGATCTCGATCACATCGAGGGCGGTGCCGGCGGCGATCGTGGTGCAGAGCTCGCAGGTGCCGCAGGGTTCCGGGGTGGGCCCCTCGCTGTTCAGGCAGTTGAGCGAGCGGGCCAGGATGCGGGCGCTGGAGGTTTTGCCGGTGCCGCGGGGGCCACTGAACAGATAGGCCGGGGCAATCCGATTGCTGGTGAGGGCGTGGCCCAGGGTGGCGGCGATCGCCTCCTGCCCCACCAGCTGATCAAAGCGCTGGGGCCTGTATTTGTGATGCAGCGGCTGGTAGGCCGAACTCATGCGCCGCGAGCGTTGAAAGGAGATTACTCAGAGGATTCCGACCCTGGAAGGGCGGGGTGCTGTTGGAGCAGGGCATCAATTCGTTGTTTGAGGTCTTCCACGGCGGCCAGCTCATCGGCCAGGCTCTGGCCCGTGAGCAACAGCCGTTGATCGGACCCTTTTCCCGCCTGTTCCAGCAGACCCTCCAACTTGTGCAGCAGCGAGAGGCGCAGGCGTTCCAGCCTCTCCACACCCCGCCTGGCCATGGCGCGGGCATCGTCATCGAGAAGGCCCCGTTGCACCAGGAGCTCCAGGCCCCGCATCAGGGCGGAGGGCATCAGTCCGCTCCAGTTGCTTGCCCGCTCCAGCACCGAGTTCACCTGGCTGCTGCGATGGCGTCCGGTTTTGCACCAGGTGGCGAAGTGCTCGCAGTTGTTAAACAGCAGGTTGTAGTCCTGTTCTCCAAGGCGCCCCATGGCCCGGCGCAGGGTCACCCCCACTGGTGACGCCTCGACATGGCTGATCACACGCAGTGGCTGCCTCTGGCTGAATTCTTCCAAGGGGCTGCGCAGGATTTCACGCCCTTCCAGATAGTGAGCGACGGTTCCGTCGCCGAGGTCGATGCCGTGGTGGTTGAACAGGCCGTGCTGCCGCGGCACCTCCAGGTGGTCAGCGGCAGCCAAGACTTCAGGCGGTCTTTTGTTGTTCCGTGCCAGGCAGGGGCAGCACCTTGCCACCGGTGTGTTCTTCCACCATCGCCCGGGTGACGGTGAACTCCTTCACTGATGTCTGCGATGGCAGGTCGTACATCAGGTCCAGCATCAGCTCTTCAACGATGCCGCGCAGGGCGCGGGCACCGGTCTTGCGCCGGTGAGCCTCCTGGGCAATCGCCTCGATGGCGTCATCGGCGAACTGCAGTTGCACGTTGTCCATGCTCAGCAGGGTGCGGAACTGCTTCACCAGAGCATCGCGGGGCTCCGTGAGGATCGATTGCAGGGCGCTTTCGTCCAGGGGCTCCAGCACGGCGCTCACAGGCATCCGGCCGATGAATTCGGGGATCAGGCCGTAGCGCACCAGATCATCCGGCTCTAGGTGCCGCAGCACTTGGGCGGCCTGAAGGTCGCGGTTGGCGCGGCTGCGTCCACGGCCGTCGCTGGGCATGAAGCCGATGGCATTGCGGCCCATGCGTTTCTGCACCACGTCGTCCAGGCCCACGAAGGCACCACCGCAGATGAACAGGATCTGGCTGGTGTCGATCTGGATGCAGTCCTGATAGGGGTGCTTGCGCCCGCCCTGGGGCGGCACGTTGGCCACCGTGCCCTCCAGCATTTTCAACAGGGCCTGCTGCACACCTTCGCCCGACACGTCCCTTGTGATCGACGGGTTTTCGCTCTTGCGGGCGATCTTGTCGATTTCATCGATGTAGATGATCCCCCGCTGGGCCTGGTCCACATCCATATCGGCCTTCTGCAGCAGCCGCAGCAGGATGTTTTCCACGTCCTCACCCACGTAGCCCGCTTCGGTGAGGGTGGTGGCATCGGCCACGGCGAAGGGCACGTCCAGCATTTCGGCCAGGGTCTGGGCCAATAGCGTTTTGCCGCAGCCGGTGGGTCCGATCAGCAGGATGTTGCTCTTGTGCAGCCGGGTTGCTGTTTCCTCGGTTTCACCCTGGCCATCCCCCTGCCAGGCCAGACGTTTGTAGTGGTTGTAGACCGCCACCGACATCACCTTTTTGGCCGCGTCCTGGCCGACCACCTGCTGGTCCAAGAAGCTCTTGATGTCCTGCGGCCTTGGAATGGACGCCAGGGTGGGGGCCGGCTTGCTGCTCTTGCGGGCGGCTGGGGTGGTCTTTCGGCTCGGCTCATGGCTGTGGCGTGGGTTGCCCTGCCCATCCACCAGCTCTTCATCCAGGATCTCGTTGCAGAGATCGATGCATTCGTCGCAGATGTAAACGCCAGGTCCGGCGATCAGCTTCCGCACCTGGTCCTGGGATTTCCCACAGAACGAACACTTCAGATGGGCGTCGAACTTGGCCATCGAACGCTGGGCACCACTCAGGAGAACAACTCAGGAATCAACCGATGGGGTCTCCCTGAACACACAGGATCGAGAACGGAAGGGCGTCTGTCAGCCCTCCGTAATGATTCCTCCGTCCCCGGAACTGTCCACCACGCGATCGATCAGGCCGTATTCAACCGCTTCTGCCGGAGAAAGGAAGTAGTCGCGGTCGGTGTCTTCCGAGATCTTGTCGAGCGGCTGGCCGGTGTGGTCCGCCATCAACCCGTTCAGGGTTTCCTTGAGGTAAAGGATTTCCTTGGCCTGGATCTCGATATCTACCGCCTGCCCCTGGGCGCCACCGAGGGGTTGGTGAATCATGATCCGGGCATTCGGCAAGGCAAGACGCTTGCCCTTGGTGCCTCCGGAGAGCAGGAAGGCACCCATGCTGGCGGCGAGGCCGTAGCAGATGGTCACCACGTCAGGGGCGACCTGCTGCATGGTGTCGTAGATCGCCAGACCAGCGGTGACCGACCCTCCCGGTGAGTTGATGTAGATCTGGATGTCCTTCTCTGGATCCTCGGCTTCGAGGAACAGCATCTGCGCCACCAGGGCGTCGGCGACGGCGTCATCCACGCCGGTGCCGAGGAAGATGATCCGCTCCCGCAGCAGGCGGGAGTAGATGTCGAAGGCGCGGTCGCCGCGACCGGACTGTTCCACAACCGTGGGCAGTGGCCCCGGTGCCGAGACGGGCATGGCGGCCCGCCAGCGGTTCTGGATGGGGTGGTGACTGCGGGCGTCAATCACGCGATCGGTATGCGGTGAAGTTGGGCCAATCTATGGGCGTTGCTCAGTCCTTGGCGTCCGCCTTGGACTTGCTTTTGGCCGCGGTCTTCTTGGCGGCCGGGTTTTTCTTGGCTGCAGCCTTGCTGTCATCCGCAGCCGGTGCCTTTTCGGTGAGGGTGCTGTTCTCCTCGAGCCAGCCCATCAGACGGTCCTGCATCAGGTCATCCATCACGGCCTGACGCAGGCGCTCCGGATCGATCTTGGCGTCGGCGGAGAGCTCCTTCTTCACCTCCTTGACCTTGGCGTCCACGTCCTTGTCGTCGAGCTTGATGTCCTCCGCTTCAGCCAGGGCGGTGAGGGCAAAACTGCGGCGTAGACGCTCTTCAGCCTCGGGGCGGGAGTTCTGCATCAGGTTGCGCACCAGGTCGGGAGTGAACAGCGACTTCACATCCATGCCCTGCTGGGCGAACTGGGCTGCGGTCTGCTCCAGCAGGTTGCGGCTTTCCTGTTGGATCAGGGCTTCCGGAAGCTCCACCTCCAGCTGCTCCACCAGGGCAGCGACGAGGGCATCGCGGCGGTTGCTGGTTTGACGGCGTTCGGCGTCGTCCTTGAGCCGCTGCTCCAGATCTTTGCGCAGGTCCGCCAGGGTCTTCTGTTCGCTGGCCTGCTTGGCGAATTCGTCATCCAGCTCGGGCAGTTCGCGGGTCTTGAGGTCCTTCAGTTCGATCTCAAAGGCGGCCTTACGTCCGCGGGCGTCCTCCTTCGGGTAGTCGTCAGGGAACTGGCAATCCACGGTTTTGGTCTCGCCGACCTTCATGCCGATGACCCCTTCGATGAAGCCGGGGATCATCCGGCCGTTTTCCAGGTCCACATCCATCGAATCGGCGCTGCCGCCCTCGATCTCGCTGCCGTCATCGCTGTAGGTGCCCTTGAACCCGAGCACAGCGATGTCGCCGTTTTTGGCGGCACGACCTTCCACCGGAACGACCGTGGCCATCTGCTTGCGGGAGTCCTCAAGCATCGCGTCGACCCGTGAGGCGTCGTAGGCGACGGTTTCGAATTCCGCCTTCAGGCCCTTGGTGGTTTTCAGCTTCGGCGTTGGGGCGACGTCGGCTTCCAGGGTGAAGGTGAGTTCCTTGCCGGGCTCAAAGCTCTCCAGCAGGCCGTCGAAACCACTGCTCAGATCAGGCTGACTGATCGGTTCCAGCGATTCCTGCTGGATGGCGTCACGCCAGGCAATATCGATCAGCTTTTCCAGAGCCGTGGCTTTGATCCGCACGCCTCCCAGCTGCTGCACCAGCACCGTGCGCGGCACCTTGCCCTTGCGGAAGCCCGGCAGGTTGATGCTGCGGCTGAGGCTGGTGATGGCGTCTTCGTAACTCGTCTTGCAGCGCTCCCCAGGAACGGTAACCGTCACCGCCAGGCGGCTGCTGGGGCGGGCTTCGGTGGTCACCTTCAGGGCTGCAGCGCTCATGGGGGAAGGGAAAGGGCAGCCCAGCACTTTATGCAACCGATGAATTCAGGCTGGATCGGTAAGCTGAGCGCGTCGCTAGGTCGGCATCACGTTCTCTACGTAGTGATGTCTGATTTGAGAAACGACGGGTTTTCGTTCAGATCGTTCACTCCACCGCTTGTCTTCGACCCTTCCCAATCGCCCTCTCAATGTTGCTGTTCTCGGTGCCAGCGGTGCTGTTGGCCAGGAACTGCTGCTGTTACTGGAAGAGCGCCGTTTCCCCGTTGGCGAGCTGAAGTTGCTGGCGTCGACTCGTTCGGCGGGCCAGACCCAAACCTGGAGCGGCCGCACCCTCACGGTGGAAGAGGTTTCGGCCCAATGCTTTGAAGGGATCGATCTGGTGCTGGCGTCGGCCGGTGGTTCTGTTTCCAAGCAGTGGCGCGAGGCGATTACGGGCGCCGGTGCGGTGATGGTGGACAACTCCAGCGCCTTCCGGATGGAAGACGGTGTGCCGCTGGTGGTGCCCGAGGTCAATCCCGATGCGGCCTTCACTCACAAGGGCGTGATCGCTAATCCGAATTGCACCACGATCCTGCTCACCCTGGCTTTGGCTCCTTTGGCAGCCAAGCGGGCGATGCGCCGGGTGGTGGTGAGCACCTACCAGTCCGCTAGTGGTGCCGGTGCCCGGGCCATGGAGGAGCTGAAAAACCTGTCGCAGACGGTGCTGGACGGCGGCACTCCGAAAGGAGAAGTGCTGCCTTACTCGCTGGCGTTCAACCTCTTTCTGCACAACTCTCCGTTGCAGGCCAACAGCTATTGCGAGGAGGAGATGAAGATGGTGAACGAGACCCGCAAGATCATGGGTCTGCCGGATCTGCGCTTCACCGCCACCTGCGTGCGGGTGCCCGTGCTGCGGGCCCATTCCGAAGCGGTGAACATCGAGTTCGAGTCCCCCTTCTCGGTTGATGAGGCACGTGAGCTGCTGGCGGCAGCGCCTGGTGTGGAGTTGATTGATGACACGGCGGCGAACCGTTTCCCGATGCCGACGGATGTGACCGGTCGCGATCCGGTGGCGATCGGGCGGATCCGGCAGGACATCAGCGATGCCAATGCTCTGGAGCTCTGGCTTTGTGGGGACCAGATCCGCAAGGGAGCGGCGCTTAACGCTGTTCAGATCGCTGAATTGTTGATTCAGAAGTGATGACCCAGGCCGCCACCCTCTCGCCAACGCCCTTCGGTCGTGTGGTCACCGCGATGGTGACCCCTTTTGATGCCAGCGGTGCTGTGGATCTCAGCGTTGCCGCAAACCTGGCCCGGCACCTCGTGGATCAGGGCTCCGATGGATTGCTGGTGTGCGGCACCACCGGTGAATCGCCGACCCTCAGTTGGGACGAGCAGTTGCAGCTGCTGCAAGCCGTTCGTGATGCCGTGGGCAGTGACGCCAAGGTGTTGGCGGGCACGGGTAGCAATTCCACAGCGGAAGCGATGGAGGCTACCAAGGAAGCGGCGGCGGCCGGCGCCGATGGCGCTCTCGTTGTGGTGCCTTACTACAACAAGCCTCCCCAGGAGGGTTTGGAGGCCCATTTCCGGGCCATCGCTGAAGCGGCACCTGAGCTGCCGTTGATGCTTTACAACATCCCTGGCCGCACCGGCTGCAGCATCGCCCCGGCCACGGTGGCCCGGCTGATGGACTGCCCCAACGTGGTGAGTTTCAAGGCCGCCAGCGGCACCACGGAAGAGGTCACCGCCTTGCGCTTGGCCTGCGGTCCGCAGTTGGCGATCTACAGCGGTGACGACGGCCTCACCCTGCCGATGCTTGCTGTGGGTGCCGTGGGCGTCGTGAGTGTGGGCAGCCATGTGGCGGGCCCTGAGATCCGCGCCATGATCGAGGCCTATCTGAACGGCGATGGTGCTTCCGCACTCGCCCTGCACGACGCGTTGATTCCCCTGTTCAAGGCTCTGTTCGCCACCACCAATCCAATTCCCGTCAAGGCTGCCCTGGAACTCAATGGCTGGTCTGTCGGTGCGCCCCGTCCGCCCCTGTGTTCCCTCTCTGACGAGATGAAACGTTCGCTTTCCAACGCCATGGCCGCCCTCCGTCAGACCTAGCCCGGTCCGGCTTATCGGCTTACGCAACCCGCTCTTTTACCAATCGTTTTTCATGGCCAACAACGCGCGATCCAGCAAGGGTCAGGAGCCCTGCCTTCGGGTGATTCCCCTAGGTGGTCTGCATGAGATCGGCAAGAACACCTGTGTTTTCGAGTACGGCGATGACCTGATGTTGGTGGATGCCGGTCTGGCCTTCCCCAGCGATGGCATGCACGGGGTGAATGTGGTGCTGCCCGACACCAGCTTCCTGCGCGAGAACCAGAAGCGGATCCGCGGCATGATCGTCACCCATGGTCATGAAGACCACATCGGTGGCATCGCCCACCATCTCAAGCACTTCAACATTCCGGTGATCTACGGGCCGCGGCTGGCCCTCTCGATGCTCACCGGCAAGATGGATGAGGCCGGTGTCCGCGACCGCACCACCCTGCAGACCGTCGGTCCGCGCGATGTGGTGAAGGTGGGTCAGCACTTCTCCGTGGAGTTCATTCGCAACACCCACTCGATGGCCGACAGCTTCTCGCTGGCCATCTCCACACCGGTGGGAACCGTCATTTTCACGGGTGACTTCAAGTTCGACCACACCCCGGTCGACGGCGAAAACTTCGATATGGCCCGTCTCGCCCACCACGGTGACAAGGGCGTTCTCTGTCTGTTCAGCGATTCCACCAACTCCGAGGTTCCTGGCTTCTGCCCGCCGGAGCGCTCGGTCTTCCCCAACCTGGATCGCCACATCGCCAATGCCGAAGGCCGTGTGATCGTCACCACCTTCGCCAGCTCGATTCATCGCGTGTCGATGATTCTGGAGCTGGCCCTGAAGAACGGCCGCAAGGTGGGGCTGCTGGGCCGCTCGATGCTCAATGTGATCGCCAAGGCGCGGGAACTGGGCTACATGCGCGCGCCGGATGAACTGTTTGTGCCGATCAAGCAGATCAACGATGTGCCCGATCGCGAAACCCTGCTGCTGATGACCGGCAGCCAGGGTGAGCCGCTGGCCGCCCTGAGCCGCATCTCCCGTGGTGAGCATCCCCAGGTGAAGGTGAAGACCACCGACACGATCATCTTCTCGGCCAGCCCGATCCCGGGAAACACGATTTCCGTGGTCAACACCATCGACAAGCTGATGATGCTGGGCGCCAAGGTCGTTTACGGAAAGGGCGAAGGCATCCATGTCTCCGGCCATGGCTTCCAGGAAGACCAGAAACTGATGCTGGCCCTCACCCGGCCCAAGTTCTTCGTGCCGGTGCACGGTGAGCACCGGATGCTGGTGCAGCACTCCCGCACCGGCCATTCGATGGGGGTTCCGGTCGACAACACCCTGATTATCGACAACGGTGATGTGGTGGAGCTCACCCAGGATTCGATCCGCAAGGGCAATGCGGTGAAGGCGGGCATCGAGCTGCTGGATCAATCCCGCAATGGCATCGTCGATGCTCGGGTGCTGAAGGAACGTCAGCAGCTGGCCGAAGACGGCGTGGTGACGATCCTCGCCGCCATCAGCACCGATGGCGCCATGGTGGCTCCGCCGCGGGTGAACCTGCGGGGTGTGGTCACCACAGCTGATGCCCGCAAGATGTCGTTGTGGGTGGAGCGTGAAATCAAGTGGGTGCTCGAAAACCGCTGGAAGCAGCTCTGCCGCAACACCGGTGGCAAAGCACCGGAGGTGGACTGGATGGGTGTGCAGCGAGAAGTGGAGGTGGGCCTTGGCCGCCGGATGCGCCGTGAACTGCAGGTGGAGCCGCTAATCCTTTGCCTGGTGCAGCCGGCCCCTGGCGGGACACCGGTCTACAAGGGCCGTGCCGATGCTGAGCCCGATGACCGTCCGGCTCCCCGCGGTCGCGGTGGTCGTGGCGGTGGCTCTCCCTATGGCCGTCGCAACGGCGGTGGCGGCGGAACCCCCGCTCCGGTGCGGAACAACCAGGGCAACGGCCGGTCTGGCTCGGCAACACCGGCCCCCGTCCGTGCCGCTGCAACCGCAGTGGTGGAGAAAGTGGCTCCTCAACCGGTGGCTGAAAAGGCAGCACCGGCTTCCCCGGAGCCGGACATGCCTGCTGGCCGCACCCGTCGTCGTCGTTCAGCAGCCAGCTGATCGGGCGAAGACCCCTTTGATCCTGTTGATCAGCCCCATCGGCTCCACGGAGTCGGTGGGGCTTTTGATGTCGGGCTGGAGTTGAACGCGGAGCCATGAGTTCTCCAAAAGCTTCGTGGCCGCAGGCTCCTGGGGTGCGGGTTCGACGGCGTCGAGGGGTGGCTCTTCTTCGCTGCGTGCTTGTTCCTGGTTCGCCATCTCGACCTCGACGTCTGAATTGGCTTCCGGGCTCAGCGTTGGCTCTGGGCTTGGGACAGGATCCGGCACAGGAGTCGCCGTTGGAGAGGGATCCGGCGACTGCATGGCTCGGGGTTCCTCCTCACTGGACAACCACGGCATTGCGGTGACCACATCAGCCGGTGCTGGCCTGGCTTGATCGGGATCGGTGCTCAGGAAGGGATCCTTCAGCAGGTCTGGGATGGCGCCAGGTTGCGGGTGTCATGTCTGCTTCGCTGGCGATCTGTTCTGATCGGCAGCGCTTTAGCCCCTGTTCCGCCAGGGCGGCGATGGTGGCGTTCACGTCACCCTCCAGCACCCGTTAGTAGGCGACGGCGGCTTGCTCCGGTTGCTGGAGACCATGCAGCTGGATGTGACCCAAAAGCAGCGACACCACCGCCCGCCAGCCCAAGACGAGGCTGGGGTCGTGGTCCTTCGATGCGCTTTCAAGTTGACCCCACAACGCCGAGGCGATGGAATGGGCCTCGGCGTACTCCCCGAGGCCATAGGCCCGTTCCGCGGCTTGGTAGTGCTGCTCGAAATCGGCGTCCACGCGTTGGGGGGCCAGTCCCCCCGTTGTAGACCGTTAGTCGGGGTCGTGCGGTGAAGCGGTGCCTTGGGCGGTGTGACGTTCTTCACCTGCCAGCCCGAACCCGGCGTGCACCACCTGGAGCGCCTTGACGCCAGCATCTTCGGCCACCACACAGCTGGTTCTGATTTCGCTGGTGGCGATCAGGCCGATGTTGATGCCCGCATCCGCCAGTGCGCGGAACATGCGCCCCGCCGTCCCTGGCGTTGCCGGCATCCCAGCGCCCACAGCACTCACCCGGGCAATGGCCTCACCATCCTCCAGAGCGGCACCGGGCCACTGGGCCAGCAGGGGGGCCAGGGCTACATCGGCGCGGGCACGGTCGTCTTTGCGCAGGATGAAGGTGATGTCCCGCGATCCGTCGCTGTGCTGCCGTTCTGATTGAACGATCGCATCGAGGCTGATGCTGTTGTCTGCCAGGGCAGAACACAACGCCGCTGCGGTGCCGGGTCGATCGGGCACGTGGCGAACACTCAGTTGCACCTGGTCGCGGTCGAGGGCGACGCCGCGCACTTCCGGTTCGCCGCTGCCGTTGTTGGTGGGATTGATGCGGATTTGGGAATCTTCCAGGTCAAAGGCCTCCTGCACGGCTTGAACCGCCTTGCTGCCTGTGCCGGAGTCGATCACGCAGCTCACCTTCACCTCACTGGTGGCGATCAGGCGGAGGTTGATGCCTTGCTGACACAGGCAGTTGAACAGGCCGGCGGCAATCCCAGGGCGCCCCATGATTCCGGCTCCGCTGATGCTGATCTTTGTCAGCCCTGCTTCGGACGCCAGATCGCCGCCCAGTTGATCCAGCACCTTCTGGCTCACTGTACGGGCCAGCTCGAGATCCGCTTCCGCTACGGTGAAGGTGATGTCATTGCTGCTGCCCTCATGGGTGGCCTGAATGATCAGGTCCACATTGATGCCGGCCTCGGAGAGGGTTTCGAACAGGCGTGCCGCAATCCCAGGCTGATCGGGAATGTGGGAGAGGGCGAGCACGGCCTGTCCGTCCACTTCCTCCATCCCATCCACAGGGCTGCCGAGTTCCAGGCCACTGCTGCTGATCGGACGGGCTGAACGGCTGGTGATCCGGGTGCCGGGGGCATCGCTCCAGCTGGAGCGCACCACAAGGTTCACGCCGTAGTTCCGGGCGATCTCAACGGCCCTGGCATGCAGCACGGAGGCCCCAAGGCTGGCGAGTTCCAGCATTTCGTCGCAGCTGATCGTCTCCATCAGCTGGGCATCGGACACCTTGCGCGGATCGGTGCTGAGCACACCCGGAACGTCGGTGTAGATCTCGCAGGCATCGGCACCCAGGGCCGCCGCCAGGGCGACAGCAGAAGTGTCGGAGCCTCCGCGCCCGAGGGTGGTGATTTCGTTGAGGCCATCGCTGCTGGTGCTGGTGCCCTGGAAACCAGCAACCACCACCACCTGGCCAGCTGCGAGGCGGTTGCGGATTCGGTCGGTGCGAATCCCAAGGATCCGGGCTCGGCCATGGGTGGATTCCGTGGCGATGCCCACCTGTGGACCGGTCATCGACGTCGCACTGACCCCCTGGGCGTTCAAGGCCATCGCCAGCAAGGCGATCGACACCTGTTCGCCACTGGCCAACAGCATGTCCATCTCCCGCTGGGTGGGGGCAGAAGTGATGGCGTTGGCCAGACCCGTTAATTCATCGGTGGTGTGGCCCATGGCGGAGACCACCACAACCACGTCGTGCCCCTCCTCACGGCAACGTCCGATCCGATCAGCCACCGCCTTGATGCGTTCCACGCTGCCGACGGAGGTGCCCCCGAATTTCTGCACCAGGAGGGCCATAGGCCGGGCTTCAGCAACGCTGGATTTTCTCACCTGGCCGGTAGTGATCAGCCCAGCAGGCCGTCGCGGAAGGCATCGCCCGGTTGGGCGCCGCGTTTCAGCCGGGCCTCCACCTCCAGTAGACGGCCCAGGAGTGAGAGAAAGCGCTTGGGCGGGCGGCCCTGCAACTGCTTGCGCATCACGTAGATGCGCTTAGGGTTGCCGATTCCAGCGGCTTTGGCGATCACCGCCACATCCCGTTCCCCCTGCTGTTCAAGCAGGCTCACCCAGAGCCAGCCGCGGATCTGACCGGTGAGGGTGGCCACGATGCGCAGGGCTGGTTCCCCGGCTTCTATCAGGGCATCCCAGCGGGCGATCGCCTCGCCGGGGTTGCCCTCCAGCAGGGCATCGCCCACGGCCAGGGCGTTGGTGGAGCGTCCTCCCACCAGCTCCTGCACCCGTGCAGCGGAAATGCTGGTGTCCCGCAGGGAGAGCTTGCGCAGTTCCGATTCCAGTCGGGCGCTGTCGGTGCCGATGGCCTCCACCAGGGCGTCGATGGCATCCGGCTCCACCTTGAGGCCCAGGGCTTCGGCCGTGCGTTGCACCAGCTGACGCTGGCCCTTGCCATCCCAGGCCGCTGGCAGCGGAAAGCTCTGTTCGTGATCGACCCCGCTTTTGATCCGTTTCTGCAGGGTTTTGGTGGTGCGCAGGCGACCATCCGGTTTGGCCGGGTTCACCAGCACAAGGTGGCTGCTGTCGGGGATGAGCTCGAGGGCGGCCTCAAACCGGTCAGCCAGCTCACTGGGGCAGCCATTGCAGAACGGACTGCGCTGCAGCAGCACCAGCCGTTCGCCCGTGGCGAAGGGAGGGGTGCGGGCCTCCTCGAGGGCCTGCAGGGCCTGACCGGCGTCGGCCCCATCCAGGCGGCTGAGGTTGAGGCTGCTCCAGCTGGGGTCGACAACCTGGCCGATCAGGGCATCGATGGCCCGGTCCCGCGCAGCGGCGTCATCACCCCAGAGCAGATGGATCGGCATGGGTTGATGATGGCGTGGATGGCCCAAGACCACCCGATCTTCACCGAAAGCATCCGGCGGATCCGGGCGGCTCTGGGGGACACGGGCCTGCCGCCGTTGCAACAGCAGGTGCTGGAACGGCTGGTGCATAGCAGCGGCGATCTCTCGTTGGGAAAACTGCTGCGGTTCAGCGAGGGGGCCTGTGAGCAGGGTTTGGCAGCGCTGAAGCAGGGGGCGCCGATCCTGACGGACACCGCGATGGCGGCGGCGGCGGTGGCCCCGATGGCCCAACGCACCCTTGGCACTGCCGTGCATACGGTGCTGGAGTGGGCACCTGAGGCGGCGCCGGCGGGTTCAACGCGCACGGCGGCGGGCATGGAGCAGGCCTGGCGCTCACTCGCGGCGGCGTCACCGGCTCCGGTGGTGCTGATCGGCAGTGCGCCGACCGCCCTTGAGGTGCTGTTGCAGCATGTGGCCGCCGGTGCTCCAGCCCCCAGCTTGGTGATCGGCATGCCGGTGGGATTTGTGGGGGTATTGGAAAGCAAGAAGCATTTGGCGGCCAGTGGCCTGGCCCAGATCCGTTTGGAGAGCAGCAGGGGTGGAGCGGGTCTGGTGGCCGCGGCGATCAATGCTCTGCTTCGCGCTGCTGCAGCACCAGCTCACCCGCCCTCCAGTTGAGTTGCCAGCCCCCGGCAAGATCGGCCGCACCGCCGGGGGCACCGTTGTCCAGTCGCCGGCTGAGCTCGTCGAGCTGGCTGGCCGGCAGGGCTGGTACCCCCTTCTGCTGCAGCCACTGCGCCAGCAGCAGGCGGCGGGTGGCTGACCCCAACGCCCCCAGGCCGCGGCGGTCCAGGCCGGCAGCGGTTTGCAGAAGCTCCAGCGCCATCTGGCTGAGTTCCGTCTGACTGTCCCGCACCTGGGACACCCGTTCGGCCAGATCGCTGATCCGCTGACTGCAGCCCGGATGCAGTTCCTCGAGCACGGGCAGCACCTCCTGGCGAATCCGGTTGCGGGCGAACTCGGGGGATTGGTTGCTGGGGTCCTCCCAGATCGGCAGGGCCAGGTCCCGGCAGATCTGGAGGGTGTCTCTGCGCTGCAGGTGCAGCAGCGGCCGGCGCAGCCGGGGGCCTTCCGGGCTGAGGGGGCGAACGCTGGGCAGGGCTGCCAGGCCGGCCAGGTCGCTGCCACGGGCCAGCTGCAGCAGCATCGTTTCGGCCCGGTCGCTGGCGGTGTGGCCCGTCACCACATCGGCGCCCGCTTGGCGGCCCCGTTGTTCCAGCCGTTCGTAACGCCACTGCCGGGCTTTGGCTTCGCTGGACACCTCTCCCGGCGCTGCCTGGTCCACCTGCAGGGAGAGCTGCCACTTCTGGCACCAGCTGCTCAGTTCCGCGGCGATTCGGCTGGAGTTGTCGTGCCAGCCGTGATCGCCGTGCCACAGGTTCAGGTCCCAGCCATGCAAGGGCGCCAGATCCTGCAGCAACGCCAGCAGGGCCATGGAGTCCTGTCCGCCGGACACCGCTAGCAGCAGAGAGCTGCCCTTGGGCAGCAGCTGCGGCTGCATCAGCAGGCGCCGGTGCAGGCGGTCATGCCAGGACGTCCAGCCCAAGGAGGTGGGGTGCGTTTCCCCCACGGTGTGAGAATCAGGGCATCGCTGTCCAGTCCCCCATGACCCGTCTTCAGCAGCTGCCCGTTTCTCTGCAGCGCAGCCTTGAGCAGCGCTCTGCGCTCAAGGTGATCGCTGGCCTGATGAATTTCGATGCCGCCAGTGTGGAGCGGGTTGCCCGTGCAGCCGGGCGCGGCGGTGCTGATCTGATCGACGTCGCCTGCGACCCCGCCCTGGTGCGTCTGGCCATCGAGGCCTCCGGTGGAGTGCCCGTGTGTGTGTCTTCGGTGGACCCTGAGCAGTTCCCCGCGGCGGTGGAGGCCGGTGCGCTGATGGTGGAGATCGGCAACTACGACGCCTTTTATCCCCAGGGCCGGATCTTCGATGCGGCTGAAGTGCTGGAGCTCACCCGCCGCACCCGCCAACTGCTGCCCAATGTGGTCTTGAGCGTCACTGTGCCCCATGTTTTGCCGATGGATGAGCAGGAGCAGCTGGCCATCAATCTGGTGGCCGCCGGTGCGGATCTGATCCAGACCGAGGGCGGCACCAGTGCCAAGCCCTTCAGTGCTGGCCACCTGGGCCTGATCGAGAAGGCTGCCCCCACCCTGGCGGCGGCCCACAGCATCAGCCGCGCCGTCGATGTGCCCGTTCTGTGTGCTTCGGGTCTGTCGGCGGTGACGCTGCCGATGGCCATCGCTGCCGGTGCGGCCGGCGTGGGCGTCGGTTCAGCAGTGAACCGCCTGCAGGATGAGCTGGCGATGGTGGCCGTTGTTCGTGGTCTGCGTGATGCCCTCGGCAGCGCTGTCGCGACCCGCGTCTGAACCTGAATCTCCGCTGAGCGGAGGCCTCTTCCCCTTCATGGTGTGAAGAGTGCTCCGCTCGCTCGCGGGAGCAACAGCTCTCGTGTGAAAATCGACCCCTGACTTCCAGTTCCATGCAGTTCATCAACACGCTGACCGTTCTGGCCCTGGTGGTGGCGTCCTTCGCTTTGATCGTTGCTGTGCCGGTGCTGTATGCCTCCAGCGAAGACAGCGGCCGCTCCAACCGTCTGATCCTGTTGGGCAGTGCTGTTTGGGTGGCGCTGGTGCTGCTGAACTGGGGTGTGAGCTTCTTCGTCGTCTGAGCTCAGCCTCAGGCAGAACCTGGCGGGTGCCACGATGGCTGAGATCTAGTCGGCACCTTCCCAATGGCCACTTTTGAAGGACGTTTCTCTGACGCAGCCGGGCTGCGCGTCGGCATCGTCGTGGCCCGTTTCAATGATCTGGTCACCGCCAAGCTGCTGAGCGGTTGTCTCGACTGCCTCAAGCGCCATGGCGTGGATGTGTCGGAAACCAGCTCCCAGCTGGACGTGGCCTGGGTGCCGGGGTCGTTTGAGCTGCCGATCGTGGCCCAGCAGATGGCCCGCTCCGGTCAGTACCAGGTGCTGATCACCCTCGGGGCGGTGATCCGCGGCGACACGCCCCATTTCGATGTGGTGGTGGCGGAGGCCAGCAAGGGAGTTGCTGCGGTGGCGCGCGACACGTCAGTGCCTGTGATCTTCGGCGTGTTGACCACCGACACGATGCAGCAGGCGCTGGAGCGGGCGGGCATCAAGAGCAACCTGGGCTGGAGCTACGGGTTGGAGGCCCTGGAGATGGGCAGCCTGATGCGGGCCTTGCCATCGGCTTGAGGCTTCAGGCCGCCAACTGATCGAGCACCTGACGGGCCCGTTGCACCACGGGCTTGGGAACGCCGGCCAGGCGTGCAGCTTCGATGCCGTAGCTGCGGCTGGCGCCGCCGGCCTGCACCTGATGCAGGAACACCAGATCCTCACCGGTTTCCTCCACCAGCACCTGGAAGTTGGCCACGTTGTCGCGTTCGGCGGCCAGGTTGTTGAGCTCGTGATAGTGGGTGGCGAACACCGTTCGGCTGCCCAGGTCGCCGGCCAGGTGCTCGCTCACGGCCCAGGCGATCGAGAGGCCGTCGAAGGTGGCGGTGCCCCGCCCGATCTCATCGAGCAGCACCAGGGAACGCTCGCTGGCGTGGTGCAGGATGTTGGCGGTTTCGGCCATCTCAACCATGAAGGTGGACTGGCCGGCGGCCAGATCATCCACGGCACCCACCCGGGTGAAGATTCGATCGGCAATGCCGACCGTGGCGGATCGAGCCGGCACCCAGCTGCCGATCTGCGCCATCAATTGGATCAGGCCGATCTGGCGCAGGTAGCAGCTCTTGCCGCTGGCGTTGGGGCCCGTGAGCACCACCAGATCGGTGCCATCGCCCAGATGCACGTCATTGGGGATGAACGCGGTTTCCACCAGCCGTTGCTCCACCACCGGGTGGCGGCTGGCCTCCAGCTGCAGCCCCCGGCCATCGGCGATCGTTGGTGCGCAGTAGCCACCGCTGGCGGCCACGTCGGCCAGGCCGGTGAGGGCATCAAGGGCGGCAACGGCGCGGGCCGCCTGGCGGATCGGGGCGGCCATGGCCCCCACCTGTTCCCGGAGCTGGCAGAACAGCTCGTATTCCCGCTGGCAGGCCCGGGCCCGCAGCTGGAAGATGCGGCCCTCCCGCTCCTTGAGATCCGGGGTGATGAAGCGTTCTTCGTTGGCCAGGGTCTGGCGCCGGATCCAGTGGTCCGGCACGGCGGTGGCCTTGGCTTTGCTCACCGCCAGGAAGTAGCCGAAGGTGCGGTGGTGCTGCAGCTTCAGGGTGCTGATGCCACTGCGTTGGCGCTCCTGCATCTCCTGGTGGCTGAGCCAGGCGTCCTGATCGTCCAGCTGGTTGCGCAGCCCATCCAGCAGCGGGTCGACGCCGTCATGGATCAGGTCGCCCTCGGAGAGGGAGAGCGGTGGGGCCTCCACCAGCTTGTGGCGAATCGTCCGGGCCAGCTCCGCCAGGGCTGGATCGGGGCTGAGCAGCTGCTGCAACCAGACGGGGCCCTCATTGATCGCAGAGTCCAGCCGAGCGGTGAGCTGAGGCAACCGTTCCAGGCCATCGGCGATGGCCACCAGATCGCGGGCACCGGCATGACCCGCTCCGGCCCGGCCGGCCAGCCGCTCCAGGTCGCCCATCGGCCGCAGCAGCTGGCGGATGGCCAGCCGCAGGCTGCGGTCACCCACCAGGCTGCTCACCAGATCCTGGCGCTGCTGAATGGCCTGGCGGTCCATCAACGGTGCTTCCAGCCAGCGGCGCAGGCAACGGCCGCCCATGGCGGTGAGGGTGCGATCGATGGCCCAGAGCAACGACCCCTGCAACTGGTTGTCGCGCTGGGTGGCGGTGAGCTCCAGGTTGCGGCGGGTCTGGGCATCGAGCACCAGGGCATCGCCGCGGTGCACGATCGCCGGCACCTCCAGGGGGATGCGGCTGTCCTCCTCCAGGGGCTGGGTGTCCTGCAGGTAGCGCAGCAGGCCACCGAGGGCCTGCAGGGCCAGGGGGTGCTCCGGCAGGCCGAGGCCATCGAGGCTGCTGAGGCCGTAGTGCTGCTGCAGGGTGCGCTCCGCTTCCACAGGGCTGAAGGGGGTGCTGGCCATCGGCGTGAGCCGCAACCGTTCTGGGCACCAGGCCGGCCGCTCAGCATCGAGGGCGGCGGCCCAGAGCAGTTCAGAGGCCTCCTGCTGGGCCAGCTGCTGGTGCAGGGCGCTGCTGTCGTCCCGCTGCATCACCTGCACCTCGCCGGTGCTCACATCGGCGCTGGCCAGGCCCCAGCGCAGCGGTTGTTTGCCCTGGGCCGGCTCCACCACCACCGCCGCCAGCCAGTTGTTGCGGCGGGCGCTGAGCATGCCCTCCTCCAACACGGTGCCTGGGGTCAGCACCCGGGTGATGTCCCGCTTGAGCAGGGCACCCTTGGTGGGGGTGGTTTCGAGTTGATCGCAAAGGGCCACGCTGTAGCCCTGCTTGATCAGTTCGGCGCAGTAGCGCTCAGCGGCGTGGTGGGGGATGCCCGCCATCGGCACCCGCCCGATCGCTTTGCCGCCTTCCTTGCCGGTGAGGGTGAGCTCCAGCACCCGGGAGAGTTCGATGGCGTCTTCGAAGAAGCACTCGAAGAAGTCGCCCAGGCGGTAAAGCAGCACCCGTTCGGGATGGGCCGCTTTGAGCTCCACGTAGTGGCGCAGCATCGGTGTGAGCTGCAGCGGGTCCATCTGGCTGTGGTGGGCCCAGGCCGGTTCGTCGCTGCTGGGATCTGAATCGTTTGCAGCTGGGGCTTCGCTGCTGGTCTCGCTTGTCGTGGCCTGTCGCTGGCGGGGCCGGGCGGCGGCATCGGCGCCGAGTTCGTCGTCGCTGAGATCGTGGCTGGCCGTCTCCGGTTCGCTGCTGGGTGCCGTCGGTGTGGCCGGCTCCGGCGCCCCGAACAGATTGCCCTGCAGGGCGTCGTCAGGGGACTGGGACGCGGACCGGGGCATCGGCTGATCTGACGGATCCGGATCGTACCGGGCCTGACCGGATTGAGATGCCTCAGCGGCGCAGCACCATCAGTTGCTGGGGATTCGCATCCTGGAAGCCCAGTTGCCGGTAGAAGCCGGCGCTCTTGGTGGTCATCAGATACACCCGTTCCACGCCCACCACCGGCGGGGTGTGCAGCAGTTCTTCGATCACCCGGCGGCCGAGGCCGTGGCCCTGGAGATCGCCGGCCACCACTATGTCCCAGAGCACGGCTCGGCTGAAGCCATCGGAGGTGGCCCGGCCGAAGCCCACCAGCCGCTTGCCGCGCCAGAGGCTCACCACGGCATCGCTGCCGGCCAGCAACCGCCGCAGCTGAGCAAAGCTGCGGCCGCGGGCCCAGAAGGCGTGGCGATCGAACAGCCGTTGCAGCTTGAGCAGGGCCCGACTGGGGCGCAGATCCGGCCCGAGGCCCAGCCAACGCAGGCCGGGGGCACCGGGGGCATGGTGAACCAGCCGGATCGGGGTCACGGGTTGGGGAGCCGCAGCACTTCATCTTGCTCCCCGGCGATAATTGATGGCCGCCGTCTGGCCCCGCACCCATGCCCGCCTACGACCTCACGGCTCCGTATTCGCCGAAGGGCGATCAGCCGACGGCGATCAAGCAGCTGGTGGCGGGGGTGAACAGCGGCGAGCGCTATCAGACGCTGCTGGGGGCGACGGGCACGGGCAAGACGTTCACGATGGCCAATGTGATCGCCCAGACCGGCCGGCCTGCGCTGGTGCTGGCCCACAACAAAACCCTGGCGGCCCAGCTCTGCAATGAGCTGCGGGAGTTCTTCCCGGAGAACGCCGTTGAGTACTTCATCTCCTATTACGACTATTACCAACCGGAGGCCTACGTACCGGTCAGCGACACCTACATCGCCAAGACGGCGTCGATCAACGAGGAGATCGACATGCTGCGTCACTCGGCGACCCGTTCCTTGTTTGAACGGCGCGACGTGATCGTGGTGGCATCGATCAGCTGCATTTACGGCCTGGGAATTCCGAGTGAATACCTCAAGGCGGCGGTGAAGTTCGAGGTGGGCGAGACCCTCAACATCCGCAGCCAGCTGCGGGAGTTGGTGAACAACCAGTACAGCCGCAACGACACCGAAATCGCCCGCGGCCGTTTCCGGATGAAGGGAGATGTGCTGGAGATCGGCCCCGCCTACGAAGACCGGTTGGTGCGGATCGAGCTGTTCGGCGACGAGGTGGAGGCGATCCGCTACGTCGATCCCACCACCGGCGAGATCCTGCAGAGCATGGATGCGGTGAACATCTACCCGGCCAAGCACTTCGTCACCCCCAAAGACCGCCTGGATTCCGCCATCAGCGCCATCCGCGCGGAGCTGCGGGAGCGGCTGGATGTGCTCAACGGCGAGGGCAAGTTGCTGGAGGCCCAGAGGCTGGAGCAGCGCACCAAGTACGACCTGGAGATGCTGGGCCAGGTGGGCTACTGCAATGGGGTTGAGAACTACGCCCGCCATCTGGCCGGCCGCGAAGAGGGCACGCCGCCGGAGTGCCTGATTGATTATTTCCCGGACGACTGGCTGTTGATCGTGGACGAGAGCCACGTCACCTGTTCGCAGCTCCAGGCGATGTACAACGGCGACCAGGCCCGCAAGAAGGTGCTGATCGAGCACGGCTTCCGCCTGCCCAGCGCAGCGGACAACCGGCCGTTGAAGGGGGCCGAGTTCTGGGAGAAGGCGCGGCAAACAGTGTTCGTCTCCGCCACCCCGGGGGATTGGGAGATGGAGGTTAGCGGCGGAGAGGTGGCTGAGCAGGTGATACGCCCCACCGGGGTGCTCGATCCGGTGGTGGAAGTGCGGCCCACCACGGGCCAGGTGGACGATCTGCTCGGAGAGATCCGCAATCGGGCGGCGAAGAACCAGCGGGTGCTGGTCACCACCCTCACCAAGCGGATGGCGGAAGACCTCACCGACTACCTGGCGGAGAACGAGGTGCGGGTGCGCTACCTCCACTCGGAGATCCACTCGATCGAGCGGATCGAGATCATCCAGGACCTGCGGTTGGGGGAATACGACGTGCTGGTGGGCGTGAACCTGCTGCGGGAGGGCCTGGACCTGCCGGAGGTGAGCCTGGTGGCGATCCTCGATGCCGACAAAGAAGGCTTCTTGCGGGCTGAGCGCTCCCTGATCCAAACCATTGGCCGGGCTGCACGCCATGTGGAGGGTGTAGCGCTGCTCTATGCCGACAACATGACTGACTCGATGGCCAAGGCCATCTCCGAGACCGAACGACGCCGGGCGATTCAGCAGGCCTACAACGAGAAGCACGGCGTAGTGCCAACGGCGGCGGGCAAGAAGGCCAGCAACTCGATCCTCAGCTTCTTGGAGTTGAGCCGCAAGTTGAAGCAAGAAGGCCCGGACGCGGATCTGGTGGAGGTGGTCGGCAAGGCCGCCAAGGCTCTGGAGAACGATCCCGATGCCGGCTTGGCGCTGGAGGCGCTGCCGGAGTTGATCGATCAGCTCGAAGCCAAGATGAAGGAGGCGGCCAAGAAGCTCGACTTCGAGGAAGCCGCCAACCTGCGGGATCGGGTGAAGCAGCTGCGTCAGAAGATGGCCGGCTCTCGTTGAAATTCACGGTGGGAACCCTTGGCAATTGACCATTGGTCCCTCCGTAAGGCAGAGTCTCCAAGTCGTCAGGGACACGCCCGCGTCGACACCTGCGGATGTAGCTCAGTGGTAGAGCATCTCCTTGCCAAGGAGAGGGTCGAGAGTTCGAATCTCTTCATCCGCTTCATTCAGAACCCAGTCCAGAAGAGCCTTCTGCAAGTGAGCCTCTATTAGGCTGCACCCGATTCGGTTGCCGTTTTCCATGCTCAAGCTCCTGCTGGGTGATCCCAATGCCCGCAAGCTGAAGCGTTACCAGCCGATCGTTTCGGATATTCAGCTGCTTGAAGAGGAGATCGCTCCGCTCTCCGACGATGAGTTGCGTGGCAAAACCGCTGCCTTCCAGGAGCGTTTGGCCAATGCCGGCAGTCTGGCGAACCAGCGGCCGATCCTCGACGAGATCCTGCCTGAGGCCTTCGCTGTTGTTCGTGAAGCCGGCAAGCGGGTGCTGGGCATGCGTCATTTCGATGTCCAGCTGATTGGCGGCATGGTGCTGCATGAAGGCCAGATCGCCGAGATGAAAACTGGCGAAGGCAAAACTCTGGTTGCCACCCTTCCGAGCTATCTCAACGCCCTCACTGGTCGTGGCGTGCACGTCGTGACGGTGAACGATTACCTGGCCCGCCGTGATGCTGAGTGGATGGGCCAAGTGCATCGCTTCCTCGGTTTATCCGTGGGCCTGATCCAGCAGGACATGCGCCCCGAGGAGCGCCGGCGCAACTACAACTGCGATATCACCTACGCCACCAACTCAGAGCTGGGCTTCGACTACCTGCGCGACAACATGGCCGCCGACATCTCGGAGGTGGTGCAGCGGGAGTTCCAGTACTGCGTGATCGACGAGGTGGATTCGATCCTGATCGATGAAGCCCGAACTCCACTGATCATTTCCGGCCAGGTGGAACGGCCCCAGGAGAAGTACCAGCAGGCGGCCGAGGTGGCCAATGCTCTGGCTCGCGCCGCTGAGTTGGGCAAAGACGGCATTGATCCTGAAGGTGATTACGAGGTGGATGAAAAGCAGCGCAGCTGCACCCTCACCGATGAGGGCTTCGCCAAAGCCGAGCAGATGCTTGGGGTGGCGGATCTTTTCAACCCCCAGGACCCTTGGGCCCATTACATCACCAATGCCCTCAAGGCCAAGGAGCTGTTCGTCAAGGATGTGAACTACATCGTTCGCGATGGTGAGGCGGTGATCGTGGATGAGTTCACCGGTCGGGTGATGCCTGGCCGCCGTTGGAGTGACGGCCAGCACCAAGCCATCGAGGCCAAGGAGGCCCTGCCGATCCAACCGGAAACGCAGACTCTCGCTTCGATCACGTATCAGAACTTTTTCCTGCTCTATCCCCGCTTGGCCGGCATGACCGGCACGGCAAAAACGGAAGAGGTCGAATTCGAGAAGACCTACAAACTCGAAACCACAATCGTCCCCACCAACCGGGTCCGGGCGCGTCAGGACTGGGCCGATCAGGTCTACAAAACCGAGGCTGCCAAGTGGCGCGCTGTGGCCAACGAAACAGCTGAGATCCACAAGAACGGCCGGCCGGTGCTGGTGGGCACCACCTCGGTGGAGAAAAGCGAACTGTTGAGTTCGCTGCTGGCGGAGCAGGAGATTCCCCACAACCTGCTCAACGCCAAGCCGGAGAACGTGGAGCGCGAATCGGAGATCGTGGCCCAGGCGGGTCGGGCTGGCGCTGTGACCATCGCCACCAACATGGCGGGCCGTGGCACCGACATCATTCTTGGCGGCAACAGCGACTACATGGCCCGCTTGAAGTTGCGTGAGGTGCTGCTGGGCCGTCTTGTGAAGCCGGAGGAAGATCACAAGCCGCCCGTGCCTCTGCAGCGCAGTGCTCCGGGCGGGTTCGCTGATGCTGCGGCGCCTTCGCTGCCCCGCAGCGGTGAGAGCCTCTATCCCTGCCCCCTTACTGATGACACCGACCGAGCCCTCGGCCAGCTGGCGCGTGATCTGGTCAAGGCCTGGGGCGACCGTGCCCTCACGGTGATTGAGCTGGAAGAGCGCATCGCCACCGCTGCGGAGAAAGCTCCCACTGAGGATCCCCAGATTCAGTCGTTGCGCGAGGCGATCGCCCAGGTAAAGGGTGAATACGACGCCGTGGTGAAGCAGGAGGAAAGCCGCGTTCGCGAGGCCGGTGGCCTGCATGTGATCGGCACTGAACGGCATGAGTCCCGCCGTGTCGATAACCAACTGCGTGGTCGTGCCGGCCGCCAGGGCGACCCCGGTTCCACCCGCTTCTTTCTCTCTTTAGGAGACAACCTGCTGCGGATCTTCGGCGGTGACCGTGTTGCCGGCTTGATGAATGCCTTCCGCGTGGAGGAGGACATGCCGATTGAGTCCGGCATGCTCACCCGCTCGCTGGAGGGGGCCCAGAAGAAGGTGGAGACCTACTACTACGACATCCGCAAGCAGGTGTTCGAGTACGACGAGGTGATGAACAACCAGCGGCGTGCGGTGTATTCCGAACGCCGGCGGGTGCTGGATGGCCGCGCCCTCAAGAAGCAGGTGATCGGTTACGGCGAACGCACCATGGGCGAAATCGTGGAGGCCTATGTGAATCCGGATCTTCCGCCGGAGGAATGGGATCTGGGCCAGCTGGTGGGCAAGGTAAAGGAATTCATTTATCTGCTGGAAGATCTCACCCCTGATCAGGTGCAGGGCCTTGGCATGGAGGAACTCAAGGCCTTTCTGCAGGAGCAACTGCGCAACGCCTACGACCTCAAGGAAGGCCAGATCGAACAGCAACGACCGGGGCTGATGCGGGAGGCCGAGCGTTTCTTCATCCTTCAGCAGATCGATACCCTCTGGCGAGAGCACCTTCAGGCGATGGATGCCCTGCGTGAATCGGTGGGTCTGCGTGGCTACGGTCAGAAAGACCCTCTCATTGAATACAAAAACGAGGGGTACGACATGTTCCTTGAAATGATGACCAACATGCGTCGCAATGTCATTTATTCCATGTTCATGTTCCAGCCGCAAGCTCCCAAAAACTAGTCTTTATGATTCAGGGCAAAGGCGCTACTCTGGGGAAATTTTGATCAATATTTCTTTAGACGTTATTGGCTATTGTGAAATTTTTTTCTGGCTAAATTGACTGCATTTGTTTAATTTTATGGGGTCGTGCAATTTGTTATTGGGTATTAAGATAACAGCCTGGTTTTACTTTTTTCTAGTGCTTTAAGTGAGATTGGCCCTGAATGTTGGCTTATTTTTGCGCTGTGTGTGTTTCAGGGCTTCCTGGTGGCAAGCTCCGCCCTTGAGGGTAAATGTAGATTTTCTGGGTCAAAAGTATTCTCCGTAAAGTTAATTAAATCGGCCAGGTGTGAGCTCTTTATCTAGTGCTATCTCCCAGGAATTCCAAGATTTCTCGATCTTTGAGGTTCTGGGCTTCACCCGAGCATTCTTCTAGGAGCTGCCGACCGGCGGCCACTTCCTGTAGGCAGCGCTTGAGGTTCGTCACCGTGTTCTCAAGGTGGTCGATCCGTTCCATCAGGTTGCGGATCACGTTGGCCTCGGCGTCCGGCAGAGCGGAGTGGGCCAGGGGGTTGATTCGCACGCCGCTCTGGTGGATCACCCGGCCTGGGATGCCCACAACGGTGCAGTCGCTCTCCACGTTGCGCACCACCACGGAGCCAGCGCCGATTCGCGTGTTGGTCCCGATCGTGATGGCTCCCAGAACTTTGGCGCCTGCTCCCACCACTACGTTTTCGGCAAGGGTGGGGTGGCGTTTGCCGTGCTCCTTGCCGGTGCCCCCCAGAGTGACCCCCTGGTACAGCAGGCAACGGTTGCCGATTTCGGCGGTTTCGCCGATCACCACCCCCATGCCGTGGTCAATGAACACGCTGTGGCCGATGCGTGCACCGGGGTGGATTTCGATGCCGGTGAGGGTGCGACTGATTTGACTGAGGCAGCGCGCAACCAGCTTCAGAGGCAGACGGCATGTCCACAGGCGATGGCTGATCCGATGCAGGCTGATGGCCTGAAAGCCTGGGTAGCAGCACAGAATTTCCAGCCAGCCACGGGCAGCCGGATCACGCTCGCGAATAATCGCGAGGTCAGCACGGATGTGATCAAACATCGCAGGTATTAGCTGGCGGCGGCCGGAGTCTGCAGACCAATCTCCTTGCGGAGTAAGTCGATCGTATCGGTGCTGAGGTAGCTCTCGGCGCAGTGCACCTGGGGCATGCGCATCAGTTGGGAGCGGTTCTGGCGCAGGGTCTGCTCCACCAAGGGCAAGCTGGGGCGATCACAGAGCACATGGCTCGAGGCTCGCAGCAGGGCAAGCAGGCGGCTGCCTACATCGGGAGTGGCGGTCATCAGAAGCAACTCGTTGCCGCGCATTGAGTGCAAGATCACTTCTGCAGCTCGCAGGATGCCCGGGCTGATGCTCACCAGGCCCACACAGCTGCCAGGGCGCAACTCCTTGAGCATGGTCAGTTCCTGGCGGAAGTCGTTGAGGTCAACGGCCACGGCGCGGACGCTGTGTTTCTTGGCCAGCGCCTCCACCGGTTGGAGGAAATAACGGCTGGTCACCACCGTGCCGTTGCTGGAGTTTTCCAGCACGCTTTCCAGCTCCTCCAACGGCACCACCTCCACCGGCACATCCAGGCAGGGCTCTAGCTCCTCGGCGATCAACATCGAGGCGCCGATGTCTTCCCGCGGCGTGCTTACCAGCACGCGCGCGCCGCAGCGCAGTCGCCAGTCGATCTCCCGGGTCAGCAGCTCGCGAGTTTGTTGAAGTGTGCAGCCCGCATTCAGCAGGCCGTCGATGCATTTCCTCACTTCCCTGTCGAGGTCGGTGACGCCACGGTTGCGGACGTGTGGCGGTGTTTTGATTTCCCGTGGTTTCTGCTGGTCGCGCACGTAGATGCCGGACCCTGCCATGGCTTCCACGACGCCATCGGTCTCTAGCTGGCGGTAGACCTTGCTGATCGTGTTGCGGTGCAATCCCGTTTGCATCGCCAGCTGCCGGGTGCTGGGCAAGCGATGCCCCGGCGGGTAATGCCGCGCAGCGATGGCAAAACAGATCTGGTTGTAGAGCTGCGTCGACGCCGGAATATCGCTTTCCTGCTGGATATGAAATCGCACGCCGTTGGGACAGGTCTGAATGCGGCCACCATACGGAGCGAATTGCCTGGTGACAATTGGGGGTGTGTCCTATGCAGTTATGGAAACTTCTGATTCCTCAGGGGTGCTTGGGTCGAAGTCCTGAATGGACCCGTTGGTTTGCGTTGTTGGTGGGCAGCCCCGCTGACTTGTAGAGACGATATTGACGCGAAATCGTCTACAAACCGTGTTTATATCGTGCTGCCTGAGTTGTTCAGCGTGAATGCCTGGGTGCGCAGCGTGGCGGATCGCCTGGCCGCCCATGGCTGTCCGGCGCTGCCCTTGTTTGCCCGAACGGCCCCGGCTTTGGAGTTGGCCTATGAACCGTCTGATCTGGCCGAAGGTCGCCGCCACAAGGACGCCACCACCACCGAGCAGATCCTCTCTGATGTTGCTGCCGCGTTGGACTGGTTGCGAACTCGTCACCCGGCAGCTGCCATTCACGTGGTGGGCTTTTGCTTCGGGGGCCATGCTGCGTTCCTGTCGGCCACGTTGCCCGGTGTGGTGGCGGCCTTTGATTTTTACGGTGCCGGTGTGAGCCGAATGCGGCCTGGTGGTGGTGAACCCTCGTTGGCCCTGCTGCCTGAAATCAAGGCGTGGCTCACCTGTGTCTTCGGCATGGCTGATCCACTGATCCCTCTCGAGGATCGCGAAGCGACAAGGGTTGCCCTGAGCAAGGTTGATCCCGCTTGCCAGCACTTGCGTTTTGTGGAGTACGCCGGTGCCGACCACGGCTTCATGTGCGAAGCGCGCAGCAGTTGCAATCCCCAGGCCTCAGCCCAGGGATGGCGCTTGCTGCTGGGTGATGACCTTGTGGTCTAGCCCTGGGGGCTGGCCACTTTGGCGGCGGTAGGGCGTGGCGGAGCCGGGATGGTGCGAACGGCCTTGTTGGCGGCTTGCTCCTTTTCCTCTTTCTTCACCAGCGGAGTTTTACGTGGTGTTAGGAACATGATCATGTTGCGGCCCTCCCGCTTGGGCGCCTGCTGGATCTCGGCCTTTTCCTCGAGATCTTTGGCCATCCGCCGCAGCAGTGTTTCCGCCAGCGCCGTGTGCTGAATCTCACGGCCGCGGAAGATCACGGTGCACTTCACCTTGTCGCCCGCCTTGAGGAAGCGCTGGGCTTGACCGATCCGCACGTCGTAATCGTGTTGGTCGATCTTGTAGCGCATCTTGACCTCTTTAACTTCGGTCTGGTGCGACTTTTTCTTGGCCTCTTTGGCTTTCTTTTCCTGTTCGAACTTGAACTTGCCGTAGTCCATGATCCGGCACACCGGCGGATCGGCCTTCTCGCTCACCAGAACCAGATCCAGTTCCCGATCACGGGCCACATCCAGGGCTTCTTCCCGGCTGATCACGCCCAGCTGAGCGCCGTCTGAGTCGACCACCCTCAACTGGGGGTAATTGATCCGGTCGTTGATGTTGGGCAGCTCCCGAACCGGGGCACGACGGTCAAAACGGGGACGTGGGGGCATTCAGGTGGTGACGGGGACAGGTGCAGACAACTTCGGTGGATACAACGTCTGCATCCTTCACCTTAGATGTTGCTCGATCAACGTCATCGCATCCGTCACCGTTGCCTGGTCAGGCAGCCAGTTGGGGTTGTGCTGACGCCGGAACCAGGTGCGTTGGCGTTTTGCGAACTGGCGGGTGCGTTGGCTGGTGATTTGCACTGCTTTTGCTGTCGTCAGGCTGCCGGCGATCACCTGCAGCGCTTCGCCGTAGCCAATGGTTTGAAGCAGAGGAAGATCGGCGCCGTAGCGCTCGCTCAAGTGCCGGGTCTCCTCAACCAAACCCTCCCGGTACAGCTTTTCGGTTCGTTGTTGGATGCGCTGGCGCAGGTTGGCGGGGTTGAGGCCCAGTTCCAGCACCCGCCAGGGCGGCGGCGTCGCTGTGGCCTGGCGGCTCATCGGTTGCCCGGAGGCGTAGAGCACCTCCAGGGCGCGTTGGGTGCGCACGGCATCGGCCGGGGCGATCTTGGCGGCGGCCTCGGGGTCGGCGCGTTGCAGCAGTGGGTGGCAGATGCTTTGGCCTAGGCCCGTGAGTTGCCGGCGCAGCTGCGGCTGTGGGGGCACCGCTGGAGGCTGAAGTCCGCTCGTGAGGGCCTTCAGATATAGGCCGCTGCCGCCCACAAGCAGGGCGACGCCCCGCTGCTCCAGCTCACGGTTGATGCAGGGATTGGCTTCCGCCTGGAACTCCTGAAGGGTGATTGGCTCGTCTGGGGTGCGCAGGTCGAGCAGATGGTGCGGTACCCGTGCTTGCTGTTCCGCCGTCGGCTTGGCGGTGCCCAGATCCATCTCCTTGTAGAGCTGGCGCGAATCCACGTTGATCACCGGTAGATCCAGCTGTTCGGCGATGTCCAGCGCCAGGGCGGTCTTGCCGCTGGCGGTGGGCCCGAGCAGGGTGATCACCAGGGGGTGGGAGCTGTTCAAAGGGGTGAGGGGGGTGCAGCCCGGCGTGGAATGGGCGCTGAGAGGCCTCTGCAAGCCTCTATAGACAGCCGGTGGTAGATTGACATTGTCAGGTCGAGGTTTAGAGCCGTTGCGCCCGCCCATGACCCGGTTTCCTGGCTTGAGACTTTTTGCATGAGCGACGCTTCCAAGGTCCAGAACGCCTACGGCGCCGAGCAGATTCAGGTGCTAGAGGGGCTTGAGCCCGTACGCAAGCGCCCCGGCATGTACATCGGCTCCACCGGGCCGCGGGGCTTGCACCATCTGGTGTACGAAGTTGTTGATAACTCGGTTGATGAAGCCCTGGCGGGCCATTGTGACCGCATTGTTGTGGTCCTCGGTGAAGACGGCTCCGCCTCCGTGAGCGACAACGGCCGCGGCATTCCCACTGATGTGCACCCCCGCACCGGCAAGAGCGCCCTGGAGACGGTGCTCACCGTGTTGCATGCCGGCGGCAAGTTTGGCGCCGGTGGTTACAAGGTGTCCGGCGGTCTTCACGGCGTTGGCGTCTCGGTGGTGAACGCCCTTAGCGAATGGGTGCAGGTGACGGTGCGCCGTCAGGGCCAGGTGCATCGCCAGCGTTTTGAGCGCGGCGCGGCCATCGGGGGACTGGCGTCGGAGTCCCAACCTGCGTCGGAGTCCGGGGAGACCGGCACCACCGTCTGCTTCAAGCCTGATCTTGAAATCTTCACCGGCGGCATCGTCTTCGACTACGCCACCCTTTCGGCCCGTCTGAGGGAGCTGGCCTACCTCAACGGCGGCGTGCGAATCGTGTTCCGCGATGAGCGGGAGTCGGCCCGGGACGAAGAGGGGAACCCCCATGAGGAGACCTACTTCTACGAAGGCGGCATCAAGGAATACGTCGCCTACATGAACAAGGAGAAGGACGCCCTCCATCCGGACATCATCTATGTGAATTCCGAGAAGGACGGTGTTCAGGTGGAGGCAGCTCTGCAGTGGTGCTCCGATGCCTACTCCGACAGCATCCTCGGCTTCGCCAACAACATCCGCACCGTGGATGGCGGCACCCACATCGAAGGTCTCAAGACGGTCTTGACCCGCACCCTCAATGCCTTCGCCAAGAAGCTGGGCAAACGCAAGGAATCCGATTCCAACCTGGCGGGGGAGAACATCCGGGAAGGCCTGACGGCGGTGCTCTCGGTGAAGGTGCCGGAACCGGAATTTGAGGGTCAAACCAAGACCAAGCTCGGCAACACCGAGGTGCGCGGCATTGTCGACAACCTGGTGGGTGAAGCCCTCAGCCAGTTCCTCGAGTTCAATCCCTCCGTGATCAGCCTGATCCTGGAGAAGGCGATCCAGGCCTTCAATGCCGCTGAAGCCGCCCGCCGGGCCCGCGAACTGGTGCGGCGCAAGAGCGTTCTGGAGAGTTCAACCCTGCCCGGAAAACTGGCTGACTGCAGCTCCCGCGATCCCGGCGAATCTGAGATTTACATCGTGGAGGGCGACTCCGCTGGTGGCTCCGCCAAGCAGGGCCGCGACCGTCGCTTCCAGGCGATCCTGCCGCTGCGGGGCAAGATCCTCAACATCGAAAAGACCGACGACGCCAAGATCTACAAGAACACGGAGATCCAGGCCCTAATCACCGCCCTGGGCCTGGGGATTAAGGGTGAGGACTTCGACGTGAAGAACCTCCGTTACCACCGGGTCGTGATCATGACCGACGCCGACGTGGACGGCGCCCACATCCGCACCCTGCTGCTCACCTTCTTCTATCGCTACCAGAAGGAGCTTGTGGAGGGCGGCTACATCTACATCGCCTGCCCGCCGCTCTACAAAGTTGAGCGCGGCAAGAACCACACCTATTGCTACAACGAGGGCGATCTGCAGAAGACCCTGGAGGGCTTCGGCGAGAAGGCCAATTACACGATCCAGCGCTTCAAGGGTCTTGGCGAAATGATGCCCAAGCAGCTCTGGGAAACCACCATGGATCCCACAACCCGCACGATGAAGCGGGTGGAGATCGAAGATGCCCTCGAGGCCGATCGCATCTTCACGATTCTGATGGGTGACAAGGTGGCTCCGCGCCGGGAATTCATCGAAACCCACAGCGCCGAGTTGGACATGGCAGCCCTCGATATTTGATGAGGGCTGATCGAACAGGGACTGTTTCGACAAGCAGTGTTCTTCGTTGGAGTTGGCTGCTGGGAGTGGCGTTAATGGCTCCAGCTGCCCTGCCGGCCGGTGGTGCCGACCGGCGTCAACCGCAACCCCGTCGTCGCGCGGCCTCCGGGCCGTTGCACACCAGTTCCGATCAGCCCCTTCGGCTAAGTCCACTGGCCGTGGCCCCGCGGCTGAGCACCCTCAAGGCGGGATCCTCTCTACGGTTACTTCGGCGTTGGTCTTCCGCCGATGGCAAGGACTGGCTGCACGTGCAAACCCTCTCTGGAGAGCAACACCGTGGCTGGCTCCGCGTCTGAGGCGGTTTTGGTGGGTCTGGGGGCGATCCCCGGAGCCTGGCTGCGTTTGAAGGTGGTGAATCACTTTCAGCCGATGGTGCCCAAGAAGCACTGGGGCACCTTCATCGTGAATGTGATGGCCTGTTTCGCCCTGGGCCTGGTGCTGGCCCTCAATGAAACCTGTGCCTCCAGCACCGGCATTACCTTGCTGATGGGGGTGGGTTTTTTCGGCAGCCTCAGCACCTTTTCCACCTTTGCCGTGGAGCTGCTGAACGAGCTGCGGGCTGGCCAGGCGCTCACTGCTGTGGTGCTGGCGCTGGCCTCGATCGGGGCTGGTTTGCTGGCCTCTGCTTTGGGTTACGGATTGGGGACCCATGCCTGAGACCAAACCAAGCCTGCAACTGGAACTGCAGGAGTTGCTGCTTGTTGGCGTGGGCGCTGTTCCCGGAGCGCTGCTGCGCTGGCAATTGGCCCTTCATCTGGGGGACCAGAACCTGCTGGTGAATGTTCTGGGGGCTGCCCTCTTGGGCTTGCTGGCTGGGCTCCCCGCCGCCCCAAGGCGACAGTTGCTGCTGGGCATTGGCTTCTGCGGCTCGCTCACCACCTTCAGCAGCTGGATGCTGGCGGCCATGAAGCACCTGAGTTCCGGTGACTGGGCCGCCGCATTGGGCTTGATTGGGCTGACCCTCGGGCTGGGGCTGGGTGCCGCAGCCCTGGGGTTCAGCCTGGGGCGACGGCTCAAGCCGCCAGCGCCGCCTCAATCGCCGATTTGAGGTCTTCAGGGGTGACGCCGCTCTTGAAGCGGGCTATCACGGTGCCGTCCTTGCCCACCAGGAATTTCTCGAAGTTCCACTCCACATCACCGGCGGGATCCATCTGGTTGAGGGTTGTGTAGGGCTCGGTGGTGCCCCCCTTGGCGTGCACTTTCTCGAACAGTTCGAAGTCGGCGCCGTAAGTGGTGGAGCAGAAACTCTTGATCTCGTCGAGGGTGCCGGGCTCCTGGGCGCCGAAGTCGTTGCAGGGGAAACCCAGCACTGCCAGGCCCTTGGCGGCGTAGGCCTCGTTCAGAGCCTGCAAACCCGCGTATTGCTTGGTGAAGCCACAGCGGCTGGCCACGTTCACGATCAGCAGCACCTTGCCGGCGTAGTCGCCCAGGGATTTGCTGCTGCCGTCAGGGGTGGTGACAGAGACGGCGCTGACGCTGATCGCCATGGAGAAACAGGGATGGAGCGCAGAGGTTAACCGGCTCCAACGGCCATACACTGGGCTCCCGGCCGGAGGGGCATGACGGAGGCATCGGGGCTGAGCAGTGCTGGCGTGAGCGTGGAACCCGACTTGCTGGCCGAAGCGGTCTCCCAGGAGCTCGCCGCGATGCTTCAGGCGGGCAATTACGACGCCGTGAAACTGCTGTTGGAACCGGTGCAGCCGGTGGACATCGCCGAGGCGATCGGCAGTCTTCCGGCCAACCTGCAGGCGATTGCCTTTCGCCTGCTCAGCAAGGACGAAGCCATCAGTGTCTACGAGTACCTCGACACCGCCACCCAGCAAAGCTTGCTGAGCCTGCTGCGATCTGGCGAGATGCGGGAGGTGATGGAGGAGATGTCGCCGGATGATCGCGCCCGATTGTTTGAGGAGTTACCGGCCAAGGTGGTGCGGCAGCTGCTGAGCGAGCTCAGTCCGGATGAACGCAAGGTGACGGCTGAGTTGCTGGGTTACCGCTCCGAAACGGCCGGTCGCTTGATGACGACCGAATACATCGCCTTCAAGGAAAACCAGACCGCCGCAGTGGCGCTGGAGATCGTGCGGCGGCGTGCTCGCGACACCGAGACGATTTATTCCCTCTACGTGACGGACGCCGAACGACGCCTTACAGGGATCCTCTCGCTGCGAGATCTGGTCACAGCAGACCCCCAGGCCCGCATCGGCGATGTGATGACTGAGGAGGTGCTCAGCGTCAGCACTGACACCGACCAGGAGAAGGTGGCGCGCACGATTCAGCGCTACGACTTCCTGGCCGTTCCCGTGGTGGATCTGGAACAGCGTCTCGTGGGCATCGTCACCGTGGATGACGTGATCGACGTGATCGAGCAGGAGGCCACCCGTGATCTCTACGCCGCTGGCGCTGTTCAGGCCGGCGATGACGACGACTACTTCAGCAGCAATCTGTTCACCGTCGCTCGCCGCCGCGTGGTGTGGCTGGCGGTGCTGGTGCTGGCCAGCTTCTTCACCTCAGAGGTGATCGCCGCCAATGAAGACGTGCTGCAGCAGGTGGTGTTGCTGGCAGCGTTCATTCCTTTGCTTGGTGGCACCGGCGGCAACGTGGGGGCCCAAAGCTCCACGGTGGTGATCCGTGGTTTGAGCACCCAGAGCATCTCCAGCCTTGGCCCCTTGAGGGCCATTGGCCGCGAAGCCATGGCGGGGGCGTTGCTGGGGGTGTTGATGATGCTGCTGGTGGTTCCCTTTGCCTGGTGGCGCGGCGAAAGCGCACTGGTGGGCCTCTCGGTGGGGATGAGCCTGCTGGCGATCACCACCCTGGCGGCTACGGCCGGTGCCGCGTTTCCGTTGCTTTTCGACCGCATGGGTCTGGATCCGGCGTTGATGTCGACGCCCTTCATCACCACCTGCACGGATGTGGCGGGAACGCTGATCTACCTGAAGACGGCGGGATGGCTGCTGGTACACCTGCCGCAGCTGGTGCAAGCCACAGGTATTTCTACCCATTTCTTTGTCTTCGGCTTTTTCTGAGAGCCTGTTTACGTTTCTTAGGAGTACTCTTCACATAACTCAAAGAAGAGCCCTATGGCTCCGGCTGCGACCGCTGCTTCCAAACCCAAAACAGCTGTAAAGGCGGCAAAGGCCGTTACGGCAGACGTTGATCTGGTTCGCTCTTATCTGCGGGACATCGGCCGTGTTCCGCTGCTGACCCATGAGCAGGAGATCACCCTGGGCCGACAGGTTCAGGAGTTGATGGATCTGGAATCGCTCGAGTCGGAGCTGCAGAGCAAGGCGGGTGAAAAGCCCAGTCTTGACCAGCTGGCCAAGGCCTCAGGGCTTTCGTCCATGAAGCTCAAGCGCAAGCTGCAGCACGGCCGTCGCGCCAAGGAGCGCATGGTGGCGGCCAATCTCCGACTTGTGGTGAGCGTGGCCAAGAAGTACACCAAGCGGAACATGGAACTCCTGGATTTGATCCAGGAAGGCACCATTGGTCTGGTACGTGGTGTGGAGAAGTTTGATCCCACCCGGGGCTACAAGTTTTCCACCTATGCCTATTGGTGGATCCGCCAGGGCATCACGCGGGCCATCGCGGAGAAGAGCCGCACGATCCGGCTGCCGATCCACATCACCGAGATGCTGAACAAGCTCAAAAAAGGTCAGCGGGAGCTGAGCCAGGAGCTTGGCCGCACGCCCACCGTCACCGAGCTGGCCGAGTTCGTTGAGCTGCCAGAAGACGACGTCAAAGATCTGATGTGCCGTGCCCGTCAGCCCGTGAGCCTGGAGATGAAGGTGGGTGATGGCGACGACACCGAATTGTTGGAACTGCTCTCCGGCGATGGCGATCTGCCCAGCGATCAGGTGGAAGAAGATTGCTTGAAGGGCGACCTGCGCAGCCTCCTGGGCCAGTTGCCTCACCTTCAGGAGCAAGTGTTGCGCATGCGTTACGGCATGGATGGGGAAGACCCCATGAGCCTCACCGGCATCGGTCGGATCCTGGGCATGAGCCGCGACCGTGTTCGTAACCTTGAGCGTGATGGCCTGGCCGGTCTGCGCCGGGTGAGTGATCAGGTGGAGGCCTATGTCGCCTGTTGACTTGATCTTGCGTTGATCAGCTGCTGAAGCACCGGATTCACCTGATCCGGTGCTTCGTCGTGGGGGCAATGGCCCGCGTTGTGAATCAGTGAAAAGGACTGAATGCAGTCCAATGTCTGTGCCCATCGCTCCGCTTCTGCGACTGGCTCCCAGGGATCCTGCTCACCCCAGATCAGGTCCACGGGGGACGACATCCCCGCCATTAACTGTGGGGCGAGATAGTCGTCAAACAGGTTGATGAAGCCGCGAAAGGCCTCAGCCGCACCTCGGCGTTGGGTCGGTTGAAACAGCAGATCCACCAGGTCGTCGTCGATGTTGGCGCCACTGGGATAGGCCTGCTTCAACACACTGCGGATCACGCCGGGCCGTGCCGCATTGCGGAACAGCGCGGTGCTGAGCCAGCGCTGCCGCACCATCGTCTTGAGCAACGGTCGGATCCAGGCCATCCAGGCGGGTTGGGTGGACAGTTGCTTGTCGTCCATCAAGCGCTGGGCGCAGTCGATCAGCACCACGCCCCGGCATCGTTCCCCCAGCAGTTGTGCGGCCCGTAGGGCAACGACCCCACCGATCGAGTTGCCCACCAGTCGCACCGGGCGATCGATGACTTGGCGGCAGAAGTCAGCCACCTGTTGGCCCCATAGATCAAAGCCGTAATGAACGGCATCCGCTGAAACGGACTCGTCCTTCAAGCGAGCCCGAGGCTGATCGCTGCGCCCGAAACCGAGCAGATCGATGGCGTAGGTGGGCAGCAGTTCGGCCAGCACCGGTTGGTTGAAGCGCCAATGGTTGGTGTTGGCCCCGAACCCATGAATCAGCAGCATGGCCTCTTCGGCATTGGGGTCGCCCATCAGGCTCCAACCGATTGATCGCTCGTTCCAGCTCCAGAGGTTGTGGCTTGGGCTCACGCCTTGGTTTGTTGCGCCCGTGCATCCTGGCGAGGGAATCACTTGGATGACGGTCGTTGCTCGGGCCTTGTTCTGATGCCAATCGCGAACCCATGGATGCGTTGACCGAGGCCGAAACTGCTGTTCTATCGGCAGCCTTGCTGGCTTGGTGGGAGCGGCATGGCCGCGGCGGCATCCCCTGGAAGCAGTTGCCTGGCGGCGCACGTCCAGCGCCGGAGCAGGATCTCGATCCCTACGGCATCTGGATTGCCGAGGTGATGCTGCAGCAGACCCAGTTGGCCGTGGCTCTCCCCTACTGGACGCGTTGGATGGAGGCGTTTCCCTCTGTCGAGAGCCTGGCCGCGGCGTCTCTGGATGAGGTGCGGTTGCAGTGGCAGGGGTTGGGCTATTACTCGCGGGCCCGTCGGCTGCATGAGGCGGCGCAGCAGCTGGTAGGTCGACCGTGGCCCCGCAGTCTCGAGGGCTGGATGGCTTTGCCGGGGATCGGCCGCACCACCGCCGGCAGCATTCTCTCCAGTGCCTTCAATGCACCGTTGCCGATCCTGGATGGCAACGTCAAACGGGTGCTGGCGCGCTTGACGGCGCATCCGTGCCCGCCGGCCCGCGACGATGCCCTGTTCTGGAGCTGGAGCGAGGCCCTGCTTGATTCGCTGCGGCCTCGTGACACCAACCAGGCCTTGATGGATCTGGGGGCCACGCTTTGCACCCCCCGCCAGGCGGACTGCCACCGCTGCCCCTGGCAATCCCACTGTGCTGCCTACGCTTCCGGCGATCCCTGCCGCTGGCCCGTGACCGATGCCCCTAAGCCCCTGCCCTTCCAGGTGATTGGTGTGGGGGTCGTGCTCAATGCGGCAGGGGAGGTGTTGATCGACCAGCGCCTGGAGGAAGGCCTGTTGGGGGGGATGTGGGAGTTCCCCGGTGGCAAACAGGAGCAGGGCGAAACCATTGAAAATTGCATTGCCCGTGAGCTCTCTGAAGAGCTCGGCATTGCGGTGACGGTTGGCGATGAAATGATCACCGTTGATCACGCCTACAGCCACAAGAAACTTCGCTTCGTGGTGCATCTCTGCGACTGGACATCGGGGGAGCCGCAGCCCCTTGCCAGCCAACAGGTGCGTTGGGTGCGACCGGATGACTTGGGGAACTACGCCTTTCCGGCCGCCAATGCTCGGATCATTGAGGCGTTGCTTGGCAAGTTGGAAAGCTCTGCTCACCCTTAGGGAAGGTTCTGCTGCAACCGGATGGCACTCGCTCCCGTTGTCGTCTGTCTTGGGGAAGCCCTGATTGACCGGCTCGGCCCACCGGGAGGTGACCCGGTGGTCGATCAGCCGGTGGACGATCGTCTGGGCGGTGCGCCAGCGAATGTGGCCTCTGGCCTGGCCCGCCTGGAGACCCCCGTGGCCTTTGCCGGTCGACTGGGGCAGGACGCCATCGGTGAAGCCTTTTCCATGTTGTTTGCTGAGCGTGGTGTCGACACCTCGCTCCTGCAGCGGGATGCCGAGCGTCCAAGTCGCATCGTGCTGGTGCGCCGTGCGCGGGATGGGGAACGACAGTTTCAGGGCTTTGACGGAGATCAGGGGGCCGGCTTTGCCGACCAGGTGTTGGAGCCGGTTGCCCTACCCCCGGCCCGATGGTTGTTGATTGGCACCCTTCTGTTGGCAGCACCAACGTCGGCTTCGGCTTTGTTGTCGGCCGTGCGCCAGGCCAGCAGCCAAGGCACGGCGATTGCCCTTGATGTGAATTGGCGTCCCACGTTCTGGGATGCCACCGCTGATCCCGCGGCGGGTCCGTCGGCTGCGGCGAAGGCTGCGATTCAACCGCTCCTGGACCAGGCGGCCCTGATCAAGCTGGCGCGGGAGGAAGCGCTCTGGTTGTTCAACACCGACGATCCCGGTGCGATCCAGCAGGCCTTGACCCAGCGGCCGGATGTGGTGGTGACCGATGGCGCGGCCCCGGTGCGCTGGCAATTGGCTGACGACTCTGGCCAGCAGGTTGCCTTTCAGCCCCCCAGTGTCGTCGACACCACCGGTGCTGGTGATGCCTTCACGGCTGGGCTGTTGCACCGCTGGGCCGCCGCGCCCCAGGAGCGCATCCGTTTTGCTGCCGCCTGTGGTGCTTTGGTCTGCGGCGGGGCCGGTGGCATTGATCCTCAGCCCACGCAGGCTCAGGTGGAGGCCTTTCTTGGAGAGGTGAGCTGAGCGAGCCGTCCTTCGTCTTGATGGCGAAGCTCCAGGTGCCAGGCCTCGGCCAGATCGAGCCCCAGCCGTTCTGGCCATTCCACGGCCATCAACGCCCCGGTGGCGCTGGCTTCCTCCTCCTCCTGAAGAAACAGTTCATCGGCGGAGGCCGGTTGCTCCAGGCGATAGAGATCAAGGTGCACCAGCTGTGGTTCCCCCTGGGGGTAGTGCTGGGCCAGGGCAAAAGTGGGGCTGGTAATCGCCTCGCTGATCCCGAGGCCCTCGGCCAGGCCCTGCACCAATGATGTTTTGCCGGCGCCAAGGGGCCCGCTCAACAGGAGAATTGCTCCAGTCGGAAGCTCGCGCGCCAGCAATCGGCCCAGGGCCCGGGTCGTCTCAAGGGTCTCAAGAGCCCAGACATGCCCTGTAGAGTCCGGCTCAAGCGAGCCCGAAGCCTCGGCGTCTCTGCAGAGATTCAACTCCACGATTTATTAGGGAGCACCGAAACCATGGTGGCAGCGCCCACGTCCCCGGCTGAGCTGAAGCTCGGCGTTGATTGCGTCATTGCCGACATCAATCAGGCCGATTTCGGCCGCAAGGAACTCGACATCGCCGAGACCGAGATGCCCGGTCTGATGGCGTTGCGCGAGAAATACGGCAGCGAGAAGCCTCTCAAGGGCGCCCGCATCGCCGGCTCCCTGCACATGACGATTCAGACTGCGGTTCTGATCGAGACCCTGGTGGAGTTGGGCGCCGAAGTGCGCTGGGCCTCCTGCAACATCTTCTCCACCCAGGATCACGCTGCTGCGGCGATCGCCGCCCAGGGCATCCCTGTGTTCGCCGTCAAAGGTGAAACCCTTGAGGAGTACTGGGATTACACCCATCGCATTCTTGAGTGGGGTGACGGCGGTTCCCCCAACATGATCCTGGATGACGGTGGCGATGCCACCGGCCTGGTGATGCTGGGTAGCAAGGCCGAGCAGGACATCACGGTTCTCGACAACCCCGGCAACGAAGAGGAGACTTTCCTGTTCGCTTCGATCAAGAAGAAGCTGGCTCAGGACCCCAGTTTTTATTCGCGCACCAAGGCTCAGATCCAGGGCGTGACAGAGGAGACCACCACCGGTGTGGCCCGTCTCTACAAGATGCAGAAGAGCGGTGAGCTGCCCTTCCCCGCCATCAACGTCAACGACTCGGTCACCAAGAGCAAATTCGACAACCTCTACGGCTGCCGCGAGTCCCTGGTGGACAGTATCAAGCGCGCCACCGACGTGATGGTGGCCGGCAAGCAGGCCCTGGTGATCGGCTACGGCGATGTGGGCAAGGGGTCAGCCCAGTCCCTGCGTGGTCTCGGTGCCACCGTCTGCATTGCTGAAGTGGATCCGATCTGCGCCCTCCAGGCCGCCATGGAGGGTTACCGCGTGGTGCGTCTTGAGGACGTGGTTGAGGAGATGGACATCTTCGTCACCGCCACCGGCAACTTCCAGGTGATCCGCAACGAGCACCTCGAGAAGATGAAGGACGAGGCCATCGTCTGCAACATCGGTCACTTCGACAACGAGATCGACGTCGCCTCCCTCAAGAGCTACGAGTGGGAGAACATCAAGCCGCAGGTGGATCACATCACCCTGCCCAGCGGCAACAAGATCATCCTGCTGGCGGAAGGCCGCCTGGTGAACCTGGGCTGCGCCACCGGTCACCCCAGCTTTGTGATGAGCAACTCCTTCACCAACCAGGTTCTGGCTCAGATCGAGCTGTTCACCAAGGGCGATGAGTACGCCAAGGAGGTGTACGTGCTGCCCAAGCACCTCGATGAGATGGTGGCTCGCCTGCACCTCGGTCGCATCGGGGCCAAGCTCACCGAGCTCAGCAAAGACCAGGCCGACTACATCAATGTGCCCGTGGAAGGTCCCTACAAGCCCGACCACTACCGCTACTGATCATGATCCAGCGGATCGGAACCTGATCCTTACGGCCCCATGGAAGACTTGCGCGATCAAGCGCAGTCTCCATGGGGCTTTCTGATCTGATCACACAACTGCCGGAGTTGATCGGCCAGGCGGTGGAGGCGAACCAGTGGCTGGGTTACACCGCGATCTTCGCGGCGATGTTTCTTGAGAATCTGTTCCCGCCGATTCCGTCCGAGCTGATCATGCCCCTCGGGGGCTTTTATGTGCAGCAGGGTCAGCTGGATCTGGTGCCCGTGGTGCTGGCTGGTTTGCTGGGCACGGTGCTCGGTGCCCTGCCCTGGTACGGGATTGGTCGCTTGATCAACGAGGAACGCATCGAAGCCTGGCTCCAGCGCCACGGGCGCTGGATCGGCATCAGTGCCGATGAGTTGGCCCGCAGCCGCCGTTGGTTCAGCCGCTACGGCACCGCCCTGGTGTTCTGGGGGCGTCTGGTGCCTGGCATTCGCACCCTGATCTCCGTGCCAGCGGGCATCGAAATGATGCCGATGGCGCCGTTTCTGGTCTGGACCACCGCTGGCAGCATGATCTGGACGGCCTTGCTCACCGTGGCCGGCATGGTGCTCGGAGAGGGCTACAGCAACGTTGAGCTCTGGATTGACCCTGTTTCCAAGGCTGTAAAGGTGTTGTTGGTGGTGGCGGTGCTGGCCGGTGCGATCTGGTTGGGTCTGCGCATCTGGCGCCGGAGTCAGTCCTCCGACTGAGCACCGGCGCTTGGGCTTCTTCAGGCCTGGGGCTCAGAAGGGGATGTCCTCATCAGAGGCCTGGCCGCCGAAGCTGCCGGCAGCCTCCTGGTTGTCCCGTTTGGAGCCGAGCAGTTCGAGTCGATCCACACGGACCACGGGCTTGCTGCGGTCTTCGCCGCTGGCACGGTCGGTCCAGCGATCCAGCTTGAAGCTGCCGATGATGCCGAGCAAGGAGCCCTTCTTCACGTAGTCCGCGGCAACCTGGGCCTGCTTGCCCCAGATCTCGAGGTTGAACCAGTCGGGTTCGTCGTCGCGGCTGCGACGGTTCACCGCCATGGTGAGGTTGGCCACCATGCTGCCGGACTCGAAGTAACGCACTTCGGGATCGCGGCCGGCACGGCCGACGAGGGTGACGGAATTAACGCCCATAGACAATTCATCTCCTGAATTTGGATTCATGATGCGGCACCGATTGGGTGACTGCTTTTAAGGAGTTCCACCCAAGCCGCTGGGTGTAACAGGCAACCGCTGGGAACGCCCCTATGATCCGGCGGTCTTAATTGCGGTGTCTGTGCTCTTTCGTCGTTTCCAGCTGTCGCGCGACATCGGCATCGACCTGGGCACCGCTAACACCCTGATCTACGTCTCCGGCCGGGGAATCGTGCTGCAGGAGCCCTCCGTGGTGGCTCTTGATCTCGAGCGTGGCACCACCATGGCTGTGGGCGATGAAGCCAAGTTGATGCTCGGCCGCACCCCTGGGAACATCCGGGCCGTTCGTCCGCTGCGTGATGGGGTGATCGCGGATTTCGATGCCGCTGAGCAAATGCTCAAAACCTTCATCACCAAGGGCAATGAGGGCCGCGGCATCATGGCCCCTCGTTTAGTGGTGGGCATCCCCAGTGGCGTCACTGGTGTGGAGCGTCGCGCAGTCCGTGAAGCGGGCATGGCTGGGGCCCGTGAAGTTCATCTGATTGATGAGCCGGTGGCAGCCGCCATCGGCGCAGGCCTCCCGGTCACTGAGCCAGTTGGAACAATGATTGTCGACATCGGTGGTGGCACCACTGAGGTGGCGGTGTTGAGCCTGGGCGGAACGGTGCTGAGTGAATCCGTCCGCGTTGCTGGCGATGAGATCAGTGACTCCATCAGTGTTTACCTCAAAAAGGTGCACAACATGGTGGTGGGCGAGCGCACGGCCGAAGAGATCAAGATCCGCATCGGCTCCGCCTTCCCCGACGACGAGTTCGATCAGCAGTCCATGGATGTGCGCGGTCTGCACCTGCTCTCCGGCTTGCCGCGCACCATCAATCTCAAGGCCGGTGATCTGCGGGAAGCGATTGCGGAGCCACTCAACGTGATTGTCGAAGCGGTGAAACGCACCCTGGAGCGCACACCCCCTGAGTTGGCGGCCGACATCGTGGATCGCGGCATCATGCTGGCTGGCGGTGGTGCGTTGGTGCGGGGCATCAGCGACCTGATCAGCCACGAGACCGGCATCTTTGTGCACATCGCCGAAGACCCTCTGCTCTGTGTGGTGAACGGATGTGGTCAGGTGCTGGAGGACTGGAAACGCCTGCAGCGGGTGGTCGACACCCCGGAATTCGTCCGCGCCGCGGCAGGCGTCTGAAGTCATGGCCCCGACGCTCCGTCCCGGCAAGAGCCGCTGGCGCGGATTGGGGCAACTCACCCCCTGGCTGCTGCTTGTGGCCGGGCTTTTGGTGGTGCGTCTCAGCAAGGGTGCTGGTTTCACCGATGCCTATGCCCTGCTCAGCCGTCCGTTCTGGCCTGGGTCTGCCCAGCGGGAATGGGTCATGGCTGCAGTGGATTTGGAGGAGCGCTCTCGCCTACAGCTTCTGGAAGAGGACAACCGGCGCTTGCGCGCTCTGCTGGAGCTCAAGCAACAAGGATCAGCGCAAGGAAACGTTTCGGCTGCTGTGATTTCCCGCTCGTCGCGGGGATGGTGGCAGCAATTGCAACTGGGCAAGGGCTCGCTGCAGGGCATCGGTCGGAGCGATGCGGTTCTTGGCCCCGGCGGTTTGGTGGGTCGCATCGACAGTGTCACCCCCGCCACGGCGCGGGTGAAGTTGCTCACCGCCCCGGGCCATGAAATCGGCGTCTGGCTGCCCCGCAGCCGCCGCCATGGGTTGCTGGTGGGCCGCGGCAACAGCCGTCTGTCGCTTCGTTTCATCGACAAGGACCCCGACGTGCGGCCTGGGGACCTGGTGGCCACGTCCCCGGCAAGCACCCTGTTGCCCCCCAACGTGCCGGTGGGGGTGATCCAGTCGGTGGATGAACAGGCTGTTCCTGCACCGGTAGCGGTGGTGCAGTTGATCGCAGCACCGGAGGCGATCGACTGGGTGCAGGTGCAGACCCGTTGAGATGAATCAATGACATGACGCGTCTGCACCGACAACCGATCTGTGTGGCCTCGGCATTGATGGTGCCCTTTCTGGCCCTGGCATCGCCGCCTTGGTTGGCTATCGATGGGGTTGGTCCCGCCTGGGCTGTGCTCTGGCTGTTGCCCTGGGCTCTCGTGGATGGTCCGGTGTCGGGGGCGTTGTCGGGTGTGGCTTTGGGGCTGGTGCTGGATGGTCTCAATCTGGGTGGTGTCAGTCAGGTGCCGGCGCTGCTGCTGCTTGGCTGGTGGTGGGGACGGCTGGGGCGGCGTGCAGCCCCGATCCAACGCAGCCTGAATCTGGGTTTGTTGGCCTGGCTTGGGTCCGTGGGTCTTGGTTTGTCGTTGATCCTTCAGCTCTGGTGGCGTCAAGGCGGAGTGTTGGATCCCCTCACCCGGAGCTGGGGCCTGCAGACCCTCTGGTGCCAGGCCCTGGTGACGGGTTTGCTGGCGCCGGTGTTGGTGTCGTTGCAGCTGCTGCTCTGGCGCAGGAGGGTTCCCTCATGAGGTTGACGCGTCGGGATCTGCTGCTGGGGACAGCGGCCATGGGGTTGGCGGCTTGCGGCCCGAGGACCCCACAGACCAGGGCTCTGGAGTTGTGGACCCTGCAGTTGGCTCCCAAGTTCAACCCCTATTTCGCCGATGTTCTGGGGGCCTGGGGCGGCCTCCATCCCGATGCGCCCGTGCGTTGGACGGATCTGCCCTGGGGGTCTGTGGAACGCAAGTTGCTGGCGGCGGTGTTTGCGCGCACGGCCCCGGATGTGGTGAACCTCAATCCGCCCTTCGCAGCCAATCTGGCCAGCAAGGGAGGACTGGCCGACTTGACCTCGCTGTTGCCGGCTGATGCCGCTGGTCGCTATCTGCCCTCGGTGTGGCAAGCCTGCCGTGACCCCGATGCCGGGCAGATCGCTCTGCCCTGGTACCTCACGGTGCGGCTGAGTTTGGTGAATCGTGCGCTGTTGGATCAAGCCGGCATCGCTGCTCCGCCCAGCCGCTGGGAGCAGGTGCCGGCATTCGCCCGCCGGATCCGCGAGCGCACGGGCCGTTACGGCCTGTTTCTCACCACCGTTCCGGACGACTCGGCCGAGCTTTTGGAAACCCTGGTGCAGATGGGAGTGACCCTGCTGGATTCCCAACGCAGGGCCGCCTTCGATAGTCCTGCTGGGCTCCGGGCCTTTCGTTTCTGGAGTGATCTCTACCGGGAGGGGCTGTTGCCCCGGGAGGTGGTGAGTCAGGGGCAACGCCGGGCGATCGAGTTGTTCCAGAGTGGTGATCTGGCCCTGGCAGCCACGGGCGCAGAATTCCTGCGCAGCATTCAGACCAATGCGCCAGGGGTGGCCGCGGTGACGGAGCCCCATCCCCCGGTGACCGGCGCCGATGGCACAGCCAATGTGGCCTTGATGACTCTGGCGGTGCCGCGTCAGAGCCGTCGCGCCCGAGAGGCCGTGGATCTGGCGCTGTTTCTGACCAATGCCGATCAACAGGCGCGCTTCGCTGCTGAGGCTCGGGTGCTGCCGTCGTCGTTGGAGGCCTTGGCTCGGGTGCGTGAGGCGTTGGAGCAGGAGGAGCCCGCGACCACCGCGGAGCGTCAGATTCGCCGGGCCAGTTTGTTGTCGGCCAGCACGTTGGACCGGGCCCGGGTGTTGGTGCCGGCGCTGCCGGGGATCAAGCGCCTGCAGAAGATCCTCTACACCCAGATGCAGCGGGCGATGTTGGCCCAGATCAGCCCTGAGCAGGCCGTAACAGCTGCGGCGTCGGAATGGAACCGTTACGCCCGTTCGCGCTGGCCTGAGGTCGCCGGCAATTCTTAAAACAATCGGTAAACCGGCTGCGCGCCAGGGTGTTTGTGTCGGTGTCCAGGCCCTGACCAGTAAGGTTGCAGCTCGTTAAGGGTTTGATTCGGATGACGGGCGACCTGCCCTCACAACCGAAAGCGACCATTCTTGTCGTTGATGATGAGGCTGCAGTTCGGCGCGTTCTGGTGATGCGCCTGCAGTTGTCGGGCTACCGCGTCATCTGCGCTGAGGACGGTGAACAGGCCCTGGAAATGTTCCACAACGAGTCTCCCGACCTGGTGGTGCTCGACGTGATGCTGCCAAAGCTGGATGGCTTTGCCGTCTGCCGCCGCCTGCGGGCCGAATCCTGCGTACCGATCATTTTCCTCTCCGCGGTGGAAGCGATCTCCGAGCGGGTGGCCGGTCTGGATCTGGGTGCTGACGACTACCTGCCCAAGCCCTTCAGCCCCAAGGAACTCGAGGCACGCATCGCCACGATTCTGCGCCGCGTGGGCCGGGGCAACGCGGTTGTTGAAAGCCGCGAATTGCCTACAGGGCAAGGCGTTCTACGGCTCGGTGATCTGGTGGTGGACACCAACCGACGCCAGGTCACCCGTGGATCCGAGCGCATCAACCTCACCTACACGGAGTTCAGCCTGCTGGAGTTGCTGTTCCGCGACCCCGGTCATGTGGTGCCTCGGGCCGAAATTCTCGAGCAGCTCTGGGGTTATCCCCCTCGCCGTGCAGCCGATCTGCGGGTTGTGGATGTCTATGTGGCGCGTTTGCGCGGAAAACTGGAGCCTGACCCTCGCAATCCAGAGTTGATCCTCACGGTGCGAGGCATTGGTTATGCCTCCCAGCGCATGGGCGAGGCCTCTGCTGCCGGTTGATCAACCCGCGGGCGGGCAGGATGGCGCTCGACTGACCTGCTGCTGTGTCTGAGCTGCGCGATACCCGTCTGGAAAAGGCCAAGACATTGGAAGAGCTGGGGCAGGGACCCTATGCCCTCACCTTCAGCTCCAGCCATCGCATGGCCGAGCTGCAGGAGACCCATGCCGATCTGCCCAAGGGTGAAGAGCGGGACGTCAGCGTTTCTGTGGCCGGACGGGTGATGACCCGCCGGGTGATGGGAAAGCTGGCCTTTTTCACCCTGGCCGATGAGACGGGCTCCATCCAGCTGTTCCTGGAGAAGGCTGGTCTGGAGGCCCAGCAGGAGGGCTGGTTCAAACAGATCACCTCACTGGTGGACAGCGGCGACTGGGTTGGGGTGAGCGGCACCCTGCGTCGCACCGACCGCGGCGAGCTGTCGGTGAAAGTGAGCGACTGGCGCATGCTCACCAAGGCGCTGCAGCCCCTTCCCGACAAGTGGCATGGATTGGCTGACGTGGAGAAGCGCTACCGCCAGCGCTATCTGGATCTGGTTGTCTCCCCCGACAGCCGGGAGACCTTCCGGCGCCGGGCCCGCCTGGTGAGCGGCATTCGCCGCTGGCTCGATCAGCGGGACTTTCTCGAGATCGAGACTCCCGTGTTGCAGAGCGAACCCGGTGGCGCTGACGCCCGGCCGTTCGAGACCCACCACAACGCTCTCGACCTGCCCCTCACCCTCCGGATTGCCACCGAGTTGCACCTGAAGCGCCTGGTGGTGGGTGGCTTTGAGCGGGTGTATGAGCTGGGCCGGATCTTCCGCAATGAAGGGGTCAGCACCCGCCATAACCCCGAGTTCACCTCGGTGGAGATCTATCAGGCTTACAGCGATTACCTCGGGATGATGGAGCTCACCGAGCAGATGGTCAGCGCGGTGTGCCAGGAGGTCTGCGGGTCGACCACCATCACCTACCAGGGCACCGAGATCGATCTGGCGCCGCCGTGGCGGCGCGCCACGATGCATGAGCTCGTGCAGGACGCAACGGGGCTTGATTTCAACAGCTTCAGCAGCCGCGAGGAGGCGGCTGCGGCGATGACCGCCGAGGGCCTGCATGCGCCTGATCTGGCCGACTCGGTGGGCCGTCTGCTCAATGAGGCCTTTGAGCAAGCGGTGGAGACAACCTTGATTCAGCCCACCTTCGTCACCGATTACCCGGTGGAGATTTCGCCCCTGGCCCGGCCCCATCGCAGCAAGCCCGGCTTGGTGGAACGCTTTGAATTGTTCATCGTCGGCCGTGAGCACGCCAATGCCTTCAGTGAGCTCACTGATCCCGTGGACCAACGCCAGCGCCTGGAGGCTCAGCAGGCGCGCAAGGCGGCGGGTGATTTGGAGGCCCAGGGGTTGGACGAGGATTTCGTCACGGCTCTGGAGGTGGGCATGCCCCCCACCGGAGGTTTGGGGATCGGCATCGACCGGCTGGTGATGCTGCTCACCGACAGCCCTTCGATTCGTGACGTGATTGCCTTCCCGCTGCTGCGGCCGGAGTCCCGTAAGGGAGAACCACCCTCAGTGGAATAATGGGAGGAGTGGCATGGTCCTATCCCCATGAGTGGAGAACGCGTCGGGTTTCGCTTCAAGCACGCTGATGCCGTGGTCAAGCGGAATCCCCAGGGCCGTTCCCGCCGGGGATGGGTGATGGAGCCGGTGGAACAGACCACCAGCCGTGGCACCAAAATGCCTGCCTACCGCATCCGCTGGCGGGACAGTGAGCGCCCGGAAATCGTGCTGCAGCACATGCTGATCGCCGATCCGGATCCCACGCCTCCGCCCGAGGGTGTCAGCCTGGAGCCCCCCGCGCCCAAGGCCTGATCTAACTCAGCCCAGCGTCGCGGCGCAGCTGTTCAAGCTCCTGTTCCGCTTCAAACAACGCCCAGTCCTTCTCCAGTGTTGAGGGGCTGGGCGTTTGTTTTTGGTGTTGAAGCTCCTGCAATTGCCGCTCCACCTCGTTGAAGCGGCGTCCTAGATCCTCTAGGTCGGCCCAGAGGGCACGTCCCTGGTTCATCAGGCTGGTGAGATGTTGTTCGGCTCGCCCGGCTAGATCGGCTGCGCCGGCTGCCCTGGCACGCTCCACCCGGCTGCGCCAGGCCCGTACGTCTTCGGCCAGCCTCAGCAGTTGCTGGCGTTGCTGCTTCGCCTCGCCCTGCAGTTGTTGGCGTTGCCGTTGCAGGGCTGCGGCCCGATCTTTCTGGTGTTGTTCGCTGAACAGGTGTTCCTGGACGGGGTTGTTGCGCAGAAAGGCGGAGAGCCGGGCGTCCAGCTCCCGCTCCAACTGCTCCATCCAGCTGCTCATGCCTCGCCTGGGGTGGTGATCACCGGTTTTTCGATCTCTTTCTCCAGGGGCTCGATCGCGGCCGTTTTGGAGTTGAGGATCATCTGGGTGAGCTGCGCCGCTTTCACTTCTCCCACTTCACCTTCCAGTTCCCCCAGGCGATCGAACGCGGCCATGTACACCGCTTCCAGGTCTTGGATCAGCTGTTCGCGCTGCCGCTTGATCGCCTGACGCCGTTCGTCTGATTTCATGCCGCCTGAGCTCCTGGGCTCCGTTTTTTGGATAAGTCTGTGGGTTCAGTTTGCCGGCAAAAGCAGATGCAGAGCGATCTGCTGGTTTGGATCGGTCCAACAGCACTGGCCCGATCCATCCTTCGCGGGCCCTAGGGGGTGCCGCAAACCATCGGTACCATCAGCCCATCGATGTGGCTGAATCCCTTGAGCGGTTCCGGCACAGTGCTGTTGCAGCGTTACCGCCTGGAGGAGCGCCTGAGCGGGCCCGACCCGCTGCGTGGTTGCCTGTGGCGTGCGGTGGATGTGATGGCTGGCGATTGCCCCGTAGCGCTACGTCAGCTGAACGACTTGACCAGCCAAGAGCCTTTCCGTAAGCGCTGGGAGGTCTTGCAGAAGATCGGGTCGCATCAGTTGCCTCGCTTTGGTCAGTTGCTTGATCTGGAGGATGGTTTGTGGGCCGTTCGCGACTGGATCGAAGGCAGCAGCCTCGCTTCGCTTCAACAGCAGCGCGCGCGACGCCAGATGGTTTTCAGCGCTGGCGAAGTGCTGCTGCTGCTGAGGCAGGTCTTACCAGTCTTGGGAGCGCTTCATTCCGATGACCTGGTGCATGGGCACATCAGTCTTCAAAACCTGTGGCGCCGCACCAGTGATGGATTGCCGGTTGCATTAAACGGCGAGCTTGTCCCCGCTGAAGACGCTGCCGCCTGGATGGATGTGCGGGATTTGGCCGTTTCAGCCGTGGCCTTGTTGACGGGCCAGCCGTCCAATCCCCCTTCAAGTCTCGGAAGGCTGGGGCTGGATCCCTCGTATCAAGCAGTGCTCGAGCGGTTGCTTACGGAGGATCCGAACCGCCGCTTCCCTGATGCTGCAAGTGCCCAGGAGGCCTTGCAGCAGCTGGCGATGCCTGAACAAACTGGTCCGATCGAGAAGCCAATTCCTGCATTGGGACGCTTCGCTGCGATGGCTCCCTCCTCAACATCCCCTCGTCAGAAGCGAGCGATGGCTCGCGAGCAGGGAGCGGAGGGGCGCCTCTGCCCCGTGGTGATCGCCTTGGCCCTGTCGGCCTTGGTGGGTTCCGCCATCGGTTGGTTCCTGCTACCGCGCACGTCCACTGCAGAAAGGATTCCTCGCTCCAGCAGGGATGGGGCTACAGCGGCCGTTAGTCCGCCGCCAGATGAGTTGAATCAACGCCAGCAATTGCTCAGCCGGCTGCGGGCGCTTCAAGTGGATCGCGGCTGGTTTGTCGAACTTGTCGATGCCAGCCAGCTCAGCACGGAGCCGCAGCAGGATGCGCCGTACCGCAGGGCCTGGACCGAGCTGGCCGAGCAATGGCTGGCTCGGATCGCCTTGCTGCCGCCGGCGATTCGGGCCCAGTTGGGGCGTCTGGGGGCAGGGGACTGGCAGCAGCCGCGTGAGGTGCTGTTGAAACAGGGCGTTCATCCGCGGGTCGTGCAGCAGCTGGTGAGTGCTGGAGCCCAGGATCTGCTGCCGGTCACCATGCGTGGTCGGAAACCCGCCGACCCCTTCCTTCAGCTCTGGATTGCAGCGGCGATTCAGAGCCTTGATGACGTTGAGATCGTGCGGCTAAAAGCGCGCCCGCTTGAACCCGCCATCACGTCGTTGCCTATCCCTGCCGGTGGCGCGCGTTTGGTGCTGGTGGAGGCTCCAGCAGGTGATGCCGTCGCTCTGGGCATCAACGGCACACCGCTGATGCAGATGATGGTTTTCGGCGTCAATGGGCAGGTGGAGGCGGAGCGTGGTCCCCTGCGGGTGACTCGGATTGCTCCGCAAGCGGGCTCGCCCCTGCAGGTGTTGGTCACCAACGAAGGGGTTTCTTCGAGTCTGTTCACCCTGTCCTGTCGGGCGAACTCGCTCGATCAGTAGCGCTCCATCGCTGCTTTCACGTCCTTCTTCGATTGCTTTTCCTTTTCGGCGGCGCGCTTGTCGTGCAACTTGCGCCCTTTGCCCAGGCCGATGGTGAGTTTGATCCAGGACCCCTTGAGGTGAATGTTGAGGGGGATCAGCGTCAGGCCTTTCTGATCCACCAAACCGCGCAGCTTGTCGATCTCACGGCGATGGGCCAGCAGTTTGCGGGTGCGCAGCGGGTCGTGGTTGAAGTAACTGCCGGCGTGGGTGTGGGGTGAGATGTGCACGTTGTGCAGCTGCAGCTCCCCATTGCGGATCAGGCAGAAGCCATCCCGCAGGTTGGCCTTGCCGTTGCGGATCGACTTCACCTCGGTGCCCACCAGCTCGATGCCGGTTTCGAGGGTTTCGAGGATTTCGTACTGGTGCCGTGCCTGCCGGTTGTCCGCCAGCATCCGATTGGCGGCGGCCCGTGCCGCGGCTGCGGCTGCTTTTTTCGCTCCTCCCTTGGCCATGGCTGCGGCTGCGTCTTCCGACCCTATCCAGGTCTGGGTACCCTGCCCGCATGGCGATTGTCTCCTCCAGCTCCGGTCGCAAGCCACCACGCCGCCCTGAAGCGCTGGTGGACCCCCAGCCGGCACCTGAAGAGGTGGTGAGTCGGCCGGAAGACAAGCTTCGGCCCCAGCGCCTGGACGACTACATCGGTCAGAGCGACCTTAAGCAGGTGCTGGGCATTGCTGTGGAAGCGGCGCTTGGCCGCGGCGATGCCCTCGATCATGTGTTGCTCTATGGCCCGCCGGGTTTGGGCAAAACCACCATGGCCATGGTGCTGGCCGAAGAGATGGGGGTGCAGTGCAAGGTCACCAGTGCACCAGCTCTGGAACGCCCGCGCGACATCGTTGGCTTGTTGGTCAACCTGCAGCCCCGTGATCTGCTGTTCATTGATGAGATTCATCGCTTGAGTCGGGTGGCGGAGGAGTTGCTCTACCCCGCGATGGAAGACCGTCGCCTCGATCTCACCGTGGGCAAGGGCAGCACAGCACGAACCCGTTCGCTGGACCTGCCGCCGTTCACGCTCGTGGGGGCCACCACCCGCGCCGGATCGCTGAGCTCCCCCCTGCGGGACCGGTTCGGCCTGATCCAGCGGTTGGAGTTTTACGGCCAAGACGACCTGGAAGCGATCGTGGAGCGCACCGCCGGGCTGATCGGGGTCACCCTCACGCCGCAGGCCCGCAGCAGTATTGCTGCCTCCTGTCGCGGTACACCCCGGATTGCCAACCGTTTGCTGCGCCGGGTGCGGGATGTGGCCAGCGTGCGTGGCAGCAGCGGTGGAGCCATTGATCAGGCCCTCGTTGGAGAGGCCCTGAGCCTGCACCGCGTTGATCATCGGGGTCTCGATGCCAGCGATCGGCGTTTGCTGCAGCTGCTGATCGACCATCACGGTGGTGGCCCGGTGGGCCTGGAGACTCTGGCGGCGGCCCTTGGCGACGATCCCGTCACCCTGGAGACCGTGGTGGAGCCGTTTTTGTTGCAGCAGGGTTTGCTGATGCGCACCCCCCGCGGCCGCATGGTCACGGATGCGGCCCGCAGTCATCTGTCCGAGGCGGCATGAACCGGTTCCTCGTCCTGTTGCTGAGTCTGGTACTTGCCCTGCCGGTGCAGGCTTTCGACTTGCAGGGGCTCTACGAGCAGGCCCTGACGGCAAGCCGTCAGGGGGATTTTGTGGAGGCTCTGACCCTCTGGGACCGCTTTCTGGAGCAGGCCCCAGAGGATGCAGCAGCGCTGAGCAACCGCGGCAATGTGCGTCTCGCCCTCGGTGATACGTCGGGAGCCATCGAAGACCAGAGCGCCTCGATTGTTCTGGCGCCAGAGGAAAGCGACCCGCATTTGAACCGGGGCACGGCAGAGGAGGCGCTTCAGGACTGGTCCGCGGCAGCGGACGACTATCTCTGGATTCTGGAGCGCGATCCGCAGGATGCCTCAGCCCTCTACAACCTGGCCAATGTGCGCGGTTCGCAAGGGGACTGGCCTGAGGCTCGAGATCTTTATGGCCAGGCGGCCCTCGCCCGCCCCGGCTTCGCCATGGCCCGCTCCAGCGAGGCCCTGGCGGCCTGGCAAGCGGGAGATCTCGATTGGGCGGAGGCGGAATTGCGCAAACTGATCCGTCGCTATCCCTTGTTCGCCGATGCTCGGGCGGCCCTCAGCGGCCTGCTCTGGCGTGAAGGATCCAGTGGTGAAGCCGAAAGCCACTGGGCCGCGGCGGCCGGGCTGGATCAGCGTTACCGCCAGGCCGACTGGCTGCAGCAGGTGCGCCGCTGGCCACCGCAGCCGACGGCGGATCTTATGGCGTTCTTGGCTTTGGAGGCGTCCTGAGATGATCCAAGCGGCGTCCCTTGCCGATCGACTCAGCCGTGAGCTGCCTGAGCTGCTGCAGCTGCGCCGTCATCTTCATGCCCACCCTGAACTCAGCGGTGAGGAACACCAGACCGCCGCCCTTGTCTCCGGTGAACTGCGTCAGCTGGGTTGGCGGGTCCGTGAAGGTGTTGGCCGCACGGGCGTGGTGGCCGAATTGGGACCTGATCACGGCCCCACGGTGGGCTTGCGGGTGGACATGGATGCCTTGCCAGTGGAAGAGCGCACCGGGCTGAGCTATGCCTCCACCCGGCAGGGTCTGATGCACGCCTGTGGCCACGACTTGCACACCTGCACGGGCCTGGGGGTGGCGCGGTTGCTGGCTCAGGAGCCGGCTTTGGCGGCCAGGGTGCGCTTGCTGTTTCAACCCGCTGAAGAGTTGGCCCAGGGGGCGGTGTGGATGCGAGATGCGGGGGCGGTGGAAGGCCTTGATGCCTTGTACGGCGTGCATGTGGTGCCGAATCTGCCGGTTGGCACGGTGGGAATACGGCGGGGTTGTCTTACAGCGGCGGCCGGTGAGCTGGAAATCTTTGTTCAGGGTCAGGGTGGCCATGGCGCCCGTCCCCATCAGTCGGTGGATGCTGTTTGGCTGGCGGCTCGGGTGATCACAGAGCTTCAGCAGACCATCGCCCGCCGCTTGGATGCGTTGCAGCCGGTGGTGATCAGTTTCGGCAAGGTGGAGGGCGGTCGCGCCTTTAACGTGATTGCCGATCAAGTGCGCTTGCTGGGTACGGTGCGCTGTCTGGATCTGCAGCAGCACGCCCAGCTGCCGGCTTGGATCGATGAGACGGTTCAGGGGATCTGTGCCACTGGAGGGGGTACGGCAGTGGTGAATTACCGCTGCATAGCGCCACCGGTGCACAACGATCCGCAGCTCACGACTTTGCTCGAACGTTGTGCGGTGGAGTGTCTGGGGCGCGACAAGGTGCTGCCGGTGGAGCAGCCCTCTCTGGGGGCGGAAGACTTTGCTGAGCTGCTTCGGGATGTGCCGGGAATGATGGTGCGGCTGGGCGTGGCCGGGCCCGAGGGGTGTGCGCCGCTGCACAACGGAGCTTTCGCACTGGAGGAAGACGCCCTCGGTGTTGGCATTGCGGTTCTCACGGCCACCGTGCTGGCCTGGATCACGGAGAACACCTCGGCATGAACCAACGTCGTGCGGTGATTTGGGTTTCCCTCGGGGCTCCATTGCTGATCCTGCTCGCGTTGCTGGCCACCAACCAGCGCCAAGGCAAGGACCGGGTGCAGGTGTTGCCCGCGATCTTGGTGGGTTCGGGTTTGATCATCAGCAGTGCTCTCGGTCGGCAGCGCCGCCGCGCCAGGCTGTTGGCCGATCTTCAACGGGCGCGCACCCCTGGCAGCAACCCATGAACGAGACCGATCCGCAACGCCCTGATCTCGAGGAGGTCCGCCAGGCCATTGCCAGTGGGGATCCGGTTCAGGCGATGCCGGCGATCACAAAGCTCCGCCATTGCTCGGATGCTGAGGCTGTGCCGTTGCTGGTGCTGGGCACGGAGCAGAAGCCCTTTCTGGTGCGTTCCTTGAGCTGCAGTGGATTGGGCTACAAGCGCACCGAACAGGGCTGGACTGTGCTGAGTGCGTTGATCACTGCCGATGAAGACCCCAATGTGCGGGCCGAGGCAGCCAATGCTCTGGCCAGCTACGGAGTGGAGCGGGCCTGGCCTTTGCTGCGTTCGGCCTTTGAAGCTGATGCCGCCTGGCTGGTGCGCTGCAGCATTCTGTCCGCCTTGGCGGAACAACCCGACATTGATTTGGCTTGGTTGCTGGAATTGGCAACCATGGCAATCGCTGATGCCGATGGCACCGTGCGGGTGAGTGGGGCTGAAATTCTCAGTCGGATCGTTCGGGAGGGGGGTACCGATTCCATCGCGGTGCAGGCCCGAGGCTTGTTGCAATCTCTGCAGCAGGACAGCGATCACCGGGTGGTGGCTGCGGTGCTCAATGGTTTGCAGGTCAGCTGAATGGGTCTTTGAGCAACGCTTGCTAGCGTTCAACCATCACTAGGGGTGTCCGGGTTTTCTCATGAACCCAGACTGAGATCACACCCTCCGAACCTGATTCCGGGTCATGCCGGCGCAGGGAAGTGCTTGAGCGTGATCCACGGCCAAACGTCGACCCCTGGGCTGTCCGTCGCACCTCAGATCATGCGAGCTTCCTGGGTTGAGTCCCGTAAGGGTCAGGCCAACGTCTCTCAGATGCATTACGCCCGTCAGGGCGTGGTCACTGAAGAAATGGCCCATGTGGCGAAGAGGGAGAACCTGCCCGAATCGCTGGTGATGGAAGAGGTAGCCCGGGGGCGAATGATTATCCCGGCCAACATCAACCACACCAATCTCGAGCCGATGGCGATCGGCATCGCCAGCAAGTGCAAGGTGAACGCCAACATCGGCGCTTCTCCGAATGCGTCTGATGCCGCTGAGGAGGTGAAGAAGCTCAAGCTGGCGGTGAAATATGGCGCCGACACCGTGATGGATCTCTCCACCGGCGGCGTCAACCTCGATGAGGTGCGCACCGCGATCATCGGTGCATCCCCCGTTCCGATTGGCACCGTGCCTGTTTATCAGGCTCTTGAGAGCGTCCACGGATCGATCGAGAAGCTCGATGAGGACGACTTCCTCCACATCATCGAGAAGCACTGCCAGCAGGGGGTCGACTACCAGACCATCCACGCTGGCCTGTTGATTGAGCACCTTCCCAAGGTGAAAGGCCGTATCACCGGCATCGTCAGCCGCGGAGGCGGCATCCTGGCTCAATGGATGCTGTATCACCACCGTCAGAACCCGCTCTACACGCGGTTTGACGACATCTGCGAGATCTTCAAGCGCTACGACTGCACCTTCTCCCTTGGCGACTCGCTCCGTCCCGGTTGCCAGCACGATGCATCGGATGCTGCTCAACTGGCTGAATTGCACACCCTCGGTGAACTGACCCGTCGCGCTTGGAAGCACGACGTGCAGGTGATGGTGGAGGGTCCCGGCCACGTCCCCCTCGACCAGATCGAGTTCAACGTGAAGAAGCAGATGGAGGAGTGCAGCGAAGCACCCTTCTATGTGCTCGGCCCCCTGGTCACCGACATTGCTCCCGGCTACGACCACATCACCTCTGCGATCGGTGCGGCGATGGCCGGTTGGCATGGCACGGCAATGCTCTGTTACGTGACGCCGAAGGAGCACCTCGGTCTGCCCAATGCTGAGGATGTGCGCGAAGGCCTGATCGCCTACAAGATCGCTGCCCATGCGGCAGACATCGCCCGCCACCGCCCCGGCGCCCGTGACCGTGACGACGAGCTCAGCCGCGCCCGCTACAACTTCGACTGGAACAAGCAGTTTGAGCTGTCCTTGGATCCTGAGCGGGCCAAGGAGTATCACGACGAAACCCTGCCGGCTGACATCTACAAGCAGGCTGAGTTCTGCTCCATGTGTGGACCAAAGCACTGCCCGATGCAGACCAAGATCACTGATGAAGATCTCGAAGGTCTTGAAAAGGTGCTCGAAGCCAACACCGGCGCTGCAGAGCTGACTCCCGTCAAGCTCGATAAAGCCGATTGATTGCCTGCTTGCAATCAGATCTTGGCCCGGCGTCCGTAAGGACGTCGGGCTTTTTGGTGTAGGGCCATTGGTTGGGTTGGTGGCATAAAAAAGACCCCCTGCCGAAGCAGGAGGCCTTGTTGTTGACGTGTTTTGGTGATCAGCCGAGCAGAGCCTTGGCTTTGGCCACCACGTTCTCCACCGTGAAGCCGAACTCCTTGAGGCAAGTGCCGCCGGGAGCGGAAGCGCCGAAGCGGTTCATGGTGACGCTGTCGCCATCCAGGCCGATGAAACGGTGCCAGCCGAAGGATTCAGCGGCTTCCACCACCATGCGCTTGCGTACGGCGTTGGGGAGCACCTCTTCCTTGTAGGCGTCGGTCTGCTCGTCGAACAGTTCCACGCAGGGCATGGAGACCACGCGCACCTTCTTGCCTTCAGCGGTGAGCTGCTTGGCGGCTTGGACGCAGAGGTCCAGTTCCGTGCCGGTGCCGATCAGGATCAGATCGGGAGTTCCTGCGCAGTCTTCGAGCACATAGCCACCCAGGGCCACCTTGTCGATGGAGGAGTTGGCCTGGTTGGCCATGCCTTGGCGGCTGAGGCAAAGGGAGCTGGGGCGCTTGCGGTTCTGGATGGCCACCTTGTAGGCACCGCTGGTCTCATTGCCGTCGCCAGGACGGAACACCAGCATGTTCGGCATCGCCCGCAGCGAGGGGATGGTTTCGATCGGCTGGTGGGTGGGGCCGTCTTCGCCCACACCGATGGAGTCGTGGGTGAGCACGTAGATCACGCCCAGCTCGCTCAAGGCCGACAGGCGCATGGAACCGCGCATGTAGTCGGCGAAGACCAGGAAGGTGCCGCCGTAGGGGATCAGGCCACTGTTGTGGTAGGCGATGCCGTTGAGGATCGCGGCCATGGCGTGCTCGCGCACACCGAAGTGCAGGTAACGCTTCTCAGGGCTGCTGGCCTGATAGGAGCCGGCTTCCCCCTTGATGTCCGTGTAGTTGGAGTGGGTGAGGTCGGCGGAGCCGCCGATCAGCTCGGGCAGGTTGGGGCCGAGAGCACCCAGGCAGATCTGGGAGTGTTTGCGGGTGGCCAGGCCACCGTCTTCGGGGGTGTAGGTGGGGAGGTCCTTGTCCCAACCCTCGGGCAGCTCGCCGCGCAGCATCCGCTCGAATTCGGCGGCTTCGGTGGGGTACTTGGTGCGGTAGGTGGCCAGGGTCTGGTTCCACTCGGCCTCGACGCTTGCGCCGCGGTCGATGGCCTGGCGGAACTGGTCGTAGGCGTCCTGGGGAATCTCGAAGGGGGCGTAGTCCCAACCCAGTTGCTGGCGGGTCAGGGCTGCTTCCTCTTCACCTAGAGCAGCACCGTGCACACCAGCGGTGTCGGCCTTGTTGGGGGAGCCGTAGCCAATGGTGGTGGTGACCTTGATGATCGACGGCTTGTCGGTTACAGCCTTGGCAGCCTCGATCGCCTTGGCGATGGCATCCACATCGGTGTTGCCCTCGGACACATGCTGCACATGCCAGCCGTAGGCCTCGTAGCGCTTCAGCACGTCCTCGGTGAAGGACACATCGGTGCGACCGTCGATGGTGATGCTGTTGTCGTCGTAGAGAGCGATCAGCTTGCCAAGCTTCAGGTGGCCAGCCAAGGAGGCGGCTTCGGAGGACACGCCCTCCTGATTACAGCCGTCGCCCATGATCACGTAGGTGTAGTGATCCACCACGGTGGCGTCGGCCTTGTTGAACTTGGCCGCCAGGTGGGATTCAGCGATGGCCAAGCCCACGGCGTTGGAAATGCCGGCACCCAGGGGGCCGGTGGTCACTTCAACGCCAGGGGTCTCAAAGGTTTCGGGGTGACCGGGGGTCTTGGAGCCCCACTGGCGGAACTGCTTGATGTCCTCAATGGAGACAGAGTCGTATCCGGTGAGGTGCAGCAACGCGTAGAGCAGCATGCAGCCGTGACCGGCGGAGAGCACGAAGCGGTCGCGGTTGAACCACTTGGGGTTTTTGGGGTTGTGCTTGAGGAACTTGTCCCAGAGGGCGTAACCCATGGGTGCGCAGCCCATCGGCAGGCCGGGGTGGCCGCTGTTGGACTTATTGATGGCGTCGACAGCCAACATCCGAATGCTGTTGATGCAGAGCGTGTCGAGTGACGCGGGCGCAGCGACCATGGTGTTAAGAAGAAAAGTTGAAGCGATTTTGACGCACGGCGTGAGCACGAAGGCTCAGCTGGCGCGTTTGAAAGCGAGGCAGACGTTGTGACCGCCGAAGCCAAACGAGTTCGACAAGACGGTTCCCAGTGTTAGATCCCGGGCCTCGTTCGGCACGACATCCAGATCACAGTCGGGATCCGGGGTGGTGTGGTTGATCGTGGGGGGGACGACGCCATGTTGCAGCGCCAGCACGCAGGCCACGGCTTCGATGCCACCAGAACCACCTAGCAGGTGACCAGTCATCGATTTGGTGGAGCTCACCGGAATCTGCAAGGCGCGCTCGCCCAGGGCGCTTTTGATGGCCGAGGTTTCGTTCTTGTCGTTTGCCGGAGTGCTGGTGCCGTGGGCATTGACGTAGTCGATTTCGGATGGATCGATACCGCCATCGGCTAGAGCAAGGCGCATCGCCTCGGCACCGCCGACGCCACCGGGGGTGGGGGAGGTGATGTGGTGGGCGTCGCAGGTCATGCCGTAACCCACCACTTCGCCGAGGATTGTGGCGCCACGGGCCTTGGCGTGCTCGAGGGTTTCAAGCACCATCACGCCGGCACCTTCGCCAATCACGAAGCCGTCGCGCTCTTTGTCGAACGGACGGCTGGCCGTGGCTGGCTCGTCATTGCGGAAGGACAGGGCCTTGGCGCTGGCGAAGCCGGCCACGCCTAGGGGAGTGATCGCTGACTCAGCGCCACCGCACACCATCGCGTCAGCCTTTCCCAACTGCAGCAGCCGGAAGGCATCGCCGACAGCATTTGAGCCGGCAGCGCAAGCGGTGGCCACCGCGGAGCTGGGTCCCTTGGTGCCCAGGGCAATGGCGGCAAGGCCTGTGGCCATGTTGGGAATCATCATCGGCACAGTGAACGGGCTCACCCGTCCAGGACCTTTGCCCTCCAACACATGGGCCTGCGTCTCCATCGTCAGCAGACCGCCCACGCCGGAACCGATGATCGTGCCAATCCGATCTGCATTGGCGTCGTTGATTTCAAGGCCGGCATGGGCCACGGCCTGTTTGGCTGCCACCACGCCGAACTTGCAGAACCGATCCCAGCGCTTGGCTTCCTTCGGTTCGATGAAGCCGGACGGATCGAAGTCCTTCACCTCCGCCGCAAAGCGGCAGGCGTGTGCGGATGCATCGAACAGGGTGATGGCATCTACTCCGTTAGTGCCGGAGGTGAGGCCATTCCAGTAGTTCTGAACCGTGTTGCCGATCGGTGTGACCGCGCCGAGGCCGGTGATGACGACGCGATGGAGACCATCCACCATTGCGTTGCTCAGGCCTGTTTGTCTTCGATGTATTTGACGGCGTCACCAACGGTGGTGATGCCTTCAGCTGCTTCGTCGGGAATCTCGATATCAAAAGCCTCTTCCAGGGCCATCACGAGTTCCACGGTGTCCAGAGAATCAGCACCCAGATCGTTCTGGAAGTTGGATTCGGGCTTCACTTCGCCGGAGTCAACACTCAGTTGCTCCGCAACGATTGAGCGCACCTTTTCGAGAATCGCTTCCTGGGACATAGCCGTGGCAACGGGACGCTGCATCTTACGGGCACGCCTTCGTTGGTCTCCTCGCCAACGCCTGCGCCGTTAACAACGGTGACGGCCTGGCCATGGACCGGCGAAGGACGGGTACGTTTGCCGCAAGCCTTCGTATGCATCGGGCAAATGTCCCACGCCGTCAAGATCTACGACACCTGCATCGGCTGCACCCAGTGTGTACGCGCCTGCCCTCTCGACGTGCTTGAGATGGTGCCCTGGGACGGCTGCAAAGCCGGCCAGATTGCCTCCTCTCCACGCACCGAAGATTGCGTTGGTTGCAAGCGCTGTGAGACCGCCTGTCCAACCGACTTCCTCAGTATCCGCGTTTATCTGGGCGATGAGACCACTCGCTCCATGGGTTTGGCCTACTGATTTGCCCCGTTGCACCTCATAAGCTCGGCCCGGCTGTAGCCGGGCTTTTTTTGTATGTGCGGAATCGTTGCCCTGGTGGGTTCCCGAGAAGCGGCGCCTCAGCTGCTGGAGGGCTTGCGGCAGCTGGAGTACCGCGGTTACGACTCCGCTGGGATCGCCACGGTGGCCGCCCAGGGGCAGCTGACCTGCTTACGGGCCAAGGGCAAGCTGCGCAACCTCACTGCCTGTTTTGAAGCCGAGGGCGCCCCTGGGCAATGCGGCATTGGCCACACCCGCTGGGCCACCCATGGCAAACCGGAGGAGCGCAATGCCCACCCGCACCGCAGTAACGACGGTGCGGTGGCGGTGGTGCAAAACGGAATCATTGAGAACCATCGGGCCCTGAGGGAGCAGCTGGAGGCTTCCGGGGTGGTGTTCCAGTCGGAGACTGACACCGAGGTGATTCCGCATCTGCTGGCTGAAGAACTGCAGCAGCTGCAAGCCGGCGGTGGAACCCCGAGTGGTGGGCTGTTGCTGGAGGCCCTGCAGCGGGTACTGCCCAAACTGGAGGGGGCCTATGCCCTGGCGGTGATCTGGGATCTGGCCCCGGGGGCTTTGGTGGTGGCACGCAAGGCGGCCCCACTGTTGATCGGCTTGGGTGAGGGGGAATTTCTTTGCGCCAGCGACACGCCCGCTCTGGCGGGATTCACCCGCACGATCCTGCCGATGGAAGACGGCGAGGTTGCTTTGCTGTCCCCCCTCGGTGTTGAGCTTTACGACGCAGCAGGGGCGCGTCAGCAACGCATGCCCACCCAGCTCAGCGGTGTGGATCACGTGGCTGATAAGCGTGAGTTCCGTCACTTCATGCTCAAGGAAATTCATGAGCAACCGGAGACGGCGGAGCTTTGGGTGGCGCGCCATTTGCCCCAGGGATTGCCGCTTGAACAGCCGGTGGCCCTGCCGCTGGACGATGCTTTTTATGCCGGGATCGAGCAGGTCCAGATTCTGGCCTGCGGCACCAGCCGCCACGCCGCGATGGTGGGGGGCTACCTGCTGGAGCAGTTCGCCGGGATTCCTACATCGGTGCATTACGCCAGTGAATTCCGCTATGCCCCGCCGCCGCTGGCTCCCCACACCCTCACGATTGGGGTGACCCAGTCCGGTGAGACGGCCGACACCCTTGCCGCTTTGGCGATGGAGGCTGAGCGGCGCCTGGCCCAAGGGGATCCTGCCTTTGCTCCACGCCAGCTGGGGGTGACCAACCGCCCGGAGAGCTCCCTCTCCCGACAGGTGCCCCATATCCTTGACATCGGAGCCGGCATCGAGGTCGGTGTGGCGGCCACCAAGACCTTCCTCGGCCAACTGTTGGCCTTCTATGGCTTGGCCATGGCGTTCGCAGCCCGCCGTGGTTCTCGCCCCGCGGCAGAGATCAAGGCTCTGGCGGAAGAATTACGCAGCCTGCCCCAGCAGTTACGCCAACTGGTGGATCTGCACGATCAGCGTTCCGAAGCCCTAGCCCATCGCTTTGCCGACACCCAGGACGTGATTTTTCTGGGCCGGGGCATCAACTATCCGATCGCCCTTGAAGGAGCGTTGAAGCTTAAGGAGATCAGCTATATCCATGCCGAGGGCTACCCGGCCGGAGAGATGAAGCATGGCCCGATCGCCCTGCTCGATTCCCGGGTGCCGGTGGTGTCAATCGCCGTGCCCGGTGTGGTGTTCGAGAAGGTGCTCAGCAACGCGCAGGAAGCCAAGGCCCGCGATGCCCAGCTGATCGGCGTGGCGCCCCAGGGGCCCGACACCGATCTCTTTGATGAACTGCTGCCGGTGCCTTCGGTGAGCGAGTGGATCAGCCCCCTGCTCACCGTGGTTCCCATGCAGTTGCTGAGCTATCACATCGCCGCCCATCGCGGCCTGGATGTGGATCAACCCCGCAACCTGGCCAAGAGCGTCACGGTGGAGTGAGCCTCAGCTGGCATTGATGCTGAGATCACTACGGCTGAGGTCGCTGCGGCCATAGCGGTCCTGGAAGCGCACGATGTCGTCCTCGCCGAGGTACTCGCCGCTCTGCACTTCGATCAGTTCCACCGGGATCCGGCCCGGGTTCGACAGGCGGTGTTTGCATCCCATCGGGATGTAGGTGCTCTGGTTTTCCCCCACCAGTTGCTCGGTGCCATCGCGCTCCACCAGTGCCGTGCCTTTGACCACCACCCAGTGCTCAGCCCGGTGGTGGTGCATCTGCAGCGACAGGCTGGCGCCGGGTTTAACGGAGATCCGTTTCACCTGCCAGCGGGTTCCTTCGGTGACGCCGGTGTAATGACCCCAGGGCCGATAGATCTTGCGGTGGGCCTTGCCCTCCGGGCTGCCGCTTGCCTCCAGTTGTTTCACCACGGTCTTGATCTCCTGGGCCTTGGAGCGATCCGCAATCAACACGGCGTCGTCGGTTTCCACCACCACCAGGTTTTCAACCCCCAGTCCCACCACCAGGCGGTGTTCGCTGCGCAGATAGCAGTCGCGGCTGCCTTCGGCGATCACATGGCCCTGCAGCACATTGCCTTGGGAATCCTTTTGCTCTGAGGTTTCCCAGAGTGCGCTCCAGCTGCCGACGTCGCTCCAGCCCGCATCCAGTGGCAGCACACTGCCCAGTTCCGTTTTCTCCATCACGGCCACGTCAATGGACACGTTGGGGCACTTGGCAAAGGCTTCCCGCTCCAGCCGATGGAATTCCAGGTCAGCTGTGTCCTGCTCCAGAGCGGCCCGGCAGCAGCTCACCACTTCCGGGGCCAGTCGCTCCAGTTCCGCCAGCATGGCGCTGGCGCGGAACAGGAACATGCCGCTGTTCCAGGTGAAGCGGCCGGTGGCCAGAAATTGCTCTGCTGTGGCCTGATCGGGCTTCTCCACGAACCGCTTGATCGGCACATGGGGCGATCCCCCAAGGGAGAAGGGTTCGCTGGCTTCGATGTAGCCGTAGCCGGTTTCCGGGGCCGTTGGCACGATCCCGAAGGTCACCAGTCGTCCCGCTTCGGCGGGTTTGCGGCCGGCGTTGATGGCTTGGCGGAACTGGGCGGCATCGCGGATCAGGTGATCCGCCGCCAGCACCAGCAGCAGGGGGTCTTCGCCGTTGGCCGTGGCCTGCAGCGCGGCCACCGTCACCGCCGGGGCGGTGTTGCGGCCCATCGGTTCCAGCAGGATCGCGTTCGGTTCGACCCCGATCTGCCGCATCTGCTCGGCCACGATGAAGCGGTGGTCTTCATTGCAGATCAGCAGTGGAGCCGCCAGGGCGTCCAGGCCATAGAGCCGCTGTTGGGTCTGCTGCAGCAATGTGGCTTCGCCGTCTCCGCTCAACGGCCAGTACTGCTTGGGGTAACTCGCCCGCGACAGCGGCCAGAGCCGTGTGCCGGTGCCCCCGCAAAGGATCACAGGAATCAGCGGTGTGGAGGCCATCACGTCCTGAGAGCGGTGACCCAGAATCGCTCGCCCCAGGGGGTTCTGTCGATGCCCCGAGAGAGATCTGTCAGAGCTCCAGCAGGCCTGGCGGTGGCGTGAGCAGCAGCCAGCCGTCCTCCAACTGCACCTCCGGCACGATCGCCTCCACGAAGGGAATCAGCAGCTTGCGGCCCTCCGATGTGGTGATTTCCAGCAGGTCGTTGCCGCCGCTGATCAAATCGCTCACGGTGCCAACGGCAGGGCCATCGGCCTTGAGTCGTGCCTCCAGGCCCAGCAGATCAAGCAGGTGAAATTCCCCCTCGTCCAATTCGGGCCGGTCATCCGCTGACACCAGCAGTTCCTGGCCAACAAGGGTTTCGGCGGCGCTACGGCTGTCGATGCCTTCAAGCCGAACCACGAACAGCGACTTGCCGGGCAGTTGCCGCCCCTTCTTGAGTTGGATCTCCGTCGGTTCACCCCCCTTGCGGCTGCGCAGCCAGCGGGGTCCTGGCGCTGTGAACCGCTCGGGAAAATCACTGGCGGGGTTAATCCGCAGTTCCCCCTGTAGCCCTTGGACTCCCACGATCTTGCCGACGCTGAGCCACTCGTTGCTCTCCGCCATGACATCCGCCGCGCACTCTGCCGATAATGGCCCCAGATCCGTCCGCGAACGAGCCATGGCGCCTGCAACCGCTCCGATCCTCCCCGGCTCCACCGTCACCGTTTCGGATGTCACCTCGATCTACAACGGCTACACCGGCTTCGTGCAGCGAATCAGCGGCGACTGTGCAGCCGTTTTGTTTGAAGGCGGCAACTGGGACAAGCTGGTGACCCTGCGGTTGAAGGACCTCCAGCCAGCCTGAGGCGATGGACAAGGACCGAAGCCTGCGACAACGGCTGCAGTCCACGGTGCTGGAAGCCAGCACCCCGGCGGGCAAGACCTACAACGCTGTGATTTTTGGGGCGATTCTTCTGAGTGTTCTGGCCCTGCTGCTGGAACCTGACCCCCTGGGCAATTCAGCCCTTCGCCAAACCAATGTGCCCTGGATCGATCTGGTTCAGAACGTTTGCTTGGCGGTGTTTGCGGCGGATTTCGTTCTTCATCTGGCCTTGGTGGAGAAGCCTCGCAGCTACCTGTTCAGCTTCACCGGATTGATTGACGCCTCGGCAGTCCTGTTTTTCTTCGTGCCGCAGGTGCGCAGTGAGCTGTTGCTGTGGGTGTTCAAGTTCGGCCGCATCCTGCGGGTGTTCAAGCTGCTCAAGTTCATCGATGAAGCCCGCGTGCTGGGGCAGGCCCTGCGGGGAAGTGCCCGCACCATCGGCGTCTTTTTGTTCTTCGTTTTCCTGCTGCAGGTGGTGCTCGGCTACAGCATCTTTGTGATCGAGAGCGCCCGGCCTGATTCCCAGTTCCAGACGGTGGCGAGCGGCGTCTACTGGGCGATCGTCACCATGACCACCGTCGGCTATGGCGACGTGGTTCCCCAGACGGAGCTGGGGCGGCTGTTGGCCTCAGTCGTGATGCTCTTGGGTTTCGGCATCATCGCCATTCCCACGGGAATCCTGACGGTGTCCGGGGTGCGCCATCACCAGCAGAGGTCGGTGGAGCTGGTCTGCAGCAGCTGCGGGCGTCAGGGGCACCGCAAGGTTGCCCGTCACTGCGATGCCTGTGGCGCGTCGCTGCCTTCCAGGGCCTGAAGAGCTGCTGTTGCCGCGCTCTGCTCGGCCTCCTTGCGGGATCGGCCTTTGGCCTCCGCTAGGTCTTGGCCTTGGATGCTCACCCGGCAGCGGAAGCGTTCGGGGTCGCCGTGCTGGCGGCTGCATTCTTCGGTGGTGTAGCTGGGCAGTCCCAGCCGCTGGCCCTGGCTCCACTCCTGCAGCGCTGTTTTGCCGCCGAACTGATGGGGAGTTGCCAGCACCGCCTGGGCGGTGGCGCACCAGTGGGGGGTGAGCCAGCGGTGAATCGCTTCAACGTTGCCGAGGGCGCTGTACAACGCACCGATCAGAGCCTCGGTGGCATCGGCTCGCAGCCTGGATTGGGCGGACCGATCCCCCTGGGCGTGCCGCCCCAGCAACAGATGCTGTTCGATGCCAAGTGCTGCACCCACGTCCGCCAGCCAGCGATCGCTGACCAGCTGGGCCCGCAGGTTGGAGCAGGCACCCACCGCGAGATCAGCGTGGTGGCGATCAATGAATTCGGTGGCGGCGAGCCGCAGCACCGCATCACCAAGGAACTCCAACCGTTCCAGGTTGCGGGCCCGGCCGCTCGATATGTGGGTGAGGGCCTGATCCACCAGGGCGAGTAGCTCAGGGTTGATCGGAATCTCAGTGTCGAGGCGCTGAATCAGGTTGGTGAGCTCTGCAGCGCGGGATGGATCCACAAAGACTCCTGAGCAACGCTGATGTGGGTGAAAGCAGGACATAAGCCGGGTTCTGTTCACGCCCCACAGAGGTTGGTCTGCGGAGGGTGGGTGGCTATCTATCTGGGACCGCCGTTACCGACGGCCTCAAGCGGCGCGTTCAAACGGAACGGGGCCAATGGCCAGCCGTCGTTCCTTGGCCTTGCTCCCAGCCGGGGTTTACCGAGCCAGCACCTCTCGATGCTGCTGGTGCGCTCTTACCGCACCTTTGCACCCTTGCCTGTGCCGGCGAACCGGCCATCGGCGGTGTGTTTCTGTGGCACTCTCCTCACGGTCACCCGCACTGGGCGTTACCCAGCAAGCCTGGCCATCAGGGAGCCCGGACTTTCCTCAGCCGACACTCAAAGAGATCGGCCGCAACCACCTCGCCTGCTTTCAGATCTCATCATGCCTCGTGGGCATAATTCAGAAGTCTGGGGCTGTAGCTCAGCTGGATAGAGCGACGGTTTCCTAAACCGTAGGTCGTGGGTTCGAGTCCCGCCAGCCCCGTGAGAATTGCTCAAGAGGTAGTGAGCGCTACATCTGGTGGGGTGTTCAGATCGTTCACCACCGCTAGGGTTGGTGCAACCGGGTTTGGGTGCCATGACCCAGCTTCACGATCTCCGTCTGCGGCTGTTGGTGCAGCAGGAAAGTGAGCGAATTGCTGAATCCCAGCCCACGGATCTGGATTTATCAGTGGTGCAGGCTCGTTGCCTGTGTTGGCTCGCCCTCCTGGCGGAAGCCCATGAAGACCAGGCCAGTGACGCGGAACGTCGCGGCGATACGGAACAGGCCATGGGCTGGTTCGCCGATTCGATGCGGCTGCGGGATGTGATCGGTGTGGTGTCCTCCATTGAGATCCCCCTCCCCGACACTTCTGGTGAGGATGGCCCCCAGGCCGAGGAGGATCTGGGACCTCAGGCGGCTTGATCGGTGGCATAGTGGTGAATGACCGCGAGGGACTGCATTGCCGGAAGAGCCCTGCCAGTGCCCGGATTGTCAACGGTTTTACCGTGAGCATGACCGGCTGATCCGGGAGTCCCCCACGCTTCGTCAGCAACAGGAGCTCAACTGGGCAGCGCTCCAGTCGTTCCGCACCTTGTCCGGCCGTGTGCTCGAGGATCTGCAGAAGCAGCACGGCTCCCGCCAGACCGCCGATGCAGCCGCTTCGAAGCCTGCAGCGTCCGGCGCCCCTGTTTCAGAGGAATCAGCTGATTCCATCCAGCAGGCCATTGCCGACCTGGAGAACATCAACGCCCATCTGTTCTCGATTGAGGCCTTGATGGAAAGGGTGTTTGATGTGCGCGTCCCGGAAGAAATCGAGCAGAAGTTCCGCGAACTGGCCGGTGAGCTGGCTCCAGACCCCTTGAACGTGGACCGTCTTCGGCTCAACCGCCTGTTGCACCAGACGCCTGACCTGCCTGATCGGAGCTGAAGCATTGCATCTTGGTTCCAAGCCCTGGACAGGATCCAGGGCTTTTTTTGTAGCTGTTTTCAGCGCACGTCGCAGGTGATCTCCACGTTGAGAGGATCCACGGCCCAGATGTTCTTGCAGTATTCGCCGATGGAACGGTCGGAGGAGAAGAACCCGGTGCGGGCCGTGTTCAGCAGCGACATCCGATTCCAGTGCATCCGGTCGCTCCAGGCACGGCTCACCGCATCCTGGGCCCGCAGGTAGTCGGCGTAGTCGGCCATCACATAGAAGGGGTCGTTTCCTATGAGGTTGTCGAGCAGGGGGCGGAACAGTTCGCCGTCGCCGTTGCTGAAGTGCCCCATCTCGATCAGCCGCAGGGCCTCCTGCAGTTCCGGTAGTGCGGCGATCACATCGCCAGGGCGGTAGCCGTCCTGCTGCAGGGCCGTGATTTCTTCCACGGTCTTGCCGAACAGGAAGAAGTTCTCGCTTCCCACCAGCTCACGGATCTCCACATTGGCCCCATCAAGGGTGCCGATGGTGAGGGCCCCATTCATGGCGAACTTCATGTTGCCGGTGCCGGAGGCTTCCTTGCCGGCGGTGGAGATCTGTTCGGAGAGGTCGGAGGCGGGATACACCTGTTCCCCCAACTTCACGTTGTAATCCGGCAGGAAGACAACCCGCAGCAGGCCATCCATGTCCGGATCGGCATTGATGGTTTCGGCGATGCCGTTGAGGAAGCGGATGATCAGCTTCGCCATGTAGTAGCCGGGAGCGGCCTTGCCGCCGAAGATCACGGTGCGGGGCGCCATGCCGTCGGTCTGGCCGTTTTTGATCCGCAGGTACTGGGTGATCACCTGCAGGGCATTGAGGTGCTGACGCTTGTACTCGTGGATGCGCTTCACCTGCACGTCGAACAGGCTGGCGGGGTCCACCAGCACACCGGTGTTGCGGTGGATGTAGGTAGCTAGCTTGCGCTTCACCGACAATTTGGTGTTGCCCCAGAGCTCGAGGAAGCCCTGGTCGTTCTGCCGCTCCTCCAGCTTGCGCAGGCTCTCCATGTTGGAGATCCAGTCGGGGCCAACATGCTGATCCAGCAGAGCCGACATCTCGGGGTTGGCCAGGGCGACCCAGCGGCGCGGGGTGACGCCATTGGTGACGTTGGTGAATTTCTCCGGCCACAGCGCCGCGAACTCCGGCAGCAGGTCGGTTTTCACCAGATCGGAGTGCAGCGCTGCCACACCGTTCACATGGTGGGCACCGATCGTGGCCAGGTGGGCCATGCGCACGGCTTTGCTGCCCTCTTCATCGATGATCGAGAGCTTCCGCTGGATCGCGTCGTTGCCGGGGTAGCGCAGCCGCACCTGCTGCAGAAAGCGCCGGTTGATCTCGTAGATCAGCTCCAGATGGCGGGGCAGCAGGCTGCTGAACAGGTTGAGGTCCCACTTTTCAAGCGCTTCGGGCAGCAGGGTGTGGTTGGTGTAAGCCACAGAGCGGGAGGTGATGTCCCAGGCCCGGTCCCACTCCAGATGCCGATCGTCGATCAGCAGCCGCATCAGCTCCGCTACGGCGATGGCTGGGTGGGTGTCGTTCAGCTGAACCGTCCAGTAGTTGGGGAAGTCCTCCACGGACAGGCCGCGGTTGTCGAGGCTGCGCAGCATGTCCTGCAGCGAGCAGCTGACGAAGAAGTGCTGCTGCTTCAGGCGCAGACGCCGGCCTTCGTCGGTGCCGTCGTTGGGGTAGAGCACCTTGGAGAGGGTTTCGCTGCCCACCTTTTCCTCAACGGCGCCGTAGTAGTCGCCGATGTTGAAGGCATAGAAGTCGAAGCTTTCGGTGGCATCGGCACGCCAGAGCCGCAGCCGATCGCAGATGTTGACGCGATAGCCCAGCACCGGCACGTCATGGGGAATGCCGATGGCGTGTTCCGCTGGGATCCAGCGGGAGCGGTAGTTGCCTTTGTCGTCGATGTAGCTCTCGGTGCGGCCGCCGAAGCCCACGAAGCAGGCCTCGTCGGGCTGGGGCAGTTCCCAGGGCCAGCCGCCCTTGAGCCACTTGTCGGTGATCTCCACCTGCCAGCCATCGCGGATCAGCTGATCGAAGATGCCGAACTCGTAGCGGATGCCGTAGCCGGTGGCCGGGATCTTCAGGCTGGCCAACGACTCCATGTAGCAAGCCGCCAGACGGCCGAGGCCTCCATTGCCCAGGCCGGGTTCCTCCTCCACATCCAGGATCTGCTGCAACGACTCGATGCCGAAATTCTTCAGGGCTTCTTCGGCTTCCTTCTGAATTCCCAGATTCAGCAGGTTGCTATTGAGCTGCGGGCCGATCAGGAATTCCGCCGACAGGTAGGCCACCGATTTCTGCGGGCGGGCCCGCATCGCTTCAGTGGTGGCCAGATAGCGCATCATCAGCCGATCACGCACCGCATAGCTCAGGGCCATGTAGAGGTCATGGCGGCTGGCGGTGGGGGCGAGCTTGCCGAGCGTGAAGAACAGGTGTTCCGTCATGCCGTCGAACACGCTCTTGGCATCGAGGCCGGCGCGTTCTGGGTCGTTGTGACAGCCGGGGGTCGGCAGACGCAGATCGAACGGTTGTGACGTGGTCATGGGGGTTCAGCGAGCCATGGAGCGTGGAATCACCGTCAGGCCAGGGGTGCTCGGAGCCCAACTCAATGAATTATTCGGACCGTAGCCATCACAACTGGGGCTGCCTGAAAAAAAGCGCTTAATACAGCATTCCCGGTCAATTGTGATCGTCCAGCGAACAGTTCAGCGGCGGAATCACCATTAAGGTTCGGCGTGAGACATGCCCGGCTTGATGCTGCTGCCCACCCTGCTGAGCGAAATCAGCAGTCACGACCTCGAATTGGCGGAAACGCTGATCGGCGTCCTTCGCTTCATGCTGATCTTCGTGGCGGCCCGCACCCTCGCGGAGGTTCTGGTGCGGTTCGAGTTGCCCACGATTCTCGGGGAACTTCTTGCCGGCGTGCTGATTGGTGCTTCTGGCCTTCACCTTCTGGTGCCGCCGGAAACCCAGGTGCAGCTTTCCGGGGCTTTCTCCGAGGTTGTGTCCGGCCTGTCCCATGTGCCGGTGGAGGAGATTCCAGCCCTCTACAACGAGAGCTTCGGAGCCCTGCAGGCGGTGGCCACGCTGGGGCTTTATTCCCTGCTTTTCCTCACGGGTCTTGAAAGTGAGCTGGAGGAACTGATGGCGGTGGGGGCCCAGGCCTTCAGCGTCGCCGTGGTCGGCGTGGTGCTGCCCTTCGCCCTCGGCACCCTTGGCTTGATGGCGATCTTCCACGTGGATGCGATCCCGGCCATCTTCGCCGGCGCCTCGATGACGGCCACCAGCATCGGCATCACCGCCAGCGTTTTCGGTGAACTGGGCTATCTGCGCACGCGAGAAGGCCAGATCGTGATCGGCGCCGCGGTGCTCGACGACATCCTCGGCATCGTCATCCTGGCCATCGTCGTGTCCCTGGCGGCCGGCGGCAGCCTGGAGATTGGGCCCATCGTTCAGCTGGTCGTGGCAGCAGTTCTGTTTGTGGTGGTGGCCTTGCTGTTGAGCCAGAAGGCAGCCCCTGCCTTTGATTGGTTGATCGATCAACTCAAGGCGCCCGGAGCCAAGTTGATTGGTTCCTATTTGCTCCTCGCGATCAGTTGCTTCGTGGCGTCAGCCATTGGGTTGGAGGCTGCCCTCGGGGCCTTCGCCGCTGGTTTGATCGCCAGCACCTCCAAGCATCGCCACGAGATTCAGGCGGCAGTCACCCCCATCGTTGGGTTGTTCGCCACCGTTTTCTTCGTGCTGGTGGGTGCAGGAATGGACCTCTCAGTGATCAACCCCTCTGATCCGGGGGCCCGTTCCGCCCTGGTGGTGGCAGCCTTCCTGTTCGTGGTGGCGATCATTGGCAAGGTGGCTGCCGGCTGGGCCATCTTCAGCAAGGAAAAAACCAACAACCTGGTGGTGGGGCTGGGGATGATGCCCCGCGGCGAAGTTGGCCTGATCTTCCTGGGCCTGGGCACCGCCTCAGGCCTGCTCAGCCCTGGCCTTGAGGCGGCGATTCTGCTGATGGTGATCGGCACCACGTTCCTGGCGCCGGTGCTGTTGCGCATCGTCCTCAAAGACAAGCCCCCTGAAGACGGCAATCAGGTTCCCGACGAATTTGCTGCCGATCCCCTGGCGGGTGCTTCCTGAATCAGTCGTCTTTTCCAGCATTGGCGAGGACGATCAGAACACTCCAGCCCACGGCCACAACACCAAGGCTGGAGGCCCAGCTCGGACCCAAGATCCAACTGAATCCGAGCTGGGTGACAACGCCCGTCACGAGAGCCAGCAGCAGGCTGCTGATCACCAGCACCGGTTGACCCACCGGTTCGGGCAGCTCACTCTCCTTGAGGCTTGATTCCAACGTGCTGAGTGGTGCGCTCAGCGGCACGTAGAGGGCGATGGCCCAGAGCAAAGCTCCGCGCCAGACGGATGCGTCCGCCAGCGGTCCGCCCATCACCTCGTAGCTCACCATCCAGGCCGCTTCAGTGCTGCTTAGCATCGCGTCCCTCGCAGCCGGCTGTGGATCGCGTCACCTGGAGCCATCTCGGCCATGCCGTGCACACGGTGCAGCAGCATCCCGAGCAAGACAGCAGCGATCATCCGGCGCTTCTGTTGGTGCATGGGTTCGGTGCCTCCACCGATCACTGGCGCCACAACATTCCCGTGTTGGCCCAGACCCATGCCGTGCATGCGATTGATCTGCTGGGCTTCGGCAGAAGTGCCAAGCCGGCTGGTCTGAATTACGGGGGTGCCCTGTGGCGCGACCAACTGGTGGCCTATGTGCGCGAGCGGATTGGCCGTCCGACGGTGATCGCCGGAAATTCCCTCGGTGGGTTTGCGGCCCTCGCCGCTGGAGCCGCCTTGGGATCGGACTGTGCTGGCGTCGTGCTGCTCAATGCCGCCGGTCCCTTCAGTGATGAGCAGAAACCGCCGCAAGGCTTGGGTGCCATCGCCCGCCAGAGCATCGGCACGGCCCTGCTGAAGAGTCCGGTGCTGCAGCGGTTGCTGTTCGAGAACCTGCGCCGACCCGCCACGATCCGCCGCACCCTCAATCAGGTGTATGTCGACAAGACCAACGTTGACGATTGGCTGGTGGAGTCGATCCGGCGCCCCTCCCTGGATCCAGGCGCCTTCGGGGTGTTTCGCACGGTCTTCGATATCCCCCGAGGTCAGCCCCTCGATGAGCTTTTCGCCGAACTGACGGCGCCGTTGTTGCTGCTCTGGGGCATTCGTGATCCCTGGATTAACGCCCCGGGTCGCCGCTCCACCTTTCAGCGCCATGCTCCTGAGGCCACCACAGAGGTGGTTCTGGAGGCCGGGCACTGCCCCCACGATGAGGTGCCGGATCAGGTGAATGCGGCGCTGCTGCAATGGCTGGAGAGCCTGAAGTCGGCTGCGGCACCGACAAATGTTGATCTGCTGGCTAAGTGAATGGATGAGCCACCCCGCATCGGCGGATGCCCATGACTCTTACCCAGCAGTCGGCCCCCTACGCCCACTGGGACTTTGTGCATCCCAGCAGTGGTGATCGGTTGCGCATCATTCCCGAGCGGGGTGGTTTGGTGAGTGGTTGGTGTTGCGGGGGACGGGAGATCCTTTATTTCGACCAGGACCGTTACGCCGATCCGAGCAAAAGCATTCGCGGCGGCATTCCGGTGTTGTTTCCGATCTGCGGAAACCTGCCCGGAGATGTGCTGCCTGTGGATGGCCTCGACTATCCCCTCAAGCAGCACGGCTTCGCCCGGGATCTTCCCTGGCAGCTCCAGTTGCTGGAGGATCAGAGCGGTGTGTGCCTCAGCCTCTCCAGCAGCGACGAAACGCTGAAGGCCTATCCCTTCCCTTTCCGTTTGGAGATGGAGCTGCGCCCGGTGGCCTCTGCCTTGGAGATCTCCACCACGGTGCACAACTGCGGTGATGCCGCCATGCCGTTCAGTTTCGGCTTGCACCCCTACTTCAACGTGAGCGATCTGGCCCAGACCCGGCTCACGGGTCTGGCGGAGCGCTGCCTCAACCACCTGGAGATGGCGGAGGCCGCCACCGCCGATCAGCTCAAGCGGTTGCCCGAAGGGGTGGATTTCCTCTGCCGGCCTGCGGGTCCTGTCAGCTTGATCGACGACGCCACCGGGGTGACGCTGGAGCTGCAGCATCAGGCACCGATGGATCTCAGTGTGGTTTGGACTGAGCCCCCGCGGCCGATGGTTTGTCTGGAACCCTGGACTGGTCCGCGCCAGGCCCTGGTGAGCGGTGACCAAAAACTCGTGCTCCAGCCCGGTGCAAAGCAGACCCTCGCCTGTCGCTACAGCGTCTCCTGATTCACCCCGGGCAGACGGCCGCGGCTGAGCTGCAGTTTGGGGTCGAACTGACGTTTCACCGCTTCGATTAGCGGTCGGGACGGACGGTCAAGCCAGACCGGCACGGTTGATTCGGCCGCGCGTTTCAACAGCGTCATTTCGCCGCCGAGGCGGAGCACGCTGCGGCGTAGCGCCTCCAGCTGGTGATCCGCTGTCGCCGCGTCGCACCAGCCATCACCGCAGCCGGCTCCGGCGGCCAGCTCCCAGGTCCATGGTTTGAGGGCCCTCATCGCCTCATCCCGCAACAACCGGTGCAACTGGGCCGGCGGTAGCACCAGCCGCACCAGCTGCGCAGAGGGGCTGGCATCGAAGGGTGTGGTGAGGGCATCGGAACAAGCCTGGCGTTCGGCGCTGAGCTGTTGGTTCAGCGCCAACGCCTCGAGCTGCTTCAGCTGATCGTTCACCGCCTGCTCCGAGACGCTGCTCACCACCAGCCGCAGCCGCCAGGCACCATCGCCGCCGTTGATCCAGTCACAGCGTTCCGGCGTCAGGCTGGAGCGCAGCAGTTCGTTGCGAAAGGCCTCCTGGGCCTTCAGGTCGCCCTCCACAAGCAGGCCGCTCCGGGCGGGCCGCAGCGGTTGCAGCCGCAGGGTGAGTTCGGTGATCAGCGCCAGGCTGCCCCAGCTGCCGCAGAGCAGCCGCATCAGGTCGTAGCCCGCCACGTTTTTCACCACCCGTCCACCGGCGTGGGCTACGACGCCATCCGCGCGCAACAGGCCGATGCCAATGATCTGATCGCGCACCCCCAGATGGCGCTGCCGTAGTCCCCCCGCCAGTCCACGGGCCACCAGGCCGCCGATGCTTCCGGCAGCGCCGGCTCGGGGCCAGTCAATGGGCAGCCATTGCCCCTGCTCCGCCAGCAGATCCTGCAGGTCCTGCAATGGCAGGCCCCCTTCCACCGTAATGGTCAGATCGTCCACGGCATGGTCGATCACCTGGTTGAGCTGCCGGCAGGAGAGCACCTCATGGCGGGGATCCAGCGGCGGACCCCAGTCCAGGCGTGTGCCCAGGCCACTGGGACTCCAGGGGGTGCCGCTCTGGTGCCACTGGCGCACCAGATCAATCAGAGCACTGCGGCTGGCGGGGGAATGCCTCACGGCACGATGGTGCCATGAAGGTTGTGGTCATTGACGACGATCCCACCGGCTCGCAGACGGTGCACAGCTGCCCACTGCTGCTGCGCTGGGATGTCGACACCCTGCGCCGGGGGCTGCGTCATGCGTCGCCTCTGTTGTTTCTGCTGGCTGACACCCGGGCGCTGATGCCCACGGATGCCGCGGAACGCAACCGCGGTATTGCGGTGGCCTTGGATCAGGCGCTGCAGCGGGAGGGATTGGCCCGTGATCAGGTGCTGCTGGTGAGTCGTGGTGATTCGACCTTGCGCGGCCATGGGGTGCTGGAGCCTGAGGTTTTGCAGGCGTCCTTCGGGCCCTTTGATGCCACGTTCCATGTTCCGGCGTTCTTGGAAGGGGGCCGCACCACCGTGAACGGGGTGCATCTCCTCCACGGGGAACCGGTGCACACCACGCCGTTCGCTCAGGATCGGCTGTTCGGTTTCAGCAGCAGTGATCTGGCCCGCTGGTTGGAGGAGAAGAGTGATGGGTCCATTGCCGCGGCGTCCGTGCAGCGCATCTGTGGCCGGGAGCTTGATGCCGCCTGCGCAGCAGGCCTGCCGTTGTTGATCGAGCGTCTGCGTGGGCTCCAGGGCAATGCCTCTGTGGTGGTGGATGCCGAGCGGCAGGAGCAGCTCACCGCTCTGGCAGCAGCGGTGCGCGCCCTGCAAGGGCAGAAACGCTTTCTGTTCCGTTCCGCCGCCAGCATGGTGAAGGCCCTGGCCGATCCAGGCCCGCCGCCGCTTGATCCCAAGGGCTTAGCGGGGTTGCGACGGTTGGCTGACGATGGAACGCCTCTGCCGGGCCTGGTGATGGTGGGCTCCCATGTGCCTTTGGCGGATCAGCAGCTGGAGCTTTTGCTGCAGGAATCGGGTTGCCAAGGGGTTGAACTGTCGGTGCCGCGCATCGCTCGGGTGCTGGAGGGGCCGACACCCGAACTGTTGCTGGCGGATCTTGAGCGGGTCTGGTTGCAGCAGCTGCGGGCACTGCTGGATCAAGGTCTGACGCCGGTGTTGTTCACCAGCCGCGGTGAGCTGCGTTGTGCTTCCGAACAGGAGGGCCGGCGCTTGTCCTGCGCTCTGGCCGAGTTGATGGGGCGACTTGCGTCAGCCCTGGCTCCTGATCTGGGCTATCTGCTCAGCAAAGGTGGCATTACCACCCAGACGCTGCTGGCCCGGGGCCTGGCCCTCGAGTCGGTGCAGCTGGAAGGGCAGCTGCTGCCGGGTCTGTCGTTGGTGCGTCCGTCAGCGGGACCCTGCAGCGGACTGCCGATTCTCACCTTCCCCGGTAATCTCGGCGTTGCTGGCACGTTGAGGGACGCCTGGCAGCGGATGGAGGCCGGCTGAGGCGGCCAGCAGTTCCATCGGATGCTGCACCTGGGCCCGATTGCCTAGATGGCGCCGCAGCTGCAGGGTGCAACCGATGTTGGCGCTGGCCACCAGTTCGGCGCCTGTGCTGCTGAGGTCGTCGGCCTTGATTCGGCCCAGTTCGGAGGCTTCCTCTGGCTGCACCAGGTTGTAGATGCCGGCGCTGCCGCAGCACACCCCTGCCTCGGTTGCTTCCCGCAGCTGAACGTTGGGGATGGCCCGCAGCAGCTGGCGGGGCTGGGCCTGGATGCCCTGGCCATGGATCATGTGGCAGGCGTCATGCATGGCCACGCCGCCGGGAAGTGGTTGCAGTTGGGCGCGGAAGGACTCCAAAAGGCCGCGGTCCGCCAGGAATTCCTGCACATCCAACACCGGAGCGCGGAAGGCCGCCTTGCCGTTCAGGAGCTCGCCGTAGGCCTTCATCGTGTGGCCGCAGCCCGAAGCAGCCACCAGCACCGCATCCAGATCTCCCTCAACGGCATTCATGCTCCGAATCAGATCCGTTGCCAATTGGCGCGTGAGCTCCAGCTCCCCCTGGTGATGGCTCACCGCCCCGCAGCAGCCCTGGTCTGCTGGGATGACCACCTCAAATCCGTTGGCCTGCAGCACTTTCACCGTTGCGGTGCTGACGCTGGGATCGAAGCAGCGCTGCACGCAGCCCAGCAACAGCGCCACGCGGCCGCGGCGTTTGCCGTAGGCGGGATTGATCTGGGGCAGTCGGTCGGTGAAGCTCTCCTGCACCAGGGGTGGCAGCAGCTGCTCCATCGCTTCGATTTCCGGCCCGAACAGACGGGTGAGCCCGGAGCGGCGGGCCAGGTGTTGCAGCGGTGTGCCGGCATAGGCCCGCAAGGGTTGCAGCAGGGCCCGCAGGCGCTTGGGGTAGGGCAGCACCTGCAGCAGCAGCTTGCGGAAGCTGGTTTGCCAACTGCTGCGCTGGTTGGCCTGATTCAGCTTGGGCCGGGTGGCTTCGATCAGCTGGTCGTAGCGGACTCCCGAAGGACAGGCGGAAACACAGGCGTAACAGCCCAGGCAGGTGTCGAAATGGCTGGCCACCGTGGCATCCAGCTCCAGGTCACCGGCTTCGATCGCCCGCAGCGCATGGATGCGGCCGCGGGGTGAGTCCATCTCACTGGCCAGCACGCGATAGCTGGCACAGGTGGGCAGGCAGAAGCCGCAGTGCACGCAGGGGTCTGCTGCACCTGCGGGAAGCCCGGGGAGCTGGGTGGGAGAGGCCATTGCCTGAGTCTGGCGTGAATGGCAGGTCTGGTGATCAGAAGCGCTGGATGATCGCTTCGGCGAAACCGCTGCAGCTCACCGGATCCACCTGGGGCTCCATCAGTCGGGCCAGGTCGTAGGTGACCTGCTTGTCGGCAATGGCGGCACTGAGGCCCTTGGTCACCAGATCAGCGGCCTCCTGCCAGCCGAGGAACTCCAGCATCATCACGCCGCTGAGGATCACCGAACCGGGGTTGATCCGGTCGAGGCCAGCGTGTTTCGGGGCGGTGCCGTGGGTGGCTTCGAAGATGGCGGCGTTCTCGCCGATGTTGGCGCCGGGGGCCATGCCCAAGCCACCGACCATCGCGGCGGCGGCGTCGGAGATGTAATCGCCGTTGAGGTTCAACGTGGCGAGGATCGAATACTCCTGGGGCCGGGTTTGGATTTGCTGGAAAATGCTGTCGGCGATGCGGTCATCCACCAGCACCATCTCCTTCCACTTGCCGCCACCATGGCTGCTGCCGATGGCGTCGATCACCGCCTGCACCTCGGTGTCGATGTCGGCTTTCTTCTCTGGAGTGAGGCTGTCGTAGCCAGGCTCGATCATGCGGGCGTTGGCCTGCACGCTCAGTTTGGGATCCTTCTCGAGGTTGCCGAGGATCCAGCTTTCCCGCTCGGTGATGCACACATCGCGGAATTCGGTGGTGGCCAGTTCATAGCCCCAGTCCCGGAAGGCTCCTTCCGTGAACTTCATGATGTTGCCCTTGTGCACCAGGGTCACGTGGCGCTTGTCGCCCTGAAGACGCAGGGCGTGCTGGATGGCCTTGCGGATGTGGCGCTGGCTGCCGGCTTTGCTCACCGGCTTGATGCCGATGCCTGAACCTTCTGGGATCTGGCGCTTGCCCAGTTTGCCGTTGGCAGGGATCACAACCTCGTTGAGGTGCTTGCGCAGCTCCTGGCCAACGGCGTCATCGGCTTCCCATTCCACCCCCATGTAGATGTCTTCGGTGTTCTCCCGGTAGACGATCACGTCCAGATCCTGGGGACGCTTGTGGGGGCTTGGGGTGCCCTCGTAGTAGCGGCAGGGACGCACGCAGGAGTACAGATCAAAGATCTGGCGCAGGGCTACGTTCAACGACCGGATGCCGCCACCCACGGGAGTAGTAAGTGGTCCCTTGATGGCCACGCCGTAGGTGCGGATCGCCTCGAGGGTGTCCTCCGGTAGGTACTGGTAGGTCCCGTAGAGGTCGCATGCTTCATCGCCGGCGTAAACCTTGAACCATTCGATGCTCTTGCTGCCGCCGTAGGCCTTGGCCACAGCCGCATCCAACACTTTCTGGGTGGCGGGCCAGATGTCCACCCCGGTGCCATCGCCCCGGATGAAGGGGATGATCGGGTTGTCGGCCACCACGGGCTGACCGTTCTCGAAGCGGATCGGTGTGCCCTGGCTCGGGGCGGTGAGCTTCTCGAACTGGGCCATGGCGGTTGGTCGGGCGTCAGCAGGCCGAGCCTATGACTGAGCCGGGAGCCCTACGGTTTCAAACAGTGCAGACCGCCATCAATGGCCAGCGAGCAGGCCATGGCCGATGTAGAGCACCAGCAAAGTCAGCAGTAATGCCGCCGGATTGACCAGCCAGGCGGAAATGGTCGCGCTGATGCTCATGAGGGCACGAAAATCATGTGCATTGTTGGGGCGAGTCTCCACAGCGCTGAAGCAGGGCTTCAATTAGCCGCCAGGCCTGCTTTTCGTAGCCTTTGAGGAAGGTCTCAAAGCTCTGAGCTGCCGCTGCGTTAGCACCATCAGAAATCACTCGCAGTACCAACCAGGGAATTCCCTCTTGTTCGGCCACCTGCGCGACTGCAGCACCTTCCATCTCAACGGCCCGCAGGTCGGGTAGGGCATCCAGCAGCGCTTGCAGCACTGCTGGATCGCCGATGAAACGATCTCCTGTGGCGATCAGACCACTGTTGGGCTGAGCGAACCCGTCCAGATCGCCTGCGCTATGGGCCTCCAGCAGAGCGGTCTTGGCCCAGTTGAACCAAGCCGGCTGCGGTCGGAGCCGGTCCTGCTTTAGCGATGGCAGCGTGAAGCGCGGGAACAGGGGCCGGGCATCCATGTCGTGCTGGACCAAGGCATCGGCCAACACCACATCCCACTGGCTCAGAGCTGAATCCGCTGCGCCGGCAACGCCGGTGAAGATCAGCAGATCGATGCTTGGTTCGCTGGCGAGCAGGCGTGTGGCGGCCCGTGCAGCGCTCACCTTTCCCCAGCCGCTCCATGCCAGGGTGAGGTGAACGGTGTCACCCCAGGAACCCCTGTGGACCCTTAGGTCGCCATGGTCGCTGCAGCTCAGATTTTTCAGGTGGCTGAGAGCAGAGCCGATTTCCTCCGGCATGGCGCTCAGCAGGCCGAGGCGCAGCGGTTGCGTCATGGTTTCGTAAACCTCGGGCAACCGTAACGGCGACCTTTTGCATCTCCCTGCACACTGTGCGAAACCAGGAGGTTGCGGTGAACGCGGGTGAGTCGGTACACAGCGTGGCCCGGATGCGAGCACTCGCTTCAACGATCACCCTTGTGCGACGTCAGTTTCCTGCTGCGCAGGCCAACCTCAGCCCATGGAGGGATGACCCGCAGACCCGGCAGTGGAGTGAAACAGAATCACTTGACCTCTCCTTTCACTTCCCGGGCTGGAGTCCACGTTTGGAGTGCCGCAGTTTGCTGATGCAATTGCGCATCAGCACCGAGCGAGGTGATGACCAGTTGCACTTGCTCGGTGTGTTGATGCGAGGCATGACTTACGACGGAGAACGCTGGCGCCTCGCGACGGTTGGTGAATGGTTGCCGGAAGGCTCCCATTTGCCCCAGCAGCAACAGGTGAGGCAGCTTCAGCAGATCTGTCGCGAGCTGTTTGAACTGTTTGATCGGAATGCTTCGTCCGATACAGCGGCGTAACCCTTCGCAACGCTCGTGACCACCCTTACGTGGACTGCTTATAGGGTCTTTCCATTGGTCCAATCAAAAGCAATCATGTCTGTCGCCCTTGCTGCCCAGCTCCGGGAAGGCACGAAAAAATCGCACACCATGGCCGAGAACACCGGCTTCGTGAGCTGCTTTCTGAAGGGTGTTGTTGATAAGGCCAGCTATCGCAAGCTTGTCGCTGATCTGTATTTCGTTTATTCCGCGATGGAGGACGAGATCAGCAAGCTGGCAGACCACCCGGTGGTTGGGCCTGTTGCGATGGCCCAGCTGAATCGTCGTGAGGCGTTGGAACAAGACCTCACGTATTACTTCGGCGATAGCTGGAAGGAAAACATCCAGCCCTCCCCTTCAGCGGCGGCGTACGTAGAGCGTATTCACGCTGTAGCCCAGGAATCTCCCGAGTTGTTGGTCGGCCACCACTACACCCGTTATCTCGGTGATCTTTCCGGAGGTCAGATCCTCAAGAACATCGCCCAGAAAGCGATGAACATGGAGGGTGATGCCGGCCTGCGCTTTTACGTCTTCGACGACATTGCCGATGAGAAGGCGTTTAAGACGACCTATCGCTCCGCAATGGACACGCTGCCCATCGATCAGGCCATGGCCGATCGCATCGTTGAGGAGGCCAACCATGCTTTCCACCTAAACATGAATATGTTCAAGGAGCTGGAGGGCAACCTCGTGGCCGCCATCGGCAAGGTGTTGTTTGGTTTCCTCACCCGCCGTCAGCGGGCTGGCAGCACGGAGGCAGTCACTGCCTGATGGCATTAACGGAGTCCTCCTTTGGGAGGTTCAGTTCTATTCGGGTTCTGGTGCCTGGCACCGGAACCCGTTTTCGTTGCGGTGGCCTCAGAGTGGCTCTGCAGACCGCTCGCTTGCTGTATACGCTGCGGCATACGGAGGTTGTCACGTATCGGGAGAGAACTGATCGTCACCCCTTCCTTGACGATCTGATTCGCAATGAGTCGGGGCCAGGATCAGCTCTTTGGATCGTTAGTTGGGGCTTTGATGTTCCGCGTACGCTGGAGCTTTTGCGCGGTAAAAATGTGGTGTATCAGGCCCATAGCAGTGGCTATGGATTTGATCTCCCGCCAGGAGTGCCAGTGGTTGCGGTCAGTCGCAACACCCTCGGTTACTGGGCTGATCGTGCGCCCCGTAATCCATTGTTTTTGGTACCGAATGCTCTCGAACCTCACTGGATCAACCAGGGCGCGCGCCCCGGTTCTGCAGCGCAAAGAACCCGCTCTGAGAGACCGATCGATGTGCTGGTGCAGCTTCGTAAAAGCAGCCCCTATGTGCTGAATCAACTGGTGCCGGCTTTGCAGGCGCAGGGACTGAGAGTGGAGGTCCAGAGCGGCTGGGTCGATGATCTAGTGGAGTTGTTCAACTCCTCCAAGGTTTATCTCTACGACTCGGCTGAGTATTGGCGTGGTCGTGGGGTGAGTGAGGGTTTTGGCCTTCCGCCCCTCGAGGCGCTGGCCTGTGGCTGCGTGGTGTTCAGCAGCTTTAATCACGCTCTGGCGGACATGCTCACCCCCGGGGTCACGGCCCATCAAATCGGTCAAGGCACGCTGGCGAACGATCAAGCGCGCATCGCAGCGGCGGTCGCGAATTCTTATGGGTGGTTGCCGGATGCGGCCACGCTCGAGGGCCTGCTCGCCGAGGTGGCCGAGCGGCGCTGGTGTGAGCGCTGGGGTCATGTTTTGACGCAGCTGGAGGATCTTCGTGCCCATGGAGCCATGGGCGTGTCAGCTGAAGCGGCCTTGCGTTCGCCCTCCACACGTCGTTTGCGTTGGATGCAGCGATTCGAACGGTTGCGGAGCAAGGTGGTCGATCGGTTGCGTGGCTGATTGCTTTCGCCCTGACCAAGCGGGCTTGTGGTCCTGAATAAGCATTGTCAGGACCGTTGTTTGTTACCGAAGCAATGTCACGAGACCTTTTGTCTATAACTTCTTAAGGCACAGATCCGGAGGGAGCTGAAGCTGCTGCGGAGTTATCTCCCAGTCGTCTTCGCCTTCCTCGGCTCTTGGTTATCCCCTTTGGCAGCGTTCCTGGGCCTTATCAGTTTTGTTTTAGCCATCGCTTCGTTGGTTTCAACGGCCCCTGTGTACGAGAACTCCCGTACCATCGGCCCATGAGCTTTTTGGCCGGCCTCAATGATGCCCAACGACGGGCAGTAGATCATCACGAGGGTCCCCTGCTGGTGGTGGCAGGTGCAGGTAGTGGAAAAACCCGGGCACTCACCCATCGGATTGCTCACCTGATCGGAGAGCACGGTGCCGATCCAGCTCAAATTCTGGCGGTGACCTTCACCAATAAAGCCGCCCGCGAGATGAAGGAGCGGCTTGAGCTGCTCTTGGCCCAGAAGCTGGCTCAGAGTCAATTCGGCCAGCCCTGGAGCACCTTGCCTCCAGTGGAGCAGCGTCAGTTGCGTTCGCGCATCTACCGCGAAGTCACCAAAGAACTCTGGATCGGCACCTTCCACGCGCTATTCGCGCGGATGCTTCGTTACGACATCGATAAGTTCAAGGATGCCGAAGGACTTACCTGGACCAAGCAGTTTTCGATCTACGACGAAGCTGATGCCCAGAGCCTGGTGAAGGAGATCGTCACACAGGAATTGCAACTGGATCCCAAGCGCTTTGAACCCAAGAAGACCCGTTGGGCGATTAGCAACGCCAAAAACCAGGGCTGGCTTCCCGATCAGCTCGAGGCCAATGCTGAAGGGCAGCGGGGCAAGCTCACCGCCGATGTCTATCGGCGTTACCGCAAGGCATTGGCGGCAAATAATGCCCTCGACTTTGACGATTTGCTGCTCCTCCCGGTGCAGCTCTTGCAGCAAAACGAGCAGGTGCGCAGCTACTGGCACCGTCGTTTCCGTCACGTTCTGGTGGATGAGTATCAAGACACCAACCGCACCCAGTACGACCTGATCAAGCTGCTGGTCACCGATGGCAAGGAGCCTCAGGATTACGACGACTGGGCCGGGCGCTCGGTGTTTGTTGTGGGTGACGCCGACCAGAGTATCTACAGCTTCCGGGCTGCAGATTTCACGATCCTGATGGGTTTTCAGGACGATTTCGGTGATCAGGCTCCGGATGAGGCCACGCGCACGATGGTGAAGCTGGAGGAGAATTACCGCTCCACCGCCACGATCCTTGAAGCGGCCAACGCGCTGATTTCCAACAACACCGAACGTATCGACAAGGTGTTGCGCCCCACGCGTGGCGAGGGGGAATTGATCTCTCTTACCCGCTGTGATGACGAAATCGCTGAGGCGGAGGCTGTGGTGCACCGGTTGCGCACGATGGAAGCGGCCAATCCCGAGCTCAGCTGGGGTGACATGGCCGTGCTCTATCGCACCAATGCCCAGTCCCGTGCGATCGAGGAATCGCTGGTGCGTTGGGGCATCTCTTACATCGTTGTGGGGGGACTGCGCTTCTACGACCGACGTGAGATCAAAGATCTTCTGGCCTATCTGCGGCTGCTGATCAACCCGGCAGACACCGTCAGCCTGCTGCGGGTGATCAATGTGCCCAAGCGCGGCATCGGCAAGACCACGATCCAGCGGCTCACCGATGCGGCCAACCAACTGGGCATTCCGCTGTGGGATGTGGTGAGTGATCCTGAAGCGGTGCGTTCCCTGGGCGGTCGTTCCGCCAAGGGGCTGCTGCAGTTCTGCGATCTGGTGAACGATCTCCAGTCGCGGAGCCGTGAGGTGGCTCCCTCGGAACTGATTCAGCAGGTGATGGAGAAAAGCGGTTATGTCAGCGAGTTGATCGCTGATGGCACCGATGAGGCCGAGGAACGGCGTCGCAACCTGCAGGAATTGGTGAACGCTGCTCTTCAGTATCAGGAGGAGAACGAGGAGGGTGATCTCGAGGGATTTTTGGCCAGTGCAGCACTGGCCAGTGATGCCGACAGCAAGGACACCGCTGCGGACCGTGTCACCTTGATGACGTTGCACAGCAGCAAGGGGCTGGAGTTTCCTGTGGTCTGCCTGGTGGGTTTGGAGCAGGGACTCTTCCCCAGCTATCGCTCCTTGGACGATCCGGCATCACTGGAGGAAGAACGACGTCTTTGCTATGTGGGCATCACCCGGGCGAAGGAGCGTTTGTTCCTCTCCCATGCCAGTGAGCGGCGTCTTTGGGGTGGCATGCGTGAGGCGGCGGTTCCCTCAGTGTTTCTTTCGGAGCTGCCGGAGGCCCTGGTGCAGGGCGACATTCCCCAGAGTGGTGGAGCAGCGCTTCGGCGCGAGCGGCGCCTGGAAAGGCTCACCCGCGTGGATCGTGAGAAACCATCATCGGCCCCCGCGAATGCGGTGCGGCGACGTCAGGCAGGGCCAGCTCCCGGTCGTAGCTGGCAGGTAGGCGATCAGGTGATGCACGCCAGCTTCGGTCTTGGGGAGATCACTCATACCTTCGGCAGTGGTGAGAAGGTGTCCATCGCGGTCAAGTTCGCAGGTATGGGCCCCAAAATCCTGGATCCGCGTTTGGCTCCAATCGAACCTGTGGGTGATTGATCTCGTGGAGCTGTCCGGTATCCCTGCGGATCTACTCAGCACCGTGCAGGATGCTGCCCGCGCTTCTGGGGTAACGCGTCTGGCGTTGGTGGGCGGGGCTGTACGCGATGCTCTCCTCCACCATCAGTACCAAGACCCCTGGCGGGGTCTGCCCGATCTCGATCTTGTGTTTGAGGGTTCAGCTGAGGCTTTGGCTCGTCATCTCCTGCATCGCTGTGGTGCAGAACGGGTGTCCGAGCTGCGTGTGCATGGCAATTACGGAACAGTGGAGTTAACGCTGGATGGGGTGCGGTTGGATTTAGCCGCAGCTCGCAAGGAGCATTACCCAGCACCCGGAGTTAATCCTGTGGTGGAGGAGGGCCTGCTGGAGCTCGATCTGGCTCGTCGTGATTTCACAGTCAATGCACTTGCTCTCGAGTTGCCGCTCAATGCAGTGTCGCCTCAACGATCAGTGCACCAGCGGCTGCTGGATCTCCATGGTGGTCAAGACCACTTGGCGCGCCGACAGCTGGCTTTCTTGCATGGCACTAGCGTGGCGGACGACCCCACGCGGGTTGTCCGTGCTGCTCGCTATGGGGCCCGTTTGGATTTTTCCCTGGCTCCAGACGCCGCTAAACAGATCACTGACACGCTGGAGGTCTGGCCATGGAAATGGCATGTCGGTGATCCGCCGGAGCAGGCGCCACCGGCTCTTGCAACGCGTTTGCGCATGGAGCTCGAGTTGCTTCTGGCACGAGAACCCTGGCCCCAAGCGTTAAAACTCCTTCAGGCGTGGCGAGGTCTTGAATTGCTGGACCCCGGCTTGCAATCTGATGGTCGGATTCTGCGACGCCTGGGCCAGGCACAACGCCTCGGTTTGCCGTTGCTGACGGCGTTGGTGGCCGGTGCTGCTGACCCGATTGCCTTGGCCGCGCGGTTGCAATTGCCTCTTCAGCAGCAGCGGGTGCTGCAGCAGCAGCACTGTTTGTTGGCTTGGCTGGCTGAGGTGAGACCTGAGCAGGTGTCGGCGTGGTCGGCAGCGGATTGGACACAAGCTCTCGAGCGACAGGGCTGGGCGCCCGAGGCCGTGGCCCACGCTGTATGTGTCCTGGCTCAGCAGGCAGCTGATGGTGCCCTGTGGAAACCTCTGCTTCGCTGGTGGGGCCGTTGGCGCCATCTGCAGGCCGCTGTCACCGCGAAGGACTTGATGGCTCAGGGTTGGAAGCCAGGCCCTGCCCTGGGCGAGGAGCTCCGTCGCTTGCGCTGGCAACGGTTGGAGCAGTTGCAATAAATCAGCTCTTCCACTTGCCCTGAAGATGTCGGGATTGGCCCAAGATCCTTGATTCACGGCTGGTCTGATCGAGTTGATTATTGATTTAGATCAATGTGGTGGTCTTGGAATTAGATTAGTTGTGTGAGAAGTTTGGGAAAGGCCTTATATAGATGTCGAATCCTCAGACAAATTTACCTCCAGGCGACGATGAGATCGATCTTCTAGAAATGTTTGCTGCCGCCCAACGCCGCTGGCGCTGGGTTTTTGGTGGTGGCCTCTTGGGATTGGCGCTGGCGGTTGGAGCTGTCTCCTCCAAGCCACGTTTGGCTCCGCAAGTGCAGAGCGGCCTGATCTTGGATGTGGCCCAGGGCCCTTGTTTCTCAAGAAGTCGACAACAGAGCGTCTTCAAAGAGTCATCTGTGGAAAGATTTTCTTGTTACAGTGAGATCCAATCAGTGCGTCAAGCGTTAATTCGACTTGTTAAAAATAGTTCCCTATTGCCAAGCCTCAATGACAGTATTGCAGCATTGTAAATTTTAAGTACGACAAAAAAGGAAAAGAAAAAGTCTTGCTCGCCTTCATTTGAGCGTTGTTGGACCTTCAGTTCTGGCTCCGAAAATTCTGGATGGATTAACGCGAATCTAGAAAAGCATGACGCTGGAAATGGCGAACAAGGCCTCTGTCAATGGCATCAAACCTTTTTTTGGCCCTGACTGGATTCGTTTCGAGAAACCAACCGAGATGGTTGTCCGAAGTCCATTCCCCCGTTCACTGTTCCTTGGCTTGCTAGGGGGGGGCTGGTCGTGGGCGCTGGCAGTGCGTTGGTCGCTGATCGGCGTAGCAACCGAGTGTTTTCCCAGGTGGAGCTGCTGCGTCGCCTCGGCCACCTCCTGCGCTTTGGTTTGCCCGCTGTTCCTTGGACTTCTCCGGCCGTGCCGGTTTTGGTGGGTCAGTTGGCCACTCAGCTGAACCAAACGTTGTCTTGGAGGGTGTTGAGCATTGCCCGCCAGCATGAAGTGGTGGCGCCTCTCACGCAGTTGCTGCTGCAGCAGGGTGGAGCGCACTTCCCGTTCGAGAGCGCCGAATCCCTGTTGTCAGCCGTTTTGAGTTTGGATCCACGCGATTAGCTAACCCTTGGTTGGTGGTGGTGGAGCCGGGGTTCAATTCCGCCAGGACTCTTGAAGAAGCACGTTTGTTGATTAGTCAGATGAGCAATGCTCAGGCTGTGGGGTTTTGCTCATCGGTATGCCGCTGCCTGAGGAGCTCAGTTCATCGGTAGTTGGCTAACTCGGCCAATGGTGTGCCAACTGTGACCCGGTTGGCTCAGGAGGTCTGCAGCAAAGGTCGGGGTCACGCTGATCAGGAGCGGCCCGCAGGTTTGGGGGTCAATGAGGAGCTCCAGTAGGGCCCTGTGATGCTTGTGATCGGCTTTTTGTTGAGCAAGGTGAAGGCCAACGGGAGCAGGCTGCTTAGCTGATGCTGGGGCATCCAGCAGTGACCAGGCGCGCCGGTTAGCCGGTGCGAGGCTGCTTGTATAGCCAGCAGCTAGCAGTGCCAGCGCCCCAGGTAGAGCCGGAATGCGATTGGCGTCCAGCTGTACCTGCAGCCGCTCTCGATCTTTGGCTGTGTCGCCGAGCATTTCACCGAGGTGGCCCAGCAACCCGAAGCCGGTGATATCGGTGGCGGCATGGAGGTGACCGGGATGGTGCTGCTCCAGAGCGCTCAGCTGCTCCACCATGCTGTGCTGGCTGGTTTGCATCTGGCAGAGGGCGGTGTCGAGATCCTCGGGGCGGGCGGCTCCAGTCATGGCGGCGGCGAACAGCACGCCGGTGCCCAGCGGGCGGCTGAGCAACAACTGGTCGCCTGCTTGGAGTGCGCGCTTGGGCCAGAGGTTGCGGCGGGGTGAGCCCTGCACGGTCAGCGCCAGCTGCAGGCCCAGGCTGCAGGGATCAGGAGCTGGATTGCGGTCTTCCAGAGTGTGCCCACCGATCAGCATCGCTTTCTGGGGGACCAGGGCCGAGCGGATTCCGGAGATGGTCTGGGCCAGCAGCTGTTGCTGAATGCTCGCTGGTGCCAGGGGCAGGGTGATCACCGCCTGGGCTGACTGCACGCAGGCGCCACAGGCCCAGAGGTCGGAACAGGCATGCAGGGCGGTGAGACGGCCATTGAGCCAGGGATCGCTGACTAGAGCAGGAAAGCCATCCACGCTTTGCAGCAGTGGTGTTTTTTGTCCAAGTGCGTCGGTTGGGATTACAGCGGCATCCTCCGGGGCTGTCGCCAAGCCGCCCACTCCTGCGGAGGACAGGGCCGCTTCGAGGGTAGCGGCGGGTAGTTTGGCGGCACAGCCGCGGCAGAGCATTGGATCACCATCGGCGCTTGCTTGTGTTTTGCTCATGGCGGAGGGCCGGAAGTGCTGCATGAAGCGCCGGTCGATGCGTTGTTTCCAGTGCCAAAGCAGCGGGTGGGGGCCGAGCACGATAGAACCCCAAAGAGCCCAGGCGGTGGGGCGGCCTGCTTGGAATCCCCCCAGCAGCTGCAGCGCTTTTCGCTGCGGTGTCCATCGACGCAGGGGCTGGTTTTGACAGGCAGCCTTGAGGTTGCGGCCTAAGGGGATGGCTGCCCGCACGGCCCACACTCCCGAGGGTGGCCGCCGGTCCGTGCCGATCAGGCCGCAGTCGCCGCTCGCAAAGATGTTTGGGTGCTCGATCACCTGGAGCTGGTTGTTGGTGAGCACACGGCCGCTCTGGGGGCAGCAGTGCAGGCCACTGGCGGCGAGCCAGCCAGGAGCGCGGGTGCCGCTGCAGATCAGGCCGGCTGAGATCGTTGCCAGAGCATGGGCTGCTGGAGCCCCTGCTGGTTGGTGCACGATGCTCACGTCAGCATCCTGAAGGGCTTGGTCCAGGTGTTGATCGAGGCGGCCTTGGCGTGCCAGTAGGTGAATGGGGCGCTGAGGCCAGCGCTGCCTGAGGGCGAGGGCCACTTCCACCCCTGCCAGGCCAGAGCCCAGCACATGGAAAGGTTCCGAGCTGTTGGCGTCCTGGCTGTCGAGGAACGCCAAGGCCGGCTCCAGGGGCTTGATGGGAACCCAACCAGCTGCGGGCAAGCATTGATCCGTAGTGATGGGGCGGCTGATGGCGCCCACATCCAGGCTCAGCTGAGTGAAGGGCAAAGGCGGCCGGCTCGCGAGCCTCAGGGTCTGGCCGGTGAGTTCGAGACCCTGGATCTCCGCCTCCACAAAGGCCACGCCTGCATCTGCGGCAAGCCGGCGCAGATCGATAGCGACCTGATCACGGCTGTAAAGGCCTGCGATCAGCCCCGGCACCATCCCGGAGTAAAGGGTGGTGCTCGATCGGTTTACCAGGGTGATCAACCCTTTGGGCCGATGCCTGGGATGCATCGCCCAACGGCGCAGCAGCAGGGCATGGCTGTGCCCTCCGCCCGCCAGCATCAACTGGCTGGTGGTGGGGGTCACCGGCGGTAGCCATGGGGGTTGGCAGATTGCCAGGCCCAGCCATCGCGGCACATGTCCGCGAGAGAGCGCTTGGCTGTCCAGCCCAGGGTTTGCTCAGCCAACTGCGGAGAGCATTCCAGGCGCGGCACGTCGCCGGGGCGACGGGCACAAATGCTGTAGAGGATGGAGATACCCGTGGCTTGCTCAAAGCCATGCACCACATCGAGCACGGAGAGACCTTGGCCAGTGCCGAGGTTGAGGGTGAGGGCGGTCTCCGGCGCGGCGCTCAGCAGATGGTCGAGGGCATGGGCATGGGCCTCGGCCAGATCCATCACATGCAGGTAGTCGCGAATGCCGGTGCCATCGTGGGTGGGGTAGTCGTTCCCGAAGACCCTCAGGCTCTCCAGTCGCCCGGCGGCGATCTGGGTGATGAACGGAAACAGGTTGTTGGGGATGCCGAGGGGGTCTTCGCCGATCTGCCCGGATGGATGAGCGCCTACGGGGTTGAAGTAGCGCAGGTTGGCGATGCGCCAGGAGCCTGTGGCCGCCAGGGCATTGAGCAGCTGCTCTACCGCCCATTTGCTCTGGGCATAGGGATGGATCGGCGCTGGAGCCATGGTTTCCACCAGCGGAAACCGTGTGGGTTCTCCATAGATGGTGCTTGTGCTGCTGAACACCAGCGTTCTGCAGTGGTGCGCATCCATGGCTGCGACCAGCGTCCGAGAACCGCAGAGGTTCACATCCCAGTAGCGCAGCGGCTCGGCTACGGATTCACCCACGGCTTTCAATCCAGCGAAGTGAATCACGGCCTCGATCGGCGTATCAGCTGCCTGTGCGTTTGCAAAGATTGCGTTGAGGCACGCCGGGTCGCGGATGTCTCCGCGAACGCAACGGATGGAGCCTCCTCCCAGCAGCTGCGCCCTCTCAAGAGCCACTGGGGAGCTGTTGGAGAAGTCGTCGAGCACCACGAGTTCATGGCCAGCCTCGAGCAGCACCACACAGGTGTGGCTACCGATGAAGCCGGCTCCGCCGGTGATGAGCACACTGGCCATCGCTGCACTCTTGAGTGATCAAGTCTTAGCTCAGGGGCATTCCTGCCCCTCAAGGCCATGAGTTGATTGTTGGTCTGGGTTTGACGCCTGAAGCGAGCGAGAAGAGCCGTGCGAGGCTTCAAGCATGAACGTCACGGCCGAGACGGTTGAGCTCTGCTCCCATCTGCTGTGACTGCCTGCAGGCGTTTCATGCCTGCTTGTTCTCCGACTCCCTCAATGCCCTTTTCTGCTTCTGCTTCCTCTACGGCCAAAACCGCACTGATCACTGGCATCACAGGGCAGGACGGCAGTTACCTGGCGGAGCTCCTGCTGGAGAAGGGGTATCAAGTGCATGGGATCAAGCGGCGAGCCTCCTCGTTCAACACCAGCCGGATTGATCATCTTTATCAGGATCCCCACGAAAGTGATCCTCGCCTGGTGCTGCACTACGGCGATCTCACCGACAGCACCAATCTGATCCGGATCATTCAGCAGGTGCGGCCGGGTGAGATCTACAACCTCGGTGCTCAAAGCCATGTGGCGGTGAGCTTTGAGAGCCCGGAATACACCGCCAATAGTGATGCGCTGGGCACGCTGCGGATCCTGGAGGCGGTACGAATTCTTGGGTTAACGGAGACAACACGGATCTATCAGGCCAGCACCAGTGAGCTCTACGGCCTGGTGCAGGAGATCCCGCAGAAGGAGAGCACGCCGTTCTACCCGCGCAGCCCTTATGGGGTGGCGAAGCTCTATGCCTACTGGATCACGGTGAACTACCGCGAGAGCTACGGGATGTATGCCTGCAACGGGGTGCTGTTCAACCACGAGAGTCCGCGGCGTGGGGAAACGTTTGTGACGCGCAAGATCACGCGTGGACTGGCGCGGGTCGATGCCGGTCTGGACGACTGCCTCTATATGGGTAATCTCGACTCGCTGCGCGACTGGGGCCATGCTCGCGACTACGTCGAAATGCAGTGGCTGATGCTGCAGCAGGAGCAGCCCGAGGATTTCGTGATCGCCACCGGCCGCCAGGAGAGCGTTCGTCGCTTCATTGAGCTCACAGCGCAGCAGCTGGGCTGGGGCCCAATGCAATGGGATGGTGAAGGCACCACTGAAGTGGGCCGCCGCGGCGACACCGGTGAAGTAGTGGTGCGCATCGATCCGCGCTACTTCCGTCCTGCGGAGGTCGAGACCCTGTTGGGTGATCCAAGCAAAGCCAAGGAGAAACTGGGCTGGACGCCGACAACAACCCTGGAAGAACTGGTGGCTGAGATGGTGGCGACTGACGTTGAGGAAGCGAAGAAGGAGGCGTATCTCAAGCGCAAGGGCTTTGCTGTGGTTGCGACACGGGAATGACGTTGATCAACCTCAATGATCGCTTTGCGATCTTTGGTGCCCGGGGCATGGCGGGCGGTGCCATCAGCCGCGCTTTGAATCGCGCCGGCTATCACCAGCAACTCACCCCCAGTAGACAAGACCTCGACCTTCTCGATCTATTGGCGGTTCAGCGTTGGTTTGCTGAGCATCAGCCAACTGTGGTTGTCCTCGCCGCAGCGAAGGTGGGTGGCATTCATGCCAATGCCACTTACCCGGCGGATTTTCTGCTGGATAACCTTAAGATCCAGACCAATGTGATTGAAACAGCTTGGCGTTCAGGGGTGAGACGCCTGTTGTTTTTGGGCAGCAGCTGCATTTATCCGAAGCTTGCTGAGCAGCCGATCAAGGAGGAGGCGCTGCTGACCGGACCTCTCGAGCCCACGAATGAGTGGTATGCGATTGCCAAGATCGCTGGCATCAAGCTTTGCGAAGCACTGCGCAAGCAGCATGGGTTTGATGCGATTTGTTTGATGCCCACCAATCTCTATGGGCCAGGTGATAATTACCACCCACAAAACAGCCATGTGCTTCCGGCGCTGATCCGCCGTTTTCATGAAGCAGTTCAAGCGAATTTCAATAGTGTCACCTGTTGGGGTACGGGCAATCCGCTCAGAGAGTTCCTCCACGTAGATGATCTTGGTGATGCTTGCGCGTTTGCCTTGGAGCGCTGGCAGCCAGGGCCGGAGGATCCGCCCTTCCTCAACGTTGGCACCGGAGTTGATCTGACGATCCGCGCGCTGGCTGAAGCGGTGGCTGAGGCGATGGGATTCCGAAATGAAATTCGATGGGATGTCAGCAAACCAGATGGCACCCCGAAGAAACAACTGGAGGTCACCCGTCTTGCTCGGCTGGGTTGGCGAGCACGAATTGAGTTGGCGGATGGGCTCAAAAGCACAGTTGCAGATTTTTGTGAAACAATTAGGGAAGAGAGAGTGCGTTCTAGTTGATGCCTTCTTTTAAGCCTCTTTTTGTCATTCAGTATCAAGGTTTCAATCAAAGATGTCGATTCATTCTTCTGTAAAAATTCACTCTACGGCTCTGATCGATGAAGGGGCAACTATTGGAGCGGCTAGCCGTATATGGCACTGGGTGCATATTTGTGCTGGGGCTGTAATCGGCGAACGTTGTTCTTTTGGTCAGAACGTATTTGTTGGAAATAAGGTCAGGATCGGCAACAACGTCAAGATTCAGAACAACGTTTCGGTGTACGACAATGTGACTCTCGAAGACGATGTCTTTTGCGGCCCAAGCATGGTGTTTACCAATGTATATAACCCGCGTTCAGCCGTGAGTCGCAAGGACGAGTACCTCAATACGGTTGTGGAGCAAGGGGCAACGCTTGGAGCGAATTGCACGATCGTTTGCGGCATACGGATTGGTCGCCACGCATTTGTTGGTGCTGGGGCCGTGGTCAACTGTGATGTGAAGCCTTTTGCCTTGATGGTGGGGGTGCCTGCGAAACAGATCGGCTGGATGAGCGCCTATGGCGAACGTGTGGATCTCCCGATTCAGGGCACCGGTGCTTGGACCTGTCCACATACCGGTGATAATTACCAACTTCTCGATCAATATCTCACCCACACTCCTGCTTGAGCGATGCAGTTCATTGACTTGGCAGCGCAGCAACGCCAGCGACTGCAGAACGGTCAAACGATCCGTGAAGCAGTGGATTGCCGCATCGCTGCGGTTCTTAATCATGGCCGCTACATCCTTGGACCCGAGGTGGATGAGTTGGAGGCAACCCTCGCCGCCTACGTGGGCGTGGAGTACTGCATTGCCTTGGCTAGTGGCACTGATGCTTTGCTCATTGCTCTCATGGCGCTTGGGGTTCAGGCCGGCGACGAGGTGATCACCACCCCCTTTTCGTTCATTTCCACCTCAGAAACGATTGCCGTGTTGGGTGCGACGCCGGTTTACGTGGATATTGATCCTGTCACTTACAACCTTGATGCTGGCAAGTTGGAACCGGTTATCAACAAACGCACCAAGGCGATCATTCCGGTGAGCTTGTATGGGCAACCAGCTGATTTTCCTGCCATCAATGCCATTGCTGATCGCCATGGCTTGGCGGTGATCGAAGACGGTGCTCAGAGCTTTGGCAGCGAGCAGCAGGGCCGACGCAGTTGCGGCTTGAGCACAATTGGAACTACTAGCTTTTTCCCTTCCAAGCCTTTCGGGGGTTATGGCGATGGAGGTGCCTGCTTTACCGAAGACCCTGAGTTGGCCGATCGCATGCGGCGAATATCGCGACATGGCCAGGAAAAGCGTTACTACCACACCGACATAGGTGTCAATGGCCGAATCGACACTCTGCAGGCCGCGATTTTGCTGGGAAAATGGCCCAACTTTGCCAAGGAAGTGGAGGCTCGTGGTCACATCGGTGCGGCTTACAGCCGCAAGCTGCATGACGCTGGAGTCACTACAACTCCACAGCTGATGTCAGGGAACACCAGTGTGTATGCGCAATACACAGTGCAGCTGGATAAGCGGGACGATGTGCAAGCTGCACTCAAACAGAAGGGGATTCCCACGGCTGTCCACTACCCCACGCTTCTATGCCAGCAACCAGCTCTGCGTTGCGAGCACAGCGTCTGTAGTGGTGGCTGTCACACTCCCATTGCTCAGGCAGCTAGTGAGCGTGTGTTGAGCCTACCTATGCATCCCTGGCTCAGTGAAGCTGACCAAGATCGGGTTGTGGAAGCCGTGGCTCAAACAGTTCAGCAAAATTCGATCCCTTCAGCAGCATGACAATGTCCCTTTCTTCCAACGTGACCCATCAGGCTGAGTTGCTGGAGAAATTGCGCAGCCGCCAGGCCCTGATCGGCATTGTGGGCTTGGGCTATGTGGGCTTGCCACTTGCACTGACCTATGCGGAAGTGGGCTATCGAGTATTAGGGCTTGACATTGATCAAGCAAAAGCCAGTGCCATCAATCAAGGCCAGACCTACATTGAGCACATTGACGGTGAGCGGGTCGCGCACGCTAAGCGACAGCAAAAGCTTGAGGCCACGACCGATTTCGCCAGGGCTGCAGAAGCCGATGCCCTGATCTTGTGTGTGCCGACACCGCTTAATCAATACCGTGAGCCTGATCTCAGCTTCATTCGCGCCACGATGGCGGGGTTGCTTCCGCATCTACGCGCAGGTCAAGTGTTGAGCTTGGAGAGCACGACCTATCCAGGCACCACTGAAGAAGAGCTGCGTCCCCTGATCGAGCAACGGGGCTTCACGGTGGGTGAAGATATGTTCTTGGTGTATTCACCGGAGCGGGAAGATCCAGGTAATGCTTATTTCAATACAGCCACGATCCCCAAGGTGATGGGAGGGAGCACGGACGGCTGCCGTTCGGTGGGGGTGGCCCTCTACGAACAGGCGATCTCGAAAGTGGTGGAGGTGAGCAGCACCCGTGCTGCTGAGATGACCAAGTTGCTTGAGAACATTCACCGAGCAGTGAATATCGGCTTGATGAATGAACTCAAACCCCTTGCTGATCGCATGGGGATTGATCTATATGAAGTGATCCGAGCTGCGGCCACTAAACCTTTTGGGTTTGTGCCTTATTACCCAGGGCCTGGTCTTGGTGGACATTGTATTCCGATTGACCCCTTTTATCTCACATGGAAGGCACGTGAGTATGGAATGCACACGCGGTTTATTGAGCTTGCTGGCGAAATCAATTCCGGCATGCCTGCCTATGTGTTGGAGAAAACGATGGATGCCCTTAATGAGGTGGGCAAGCCTCTCAAGGGCAGTAAGGTGTTGGTGTTAGGGATTGCCTATAAGAAAAATGTGGATGATATGCGCGAGTCGCCATCTGTGGAGCTTATGGAACTCTTGAAGGCGAAAGGTGCTGAGTTGGCCTATAGCGATCCTTTTTTCCCAAGCTTTCCAAAGATGCGCAAGCATCAATTTGAACTGCAGAGCGTTAGTCTCTCTGCCGATGTTGTTGCTTTATACGATGTGGTATTACTCGCAACCGACCATGACGCTTTCGATTACAAGCTGATTCAGTCTTCCAGCCAATTGGTGATAGATACTCGTGGAAAGTTTGTGCCAAATTCAAGAATTATCAGAGCTTGACCTAAGTTCTCTCGTCTAATTGTCTTCTTGCTATGACTTCTGCCTATTTAATCAACGGCCGACGCATTCGAATCGCATTGGTTGGTTGTGGGCGCATCAGTCGCAATCACATCAAAGCGATTGCTCTTCATTATGAGCGGGCAGAGCTTGTTGCTATTTGTGATACTGAGCAGGAAAGACTTGATTCTGCTCAGCAGTTGGTAACTGAGGCTGTCCGGGAATATCCTGCAGCTGCAAATAGCCCAGAGCAATTCATTGGATATGACACCTTTCTTGATGCTGTTAAGTCTGGTTCGATCGCGGTTGATTTAGTTGTCCTAACTACTCCCAGTGGTCTGCATCCAGCTCAAACCATCGCAGCAGCAGAGATTGGTGTTCACGTGTGTACCGAAAAGCCCATGGCAACTCGCTGGGAAGATGGAGTCGAGATGGTCAGGGCTTGTGAAGCTGCAGGTGTTCGTTTATTTGTTGTGAAGCAAAATAGATTCAATAGCACTCTTCAGCTTGTTAAAAAGCAATTGCAGGCTGGCCGTTTTGGTCAGTTGGCGATGGTGTCTGTGAATGTCTTCTGGCAACGTCCGCAGAGTTATTACGATCAAGATAGCTGGCGTGGAACTTGGGCATTAGATGGTGGTGCTTTGATGAACCAGGCCAGTCACTACATCGATCTTCTTGATTGGCTAGTAGGTCCTGTTGAAAGTTTAAGTGCATCAATTGCAACGCTAGGGCGGCAAATTGAGGCGGAAGATACAGCTGCTATTCAGTTGCATTGGAAGAACGGGGCATTGGGCACGATGGCGGTGACGATGCTCACTTACCCCAAGAACTTGGAGGGTTCGATTACCTTGCTGGGTGAGACCGGTACCGTGAAAATTGGTGGCCCTGCTGTAAACCAGATTGAGCATTGGATTTTTGCTGATGACAGCGATGACGACGCATTGGTGGAACAAGCCAGCTATGAGACAACGAGTATTTACGGTTTTGGGCATCCGCCTTATTACGCCAATATGCTTGATGCTTTGCAAGGAAAAGCCGAAGCTCTGTGTGATGGTCAGCAGGGCCTATTGAGTTTGGAACTTCTGAGTGCTGCTTATCGCTCGGCCAGAGAGCAGAAGGTAATCCACTTACCTTTGGAAACCTAATGTTATACGCAGCGTATTCTTTTTGAGCTATATCATATTATGATATCTATCTCAAGGCGAACAATTAAGTCCATAAAACTAAGCTTGAAACCATTATCGGCTTCGAGTAGAAATGTTCTAAAATTAGTTAAGGGTAGCGCTGGTAGTCAGATATTCTCAGTCGCTGCAATACCACTATTGACACGGCTTTATAGCCCTGAAAACTTTGGGATTGTAGCTGTGTTGTCATCCATTCTCTCTGTATTGAATGTAGTGAGCAGTCTGCGCTATGAGCTGGCGATTTCTGTACCAGAAGATGAAGATGATGCTATTGCTTTAGTGTGGCTCTGCTTTGTGTTAGTTCTAATCAGCACTTTGCTTACTGCATTGTTAGTACTGTTGCTTGGGGATTACCTCGTCAGCTGGTTAAACGAGCCTGAAATTAAGTCTCTTTTGTGGCTCTTGCCTCTGGGAGTGTTGTTGACCGGCATTTATTCTCCCTTGAGCTATTGGGCAATTCGTTGCAAGCAGTTTGATTTGTTAGCTCGAACTAAGTTTAGACAAGGTATCTTCGGTGTTGCCACTAATCTTGCTGCTTTCCCAATGGGTGTTATAGGCCTTTTGTTTGGCCAGATCGTTAGTCAGAGTGCAGGCTCTTTATCGATCCTGCGTAACTCCGAAGATTTGTGGAAGTGGTCAAATATCAGCCCTAGTTTATTATTTCAGACACTAAAGAAATATAGCCATTTTGGTATTTATAGTTCTCCAGCTGGATTAATAAATACTTTTGGGAACAAACTTCCAATTCTAATTATTGCATCTACTTTTCAATCATCACAGGTAGGTTTATTGGCGTTATCCCAACGTTTGTTGCTTTTGCCGGCTGGTTTGATTGGTAATGCAGTTGGTAAGGTTTTTTTGAGTGAAGCGACACAACACAATCACTCAAACACCCTCTATCCATTAATTATAAAGGTCAGTCGCAAGTTGTTGTCTCTCGGAATTGCTTTATCAATAATATATTGTCTGGTTTTGGTTCCGTTGATTCCTATAATATTCGGCCAAAAGTGGTCATCTGCTAGCGCTTTGATTCCATTGTTAATTCCTCTTTTCTTGGGTACTATTGTTGTCAAACCCCTCAGTATGGGTTTTATTGCAAGCGGCAATGTAAAAACTCACTTATTGGCTCAGATTATTATTGTCACTTTAAAGGTTCTTCCCGTTTATTTTCTTGCCCATTCCATTGGTTTTGATGGTTCAATTGCACTTTTTTCCTTCTGCTCAATGGTTGGTTACTTAGTTGTATATGTATTTCTTCTTAAGTCCACTGCTATGATTCAGCTAGAAGATTGATTCATTTTTGCTCTTCAATGACTCAAAATATTGTTGCTATCGGTTCTGCTCCCAGTTCAGGAAGTACTCTTTTGGCAGATATCATAGATGGACAGCCCTTCTACACTTGCGGATCAGAAACTTCTTTGCTCACAGCTCTTAGTCAGTTGCCGCAGTTAGGAAAACTTGAACTTTGCAGCGCTTTTATTTCACGAGATATCTGTAAGCGTTCATTATATATTGACTGGGATGGACTTTGTGAGTATGGCATTAATCCTTCTATTTTCAAACAACTTTGGAATCAGTCTTCCTGCTCCGATGATTTTCTTGACCGAATAATACAGAGATATTTTGCTTTAAGAGGTAAACCGTCTAACTCTCTTTTCTTTGAAAAGACTCCTACCAATGCAGTTTTTTCACCTGATATTTTGAGACTGAATAGCGTTTTAGGATTTATATTTATAATAAGAAATCCATATTACGTTATTACTTCCATGCTGAAAAGAGGTTATTCTCCTTATAGTGCAGCAGCAGCATGGCTCCAGTGTGGAACAGTAATTGAAAATATAGCCTCAGCAGGAAAGGCAATTACGGTACTCAAGTACGAAAATATTGTAGACAATCCAGTCACAGCCCTAGAAAATATATCATCATCACTAAATATCATTCCAGGATGGAGTGATAAAAATAATATTCTGGAGAATTATCTTTCTAACCCCTATAGAAAGCTTGTTTCTCGTCGTACCGTGAAGACATGGAAAAGAACTGCTTATGGAGTTATTAAGTCGGCGAATAATAATATTTCGAGAGATGCTTATCAGATTGTGCAAAACATGCTTAATTGTCGATTGTCTAAACATGCTTTAAATCTCTACGGTTTTAAATCTGCTCCAACATTGGCCGAATTAATGGATAAATACTCCTATACTTGTGTAACTACTTCCGATCTTGATCCTGTGCTTGCGAAAGAGCCGAGCTTTCAGGCTTTTAGCTCAATAACTTTTGCCTCAAGAAGAACAGTGTCTGATGCCAAAATTTATCTCAAATCTCTTCGCTCAAGACCAAAACTAGCTACCAAAATATTTTATGCAAGGCAAAACTTTTTGGAGGTAGAGTGATTTCTCCAAAACCATTATCGTTGATAGTTTTTGTAATGAATGCTACGAAGTATTATGCGTCTGTTTGCTCACAAGTTCATCAATGAGGGACGCCAACGCATCTTGTTTTCCTTTGACTAAATGGAGAGGGGCTCATTCTAGCCATGACAGTTGTTATTAACCTCGGTTAGGCAAGGGCTATACGTCCGCCTGGATACTCTCTTTTACTTGTAATTCATGTATTCGCTCATATTCACTGTTGTGGTGCTCACATCTCAGGTTTGTAGATTCTTAGGTCCTCAACGTCGGTTTAGTCGGGGGGTTAGTGCAATGCCCAAAACAACTTCTTAGTTGCAGCAGAAGTTGATTGCTTTCCCAAGTTTAGCCAAGCCTAAGTCTTTAGTTGGAGTATTACGTCAATTACACCAATATGTATACAGTATTCCCTCGGCTCTTGTAGCACTGACTGTCTTTTAGGTCACACTGTTCGTTTGTCGTGATTACCTGGAGCGGTCATCTATCGACGAGTTGCTAGATGTTCTTGCCAGATACTCTGCCGGGTCTGCCCTCAGGAGCCTCTGACCACCCCGATAGGGGAACCTAGAATGGTTGTTCCCAGTTGTTCAATACTATTTCTAACAATAATTAGAAAGGAATTGCGTACATATTACCACCATATCTCTTTGCGATGTGCTACTTATTTCTTTTGGCCTTTCATTTTGCATTACTGGTGTGTCTCTAGTTTGTACTACGTTGCATACGTCCTATGCTTTAGAGTTACTTTTTTGACCGCTCTTTATGCTAAAATAGTGTCTAGGATTGGCTCAATCCTTTAACATTTTGACCTTGTACCAGTGACTGCCTGCTCAGTAATTATTTGCACCTTCAATAGATATCCTTTAGTAAAGCGTGCGATTGATAGTGTTCTGAGTCAAAAAAATGTTGACTTTGAATTGATTGTCGTAGATGATTGCTCTACTGACAATACCTTTGCAGCTTTACATTCTGAGTATGAAAATAAAATTAAATTAGTCAAAACTCCTCAGAACTCGAAAGTTGCATACTCAACAAATTTCGGTTTTTCTTATTCAAGTGGTGACCATATTGCCTTGCTAGGTGATGATGATTATTGGAATGATAATCTTAAGCTCTATAAGCAGCTTCAGCTATTTGATAAATCAAAAAATATTGCAATTGTGGGGTCTTATTGGGTTGAACTAGGAAATACACGTCAAGAGCTTGTTAAGCCCATCCAATTAAGTTCAAATAATTATATTCGCGTTGACCAACTCTTATCAAGCGGTAGCTTTATTTGTGGATCAACAGCATTGCTTTCTCGGGAAGCTTGGATAAAAGTCGGTGGAATGGATGTCTGCCAGAGAAAAGGAACAGATTCAGACCTATTTCGTAGAATAGTACTTTCAGGTTTTTCAATTAATACATTACCAGAGCCAACCTCGACTATAGACATTTCGCATACTTTCAAAAGAATGACTCCGATTCATTCAAACATATCATCTTTTCTTGTCGCACAAACTAACCTATATCTAATCAAAAAGCATTGGCTTCTTTTCTGCATACATCCTGCTGCTTTATTTGTAAGACTTAGGCGTGTTATCGCTGCTTTAGTAAGGGGGTTGTCATGACATCTAAGATTTTAATTACTATAGGAGGCGGATGTTATTTTAGCTCTCACATGAGTCTTTTATCCTTTGATTTAGATAATGAACAGTTTGATATTGCTTTTAGCAAAGAAAATAACATTTATGGTGAAAGCACTAAAGGATTTTTGGGGCTTGTTGAAAGCCCTCTTGGATATCTTATCACCAGTGAAGCTCAAATCCATATTTTATCTAAGAGTTTATTAAGCAGCCAATCTTTCACGTATAAGTTTTTAAATGATGCGCATTACACTCATTGGAGTGATTATCATAACAAATACTTTGTAGCTAATACGGGCTTAGATACTATTGAAGTCCTCGACAAAGATATGAGGCCCAATAAATCAATTCATTTGTTACAGCAAAAGGACCTATTTCGTATATTGGCTCAGACAGCTTCATCGATAAAACAAAAAATATTTCCAAGAGACTGTTCTCTGACAATTAATCCTACTCTTGAGGATATTAGATACAAAAAGTTATCTAAAAAAATAATATTGCCTGGTCTTCAAAAATACTTCTTGCCAGCATTATTTAGGGCAAGATCAATAGATTTTCGTTTCGCTTTCATGAGGCCTCACGTAGTACACCCTAATTATATTTGTGAATTTGATGATGATATCTTGGTAACTTTAAAAAACCCTGGCGAAGTTCGATCTATTTATAGTAAACAAATATTGCTTAAAGGATTAAAAGGTCCACATGATGGATGCTTGAGAAACAACACCTATTTGTTAACTGAATCTAGTAATGGAATTGTGTCATGGGCTGACAATATTCATAGAAGTACTGATCTTAAATCAGCCAACTTTAAAAGAGTTCAGGTTTGCGATCCCAAAAAAGGTTTTCTTCGTGGTGTTGAATTAATATCAGATGAGCATCTTTTAGTTGCTGTTAGCAAAAGAAGAGAAGTGCAAGATGATCAACCAGCTTGGCTTGCACTGATTAACAAAAAAATTGGCTTTGTTGAAAAGAAATATGAAATACCATATGAATTAGGCACTAACCCATTTAGCATATTAAAAATTGATTAGTTTGTTGTTTAAGTGATTAATTCTTTGTCCTCTCAGCAGCAGATTCAGGAGTCTGAGTACAACCTTCCTTATCATTATATTCCCAGACTCCAATCTAATTATTTTTCGCAATATATTGATTGGTCCTGGGGAATGAATTATATCTTAGGCTTAAATTTAGTTCTTTCAAATTTAAAACTGTATCAGTTTAACTCACTTTTAGACATTGGATGCGGAGATGGTCGTTTTCTTCGTGAAGTTAAAGAAAAATTTCCCGATATTAGATTAAAAGGAGTCGATTATTCAAAATCAGCAATTAGCTTGGCTTGTGCTTTGAATCCATCTATCGAATATGTCTGCCTTGACATCACAAATGAGTCCCTAGACCAAAGATTTGAAATTTGTACCTTAATTGAAGTTATTGAGCATATTCCTCCGGAATATCTTCCTAAATTTCTTGCTTCAGCTGCTGATTTAGTCGAGGCTAAAGGTTTTTTGATATTTACCGTGCCGCATTTAAATAAACCATGCAATAGCAAGCATTATCAGCATTTTAATTCAACCTCAATAAGAGATATACTTTCTCCATACTTCGATATCGTCAATATTCAGCCCTTTGACAAGCGATCCATAATTAATTCATTGCTTTTAAAGGCAATGGGGTACCACTCTGATACCTACAGAATTACTCATCCATATTTGAACTACCTTTTGTTCAAAAAAATAGAAAGTGATTCAAATAATCTAGATGAAAGTGATTCCAATAGACTTTTAATAGTCGCTCAACCCCGTTCCAATTAACATATATGTGAAATCTTTGTTATCGTGATTTTCTCAATAAAACATCTGCTGAAGTTTGCAACTGCATAGCATCTATTGTATGATTAAGCAAATCTTCTGTTTGTTTTATAGCTCTTTGTGACTCATGTATGAGTAATCCTGTCATTTCTATAGCCATTACAACTTTCAATCGGTGGACTAGTTGTCTTCAGGCAGTAAGAGCTGTTTCTAAAAGTACATATAAGCACATCGAGATTATTTTGGTCGATGATGCATCTTCTGACAGCCCTCCAACGGAGATTTTTAATGAGCTCTCGTTGCACTGTGCCAAGTTTATTCGTCACCCTGTAAATATGGGTCTGGCTTCGGCTAGGAATACAGCACTTGAGGCTTCGACTGGAGATTATTTCTCATTTTGTGATGATGATGATATATGGCCCTCTACTTTAGCCGAAGCTTTTGTCCGATCTCTTACTTATTCGGATGCTAATGTTGTAATTGCTTTACCTAAATTATATCAGAAATCTTGGTATCACCTCTTTCCAAGCCTTCCTACACTTAAGGAAATAATGTACGCCGGTGTTACTCCTCCTGTTAGCGGTCAAGCTTATAGATCTTGTGTCTTAAAAAAAATAGGTGGATACAATCCAATCATTAAGTCTGGAGTTGACCATGATTTGTGGATTTCACTGACTACCATTAATCCATTGGTTAGCGTCGCATGGGGAATTGTTCCCATAACAAATACTGATTCTAGTGTATCTCGCCTCACCACCTTGGAAACATCTAGAAGGCAGGGCATATCTCATTCACTAGAAGCATGGCAACCTCTTTTAACCCGGAATTTCTCAATTGATTTTTACATTCATTTTTGCATGTGTTATCAGCAATATCTTGATTTTCGATTTCTGCAGTTTTCCATTCAGAGGAGTGATTGGTTAAATGTATTTCTACGTTTCTATAAAGCACCGTACTTGGGTTTATTTTGCCTGATTAAAGTGTTCAAAAAATATTTTGGCTACCGAACCTGTAATCAGTTTAAATCTTTTCAGCCTTAGTGGTAAAAAGTATTTTCTTACTCTTTTCTCATCTTCTGATCTAGCCCCCTTTTTTCCTTTACCGTGAAGATTGTTACACTTGCTTCCTCATTTAATCGAAAAAAATATACTCTTGAATCTTTAGCTTCGCTCCACAGGCAAACTCTTTTATCGTCTGTTGAGCTAGTGCATGTACTTGTTGACGACAATAGCAGTGATGGTACTCTCGAAGCTGTGGAATCACGATTCCCTTCTGTTCATGTTCTTAAGGGAAATGGTGATTTGTATTGGTCAGGTTCAATGCGGCTTGGTTGGAATTATATTACTGACAATATATTTTCTATAGACTACCTGTATGTCTATAATGATGATATTAATCTTTTCTCGAATGCAATTTACGAGCTTCTTAAACTCAGCCAGTCTTTTCATGATCCCAACAGTCATATAGTTGTTGGTGCTTTTTGCGATGGTATAACTAATCAAGTGACCTATGGTGGTCTCCGTCGTTCCTCATGGCTGCACCCATTAAAGTTTTCTTTAGTAGAACCACATAAAACTCAGTCTCTTTCTCTAGATACATTAAATATGAATAGTGCACTTATTCCATTTCATATTCTAAATACAATTGAGTTTATTCCCGCTTACTTTATTCATGGTGGTGCCGATTATGACTTTGGTCTCCGAGCACGGAAGCGTGGTTTTTATATCAACTTATCCAACTCTTATGTCGGTACTTGTTCACGCAACTTTCATAAAGAAAACTGGCTCTTAGCTTCCTCTTCCTTACTAGATTCCTATCGAACTCTGTGTTCAGCTAAGCACCAGCCAATAAACTCTCGGTTTCATTATTACCGTAGCCATGGAGGTGCTGCATGGTTTATATTATTCCTTCTGCCTTACATTTCTTTGCCTTTCAAGTTTATACTCTATAGAATTAAAAAGCACGCTCTTTAAGCTCTCCTCCCTAATATATTTATGAATCCTAAGGACTTGCCTATCTTTCTCGCAATTATTTATTTTAATCGCTCTAAAATACTTTATCCTTGGTCTCTTGTGTCTGTTGTCGATGCCAATGGTCATCCCCGTCCCTGCAGGCGGCAAGCTATTCCTTTTTGGCTTTTCTCCCGTTATTTTCATTCATTTCTTATTCAAACTAACTTGACATAACTAGGATGTCGACCTTATGGTGCAAATAGGGCAATTCACACAATATTTTTCCCTTTTGCTTCATATTCAATTATTTGAATACACTTGAGAGCTCTCATCCTATTAATATACTTATTTCCATAGTCCTTTTTTTTAAAAATTAATTATCGACCTCTTCTATTCAGTTGTTTTTATTAGCTTTCCCCGTCCACAGTTTCTCATCCTTTCTCTTTAGTTCTGATACATAACTTTCAACGAGGTAATCAGTGTGGCTCACGTTTTGCACATCAGTTCTTCTTTTGTTTTTTCTAAGTTGTATCTCGAATTGGTTGATGCTCTTCACGCATTTGGTATAAAGCAGACTATTTTTACACCTTTGAGGAAAACAAATATAAATAAAATTGTAATTCCTGAGTATTTGACCGGTCAATTCTTTTCTCCTAATCTATTAAGATATTACCACTCTATCTTTTTTCGACAGAGAATTCGCGACACTTGCCAGTCTCTAATTGATAGTATAGATCTTTCCTCTATTACTATTATTCATGCGCATTTTCTGTATACAGATGGAGGTGTTGCTCTCGATCTTTACAAAAAATTCTCTATACCCTTTATTTGTACAATTCGAAATACCGATCTAAACGTCTATAAAAAGTACAGAAGAGACTTGGATCCATTTATGCATGAAATACTTGCATGCGCCAAGCATGTTGTATTTTTGACACCATCCTATAAGGAGAAATTTCTTTCTGATTTGCCACCTGCCCTTTCTAAGGTTATTGATGCTAAGTCAGTTGTAATTAGTAATGGAATTTCTCCTTCCTGGCTTAATACTGTCTCGCCTAGACTCTCTCAGATTACTGTTAAAAACCCTAGTATTCAGGCTTTATATGTTGGAGATTTTTCACCTAACAAAAACTTAGTAAGACTTATCCGAGCTATTCAACTCTTGCGTAATTATTCATTCCCTATTTCATTGACAATAGTTGGTGGCTGGAGCAAAAAGAATAATTTTGTTAACTCACTGTATCTTAAATTCTTGATGTCGAGATCATGGGTTAACTATTTAGGTCGGATAGATGATCATGACTATCTGAAGACCATATATCAAAACCATGATCTTTTTCTAATGCCATCCATTACCGAAACTTTTGGATTAGTGTATTTAGAGGCATTGTCACAGGGTCTTCCTGTCTTATGCTCTAAAGGACAGGGTATTGATGGTTTTTTTCCACCTAATTCTGTTGTAGAACTAGTTAATCCATCATCAATATCAGATATCGCTAGAGGAATTCGTTGCTTATTTTACAGGCTTGATTCTGTTAGCTTGATGCACAACGACTTTTTGCATCCCTTCCTTTGGAGCCATATTGCAAAGAAATATTTATCCCTCTATTCTAATTAGTTATTGCCTTTGCGTGTCTTTCGGTTTATGACTGGCTCCTTCAGCTTTAGACCTGTTATTCCCCCACCACCTTTCCGTCCTCCTTCTAGGTGAACTTATTTTATTTAGGTTGCTCAAATAATTTGTCTATTATATGTTTATTTTTTTCTTGCTTTTGCCTTTGGCCTTAGTCATTTGGCTTGTGTCTTTTTGTGTTGGTTATTTGGTATCATCCTATATTGCTTATTATAAATTTGAACGCAATGCAACTTTTCAATTCTCGACTCTATACGCCTCGCTCCGTTAACGTTTTCCGCTCGCTGTTCTGCGCATGAAATCCAAAAAAAACGTCTGGATTGTTAACCACTATGCACAAACACCCTCTGGTCCAGGTGGAACTCGACATTTTCAACTCTCTCAATTTCTCCCGGAATACGGATGGAAACCATTTATTTTAGCTGCGAGCACAGAACACCATACTGGTCATCAACGATTAGATAGTAATCAGACATTTCGACTTGATACCGTTGAGAGGGTACCTTTTCTTTGGTTGTTTGCACCCTCTTATAAAGGAAATGGTCTTGGTCGCATTTTGAACATGCTTATATTCTCAATACAGTTGCTTAAGCCAAGGCCTGTTCGCCTCTTGCCACCCCCTGACTTGATTATTGGATCAAGCGTTCATCCTTTTGCTGTTTGGTCGGCGTACTTATTGTCTAGGAAGTACCGAGTACCTTTCATATTTGAGGTTAGAGATCTTTGGCCTCAAACATTAATTGACTTTGGCAAGCTACGGAATCGTGGTATTGCTGCAATCCTTCTTCGTAAGCTTGAGGCTTTTCTTTATCATAAATCCAATGCCATTATCACACTTCTTCCCAACGCCTATCGTTATATTCAGCGATTTGGTATTAAGCGAGATCGGGTTTATTGGGTTCCTAACGGTGTTGATCTTTCTCGATGGGATTTGTCACAAAAACCCAGCTATCGAGATCGAGATGGATTGTGCTTGATGTATTTCGGTTCTTTTGGTTTGGCTAACAGTTTGGAGACTCTTTTGTATGCCATGCATGCACTTTCTGAGCGAGACAATCCACCACTAGTCCGTTTAAGGCTTATCGGAGATGGCCCAATGAAGTCTTCCCTTGAATCTTTGGCTGTTCGTCTGAAGCTTACAAATGTCATATTTGAAAAACCAGTTATGAAAAAAGATATTCCTTCCTTAGCAGCAGAAGCCGATTGTTTTGTCGTTGCTTTAATGGATTCTCCCTTATACAACTATGGCATCAGTCTGAATAAGTTGTATGACTATATGGCGGCAAGTAAGCCTGTGATAATTGCTAGCGGTGCTGTTAATAACCCTATTGCTGAGGCTGGTGCAGGTTTTAGCGTTGGTCCGGGTGATGTCTCTGCTTTAGCTGACGCTTTTGTCCGTATGGCGCAACTCGATCCTGTTGTGCGTAATAAGATGGGAAAAGCTGGAAGGACCTATGTGGAACAGCATCATGATTCACGTTTCTTGGCGTACAAACTTGCCAAAATCATGAATGGTTGCCTTTAACTCTAGATTTTTGCTTGTTTGTTAAATGTTTTACTTCCGCTTAAAATCTTTCCTTGACTTTTTCGTGGCCTTATTTTCTCTAATTGTTTTATCGCCATTGCTTATTGTTGTCGTATTTATAGTTCGTTGGCGCTTGGGTTCTCCTGTGTTTTTTACCCAGCAGCGGCCTGGCTATCGCGAGCGTCCCTTTCAGTTGCTCAAATTCCGTACTATGACCAATATTCGTGATTCCTCAGGCGCTCTTCTACCCGATGTCCAGAGACTTACGCCATTCGGTCGTTGGTTACGCGATACCTCTATCGATGAGCTACCCGAACTACTCAATATCCTTCGTGGTGAGATGAGCTTTATTGGCCCGCGGCCGCTTCTTATGCAGTATCTGGATTTTTATTCCCCCGACCAGTCCCGCCGCCATGACGTCAAGCCTGGTTTCAGTGGTCTGGCTCAAATTAATGGTCGCAATGCTCTCTCCTGGGATGAGAAGTTCATCCTCGATGTCTGGTACGTGGATCACCAGAGCTTCTGGCTGGATCTTCGCATTTTTCTCATCACTATTTGGAAGGTTATCCGTCGCGAAGGAGTCTCTGCCCCTGGAGAAGCCACCACGGTGCCCTTCACGGGCTCTTGTGTGGATTCCGAGCCGCGCTGATGGCAGGCTTACTTCTACTTGGCGCCGGTGGTCATGCCCTGGTCGTTGCTGAAACTGCCTTGGCCTCAGGTCTTTACAGCAGCATTGCCTTTCTTGATGACCGTTGGAGCACTCTTGCTCCATTACCCGATCAACTTGGCTGGCCAGTGATTGGCCCTTTGGCTGTTTCCCTTGATCCCCATATTCGCCAGCAATATCCAAATGCGCTTGTGGCCATCGGTAATGCTTCTTTGCGCTTGCAATGGCTGACGCGCCTCGCCTCGGTTGGCTTTCACCTTCCCGTTCTATCTCACCCCACTGCCTGGGTGTCGCCGTCGGCTCAGCTGAATGCTGGTTCAGTGGTTTGTGCACAGGCCGTCATCCAGTCCCAGACCGTGATTGGTAGAGGTGTCATTCTCAATAATTGTTGCTCGGTCGACCACGACGTACTAATTGGTGATGGTGTCCACATCTGCCCTGGTGCTCGCTTGGCGGGCGAAGTGCAGGTTGGTGACCGCAGCTGGATTGGTATCGGTTCATCGGTGATTCAACGAATCCGCATCGGTTCCGATGTCATTGTTGGAGCAGGAGCTGCTGTAGTGCGTGACCTGCCTGACGGCGTCACCGCCGTGGGGGTGCCGGCTAGGGAGTTGCCCACCTCCTAGTTACTCATTTTCATTTGTTCATCGCGTGCCTCTCGCCCTCTGGCCCCACTTCGACGCCGATCAGATCAACGTTGCCAGTCAATTGCTCGCCTCCGGCAAGGTCAATGCGTGGACTGGTTTGGAAACCAAAGCTTTTGAGCAGGAGTTCTCCGAGTGGGTCGGCACTGACCACGCGATCGCCTTGGCCAATGGCTCCTTGGCTCTTTCTGCTGCTTACTTAGCCATCGGTTTGGGGAAAGGGGATGAAGTCATCACCACGCCGCGGACTTTCATTGCCACAGCTTCTAGTGCCGTGTTGCTCGGTGCTAATCCGGTTTTCGCTGATGTTGATGCTGATTCTGGAGCCATTACTGCTGCAACTATTGCTCCACTCATCACATCACGCACTAAGGCCATCGCTGTTGTCCATCTGGGTGGGTGGCCCGCGGATATGCCGGCCATCTGTGACTTAGCCCGTTCTCACGGCATCGCTGTGATCGAAGACTGTGCTCAGGCTCATGGTGCTCGTATCTATGGCCAATCAGTTGGCAGTTTTGGCGATGTGGCTGCCTGGAGCTTCTGCCAGGACAAAATCATGACGACTGCCGGCGAGGGTGGCATGGTGAGCACCTCTCGTTCTGAACTCTGGGACGTGATGTGGTCTTTTAAAGATCACGGCAAAACATATGAAGCGGTTTTTGGGCGGGAGCACCTACCGGGATTTCGCTGGCTGCATCAACGTTTCGGCTCCAATTTTCGCCTTACTGAGCTACAGAGCGCCATCGGACGAATTCAGCTCAAGCGTCTTCCTGAGTGGAATGCCGTTCGCACTCGTAATGCTCTCTTGCTTGCAGGAGCACTTAGTGACATGCCGGCCGTACGTGTGCCCCTCCCACCAGCACACCTCACCCATGCTTGGTACAAGTTTTATGCCTTTGTGCAGCCTGAGGCTTTGGCAGATGGCTGGAGCCGTGATCGCATCCTCTTGGAGGTGTCTGCACTCGGCTACCCCGCGTTTTCCGGTAGCTGCAGCGAGATTTATTTAGAGAGATGTTTTCAAGATGCTGGTCTGTTTCCCACTGAACGACTCCCTGTGGCACGGAAGCTTGGTGAGACCAGCCTGATGTTCTTGGTGCACCCCACCATCACCCTTGAGCAGATGGCGGGATATGCCGAAGCTGTGCAGTCAGTGGTTCAAAGAGCCTGCCGATGAAGTTGTTTCCTGCTTCTTTTGTGGTGATTCAGCCGCTGATGAACCTTAGCCCTCTCCTTCGCAGAGTTCTGCTCATAGGGCTTGATGCTCTCCTTCTCCCCCTCGCGGTATGGCTGAGTTTCTGGTTACGCCTGGCAGATATGTTCCATCCCAGCTTTATCGCCGCTGGCAGGTGGTTGGTGCCGGGCATTCTCCTGATTGGCCTGACTCTTTATGCATTCACTGGGCAATACAAGGGTCTAACTCGCTACGTAGGTAGTACTGCTCTCTATCGCCTGGCAGGCCGCAACGGCCTTCTAGTGCTATTGCTGATCGCTCTTGGTTTGATGCTTCAGCTGTCGATGCCGCCCCGCAGCAGTTGGATTCTGTTGTGGTTGCTTCTAACCGCTTTCACTGGAGCTGTGCGCTTCGCCTTGCGGGATGTGTTGCTCAGTTTGCGTTCCACTCAGCACAAGCAGCAATTGCGTGTCGCCATCTATGGGGCTGGAGAAGCAGGTGCTCAATTGGCGGCTGCTCTGCGGTTAGCGGGTAACCACAGGATCGTCAGCTTCCTTGACGACAATCCCGCCTATTGGAGCCGATCGATCAACGGAGTTGGCATTCAATCGCCCCATAAATTGATGGAAATGGAGGACTCGATTGATCAGGTGCTCCTGGCCATTCCCTCACTGTCTCGAGGGGATCGCCGGCGCATTGTCGATCAGCTTCAGAGTCGTGGCATCCCCGTATTGCAAGTGCCTTCGGTGGATGACCTCACTTCAGGTCGCGCTCGCATCGATGCTTTGCGGCCAATCGCGATTGAAGATCTGCTCGGTCGTGACGAGGTGCCGGCCATTACAAAGCTCATAGGGCCGGGTATCAGCGGTTCTGTGGTCTGCGTCACCGGTGCTGGTGGCTCTATTGGTTCGGAGCTCTGCCGCCAGATTCTGGCGTTGTCGCCGGCGCGGCTGATCTTGTTGGAGTGCAGTGAACCCGCGCTCTATGCCATAGATCAGAACCTCCGTTCCCTATTGCGGCATGGAGTGGTGCTCCAGCCAGTGTTGGGTAGTGCCACCGACCGATCGTTGCTGCAGCGTTTGTTTGCTGATCAGGCGGTTGAGTTGGTGTTCCACGCCGCTGCTTACAAACACGTTCCCATTGTGGAGGCCAATCCGTTGGCGGGTCTGGCCAACAACGTGGGCTCCACCGATCAGGTATGCCGTGCCGCAGTTGCCAGCGGCGTAGGTCAGGTGGTTCTTATCTCCACCGACAAAGCTGTGCGTCCCACCAATGTGATGGGAGCTTCCAAGCGTCTGGCTGAATTGGTGGTGCAGGCATATGCCGCTGAGGGCAGCAACACTCGTTTCTCCATGGTGCGTTTTGGCAATGTGCTCGGTTCCTCAGGTTCGGTGGTGCCCTTGTTTCGCCGCCAGATCGCTGCAGGTGGGCCGATCACTCTCACTCACCCGGAGATCATTCGTTATTTCATGACCATCCCCGAGGCGGCCACTTTGGTCCTGCAATCTTCTGTGCTCGCCCAGGGTGGAGATGTATTCCTGCTCGATATGGGTGAACCCGTGCGAATCAAAGCACTAGCTGAGCAGATGGTGCGCCTAAGTGGTTTGTCACTGCGTGATGCTGCCAATCCCGATGGGGATATCGAGATCATCTGCACCGGCTTGCGCCCTGGCGAGAAGCTCTATGAAGAGCTGCTGATTGAGGCTGAATCCCAGCCCACAGCCCATCCCTTGATTTATCGGGCTCAGGAACGGTCGATAGCACCCTATGAGCTCTGGCCGCAATTGGAAGTCTTGGCAACAGCGATTGAGGCGCACGACGTTGACGCTGCGCTGGCTCTCTTGGCGGATTTGGTTCCGGAGTGGCAAAGGCTTAAAGGCTCTTGAGCATTGGGTGATCTGATTGGCCGCTTGGCTTATCGCAGTTGGTGATCCCTGCTTAACGTCAGCCCATCCGCCGAAGTTGTTGATGCCTTCCGGTCCGATGCGCAACCTGGTCACAGGCGGAGCTGGTTTTCTCGGTTCCCATCTTGTGGATCGATTGATGCAGGCCGGTGAGGAGGTGCTCTGCCTCGACAACACCTTCACCGGCCGCAAGGCCAACGTGCGTCAGTGGTGGGATCACCCCCGCTTTGAGTTCATCCGCCACGACGTCACCGAACCGATCAAGCTCGAAGTCGACCGCATCTGGCACCTCGCCTGTCCCGCCTCCCCGATTCACTACCAGACCAATCCGGTCAAAACCGCCAAAACCAGCTTCCTCGGCACCTACAACATGCTCGGCTTGGCCCGCCGGGTGAAGGCCCGCTTGTTGCTGGCTTCCACCAGTGAGGTGTATGGCGACCCTGACGTTCACCCCCAGCTCGAGAGCTACCGCGGCTGTGTGAATCCGATCGGCATCCGCGCTTGTTACGACGAGGGCAAGCGCATCGCTGAAACCCTCTGCTTCGACTACCAGCGCATGCATGGCAGCGAGATCCGCATCGCTCGCATCTTCAACACCTACGGTCCGCGCATGCTCGCCGACGACGGCCGTGTGGTGAGCAATTTCATCGTGCAGGCCCTGCGCGGTGAGCCGATCACCCTCTATGGCGACGGCAGCCAGAGCCGTTCCTTTTGTTATGTCGACGATCTGGTCGAGGGCTTGATCCGCTTGATGAATGGCACCTCCACCGGGCCCATCAACCTGGGAAATCCCCATGAGTTCACCATTCGCCAGCTTGCTGAACAGGTGCGCGCCCGCATCAATCCGGAGCTGCCACTCATAGAAAAGCCCCTTCCCGCTGATGACCCCCGACAACGTCAGCCCGACATTGTCTTGGCGCAACGAGCACTCGGCTGGCAGCCTCAGGTGAGCCTTGAGCAGGGACTCGAACCCACCATCGCCTGGTTTCAGGAGTTGCTGGGCTAAGGCTGCGCGGTTGAACGGCAGACTGGCCCCACTGAAGCGGGAAGGGTGTGAGTCAGCTGCAGAGCCTGCGCGGCATGGTGGATTTGCGGCCGGAACAAACCCGGCGCTGGCAGGCGGTGGAGGCGGTGGCCCGCGAGCATTTCCGCCGCGCTGGCATCGAGGAGATCCGCACGCCCCTGCTGGAGGTCACCGAACTGTTTGCCCGGGGCATCGGCGAAGGCACCGACGTGGTGGGCAAGGAGATGTATTCCTTCCTTGATCGTGGCGAGCGCGCCTGCACGTTGCGGCCAGAAGGCACCGCATCGGTGGTTCGTGCGGCGGTGCAGCACGGTTTGCTGAGCCAGGGAGCCCAGAAGCTCTGGTATGGCGGGCCGATGTTCCGCTACGAGCGCCCCCAGGCGGGGCGCCAGCGCCAGTTTCACCAGATCGGGGTGGAGTGCCTGGGGGTGAGCAGTGCCCGCAGTGATGTGGAGGTGATCGCCTTGGCCTGGGATCTGTTGGCAGCCCTGGGGGTCCAGGGGCTTGAGCTGGAGATCAACAGCCTCGGCACCCCAAACGACCGCCAGCGTTATCGCGCCCAACTGGTGGCTTGGCTTGAGGAGCGGGTGGATCAGCTCGATTCCGATTCTCAGGAGCGGCTCACCACCAACCCCCTGCGCATCCTCGACAGCAAGAACCCAACCACCCAGGCGCTGTTGGCCGATGCCCCCACCCTGCTGGAGGCATTATCGGAGGAGAGTGCCGCTCGCTTCGCTGAGGTTCAGGCTTTGCTGCGTCAGCTGGCGATTCCTTTCCAGGTGAACACCCGTTTGGTGCGTGGCCTCGATTACTACGGTCACACCGCCTTTGAAATCACCAGCGACCAGCTCGGAGCCCAGGCCACCGTGTGTGGCGGTGGCCGTTACGACGGCCTCGTGGAGCAGCTGGGTGGCTCGCCAACGCCGGCGATCGGCTGGGCTCTGGGCATGGAACGTCTGCTGCTTGTGCTGGAGGCGGCCGCCAAAGCCGATCCCGATGGTGTAGCGGCCCGGCTCACTGCTCAGCTGCCCCCCACTGTTTATCTGGTGAATCGCGGTGAGGCCGCTGAGGCCGCAGCTTTGGGCTTGGCCCGCAGCCTCAGGCAGGCCGGTGTTGCCGTGGAGCTTGATGGCTCAGGAGCTGCCTTCGGCAAACAGTTCAAACGCGCCGACCGCTGCGGTGCCCCTTGGGCCCTGGTGATCGGCGATCAAGAGGCGGAGCAGGGCTGCGTGCGCCTCAAGTCGCTACGCGCGGAAGCCGACGAGCAGACCTTGGCGCTTGATGCAATCCCTGCCTTGCTGGAGGCCTTGGGGTAATCCCTTTAGAAACTGCCGATAGCCTGGCAGGACCGCTCTGGGCATGCTCGATCTGCCGATGACACTGTCTTCTGTGCGCAGTATCTGCTGTATCGGCGCCGGCTATGTGGGCGGGCCGACCATGGCCGTGATTGCCGACCGCTGCCCTGACCTCCACGTCACGGTGGTGGACCTAAATGAGCAGCGCATCGCCGCTTGGAACGACAGCGATCTCAGCAAGCTGCCGGTGTATGAGCCCGGCTTGGATGCTGTGGTGGAGCGGGCCCGTGGCCGCAACCTCAGCTTCTCCACGGCGGTGGATGAGGCGATCGCCGCCGCCGACATGGTGTTCATCTCCGTGAACACGCCCACCAAAACCAAGGGCTTAGGGGCTGGCCAGGCCAGTGACTTGCGCTGGGTGGAGGCCTGTGCCCGCCAGGTGGCCAAGGTGGCGACGGCCCACACGATCGTGGTGGAAAAGAGCACCTTGCCGGTGCGCACCGCTCAGGCCATCAAGGAGATCCTGGCGTCAGCCCAGGGGGAAGGCAGCGACGGACGCACCTTTTCGGTGCTTTCCAATCCGGAGTTTCTGGCGGAAGGCACTGCCATCAGCGATCTGGAAGGCCCTGACCGGGTGCTGATTGGTGGGGAGGATGCGGCGGCCATTGATGCCCTGGCTGCGGTGTACGCCCATTGGGTGCCCCAGGAGAAGATCCTGCGCACCAACCTCTGGAGCAGTGAGCTCTCCAAGCTCACGGCCAATGCCTTTTTGGCCCAGCGCATCAGCTCGATCAATTCCATTGCCGCCTTCTGCGAGGCGACTGGCGCTGATGTGCGCGAGGTGGCGCGGGCCATCGGCACCGACAGCCGCATCGGCCCCAAATTTCTGCAGGCCGGCCCTGGTTTTGGCGGTAGCTGCTTCCAGAAAGACATCCTCAATCTGGTGTATCTCTGCCGCCATTTCGGCTTGCCAGAAGTGGCCGATTACTGGGAGAGCGTGGTGACGCTCAACACCTGGCAGCAGCACCGCATCTCGCGCCTCGTGGTGCAGAAATTGTTCGGCACCGTGACCGGCAAGCGCTTGGCTGTGCTCGGTTTTGCCTTCAAGGCCGACACCAACGACACCCGCGAAGCGCCGGCGATCCGCATCTGCCGCGATCTGTTGGAGGAGGGAGCTCAGCTCGCGATCCACGACCCCAAGGTGGAGACCGATCAGATCGCCCGTGATCTGCACCTGGAGGCCAGCGCGGTTCCCGATCCCAACGCCGGCCCTTCCAGGGCGGCTCTCAGCGGCGAGGGCACCTGGTGGAAAACAGACGACGTGGCCTCCACCGTGTCGGGAGCTGACGCGGTGCTGATCCTCACCGAGTGGAAGCAGTATCGCCAGCTCGATTGGCAGGCCCTGGCTCCCTTGCTGCGTCAGCCCGCCTGGATCTTTGATGCCCGTTCCGTGGTGGATCCTGCAGCCGTCGCCACCGCCGGGCTGCAGTTGTGGCGCGTCGGGGATGGTGGCGACCCGATCACGCGCTGATTCGCATCACGTCTGTTTGCTTCCCACCGTTCGCTGATCTGCCATGACTGCCATTCATTCCCGACCGGTTCTGGTGACCGGTGCTGCCGGTTTCATTGGGGCTGCTCTCTGCCAGCGGCTGTTGCAGCGCGGTGATCGCGTGATCGGCATCGACAACCTCAACAGCTATTACGACCCCGCCCTCAAGCAGGCGCGCCTCGCGGCGATCGCGGCCATGGCCCCTGCCGGTGCCTGGCGTTTTGAGCAGATTGGCCTGGAAGAGGTTGAGGCGTTGCTTGGGCTGTTCGCGACCGAACGGCCCCGGGTGGTCGTGAATCTCGCCGCCCAGGCAGGCGTTCGCTACTCGCTTGAGAACCCTGCGGCCTACATCCAGAGCAACCTGGTGGGCTTCGGTCACATCCTTGAGGGGTGCCGCCACAACGGCGTGGAACACCTGGTGTATGCCTCCAGTAGCTCGGTGTATGGCGGCAACCGCAACCTGCCCTTCGATGAGCGCCAACCGGTGAATCACCCGGTGAGCCTCTATGCCGCCAGCAAGAAGGCCAACGAATTGATGGCCCACACCTACAGCCATCTCTATGGGCTGCCGGCCACGGGTCTGCGCTTTTTCACCGTGTATGGCCCCTGGGGCCGGCCCGACATGGCACCGATGTTGTTCGCCAAAGCGATCCTGGCGGGGAACCCGATCCGGGTGTTCAACCAAGGCCAGATGCAGCGCGACTTCACCTATATCGACGACATCGTGGAGGGGGTGCTGCGCTGCTGCGACAAATCCGCCACCGCGAACCCCGAGTTCGACCCCCTGGCTCCTGATCCCGCCACGGCCGCGGCACCGCACCGGGTGTTCAACATTGGCAACAGCCAGCCCACGCCTCTGCTGCGCTTCATCGAGGTGATGGAGGAGGCTCTGGGTTGCGAAGCCATTATGGATTTCCAGCCCATGCAGCCGGGCGATGTGGTGGCCACTGCAGCCAATACCGCAGCTCTGGAGGCGTGGGTGGGCTTCAAGCCCTCAACGCCGATCGAAAGCGGCGTCCAGCGTTTTGCTGATTGGTATCGCTCCTTTTACGGCGTCTGATCGCCTGTCGTTAGGCAGCAACGTCGTCGCAGCGTTGTTGCATCAAAAAGCCCCCTGGAAAGAGACCAGAGGGCTTTTATTTCGTAAGTGGCTTCCGATCAAGCGGAACCAACACCGGTGTAGGAGCCATAAAAGAACAGACCCACAACGAACAAAACAGCCATGCCACCTGCAGTGGCCACAAGCCAGAGGGGAAGAACGCCTTCGGTCCAGCGGCTTCTCCAGGGCACAGCCGGTGTGCCATCAGGATTGCGATCGGGAATACGACCGTCGGGATATGGGGATTTTTTTCCGCTCATCGAATAATCCTCAGTTGAAGAAGTAACTGGACATGAGCACCCCGGTCACGAAGACAAACAGCAGACCCAGGTACAGGCTGGTGCGGTTGAGTTCAACCGGCAGATTGTTGGGATTGGGATTGCGTTCCATGGTTTAGATCAGCGGCGGATGAACTGCATCGCGGCGAGGGCGCCAAGGAAAAACACCGTCGGGATACCGAGGGTGTGCAATGCAAGCCAACGCACCGTGAAAATTGGATAGTTGCGTGGCGTTGTGGCGACAGGAGGAGCTTGAGTCATGGCTTATTTCAAACGGATGTCGAGTTCAGATTTGCCCTCGTAGCGCTGGCTCACCACGGGTGCTTTGCTTTCCGAGGCCTGGAAGTATGCATCGGGTCGAGGTGTTCCGAAGGCGTCATAGGCCAGGCCGGTGGACACGAACAGGAAGCCTGCCAAAAAGATGGAAGGAAGTGTCACGGCGTGGATCACCCAGTAACGGATGCTCGTGATGATTTCGAAGAACGGACGTTCTCCTGTTGAGCCGGCGGCCATGGCGTTGGGCGTATCAGGAAAATGATCTTAGGAGGTGGTTCTGGTGAGTCGGGGCTGAGGAAGAGCCTCAGTTACACAGCGTTGCCGACCCAGCGGAGCAGATTGCCCCGCTCACCCAGCACAAAGGCGTGCTCTCCGTCGAACACCATGCGGGTGAAGTTGCTGGGTTGACGGTCTCCCACGGGGTCGTTCTCCCAGCTGTCGCCTCCGTCCCGGCTTACCAGCAGGGTGCCGTTGCCACCGCCGGCCCAGATGGCGCCGTCGTCATCCCAGGCCAGATCCATGTAGCCATAGCCATTGGTGATCGGGATGATGGCTTTGCTCCAGCTGTCGAAGTTGCCTGGCTCATCGTTGAGGCGAATCTGTGCCCCGCGGGCCACCATCCAGAGATTGCCGTCGGGCTGGAAGCCGATGCTCTGCAGCCGCTGGCTACTCACCCGTTGGTGAACCTGCCAGACGGAATCACCCGGTTCCCATGTGGCGTAGAAGTTGCCGAGGCCGCTCACGCTCACGTAGCTGCCGTCCTTGCTGCGACGAAGATCCCGGACCGCACCCGCCGCATCCGTCACCTTGGCTTCCCAGCTGTTGCCGTCGTTGTGGGTCTCGTAGACCGCACCCACGTTGGTTGCCAACTCTGCGGAATGGCTGCCCAGGGCAGTGATCAGATAGGGCTCGCCGGGCAGTTTGGTGTCGAGGAACAGGCGAGTCCAGTTCTGGCCACCGTCGTCGCTGTGCATCAGCAGACCTGGCTGTCCTGCGATCCAGCCTTCATCGCCATCGAAATCGATGCTGATCAGGCGGAAGTTCTCCTCGTCGGGTAAGTCCAGGCTGCGCTCATTCCAATGGGCGCCCCCGTCGTTGGTTTCCCGGATCATCCGGTTGCTGCCCACCAGATAGCCGTGGCGGCTGTCGGTGAAGGCCACATCCAGGGGGTTGGCCTGGGTGTCGAGATCCTCGGCCTGCCAGGGGCTCGTGCTGGCCGTGGGCACGTGGGTGGTGACGCAGCCGCTGAGGCTGACCCCAAGCACCAGCACCAGCAGGAGCTGGCTTAAAGAGTTCAAAAGACGTTTCATGGCTGGGCCTCAGCGCAGGGAATAAAGGGACAGGAAAAAGGCGAAGCCGAGGGCAAGGCTGCCGAAGATCAGAACATTCTTCTGCCCGGGCGTCATCCGGTTCACCCCAAGGCCGAAATCGAGGTTCTCGTCGAAACCACTGGCTTTCGCCCGCGGGCCGATATCGCGGAAGGCGGCCACTTTGCTGCGGCAGACGGGGCAGCGGAAAGCCAGCGCGTCGAGATCCTCGAAGGCTGTGCCGGGTTCAATCCCAACTTTCTTGACCCCTTCGTCGGGGTCATAGACGTAGCCGCAGCTGCGACATTCGAAACGGTGGGTCCGTGGGTCACTCTCCGGAGCGGTTTCAACCGCTGGTTCCACCGCTTCGGTGGCTTCGACCGGCTGGACGGACTGTTGTTCGTCGCTCACCGCTGTGTTGCTGGGCCAAGCGACTCTATCGACGACAACTCCAGGCGGTGAATGCCAGACTGGCCCGGTCTACGGGGACCTCCATGTTTGCCCTGCCCGGCTACGACGCCTTTCTGGGGTTTCTGCTGATTGCGGCTGCAGTGCCGGCCCTGGCGCTGATCACCAACAAATTGGTGGCGCCGAAAAGCCGTGCCGGTGAGCGCCAGCTCACCTATGAATCCGGCATGGAGCCCATTGGTGGGGCTTGGATTCAATTCAATATCCGCTACTACATGTTTGCGCTGGTCTTCGTCATCTTCGATGTCGAGACCGTGTTCCTTTATCCCTGGGCTGTGGCGTTCAACCGTCTCGGCTTGTTGGCCTTCATTGAGGCCTTGATCTTCATCGCCATCCTGCTGGTGGCTTTGGCCTACGCCTGGCGCAAAGGCGCCCTTGAGTGGAGCTAGTCATGCCTGAGAACACATCCCCCTCTATTGCTGCTGTTCGCGATCTGCGCGAAGCCAGCTGCGGTCCGATTGGTGCCCCAACGGTCACCAACGATCTCAGCGAGAATGTCATCCTCACCAGTCTGGATGACCTGCACAACTGGGCTCGCTTGAGCAGTCTCTGGCCTCTTCTTTATGGAACAGCCTGCTGCTTCATTGAATTTGCCGCGCTGCTCGGATCTCGTTTCGATTTTGACCGCTTCGGTCTGGTACCCCGCAGTTCCCCGCGTCAGGCCGACCTTTTAATCGTGGCCGGCACGGTCACCATGAAAATGGCGCCCGCCCTGGTGCGGCTGTATGAGCAGATGCCCGAGCCGAAGTACGTGATCGCCATGGGTGCCTGCACCATCACCGGCGGCATGTTCAGCGCTGATTCCACCACCGCAGTGCGCAGCGTCGACAAGTTAATTCCGGTGGATCTTTATCTGCCCGGCTGTCCGCCCCGCCCGGAAGCCATCTTTGATGCCGTGATCAAGCTGCGCAAGAAAGTTGGGGATGAGTCGCTGGCGGAGCGGCGTAAGCATCAGCAGACCCACCGCTACATGATGGTCTCCCACCAGATGAAGCGTGTTGAACCTGTGGTGACCGGTTCTTACCTTCGGGCCGAATCTCAGAAGGCTGCCCTGGCTGCAGCGCCGGCAGGGCAGACCCTGGCTACCGATGCCGCCGTGCTTACCCCTGCTGCTGAACCTGTCGAGTCATGAGCGAAACCCCTTCCAAGAAGACAGCCGCCTCGGATGACGCGGGTGCGGTTCTTGCTCCCGAGCCTGGTCCGGTGAGCCAATGGCTGAACAAACAAGGCTTTGATCACAACAGCCTCGAGCCTGATCATCTCGGTGTTGAGCAGATCGGTGTTGAAGCTGACGTTCTCCCGATGATTGCTGCGGCGCTCAAGAGCAACGGTTTCGACTACCTCCAGTGCCAAGGGGGCTACGACGAAGGCCCCGGAGAGCAACTGGTTTGCTTCTATCACCTGCTGGCGATGGCGGAACAGGTGGAGGCCATGGCGGCAGATCCCTCAGCCAAGCTGCGGGAAGTGAGGATCAAGGTCTTTCTTAATCGAGAAGGCACCCCCTCGCTGCCGTCGATCTATGGTCTGTTCCGCGGCGCCGATTGGCAGGAGCGTGAAACCTTCGACATGTACGGCATTCAATTCGAGGGGCATCCGCATCCCAAACGCTTGTTGATGCCGGAGGACTGGAAGGGATGGCCGCTGCGCAAGGACTACGTCCAGCCCGATTTTTATGAAATGCAGGACGCCTATTGATCGCGTTCGCGTCGATGGGTTCGGTAGAAGCGCATTACCGCAAGGGCAAGTCTGCGGGAATCGTGGCGCAGTGTTGCAGTCGGTCGTACTCCCTGCAGTGGAGCCTGAGTGACGTCGTAGCCGTCTGAGCGGAGCCCTTCCGCATCACAACGCACGGGATCAGCGCCGCGGCTTTGGTAATAGCGAACCAGATCAGACTCGGGCAGATCGTCTTGGGCCAGGACGGCATTGAACAGTCTGGGCTCAATGCCGAGAGTGGCGAGCTGTGCCTCGATCGCTCGGATGTGTCCTCGCACATCCAGGCCATCGGTCTCGCCTGGTTGTGTCATCAGGTTGCAGATGTAGAGCATGGGGGCCTTGCTGCGTTTGATGGCGCCCACCAGTTCCGGCACCAGCAAATTGGGGAGCAGGGATGTGTAGAGGCTCCCCGGTCCGAGCACGATCAGGTCGGCATTGGCGATCGCTTCGAGAGCCCGGGGCAGGGCCGGTGGTCGTTCAGGACTGCAGCCCAGGCGAACAATGGGGCTGGGGGCGTGGCCGATGTTGCTCTCGCCTTCGATCCGTTGGCCGTTTTCAAGTTCGGCCCAGAGCTGCACATCCACGTTGGTGGCGGGCACCACCTGACCTTGCACCGCCAGCACACGACTTGATGCGGTGATGGCGGTTTCCAGATTGCCCGTAATCGCTGAGAGGGCAGAGAGAAAAAGATTGCCGAAGCTGTGCCCCTCCAGACCGCTCCCGGCCGCAAAGCGGTATTGGAACAGGCGGGTGAGCAGTGGCTCTTCGGTGGAAAGGGCTGCCAGACAATTGCGGATGTCACCTGGGGGCAGCACCCCCAGTTCCCGCCGGAGCACCCCACTGCTTCCGCCGTCGTCAGCGACGGTGACGATGGCGGTGATGCGGCTGCTGTATCGCTTCAGACCGCTCAGCAGGGTCGATAAGCCTGTCCCTCCGCCGATGGCCACGATGTTGGGCCCCCGGTTCAAGCGGCTTTTGGCCCGCAGGGCATCCACCAGAACGGTGTCCTTGTCAGGGGCGAGAGCCTGCTGAATCGAGCCGAAGCTGCGGCTCTGTCCCCATAGCAAAAGACCGCTGCCGATTAGCAGCACCAGGGGTCCGGTGATCTCGCGGGGCAGCACGGTGGTGATGGTGCTCAGCAGCCAGCTGAGGGTTTCCAGGATCCAGTAGATCGGCTTCAGATCGGCCCAGACGGCGGCCCCCAGCAGTGCCGTCAACAGGCCCAGGCCGGAGGTGAGCAGCCAGCGCTTCACCACCAAGCCAGGCTGCAGCCAGCGAACCGCCCGTTGGGAGCGGGTCATCAGATCCCGTCGCCGCTGATTGCGCATCATCCGGGCTTGGCGTTTGCTTGTCGGAGGCTTCAGCGCCAAGGAACGGCTTGATGAGCATGTTCACCGAACTGTACGGAGCTTGTGGAAAGGCGGCAGGATGGCTGTGTTTTTGGCCCAGACCGTGCCGCAGTCTCAACCCGTCGTGGAGATGCGGGACCTCACGATGCAGTGGGGACCTCGGCCTGTTCTGGATCGGGTCAACTTGACCTTGCGTGCCGGGGAGCGGTTGGCCGTGGTGGGCCCATCCGGGGCCGGAAAGTCCACGGTGCTGCGTCTTCTGGCTGGTTTGCAGCTGCCTACCGGTGGTGAGCTGCGCCTGTTCAATCAGCCGCAGACCTACCTGCGGCTGGACCAGACCGATCCGCCGGATGTGCGGCTGGTGTTTCAAAATCCCGCTCTGTTGGCATCGCTCACGGTTGAGGAAAACGTTGGCTTTCTCTTGCGCGAACGCACGCAGCTGTCGCGGCAAGAGATTCGTGACCGTGTGCATGCCTGCCTGGAGGCGGTGGGGCTCTATGACGTGGCCCACCTCTATGCCGGTGAATTGAGTGGTGGCATGCAGAAGCGGGTGAGCTTTGCCCGTGCCCTGATTGATGATCCTCAGCGGGGGAATCAGTCGATGCCCCTGTTGTTGTACGACGAGCCCACTGCAGGGCTTGATCCCGTGGCTTGTACGCGGATCGAAGATTTGATTGTCAAAACCACCACCGTGGCCCAGGGATGTTCCGTGGTGGTGAGTCATGTGCGCAGCACGATCGAACGCTCTGCGGAACGGGTGTTGATGCTCTACGACGGACAGTTCCGGTGGGAAGGGTCGGTGGAGGCGTTTCGCACCACAGAGAACCCCTATGTCGTCCAGTTCAGGACGGGTAGCCTGCGCGGACCGATGCAACCGGCGGAGCACTGACCACCATGCGACGCAGCGTTCGTGATGCCATCGTCGGATTTACCTTGATCGGCGGCATCATTGGATTCTCCTCCACCGCCTTCTGGCTTCGCGGGGTTCGTTTGGGATCAAGCCATTGGACGCTGACCGCCCGTTTTAACGATGCGGCAGGTTTGGCCGAGCGTTCTCCGGTCACCTATCGGGGCATCGTGGTGGGTTCAGTGCGCTCGATTGCGGTGACGCCCGAAGCGGTGGTGGCTGAGCTCGAAATCAACAAAGCTGATCTGCGCCTGCCGCTGCCCGTGACCGCCACGGTGGGCTCGGCTTCCTTGTTGGGAGGGAGCGCCCGGGTGGCCTTGGTCAGCCGTGGAGCTCCGCTTCCGCCGGATGCACCCGTCCCTCAAGCGCCTGGCTGTCAGCCAACGCTCCAGCTCTGCAACGGTGGAATTGTTGTGGGGCAAGAGATCCCCAGCCTTTCCACCGTGACTGCAACCATGCAGGAGCTGTTGGCACAGGTTCAGGACGAGCGGGTGATTCCCAATGTGGCGGCCTCGCTTGAGCAGATTGAGGCCTCCACGAAGGAATTCGAGGCGTTGACGGTGCAATTGCAGGATGAATTGGCCAAGGCCGCGCCTGTGATTCGCAATCTGGAGGTGGCCACGGCACATCTGAACAACATTGCCGCGTCCCTCGATAATCCCCAGACCCTGAGTGACCTCAAGCAGACGGCCGCCAATGCCGCCCAGCTCATGGCCACGATCGATGCCGTGGGTGGCGATGTGGTTCAACTCACCAGTGATCCTGAGTTCATGAAGGGTGTTCGCAATCTCACCATCGGCTTGGGGGAATTGTTTGGCGAAATCTTTCCAGCGCAAATTTCTCAATAGGCACCATATTGGGTCGATATTGGTGTGATTTCGGCCCGATATCGTGCGTTTTAGATGTTGCTGATGGCGTTCATCGCAACCGCTGCAATCGCCTGATCGCTGGCCTTGGGCAGCTGCACGTATTTGCCGCCTGCGGCTTCAGCCAGGTCTCTGCCCATGCCGCTGCCGATGAACTTGCGCTCGGTGTCGATCACCAGCAGCTTGATCCCGAGCATGCGGTAGCGGGTGGCGACGTCCAGCACTTCTTGTTTGAGGTCGGGTTTCTCTTCGCCTTCAAGTTCGGGCTGACCGAGAGAGGTGCTTAGGGGCACGTTGCCGCGACCGTCGGTGATGGCCACCACCACAACCTGGCCCAGATCACCCGTGGCCAAGGCATTGGCGCCGACTCGGGCCGCCTGGGTGAGGCCATGGGCCAGGGGTGAACCACCGCCACAGGGCATTGATTCCAGCCGGCGGCGGGCCGCCGTTATCGAGCGGGTGGGAGGGAGCAGCACTTCGGCTTGATCGCCACGGAAGGGGATCAGGGCCACTTCGTCGCGGTTTTCGTAGGCCTCGGTGAGCAGGCGGATCACGGCACCCTTGGCGCTTTGCATCCGGTTCAGGGCCATTGAGCCGCTGGCGTCCACCAGGAACACCACCAGGGCGCCGGCCTTGCGCTGCAGCAGCTTGGCCCTCAGATCGCCCTCCTCCACGATCACCGAGCGGCCTGGTTCCCGTTCGCGGCGAATCTTTTGGTAAGGCGCCGCTGCTCTCAGGGTGGCGTCCACGGCGATCCGGCGCACCGGTCCGCGGGGCAGCATCGGTTTCACATAGCGGCCGCGGCTGTCGCTGAGAACCACAGACCGGCTGCCGCTGTTGCCGCTTTTCGCCTTCGCGGCATTGAACAGCAGCAGATCAGGGTCCACCTCGATCGCTTCGGGATCGAGCATGAACTCCTCGGGTACCGCCGGTGGAGCCTGATCCTCCTCGCCGTCACTCTCGTCATCGTCGCTGGTGTCGTCATCGCTGTTGTCCTCCGGAGGGTCGTTCTCCTCCTCGTCGGATCCCTCCGGCGGCGGCGGATTCTCCTGTTGCTGATCGCCCTGGTCCTGGGGCTGTTCGGGGGGCGGCGGTGGCGGTTCCTGGTCCTCCGGCGGCGGTGGTTCCATCTGCTGGTCCGGTGGTGGCATCTGGGACGCTCGCGGAGCGATCACCAGGGCCACGGCCACCTGGAGGTCGTCAGCTTCCACCTGATCCCGTCCGCTGAGGGCGGCATGGGCCTTGGCCACCCGCACCGCGTAGAGCTCGGAGCGGTGCCCTTCAACGCCGCCGCGGATGGCTTCGGTCACGAGGTATTCGATTTGCTCGCCGCTGATCTGAACATCCGGGAGCCACTGGCGGGCCAGCAACAGCTGGGTTGCCAGCGCATCGGTTTCCTCGCTCCATTTCTCAGCAAAGCTGCGGCTGCATTGGCCATGGCTGATTACTGCGTTGGTGATCTCCACCCGCTGCTCGGTGCTCACCAACTGGTTGGCGGAGAGCGCAATCGCGAAGCGATCAAGCAGGTGATCACGAACGTTGCCCTCCTCCGGGTTGTACGTGGCGATCAGCAGCGGCCGGCAGGGGTGGCTGAGGCTGAGCCCCTCTCGCTCCACACGGTTCTCGCCGCTGCCCACCGCCGCCAGCATCAGGTTGACGATGCCGTCATCCAGAAGATTGAGCTCGTCGACGTAAAGCACGCCGCGGTGGGCGTCTGCCAGCAGACCCGGCTGAAAGACGGCGCTGCCGCTGGATAGGGAGGCAGCGACATCCACAGCGCCCACCAGGCGGTCTTCGGTGATGCCGAGGGGGATCTGCACGAAGGGGGCGGGAATCACCGTGGAGGGTGCTTCGCCTGTGATCCGTTCACGGGTGGCGTCGTCCCATTCATCCGGGTTCTGGGGATCGAGATTGCGGCCCACACCTCCTTCGGCATCGAGGATGTCGATCGGGGGCAGCAGGGCATGCAGGCCCCGCGCCAAGACAGATTTGCCGGTGCCGCGTCCCCCCGCGATCACCACACCGCCCAACCCAGGGTCCACGGCCGCCAGCAGAAGGGCCAACTTCAACGTCCCATGGCCCGTGATCGCTGCCAGCGGAAAGGCACGGGTGGCCTGGTCGTCCTTCACCGCTACTCCGGTTGCCACCATGGACGCGTTTAGCCCGTTCGTGCGCGCCAGTCTCGCTGATGCCCTCCATCGATGACGCTTCTGTTGCGGTGGCGCTAGGGGCGAACCAGCCCAGTGGGGTGGGATCGCCGCGCGAGACGTTGGTGGCGGTGCGGCCTTTGCTGGAGGATTTGCTCAGGGTCTGGTCTGCTCAGGAGCTGGTTTACCGCTGGTCATCCCTGCACGACACCCCCCCCGTTGGTGGTCCCCCCGACCAGCCCCGTTACTGCAATGCCGTGATGCTGGTGGAGGGGCTGCAGGCCCCGCCGAGCGTGGCCGCCGCCCTGGAACTGTTGGATGCCTTACAGGGTTTGGAACAGCAGTTCGGCCGAAACCGATCGCAGGAACAGCGCTGGGGCCCGCGCAGCCTCGATCTGGATCTGCTGTTCTGGGGAGAACTGCGGCTGGATCATCCTGACCTGATGCTTCCCCACCCGCGGATGCACCTGCGCAGCTTTGTGCTGGCGCCGTTGCTGGAAGCGATGCAGGGCACTTACCCGCCATGCTGGTGAGACTTCTCGCCTGATCCCATGGCGCCACTGCCCGCCCCGGAGCCCTTTGAGCTGCTGGACACCGTTGAGGTGGTGGACGCTCGCAAGCTCCGTTTCGAGCGCAACCGGATCAAGCTGCCGATGGGTGTCGAGGCCACCTTCGGGATGATCCGCCACCCCGGCGCTTCCTTGGCGGTGCCGATCACGAATGACGGCCAGGTGGTGCTTCTGCGTCAGTACCGCTTTGCGGTTCAGGCCCGCCTGCTCGAATTCCCTGCCGGCACGCTTGAAGATGGCGAAGACCCCCTGGAATCGATGCAGCGGGAGCTGGGGGAGGAAGCCGGCTACAGCGCTGCGCAGTGGGATGTGCTGGGGCCGATGCTCCCCTGCCCTGGTTATTCCGATGAAGTGATCCATTGCTTCCTTGCCCGGGAGCTCATGCCCCTGGAGAACCCGCCAGCCGGCGATGACGACGAAGATCTGGAGGTTGTGCTGATGAGCCCAGCTCAGCTGGATGCAGCGTTGGCCTCGGGCGATGAATGGCTCGATGGCAAAAGTGTGACCGCCTGGTTCCGTGCCAAGCAGCTTCTCGGCCTCTGATGACCAGCTCTCGCGTTCTGTTCTGGCACCGCCGCGACCTGCGCTTGGCGGACAACCTGGGTTTGGTGGCTGCTACGGACATCAGTCCGGCGGTGACGGGGGTGTACGTGCTCGACCCGCAGCTGATCAACCCGCCGGATCATCTGCCGCCGATGGCGCCGGCCCGGCTGTGGTTTCTGATCGAGAGCCTGGTGGAACTGCAGCAGCGCTGGCGGGAGGCCGGCAGCCGATTGCTGGTCGTCAAGGGAGATCCGGTGGCGGTGTTGCCGCAGCTGGCGCAGCAGATCGGTGCTGAGGCTGTGGTGTGGAACCGCGATGTGGAGCCCTATGCCCGTGAGCGGGACCGCCAGGTGGCCAAAAAACTGCAGGCCGATGGCCGCAAAGTGGTGGTGGATTGGGATCAGCTGCTGATCGCTCCAGAGCTGCTCAAGACCGGTGGTGGTGATCCATACCGCGTCTATGGCCCGTTCCTGCGCAACTGGCGCGGCCAGGTGCTGGCCAAGCAACCCAGCACCGTTGCCGCCCCCACCGGGTTGGTGGATCTCGATCCTGCACAGCTGCCGGCCGGTGAGTCCCTGGAGGCTCTGCGGGAGAGTCATGGTTTCAAGGGCGCTGAGATCTGCCCCTGCCGCCCTGGAGAAGCGGCGGCGCTGGCCCAACTCAACAGCTTCTGTGATGGGCCCTTGCTCGGCTATGAGCCTGACCGCAATTTCCCCGGTACCGCAGGCACCTCCACCCTCAGTGCTGCCCTGAGCCTCGGCACCCTCAGCCCTCGCCAGGCCTGGTGTGCGGCCCAGGACTCCCGTGAGCAAGCCCGCAGCGAGGAGCATTTGCAGGCCATCGCCGTGTGGGAGCAGGAGCTGGGCTGGCGCGAGTTTTACCAGCAGGCTCTGTTTCATTTTCCGGAACTGGCCGATGGCCCCTACCGCGAGCAGTGGCGCCGCTTCCCCTGGGAGAACAACGAGGACTGGTTCGACTTCTGGAAGGAGGGGCAGACCGGCATGCCGATCATCGATGCCGCCATGCGCCAGCTCAACCAAACCGGCTGGATGCACAACCGCTGCCGCATGATCGTGGCCTCCTATCTGGTCAAAGACCTGATCTGCGACTGGCGCTGGGGCGAGCGCGCCTTCATGGAACTGGAGGTGGACGGTGACCTGGCCGCCAACAACGGTGGCTGGCAGTGGAGCGCCAGCAGTGGCATGGATCCCAAGCCCCTGCGCATCTTCAACCCCGCCACCCAGGCCTCCAAATTCGATTCAGCCGGCGATTACATCCGCCAGTGGGTGCCGGAACTGCGCCATGTGAACACCAAGGATTTGCTCAGCGGTGAGATCGGAGCTCTCGAGAGACGCGATTACCCCGAGCCTCTCGTGAATCACAAAACCCAGCAGGCCAGGTTCAAGGCGCTTTACGCCACAATCCGGTCCTGATCACGGTCGTCGCCGCGGCGGAATTCAGCTGGTGCGTTGGATCCCAGCAACTGGCGCACGGTGTCGATCACTGCCTGTTGCTGGTCGACAGTTAGCTCCGGGAAGATCGGCAGGCTCAGCACCTGGCTGCAGAGCTGTTCCGTCACCGGTAAGGAGCCCTGTTGCAAGCCCAGATGGGCGTAGGCCGGCTGTCTGTGGATTGGAATGGGGTAGTAGATGATTGTGCTCACCCCACGCTCCTGCAGGGTCTGCTTGACCCAGTCGCGGCAGCAGCTTTCGGGGATGCCGTGGCGTGCACTGGTGTTGGAGGGGGCGCAGCTGGCGTTGCAGAGCGGCTGGCCGCTGGGGCAACTGCCGATGCGCACCACGAATTGGTTCCAGCTGTGGCCGTCGTCGGCTGTCGGCAGGGTGAGGCCGTTTAGATCGCCAAGGGCATCCCGGTAACTCTCGGCAATGCTGGTGCGTTTGCTGATCCACCGCTTGAGCTTCGGCAGCTTCACGTTCAGCACCGCGGCCTGGATCGCATCCAGTCGGCTGTTGTAGCCAAGGCTGGTGTGGAGGTAGCGCTTGGGCATGCCGTGCACGGCCAGCTCACGCATGGCCTGGGCTAGGTGGGCATCGCTGGTGGTAATCGCACCGCCGTCTCCCGCTGCACCGAGGTTCTTGGTGGGGAAGAAGCTGAAGCAGCCTGCATCGCCGAAGCTGCCCACCGCCTGGCCCTGCCAGCGGGCTCCCGTCGCCTGGGCGCAGTCTTCGATCACCTTCAGCTGATGGCGTTCGGCAATGGCCATCAGCCGGGTCATGTTCACTGCACGCCCGAACAGGTGCACCGGCATCAGGGCCCTGGTGGCGGGGGTGATCGCGGCTTCGATCTGATCAAAATCGATCAGGTAGGTGCTGGGGTCGACATCCACGAACACCGGCGTGGCGCCGACGGCGCTGATGGCCTCAGCTGTAGCGAAAAAACTGAACGAGCAGGTGATCACCTCATCGCCTGCACCGATCCCCAGGCCGCGTAGGGCGAGGATCAACGCATCGGTGCCGCTGTTGCAGCCCACGGCGTGCTTGCAGCCAACGCTGGCGGCAAAGGCCTCTTCGAAGCGTTTGATTTGCGGTCCACCGATGTACTGGCCGCTGCGCAACACCTCGAGCACCGCCTCTTCGAGGTCTACACCAAGATCGTCGATCTGCTGGCTGAGGCTGAAGGGAGGAACCTGCATAAAGCAAAGCTTAAGTGGCTCAGCCGAACCACTCCGGTTCGTGTCCGGGGTTCCACTTCACATTGCAGCCCACCGAGGCGGTCTGGTCTGGGTTGACGGGAGATCCCGCCAGTACGGCATCGAGGGCGGCTCTCAGGTCTCGGCCGTCGAGGGGGTGATCGTTGCCGGGTCGGCTGCCGTCCAATTGGCCGCGGTAGCGCAGGCTCTGGAAGCCCTCGCCATCAGGTGAAAACAGGTAGAATTCCGGCGTACATGCTGCCCTGAGCGCTCGGGCCAGGCTTTGCTGCTCATCCAGCAGGTAAGGGAAGCTCCAGCCATGGCGCCTGGCCTGGTCCGCCAGTTGTTCTGGCCCATCCTGGGGGTGGGTGATCAGGCTGTTGCTGCTCACACCGATCAGTTGCACCGCATTGCTGAAGTCGTGGTTCAGCTGAGTGATTTCGGGCTCCACATGTTTCACAAAGGGGCAATGGGCACAAAGCACCATCAGCAGCACGGGCCGTTGGTCCAGAGACCTGCTGCTCAGCCGACCACCCATGACCTGGGGAATATCAAAATTAGGCAGGCCTGTTCCCAGCGCCAGCATCGTGGATGGTGTCAGGGCCATAAGGCGCAGGCAGATGCAGCGAATCTGCTTCAGGATGGCCACCTCCGGTTGTGATGGATGCCGCGCCTGCAACTGCTTTGGGGAGTCGCCCTGCTGCTGGGGGCCTGCGCTTCTCCAAAGGAACCGCCCAGCTGGCGATTGTTCTCTCTAAAGCGCCATTCCCCCCATGACGGGGTAGCTGTGGTCAATCAGCCCGATGGCTACGGGGTCCACATCTATCTGGAGACAGACACCAGTTTCCCGGGGGTGTGTCGTCCCCGATGGCTGCCGGATCCGGCCCGTCTGTTCAACGGCAATGGATCCACACCGTTCAGTTCCGGGTTGGCGACCCGTGAGGAGTTTTTTGATGCCGTGGCCCGGCGCGATGTGCGTGGCCTGTTGAAGAGCGAGCTGAAAGCTCTGTGCCAGGCCCGCGCTCCGGAAGACCGCTGGCAGTGGATCGAGCCGCCCCGGAACGACAAGCAGGTGGTTCCTGTGCAGCTGCCCTCACTCGAGGAGGAAGATCTGCTTACCAATCCCGTGGAGGAATTGAAGCGGGCCCGGCAGCTGCTGAGGGATCAACGGGCTGGTGAGTAGCCCTCCCACACCACCGCCTCGGCATCGCGCCAGTAGCGGCTGAACCGCCCCAGCCGTGGTGGCCGCGGCAGTTCTACGAACGGTTCGGGATCCAGCAGTTCCAGCGGCAGTTCTGCGTCGATTGCCTCGCCGATCCGCTCCAGGCGTGGATCCACAGAGCTGCTGCTCACCACACCATCGGCCTGATGGCGACGGGCAAAGGCCAGCACCTCATCGGCCACATCCCCCTTGCGCAGGGTGAGGGGAAGGTCGAGGGCGTTTTCGTAGAGGAAGCCGAGCCGTTTGCGGCTGATTCGTGCCTCTTGGATCCAACGGGTGTCGAACACGAACACCGCTGGTGACTCTGGCCAGGCCTGCAGCGCTGGGTTGTTGGCACCAAGGGCCTCCTCGTGAATCCAGAGGATCGGGCGTTGAAATGTCATCGAGGAATCTCCTGCTTATCGCTTGGGACGGGCCAGGGCGGCACTGGCGCCTCCGCTGCTCCGGCGTTGGCGGTTGCGCTGCTGGTTGCGGTTGTTGCCGGTCTCCCGTATGGCCGGCATCGGGGCGAACAGCTGGTTCTCCAGTTGGTCGTAGCTGCCTTCAAAGGGGCAGCTGTTCGCGCTGGGGCAGCTGTCGCAGTAGTGCCCGTCGCTGTAGCGCTGCAGGTTGCCGCGGTTGAAGAAGTAGGGCTTGTGGCTGAAGGTGCTGGCCACCCACTGCCAGCTCAGATGGTTGCTGGCCGGATCGCCATCCAGCAGGTGCTCCAGGAACCAGTCGGCTCCGGCTTTCCAGTGCACCCGTCTCCAGTGCACGAGCCAGGCGGCCATCCACATGCGGGCGTGGTTGTGCAGCCAGCCGGTCGTCACCAGTTGATCGTGGAAGCCATCCATGCAGGCCAGCCCTGTGCTCCCTGCGCGCACATCGGCCGGCAGTTCCCGGGCATAGGCCCCGGCGTCATGGCCTGTTTTGAACGGTTCCTGATCGTCATGAATGCCATCCCCCAGATCGAGCCACATCCGTTGCCAGAAGTCCCGCCAGCCGAGTTCGTTGATCAGCTTTCCGCCCTCATCACGGTTGCGGATCCGTGCAAACACTGAATCGCGCACCTCCGCGAGGCTCAGCACGCCGTGGCGGATGTAGGGCGACAGCCCGGTGACCGCGCCCTTGAGGTGATTGCGACTTTTGGCGTAGCGCCTTGCGTCAATGCGCTGCAGTTTGTCTTCGGCTGCTTCACGCCCACCGCGGATCGGGCTGAGCTCCCCTTCTGCCCCTGGGAACTCTTGCGCCAACAGGGTGTTGAGGGCATCGCGGGACGCGAATTGCCGCGGCAGGTCGCCGTTGATCGGGGGTGACGCAACGCTGGGCACCGGCCTTTGTCAGCAAAGGAGCGGTGATCTTGGCGGGGGATGGGGGAGAATCGCGCGAATTCAACCCGTTCCGGTCTGTCCCGATGCTGCTTGATCTCACCGGCAAGAAGATTCTCGTCACCGGCATCGCCAACAACCGTTCGATCGCCTGGGGCATCGCTCAGCAGCTGAAGGCGGCCGGTGCTGAACTCGGCATCACTTACCTGCCTGACGACAAGGGCCGCTTTGAGGCCAAGGTGCGCGAACTCACCGCTCCCCTGGAGCCCAGCCTGTTCCTGCCTCTCAATGTGCAGGATGCCGACCAGATGGCTGAGGTCTTCGGCGAGATCAAGGAGAAGTGGGGCGTTCTCGATGGTCTGGTGCACTGCCTGGCCTTTGCCGGCAAGGAAGAGCTGATCGGTGACTACAGCGCCACCACCGCTGAGGGTTTTGCCCGTTCCCTCGACATCAGCGCTTATTCCCTGGCGCCCCTCTGCGCCCATGCCAAGCCGCTGTTCAGCGAGAAGGCCGGCGTGATCACGCTCTCGTACCTCGGTGCTGAGCGGGCGATCCCCAACTACAACGTGATGGGCGTCGCCAAGGCTGCTCTGGAGGCGTCCGTTCGCTATCTGGCGGCAGAGCTGGGCCCCGAAAAGCAGGTGCGCGTCAACGCCATCAGCGCCGGCCCGATCCGCACCCTGGCCAGCTCCGCCATCGGCGGCATTCTCGACATGATCCACAACGTGGAGGAGAAGGCTCCCCTGCGCCGCACCGTCACGCAGATGGAAGTGGGTGGTACCGCTGCCTTCCTGCTCAGCGATCTGGCCAGCGGCATCTCCGGTCAGACCATCTACGTGGATGCGGGCTACTGCGTCACCGGAATGTGAGGCACGATGAGGGCACTGAAGCTCGGGTGATGGCACGTCTGGGAACGATCCGTCGGGTCACCGGTGAAACCGATGTGAAGGTGCGGCTGGATCTGGACGGCTCCGGCCAGTGCCAGGCCAGCACCGGTGTGCCGTTTCTTGACCACATGCTTCATCAGATCAGCAGCCACGGCCTGATCGATCTGGAGATCAATGCGGTGGGAGACACCCATATCGACGATCACCACACCAACGAGGACGTGGGGATTGCCGTGGGGCAGGCCCTGGCCCAGGCCCTGGGGGACCGGAGCGGCATCCATCGCTTCGGTCACTTCGTGGCACCGCTGGATGAGGCCCTGGTGCAGGTGGCCCTGGATTGTTCCGGTCGCCCCCACCTCAGCTACAGCCTTGCGATTCCCAGCCAGAAGATCGGCACGTACGACACCGAGCTGGTGAAGGAGTTCTTCGTGGCGGTGGTCAACAACAGCGGGCTGACCCTCCACATCCGTCAGCTGGATGGGGCTAACTCCCACCACATCGTTGAAGCCTGCTTCAAGGCCTTTGCCCGGGCCCTGCGCATGGCCACGGAGGTGGATCCACGCCGGGCCGGCGCCATCCCCAGCAGCAAAGGAGTGCTTGAGCAGGCCGGCGCCAGCTGAGGGCGGCTCCGCGCTTCACAGTCCGTTACGAGAAGATGGGCGAACGTTGATCGTTCGCCCGTGACCGTCGCCCCTGCCCGCAGCTACGACCGCAGCGACTGGGCCAGCTCCTTTGTGAACGTTGAGCAGGAACTCACTGACGTGGCGCTGACGCCGGTGCGTGGTGCAGTGCCGGCCGACCTTCAGGGCACGTTCTATCGCAATGGCCCCGGACGGCTTGAGCGGGATGGGCATCGCGTGCATCACCCCTTTGATGGCGACGGCATGATCGCGGCCATGCGGTTTGAGAACGGCAGCGTCTGCCTCAGCAACCGCTATGTGCGCACCGAGGGTTGGCTGGCGGAGGAGAAGGCCGGCAAGGTGCTCTACCGCGGCGTGTTCGGCAGCCAGAAGCCGGGTGGTCGGCTGGCCAACGCCTTTGACCTGCGCTTGAAGAACATCGCCAACACCAACGTGGTGCGCCTGGGGGATCAGTTGTTGGCCCTCTGGGAGGCGGCGGAACCCCATGCGCTCGATCCCCGCAGCCTGGAGACCCGTGGCCTGTCACGCCTCGATGGTGTGTTGAAAAAGGGCGAGGCCTTCAGTGCCCACCCCCGCTTCGATCCCGGCCACAACGGACGGCCCTGCATGGTCACCTTCGGGGTCAAGACCGGGCCCCGCAGCACCATCCGTCTGATGGAGTTCGCCACCGATGGCCCGGAGGCTGGCACCTTGCTGCACGACCGTTCTGACAGCTTCCCCGGTTTCGCCTTTCTCCACGACTTCGCCATCACCCCCAACTGGGCGGTATTCCTCCAGAACGCCATCGCCTTCAATCCCCTGCCGTTTGTGACCGGCGAAAAGGGTGCGGCCCAGTGCCTGGCATCTCAACCCGGCGGCAAGGGGCGTTTCTGGCTGATTCCCCGCGATTCCGGCCGCTTTGCTGGTCAGAAGCCCCGCATCCTCGAAGCTCCCGACGGTTTCGTCTTCCATCACCTCAATGCCTTTGAGGATGGCGATCATGTTGTGTTGGAGAGCATCGTCTACGACGATTTCCCGTCCATCGGACCTGATGAGGATTTCGCCGAGGTGAATTTCGACACGGTGCCGGAGGGGATCCTGCACCGTTGCCGCCTCGACCTCAGTCGGGAATCGGTGCAGACCGAGCGGATCAGCGAGCGCACCTGTGAGTTCGCCATGGTCAACCCCGAGCGTCAGGGCCTCAGCGCCCGCTTCGCCTGGATGGCGGTGGCGGAGCGGGAGAGGGGCAACGATCCGTTGCAGGCCATCCAGAAACTTGATCTGGATTCCGGGGAGACCCACACCTGGAGTGCGGCGCCCAGGGGCTTTGTGAGTGAGCCGTTGATGGTGCGTCGTCCCGGTGCTGAGGCGGAGGACGACGGCTGGGTGCTGGACCTGGTGTGGAACGGGGCGCGGGTTGCATCCGATCTGGTGATCCTCAACGCCCGTGATCTGTCTGAGGTGGCGGTGCTTGAGCTGCCGTTGGCCGTTCCCCATGGCCTGCACGGGAGCTGGGCACCCATCAGCTGATTAGCTGAGTCCTTCGCGCTTGGCTTCCCTCCAGGCCAGCCTTGGCGCGCTCCAGAGGGTGGCCAGCACCAAGGGAGTCACCGGCACCGCGGTGATCACGATGAAGGCCTGCAGGGCATCGATGGAGGTGCTGTCCCCCAGGCCCGAGCCGATGCGTAGCAGCACCAAGGTGAGGCTGCCGATCATCAAGGCCCAGAACAGGCGCAGCAGAGAAGGGGGCTCGTTGCGGCCGCTCACCACCATGGCTGCGGCGTAACTCATTGAGTCGGCGCTGGTGCACATGAACAGCACCACCAGCACCAGGCCGATCGGAATCAGCAGACCGGCCAGGGGGAGTTGGCTGAGGATGGTGAGTAGGGCAGCGGCGGCTCCGTTCTGGGCCAGGGCTTCGCTGATGCCGCCCCCCGCCAGTTCGAGATGCAATCCGGTGCCCCCCAGCAGGGTGAACCAAAGGTTGGTCACGATCGGGCAGAGGATGGCCACCGCCAGCACTAGTTCACGAATACTGCGGCCGCGGCTGACGCCGGCGGTGAACAGCCCCATCAAGGGCGCATAGCCGAGGAACCAGCCCCAGTAGAACACCGTCCAGCCGTTCACCCAGTTCGCCGGCACGGCATTGGGAGTGAGGGCCATCTGCGGCAGGTGGATCAGGTAGGTGATGAAGCCGCTGAAGAAGTGCTGCATCAGCCAGAGGCCCGGGCCCAATAGCAGCAGGCCCGCCGCCAGGGCCAGGGTGAGCCACACATTGAGCTCCGACAGCCATTTGATGCCTTTTTGGATGCCGCTGACGGTGGAGGTCGCGAAGACGGCGGTCAGCAGCACCACCACAAGGGATTGCAGGCCGGCACTGTCGCTGAGCCAGGGCAGTTGCCCTGCGGCATTGCTGAGCTGCAGCGAGAGGAAACCCAAGGGGCCAACCGTGCCGGCGATTGCGGCCACCACAGACAACCCATCCGCCAGGTGACCGAGCGGACCATCCACCCAGCTGCGCGGCACGATGTTCACCAGCAGTGTGCGGGGACGCAGGGGTTCCCCGCGTCGCTCCAGGATCGAGAAGGTGATCGTGGTGGTGGTGGCCACCAGGGCCCAGGCGAGGAAGCCCCAATGCAGAAAACTCACCGCCAGGGCGGGATCCACCGCTGCGGCTGTGCTGCCCTCGACCCCCGCAAACACCGGTGATGGGGTCTGGAAGTGATACAGCGGTTCGGCTGCCGACCAGAACACACCACCCCCCGCCAGCAGGGTGCAGATCAGCACTGCGCACCAGTCGAAGAATTTGAGACTGGGCTTGGCCTCCTCGCCTCCAAGCCGGAGTTTGCCGACTGGGCTGATGGCCAGGATCAGCGCGATCAGAAAAAGCAGCACCACCATCCACTGCCAGACACCGCCGAGGGCATCACTGATCACGGCTTTGCCGTTGTCGGTGAATTGCTTGGCCAGCGCCAGGTCGATGGCCGACACCAGCAGAAAGATCAGCAGGGGAATAGCGCCCACCCAGAGTGGGGGCTGGCGCCACCAGGAGCGCTGGTTCGCGGGGGTGTCAGACATCGGATGGGGGGTGAGGGGTCAGGCGCGAACGGCGGCGCGTTGGTGGCTCCAGCAGGAGAGATCCACCGCTGGTTGTTCTTCACTGGCGAGGCGTGCCAGGGAATCACCGATTAGGGGAGCGAACTTGAAGGCCTGGCCGGAGCCTCCTGCGAACAGGCTCAGCTTCGGGGTGAGCCGGTCCAGCACGAAGTTCACGTCGCTGGCCATGGAGTAAGGGCTGATCACGGTCTCCACCCGCTCCTGCACACCCTCCAGTTCGTTGAACAGGAAGGTGTCGAGCAGCTCCACCAGGCGAGCGGGTGGCTCGTTAACCATGGCGTTGGGTTCGGCGACGCGCAGCTCCCGCGGAGCCCAGTCGATGCCCGCCTTGATCCGGGGGCGGCCATCCGCCGTTTGGCTCAGAACAGGAAAGCCGTAGTAGAGGCCACCGTCATCGCCGCGTTCCTGCTGGAAGCAGAACCATTGGGGGTAGCGATCGGCAAGTGCCGGGTCGACGGTGTAGTGGGCCCAGAGCATGGGCCACACCTCCAGTTTGGGTGCGAGGCCTAGAGGTGCCAGCAACAGCTGGCTCCAGATCCCGCAGGCCACCACCAGCTGTCCGGCGGCGATGTGTTCGCCGCTCTCCAGGGTGACGCCACCGCCATCGGCATCGAGGCCCGCCACGGGGCAGTGCTCGATCAGCTGATGGCCGGCGTTGCGGGCGGTGTTGATCCAGTGGGCCAAGACCCTGTCGCTGCGCACGGCACCGGCGGTGGGCTCGAACAGTCCGGTGAAGCCCGGCTTCGGCTTCAACGGGAAGCGCGCTGTGATCTGGCCGGCATCGAGGGCTTCATAGGGGATGCCCTGATCGTCCATGACCCGTCGGGCCCCAGGGATCGACCCCTCGATCGTCTCTTCATCCCAGCTTTCGCCGTAAAAAAGCAGGCCGTGGGTCTCCCGCAGTTGCTGACCGGCGTGGTTTTCTTCCTCGCGCCAGAGGCGGTTGGCCTCCTGGGCGAGACGGCAGAGCACCGGGTCGGAATACATCTCCCGGAACATCCGGGTTTCGCCATAGCTGCTGGCTTTGGCGTGGGCCAGGGTCTGAGCTTCCAGCAGCACCACATCGCGCACGCCGCGACGGGCCAGGGATGCAGCGCAGCTGAGGCCGGCCATGCCGCCGCCAACGATTACGACGGCTGCCCGGCTGGGGAGGGACGCTGGTGTGCTCATTCGCTTTCTCCAAAGCTGAGGCCGATGGGCTCGGTGGAGGGTGTTGCAGCCACCTCCTCAAGGGCTGCACCCACAGACAGGCCCTGTTCGCGCTGATTCAGATACTCGCTGGCCCGTCGGCGCACCTCATCGCGAACGAAGGCATAGACGTCCTTGGCACCAGCGTCTCTCCAGGCGTCGGGGGAGAACCGCTCGATTGAGTCGGCGATCACAGCTCCTGCATTCACCAGGGGGTCCGGCAGCACCCGCACACCGCGGCGACGCAGGTCATCCGCCAATTGGGGTTGCTGGAAGGGGGCATTGGCGGCAGGCACCACGGCGGGGGTTTTCAGCGCCGTCGCCATTTCGGCGTTGATCAATCCGGAGATCGAGCAGGGCAGCAGCAGGTCGAGGTTCAGTTCCCACCAAGCGCAGCTCTCCGGCAGCGGCGTTGCGCCGGGAAAACTGGCTTTCTCGCGGTCCAGATCCACGGTGAACACGGTCCAACCGTGCTCGACGAGATGGCGGGCAACGGTGCCACCAACGGCACCGCAGCCGTGCACGAGGGCCCGGCCGGGGCGGGCGTCATTGAGGTCCTTGTCCAGCACGGCCTCCACAGCACCGAGGGTGCCGTGGGCGGTGGCGGCACTGGCGTCCACAGGGCTGCCGACCGCCGCCAGCACATGGGGGGTGAGCGCCGTCAGACGCTCCATATCTTCCAGGCTGGTGTTGAGATCGCAGCCGGTGATCATCGCGCCGTCAAGCGACTCCAGCAGCTCGGCGGTGACGCTGATCAGCTCATCCTTGACGGCATCGGGTTCAGCGGCCCGGGCAACGATCTTGCCGCCGGCGAAACCGGTGCCGTAAAGATCGTGCTTGTGGGTCATCAACCCCGCCAGCCGCTGGCCGTCTGCGATGCAGGCCTCATCGCTGGGGTAATTGAGCACCCGCAGGCCTCCGTTGGCGGGGCGCTTGGCATCGGTGTCTTCCGCCACCACGAACACTGAGAGGTGGTCGGAGACGTGTTCCGCCAGCACCGACACGGTCGGCGCTGTTTTCTTGCCGCTGCTCATCAGGCCACCTTCTCCATCATCTGGTGGTGCTCGACGTAGTCGAGGCTCCACTCGCTGGGGGCTTCGGCGATGCGCTGCTGCAGCCGCTCGAACACCGTGTCTGCTGCGGTGTCGCCGGCAGCACTGGCGAAGCTGTGGCGGCTCCAGCTGCGGATCGTCGCCATCAATCCGGCGGCGAAAGTCGCCGTGTCGCCGTTCTCGTTCCAGCGGCGTCGGTAAGGGCACTTCACGTAAACGGTGCGCTCGTCCACCAGCCGCAGGCCGTTGCGGTGGGCGGCGCTGCTCTCGTCCTTCAGCGGAGCCATGAACTCCTCGGGGGACTTGTAGAAGTTGAGAACTGTGCCTTGTTGGTACTGCTCCTGGCTGATCAGGCCTTCCTCGGCCATGCCCCGCCAGATCTGGTGCAGCTGGTCGTGCACGTTGCGGGTTTCGCCGCCGTTGTGGCCGAGATAGAGCCCTGCTTCATCACGGGAGAGATTCACCGTCAGCAGGCGGCCGCCCAGCTTCAGTTCGCGGCTGCGCAGCTCGAGGATGTGGTTCCAGTCCTTCATCGCCTGGGCGGTGAAGCGCTGAAGTGCGTCGGCATCACCGGACGCCAGCACATGGGTGTGGCTGTTCAGGGGGCCGGGGGAGGCGCTCAGCCAGTGCATGGCCGTGGCGGAAAAACCGAAGCTCACCGAGTTCGGCGCCACGGAGGGCTCGTAGAAGCTGCGGGCACTCACCAGCACCGTTGGTTTCGGATCCCGGGGGATCTGCAGGGCCAGGTTGTTGGCCAGAGCGATGTTGTCGTTGCTCGGCAGGTCGTTGCCGATCAACGTCAGGTGGGCCATCGGCTGGTTGGCATGCAGGCGATCCAGCACCTGGTTCCAGAGCCCAACGGCGGTTCCACCGTCGGCAGCTCCGTAATCGATCAGGACATGGCTGTCAGCAACAGCCAGTTGATTCACACAAGTCAGGGCCCAGTCCGAGGCGGCTTCGATGCACAGAAGAGCGCCCTCGGTCTGCGCGCTGTAACCCGTGGTCATGGCGATGGCCATGGACCTCGTCAGCGGCAGGCCTCACCGTACAGACCATGCCCCGAGAGCCTTTGTATCCGTGGTTCTTCTTCAGCTTGCTTCGAGCAACTGGCGGAGCCTGGGTTCCAGGAGACTGAAGGCCTTGCCGCGGTGGCCGTGCTGCTTCTTCTCGGCCAAGGGCATCTCGGCGAAGGTGCGGCCGGTTCCAGCAACTTCGAAGATCGGGTCGTAGCCGAAACCCTGATCTCCCCGGGGTGCGCCCGTGATCAAGCCGTCGCAGCGGCCTTCCACCTCCAGCAGGATCGTGCCGTCTGGGGCGGCGACACAGAGCGCGGCGCAGAAATAGGCCTGGCGTTGGTCTGAGCCGTTCAGGGCCTTCAGCAGCCGGGCAATGCGTTCCGGGTCGGTGGGGGCGTAGCGGGCGGAATGAACACCCGGAGCGCCATCAAGCGCATCAACGCTGAGGCCTGAATCGTCGGCCAGGGCCCATTCCCCTGTGGCGGCGGCAACCGCTTGAGCCTTGAGCCGGGCATTAGCGGCAAAGGTGGTGCCCGTCTCCTCCACCTCCAAGCCTTCTGGCTGGGGTTGCACGCTGACGGGCAGGGCCTGCAGCAGACCCTGGAATTCACGAATCTTGCCGGCGTTGCCGCTGGCGATCACAAGGGTCTTCATGCGGCCTCCGCAAACTGTCGGGCCCAGGCGAGCACCTCGTTCACCCGTTCGGCATCCGGCCCTTCGCAGTAGAGCCGCAGCAGCGGTTCCGTGCCGGAGAAGCGCAGCATCAGCCAGTGGTTCGGCCCCATCCTCAGTTTGATCCCGTCGGTGCTGATCACCTCCAGCACGTCTGCGCCGGCGACGGTCGAGGGCGTGCTCTGGTCCAGCAGCGTCTCGAGCCGTCGGCGTGCCTCCATGTCGGCCAGGCGCAGGTCGAGTCTGTCGTAGTGACTGCTGCCTCCATGTTGTTGCTGGAGTGCATCCAGACGCGCACCCAGGGGTTGCTTTCCTTCCACCAGGGCTTCCAGCACCAGCATCGCCGCGAACAGGGCGTCCCGCTCGGGCAGGTGCATGCCGAAACCCACGCCACCGGATTCCTCGCCGCCGATCAGCACATCCCCGGCCAGCATCTCTGCGGCGATGTACTTGAAGCCCACCGCGAGCTCCAGAACCTTGCGTCCCTGGGCCTCCGCCACCAGCCGCATGAGATCCGAGCCGCTCACGGTTTTGACCACGGCGCCCGGCAGCTGGCGGGCTCGGGCCAGGTGATCGATCAACAGGGGCATCAGCAGCTGGGTGCTGCAGAACCGGCCGGTTTCATCCACGGCAGCGATGCGGTCACCATCGCCGTCGAACACCAATCCCACCGCAGGAGTTCCGGCGGTCGTTGAGGCTTTCACGGCCGCGATCAACCCCCCGAGGTAGGGCGCAAGGGGTTCCGGTGGATGACCGCCAAACAAGGGATCACGGACGCTGTGGATCTCTTCCACAACGCCAGCGGCTTCAGGGCCGAGCAGCTCCGTCACACAGCCGGCGGCTGATCCATGCATCGGATCGACGATCACTTTGAGGTTGATGGCCTTGAGGCCATCAACCAGGGCACTGAGATCCAACTTGCGGCGCAGCCCTTCCAGATGTTCGCCGCGCCCATCAAACCGGGGGACTTCCGCCTTGATCGGTGCCGTGATGCCGCCGGCCGCCAGACGTCGTTCGACTGCGGCCGTGAAGTCTCCCTCGACCGATCCACCAAAGGGTCCTTTGATCTTCAGCCCCAGCCATTCCGGTGGGTTGTGGCTGGCGGTGATCACCAACGCTCCCAGGGCTTTGCGCTTCACCACGGCCCAGCTGCAGGCCGGCGTGGGCACAGCGGTGTCGGTGAGCAGGGGTTCCAGTTCACAACCCCGCACAGCGGCCGCGATGGCTTCCGCCAGTTCTGGAGCCAGAAAGCGCCGGTCGTAACCGATCACTACCGTTCGGCTGTTGAGACCTTCGGGGGCGCGATGGGCGAGCTCCTGAGCCGCGGCAGCGGCAACGGGCAACAACCGCTCAACCGTGATGTCGACGCCGGTGATCCCGCGCCAGCCATCGGTGCCGAACTTGATCGGAGCTGGACTCAGAGGGAGGGGAGCCGATGCCATGGCATAGCCTGCACTTCAGTGGATCTAGCAGCTGGCAGCCGTAGGGTCGGCGGATGGGTGACACCCCGGCTGCCGACAACGCTCTCACCGACCGGTTGCTGCGCAGTTGGCTGCGTTGCCGTCGCAAGGCCTGGCTCGATCGCCACGGGAATCCTGCCGAGCGGCGTTGGACGGCCCATCGCAATCTGCTGCTGGACGACCAGCAGCGCTGTTTTGTGGCCTTGCTGCCCCGCAAGCCTGACCATGGCATCGCTGCCTGTGCTGCTGGAGCCGAGGCCGTGGTGGGTCTGCGCCTGAAGGGGCTTGGCCCATCCGGTGAGCCGTTGGAGGCACATCCTCCACTGCTGCGGCGGGTCAAGGGGAAGAGCCGCTGGGGTGACTTCGCCTATCAACCGGTGCTGGCCCGTCAGGGCCGCCGCACCACCCGGGAACATCAGCTGCCGCTGGCGCTGATGGCTCTGTTGCTTGAGCAGCATCAGCAGGGGGACGTTCCGTCGATGCTGGTGCTCGGCGGTGGTGGCCGGCGCCTGGAACAGGAGCGGCTGCATCTCTCCAGTGGTCTGCGCCGACAGCTGTCGGAGGGGCTGCGCAAACTGCGCTCTGACCTCGAGCGTCCGGTTCCTCCTCCGCTGGCCGCTGACCGGCGCAAGTGCTCACTTTGCAGCTGGCGTGTCGCCTGCAATGCCGTGGCGGCGGAGGAAGGGCATCTGAGCGAGGTCAGCGGCATCGGCGCCAAGCGGCGCGAGATGTTGCTGGAGCTTGGGATTCGCGGCTTGTCCGATCTGGCCGCGGCTGATCCGGAGCAGCTCGCCGAGCAGCTGCAGCGTTTTGGGGATCAGCATGGTGAGGTGGCCGCATCCCTTGTGGCTCAGGCCCGGGCGCAGCGGGATGGACGGGTGGAGCGTTTGGATGCCTCAGCGGCACTGCCGGAACTTCAGGACTGTCCTGGTGTGCTGCTCTACGACATCGAATCCGATCCCGACGCCCGTCACGACTTCCTTCACGGTTTTCTGGTGTTGCCCAGAACCAAAAGCGGATACTGGGATCTGGCATCCGTGGCATATCACCCGATCCTGGCCCTGGCGGAGCATGGTGAAGCCCGTTGCTGGCTCCGTTTGCAACGGTTGCTGAATCGCTATCGGGGTTGGCCGATCCTCCACTACGGGGAGACAGAAAGCCTGGCCTTAAGGCGTATGGCTGAGCGCCAGGGTGCTGCAGAGGCCGAGGTGCTGCAGCTTCGTCAGCGGTTGGTGGATGTGCATGCCCGGGTCAGACATCACTGGCGCTTGCCTCTGGCCAGTTATGGCCTCAAGGCCGTGGCTGTTTGGCAGGGGTTCCAATGGAGTCAGGCCGGTGTGGATGGGGCCAGGGCCCTGCTCTGGTGGCGGCAGTGGCAGGGGGAGGGGCCCGATCGACGCGGCACCAGGCACGGGCTGCGCTGGATCTTCGATTACAACCGCGACGACTGCCTGGCCACCTGGGCCGTAGCCGACTGGTTGCTTGAACAGGATCAGGCGTCGGGATCCTGAAACGCCTCAGGTTGACGGATCTGGAGCTGTTCTCCGTTGGGACCTTCCAGCGTTGGACTGGCCAGGCACTGGCGGCGCACCAGGGCCAGCCCAAGCCAAGTACCATCGCGTTCTAGTGCACTTGTGATCACCCCGGCTCGCTCGCCATCCAGCGTGAGCTTTGCGGCGGCCGCCAGCGGACTGGGGCAGCTCCAACAGCGCAGCTGTTGCTTCACCCCTGCCTGGCCGATGAGTTTGGCCATGGTCTCCTGGCCGAGGTAGCAGCCTTTCTCTGTGCTGACCTGCGCGATAAGCCCAAGCTCCAGGGGGTTGGTCTCGCCATTGAGTTCACCGGGTCCCGGGGGGAATCCGGTTTGCAGCCGCCATTGCTCCAGAGCCGTCGCGGTGGCTGCTTCCCCTGATGCCCAGGGCTCCGGCAGGGCCGCATCCGGATAGCACCACACGGCTGCAGCCATGGGCTCCAGCCACTGCAGTCGGCGCAACTGGCCCAGGGGTTGGAGGCGAACCCGATCGGCTGGAAAGATAACCTGATCAAATCCAGCGTGAACGGCAGAGGCCTCTCCCGCCAGAACGATCACATCGGCCCCCTCTGCATCGAAACGAAGTTCCAGCACGGCCCGCAAGCGTCCCGTTGCGGTCAGCCAGCAGGTCTGAAGCAGATCCCCGGATTGGAGTGCGTTGAGGTCAGCACTGGTCTGCCCCTGAAGAAACTGGCGTGCTCCGCTGCCGTTCAAGCGCAGCCAGGGAACCTGGGTGTCCCAAAACAATTTGCTCATGCCGGCGTGAAGGCGGCGATTTCAGACAGCTTGAAAAGGCTGATCAGTTCAAGATTTTCAGCCGTCATCGCAGCGTCACCCCCTTCTTCCCGGTCGACGATGGTGACGACCCGCTCCACCTTGTAGCCGGCGTCGCGCAGCTGCCGAACCGCCTTCAGGGATGAGCCTCCTGTGGTGACAACGTCTTCCAGCACGGTGATGCGTGCCCCGGGGGCAGGGAGCGGACCCTCCAGCCAAGCACCGGTGCCGTGGCCTTTGGCTTCCTTGCGCACGATCAGCGCATCAAGCTCCCGACCTCGATCGGCGGCGGCCATGGCAACACCGCTCACCAGTGGGTCTGCTCCGAGGGTGAGACCAGCCACGGCCAGCGCATCGGCCTCCACGTGGGTGAGCATCGCCCGGCTGATCAGCGCTAGGCCGGAACCGCTCAGGCTCACGGGTTTGCAGTTCACGTAGTGCTCGCTCTTGCGGCCTGAAGCCAGGGTGAAGTCTCCGCATCGGTAGGCCAGGGTGGCCAGACGGTTCAGCAGTTGCTCCCGCTCAGTCGGGGCACTCGACGATTCAGACATGGGGCTGGCCGCGCTTCGCAGATGTCCTTAGTTTGCGCTTAGAGCTGATTCATCCGGTGCTGCTGCGGTCGTTCTTTGGTTCGAGCCTGCTTCTGCTCGCCGGCCCATCGGTGTTGGCGGGCCCGTTGGTCTGCACCACCAGTGTTGAGGCGCCTATGCCCGGCAGTGGTGGTGCTCCCGTTGAAGTCACGGTGTGCTACCCCACGGAGACCACCAGTGAGCTGGTCAACCGTCGCTTCTACACCTGGACCTCGCCCATGGCCCGGGGCGTGGACCCCCTGCATCAATTGACCGATGTTCTGGGTATCGCAGTTGGCGGCATCGAGGGGAATCGGGTCATGGGATTCGGCTTCCCCGACCAGACGCTGATCTGGGATGGGTCTGCACTTCAGAACACGACGGGAGCCCTGCTGGAGGAGCAGAGTCCACCGCTGCCGATGCGAACCATGGATATCTCAAGCGGTTTCAACGGCAGCCTGGCGGCCACCGAGACCATCGAAGCTGTGCCGGATGCGCCCTCAGACGATCACCCCCGGCGTGACTCCCCTGTGGTAACACTCTCCCCATGGGGGTCTAGCAATCTGGTGAATGCAGCGAACTCATAATTCGCCTAAGGCGAGTTCGATCCTCGCGACCCCCATTCCCTCCTGTTGATGCGGCTTCTTCTGCTGGCTGTTCTGCTGGTTCTGCCGGCCTTCTTCGCGGCTGCAGAGGTGGCCCTGCTGCGGCTACGCCCCAGTCGCGTTGAAGTGCTCGTTGAGGAAGAGCAGGCCGGGGCCCGTTCCATCCAGCGTCTTCAGCGACGCCTGCGGCGCGCTCTGCTGGTGTCTCAACTGGGTGCAACCCTTGCTCTGGTGGCCCTTGGCTGGGCTGGCCGTGGTCTGGGGGGGCGGCTCTGGTCGGATGGGTCTGTGGGTGTCGCTTGGCGCGACACAGCCTTGTTCCTCAGCATCGTGTTGCTGGCGACGCTGGTGGCTGGTTTGCTGCCCAAGGCCTGGGTGTTGAACCGTCCGGAATCCTCGGCGCTTCGCCTGGTGCCGCTGCTGGAGGTGGTGATGCGCTGCCTGGCCCCACTGCTCAATCTGCTTGAGGCGCTGGCGGGCCTGTTGATGCGCCTGCTTGGCCTGGCTCCCCAATGGGATGTGCTGGTGCCAGCCCTTTCCGCTGGTGAGCTGGAAACCCTTGTGGAGTCTGGACGGGTCACGGGCTTGTTCCCGGATGAGAAGAACATCCTGGAAGGTGTCTTCGCCCTGCGGGACACCCAGGTGCGGGAGGTGATGGTGCCGCGCTCTGGGATGGTCACTCTGCCGGCCACGGTCCGTTTTGCGGAAATGATGGAGGCCGTGCATCACACCCGTCATGCACGCTTTCCGGTGATCGGCCAGTCATTGGATGACGTGCGTGGCGTGCTGGATCTGCGTCAGATGGCCGAACCGATCGCACGGGGTGAGCTCCAGGCCGATTCGTTGCTCGAGCCGTATCTCCAGCCTGCGGTGCCCGTGCTGGAGACCTGCACGCTGGCGGAACTGCTGCCGATGATCCGCAGCGGTCAGCCGCTCCTCCTGGTGGTGGATGAGCACGGCGGCACCGAGGGTCTGGTGACCGCAGCTGACCTCACCGGAGAAATCGTTGGTGATGAGGATCCCGCCGAGACCGATGAACCGGATCTGCTCGAAGAGAAGGACTGCCCCGGTGCATGGCTGGTGGCCGGAGATCTGGAGATTTTCGAGCTCAATCGACAGCTCGATCTCGATCTGCCCGAGGCCGATGACCATCACACCCTGGCGGGCTTCCTGCTGGAGCGGCTCCAGCACATTCCGTCCGCGGGGGAAGGGCTTCATTTCAACGGCCTGCAGTTCGAGATCACAGCCATGGCAGGGCCGCGGATCGATCGTGTCAGGCTTGTTCTCCCCAGCTCAGAGGAAGATTCCGACTGAAGGCCGATAGTCTTCCCCCAATCGACCGCCTGCGCTGATGTCTCCCGACCCCATGGTCCCAGTCAAGGTCGGGGTGATCGGCATCGGCAACATGGGCTGGCACCACGCGCGGGTGCTCAGCCTTCTGCGGGATGCCGATCTGGTGGGCGTCGCGGATCCGGATGCTGAGCGCGGCAAACTCGCCACTGAGCAATTCGGCTGCCGCTGGTTCGCCGACTACAACGCCATGCTCTCGGAGGTGGAGGCCGTATGCATCGCGGTCCCCACGCTGCTGCACCATCCCGTCGGTCTGGCCTGCCTGCGTGCGGGTGTGCACGTTCTGATTGAAAAACCGATTGCGGCCAGTCAGGACGAAGCCACCGCACTGATCGAGGCCGCTTCAGCGGCGGGGTGTCTGCTGCAGGTGGGCCACATCGAGCGGTTCAACCCTGCCTTCCGTGAGCTCACCAAGGTGGTGGCCAACGAGGAGGTGGTGGTTCTTGAAGCGCGTCGCCACAGCCCCCACTCCGATCGGGCCAATGATGTCTCTGTGGTGCTGGATCTGATGATCCATGACATCGACCTCGTGCTGGAGCTGGCGAAGGCACCGGTGGTGCGGCTTGCCGCTGCCGGCGGTCGCAGTGCCGAAGGCCCGATCGATTACGTCAACGCCACGTTGGGTTTCGAGAACGGTGTTGTGGCCAGCCTGACGGCGAGCAAGATGAGCCACCGCAAAATCCGCAGCCTCAGTGCCCATTGCCGTTCGAGCCTGGTGGAGACGGACTTCCTCAACCACACCCTGCATGTTCATCGCCGGGCCCATGAGTGGTATTCCGCTGATCACGGCGAGCTGCTGTATCGGAATGACGGCTTCATCGAGGAGGTGAGCACCACCTCGATCGAACCGCTCTATGCCGAGCTCGAGCACTTTCTGCAGTGCGTTCGCGGCCGGGAGACCCCTGCGGTGGATGGTCTTCAGGCCTCGCGGGCTCTCAAGCTGGCAGACCTGATCGAGCAGGCCGTTGAACACCCGGATACGGGGGCGCCCCTGTGCGCACCGATCTGAGGGCTTTCACCGGGATCACACCAGCCCCTGCTGTTCGGCCAGTTCCCGCAACGCCGTGACCTGCCAGCGTCGGCAGTCACCGGGTGAGGACCGATAAAACTGCCCCCAGGCCTGGGCCTTGTGTTGCGGGTAGTTCTCTGGACGAAGAGAGGGATGGCTCTGCTGCCAGCCCACCCTGACGGCATGACCGATCACCACGTCGAGGGCCAGGTCATCCTCGAAGCGCACCTCTGGATTGGCTTCGACAAAGGCCATCAGCGAAAGTAGGCATTCGCTGCAGAGTTGTCGGTATTCCGGTGCCTTGATCCGACTGAGCAAATGGTCGACCTGGGCGGCAAAATTGCGCTCCCCTGGCGTCTTCTCGAGGACGAGGCTGCTGTTAAGGCGATTGCGCCGCTCCAGCTTGTCGCCAATCACCAGGCCGCGGCAGTGCTGCAGCAGCGACCAGATCCCGGCATAGAAATCGCGGGGAACCTTCTGGAAGGAACCCAGGCGGATGCGGTGTTGAAGCCAATCCCCACCCCCCGGTGTTTCCTCCAACGGGTCAGGCACTGACCACTGCACCCGGCCGCTCATGTGCAGCTGTTCGCCGCGTTGCAGGGCTGCTCTGGCATGGTCCACATCGTCGAGCACGGCGCGCAAGCGCTTGCGAATCGCATGGGGTGCTTCGCTGCAGAGGGCTTCAAAGGCTTCGTCCTGACTGAGCGTTTTCTCCACGGCCAGCTCTGATGTCAGCAGCAGCATCAGCTGCCCCAGCTGCAGGGTGAGGCTCCCCTTCAGCAGCGCTGGCTCCCGCCGCGCCACGCTGTCGAGGGCGAGCAGGAGTTCCTGTTCGAGCATGCGTTCACGGCCGTCGATTCCGCTGGTGTTTTCAATCCGCTCGGCGATGGCGGCACTGTCCATCGGCTGACGCAGTCGGGAGTCGCCGGTGTAGTTGCGCCCCACCACCACCTGTTTCTGACGAACGAGAAGATCGGTGAGGGCATCTTCGAGTTGGGGATGCACCATTCCCATGGCGCCAGCACAGCGACGCACCACATTCCAGTCTTCACAACGCAAGCCCCGTTGATAGACCTCCTCAAGCAGGGTGCGCAGGGCCACCGGATGGCCCTCGGGGCTGCGTTGAATCCCCTGGGGGCCAAGACGCCGTTGCAGCAACTCGAGCACTTCCGCCTGTTCATGCAGCAGCGCACTGTTCCAGAGGCGCTGGCTCAATTGTTCGATCGGTGTGTCATCTAGCTCCTGCTCCTCTGCGGCGGTCAGATCCCTCAGATCGGTGGCGTCGCGCAGAAGCGGCTTGGCTGGCTCGGAGCATGGAACCGGTTTCTGTTGGAGCGGCGGAAGCTGCACCTCCTGCGCCTGATCCACCAGTTCACTGAGGCAGCCCAAGCGGACGGGGATGCTTTCAATGACGCCGCTGCCGAGTCGCCGGGCCAGTTTGAGGATGACGTCGCGGTGCTGCAGGAGGGCTGCGTCGCGGATGGGGATCACCAGAAGGGGACGTCCCATGCCGCGCCAGTGCCGTTGCAGCAGATGCAGCTCGTCCACAACGGTTTCAACCAGCTCCTCCGGGTCATCGGCCAGATAGCTGCTGACGTCTTCCAGTACGGACGGGGTGAACACACTGATGGCGCCGTCCTGGCGGTAGACCCGAGCCGTGTCCTCGGTTTCCACCCGGTGCCCGGGGCGCCCGGTGAGCTCAAGTCGCGGATTGGTGCCGGCGGCTTTCAACCGTTGCTTCAGCTCGTCGGACGACTGCACGGAAATCAGTGAGGTTGGGTCGATCGGCACCTCTGCAGCCAGCAGTGCCTGGCGCACGTCATCCGTCTCCGCAGCCATCGCCACAAGAACACTGTCGGCGCCGAGCGACTGCGGCTCCCTGCGTCCACAGGGGTCAATGTCCTCGGGACGGATCAGATCGTCCAGCAGCATTTCCCCAAGCCACACCAGGCTCTGGGTCCAGATCAGCGGCAGGTTGGTGTTGGCCACCCGCTCTTGGCTGCCTGGATTGAGCCGTTCCTGATCGACAGCACTGGCCGGGACCTGATACAGCTCGGGGTAGAGACGTTCCCCGTCCTGTTCAACGGCCAGGGTCTTGAGCTGGCTGTGCAGGCGCCGGGCCTCCTCCCAGCGTCTTTCGCAGCATGCGGTCACCAGTTCGAAGGCCAGAAACAACGGCCACTCCGACTCGATTCCTTCAAAGGCGGCGAGCTCCTCTGGTTCGTAGTGCAGGCGGTTGACGTCTTCCACCGCCGTCTGGTGACCATCCCGTAGGAAGCGTTTGTAGCCATAAGCCCCGCCGAGTTCCCGTCGAATCCGCCGGCCGGTGCGCTCCACCAGGGCGGCATCTTCCACGGCCCAGGCGGGATATCCAATCACTGAGAGGCAGGCACTGTCTGCTTCCTTGCTGGCGGATTCCCGCGGCAGGAGCCCTTGCAGGGCGCGACGGAGGCGCACGATGGCCCCTTGGGGAATCAGCAGGATGCAGCTGCCGTCGCCATGGGGGCCGTAGAGGTCAAGCCCATCCAGGGCCTCCAGGGCGGCTTTGGCCATGCCGATGGAGCTGGCATTGCGCTCCGGTAAACCATGGTTGCCTTTGTCGCCCCGTTCCCAGATCCCGTAGTCGGGGGTGCGGTAAGCCCTGGCGATGTAGTGCACCAGGTTTTGAAGGAAATCCACTTCGTCACGGCTTTGCACCACCGCGCAGCCCCCCTTGGTCAACTGCGCCAGCTGCAGCAGAAACAGGGAGGTGGCATCGAGTTGGAGATGCCCCCAGGCGTCGTCAGCCACCACCGGCTCGCCGGTGCAGCTGTCGTATTTCGCGTGAAGAGCGTCGAGGGGGTTGAGGCTCTGCTTGAAGCGCTCCACCTTCTGGGCCTGCCGCATCATCGAGCGCATCAGACCGCGCATGAGGGCCACCACCCGCTGCTCCAGCTCCCAGGCGCGCAGGCTGTTCTGCCCCTGCTCACGGCGGTGGGCCAGGGCCAGTCCCCAGACGCACTGCACCGAATAGACGCAGTCCCGCACCCAGGCATCGCCGTAGTTGCCATGAATGGTGTGAGCGGTGCTGGCGGGGAGCAGGCCACTGATCGGGTCCTGCCGATCGAGAACCACCCGTTGGATGGATTGATCCAGACGCTGAAGGGTGGCGGAGTGGTTCTGCGGAAGGGTTTCCGTCGTCGTCACAACCATGCCCTCATGCATCACCACCCCTAAATTCTCCAACGCAGCCCCACGGCCATGGACTCTGTCAGCACTGCTCCCGACGACCGTCGCCGTTGCCAGGTGCTCGGCGTGCCGGTGGATGCCTGCCGTGATGTCTGTGCTGCTGCACTCGGTCTGCATTCACGGGGCGGCGGACGCATCGTCACCCTCAACGCTGAGATGACGATGTCGGCTCGGGCCGATGCCGCTTTGGGGCAGGCGATCGGAACCGCTGATCTGGTGATCCCGGATGGAGCGGGAGTGGTCTGGGCCCTGGGCCGTCAGCAGATCCGGGTTGTCAAAACTGCCGGCATTGAACTGGCGTGGACCTTGCTGGAGTACGCCGCAGCCCACCAATGGCGTGTGGCATTGGTGGGGGCGACACCTGAGGTGATGGCAACACTGCGTGCGGAGTTGCCGCAACGCATCCGTGGCCTCAACCTGGCGCTCGCGGTGGACGGCTATCAAGCCCCCGAGGCCTGGCCGGGCGTTGAGGCTCAGCTCAAGGCGTTGAAGCCGGATCTCGTGCTGGTGGCCCTGGGGGTGCCGCGCCAGGAAACCTGGTCGCAACGCGTGGCGGCCGGGCAGCCAGGACTTTGGATGGGTGTCGGCGGCAGTTTTGACGTCTGGGCCGGCACCAAAAAACGTGCCCCCGGTTGGATGTGCCGGATGCAGCTTGAGTGGCTGTATCGGCTCATTCAGGAGCCATCACGCTGGCGACGCATGCTGTCGCTGCCAGCGTTTGCTTTGAAGGTGATCCGGTTGGGCTGAGGCTTCAGCGGAAGCCCACAGAGGCCTGCCAAACAAAGGCGAGGAGCAGGAAGAAGACCGGAATCAACGGGAGAATGTCGATCAGCGGAGAGAAGGCCTGATAGGCCTCGGGCAGCTGTGCCAGCAGGTCGAGGGTGAAGGCGGCCATCCCTTGTATCAAAAAGGCGTTGGGCTGGACGCTACCACGTGTGATGGGCTGGCGAGTCTGGCTCCCAGGGAGCGAAATCCTCTGAAAAACAGCCGTCGCGAATCGCTTGTGCCATGGCCGAGGTGAAACGCACCAGATGGGTGATGTTGTGAATGCTCAACAAGGTGAGGCCCAGCAGCTCCTCGCTGCGAATCAGGTGATGCAGGTAGGCCCGGGTGTGACCGGTGCAGGCCACGCAGGAGCAGCTCGGATCCAGGGGAGTGTGGTCGTGGCGGAAGCGTGCATTGCGCAGGTTCCAACGTTCACCGCCCACCAGGGCGGTGCCATGACGGCCGAGTCGGGTGGGCAGGACGCAGTCGAACAGGTCGATCCCGTTGGCCACGGCAATGGCCATCTCGCGCAGGGTGCCGATGCCCATCAGGTAGCGCGGTTTGTGTGAAGGAAGCAGGGGCGTGACATCCCGCACGATGCGATGCATCTCCTCAGCGGGCTCACCAACGCTGACGCCACCGACGGCAATGCCCGGCAGATCAAAGGAGGCGACGGCCATGGCACTCTCCCGCCGCAGATGGGGGAAACAGCCGCCCTGAACGATGCCGAAAAGCGCCTGATCCTCCCGGGTGTGGGCTGTGACGCAGCGCTCGAGCCAGGCATGGGTGCGGCGACAGGCATCGATGACGTCGTTCTCCGTCGCCGGATAGGGCGGGCACTGGTCGAAGGCCATGGCCACATCCGCCCCGAGGGCCATCTGGATCCGGGTGGCATGTTCCGGGGTCATGTCGATGGTGCGTCCATCGCGGGGGTTTCGGAACACAACCCCACGGTCATCGATTTTGTTCAGGTCTCCCAGGCTGAACACCTGAAAGCCCCCGGAGTCGGTGAGCATCGGGCCGTTCCAGCCCATAAACCGGTGCAGGCCACCGGCCGCCGCCACGATCTCCTCCCCCGGTTGCAAGTGCAGGTGGTAGGTGTTCGAGAGCACCATCTGGGCTCCCGTGCGCCTGAGCTGCTCCGTGCTGATGCCCTTGACGGTGGCCAGGGTTCCCACCGGCATGAAGCGTGGTGTGTGCACCGGCCCATGCGGGGTCTCAAAGGTGCCGCACCGTGCTGATGTGTTGGCGCAATGCGCGTTGATCTCGAAGCCGAACACGACTGATCCGCCCCTGCATTGACCCTACGGTGAGGGCCGACTGCATCCCTCGCGCCATTCCCAGGATCGTTCTGCCCTGGCTTTCCGATCTGGCGGGAGCCTGGATCTTCTACACGGTGCTGCCAGCATGGCCCTGGCCGCAGCCCTCGTTTCAGCGCATTGCCCGCTTCGCCCCCTGGATGGGGCTGCTGATCGGTGCGTTGCAGGGGCTGCTCTGGATTGGTCTGTCCAAGCTCTCCTGGCCTCCGGCGGCCTGTGCCCTTTGCGTGGTGGCTCTCGGCATCCAGCTCAGTGGTGGCTTGCATCACGACGGCCTGATCGACACGGCGGATGGCCTCGGGGCGCCAGCGGAGCGGCGGCTCGAGGCGATGGAGGACAGCCGGGTGGGCGCCAGTGGTGTGCTGGCTCTCGTGATGGTGCTGCTGCTACAGGTTGCGGCATTGATCCAGCTGGGGGGCCATGCCCCGCTTGGGCTCTGCCTGGCGGCGTTCTGGGCCCGGGTGGCGCCGCTCTGGGCCATGGCACGTTTCGACTACCTCCGCGCTGATGGAACCGCGGCGTTTCATCGCGAGCACGGCAGGCCGCTCTGGGATGCTCTGCCCTCACTTCTGGTGGTGGTTCTCTTGGCCGGTTGGGTGGGGGCCATGCCCCTTCTCCTGGGGGGCGTGGTGGCGATCCTTGTCGCCCAGAGCCTTGGGCGACGATTGGGGGGGCACACCGGTGACAGCTATGGAGCAGCTCTTGTGCTCACCGAGATGGTCACGTTGTTGGGTCTGGCCTTGCTCCTGCCGGCCAGCTGAGCACGAATGCATTGCCCTGAGCGGGCAGATCCGGAACGATCGTGGAAGGCTCCACGCAGAGCGTGAGCTTGCGGCCCTGCTGCTCCGCCAGTGAGCGTGCAAGGGCGAGCCCAAGGCCGGTGCCCGCCCGGTCCTGTCCGGTGGACCCTCGTGCTCCCCGCTCGAAAATCAGGTCGCGCTCCTCCAGGGAGATCGGCGGCCCGTTGTCCCAGACGCAGAGTCCATCGGGCAACAGGCACAGCCCCACGCTGCAGCCCGCTGGGCTGTAACGGAAGGCATTCTCAAGCAGGTTGGCGACGATCTCCGCGATCGTTCCGTCCTGGGACGGTTGATCAATCCACTGGGGCCACAGGTCTGGCCCCCGCCAGGGTCGGCCCTGCAGGCTTGCCGTCGCTTCCGCCCGCTCCAGCAGAGGCATCAGCAGGGTTTGCATGGTGGCCTCACCTTCGGCAGGCCCTGGGGGCAACAGGGTGGGGCCAAGGGGGGCCTGTGCGGGGAGACGTTGTTGCCCGAGGCCATCGAGCACGTCGATGTATTGGCCGAGTTGGCGTTGTTCCGAGAGCATTCCCTCCACGAGTGGGCGGTGGGAGCTGTCGGCTTCGAGCCGCCGCAGCAGCAGTTGGGCGTAGGTGCGCAGGGCAGCCAGTGGATTGCGCAGCTGATGCACGAGGGTGCGCAGCTGCTCGTTTTGTTGGCTGAGTTCCTGGCGAAGTTGCAGGCATTCCAGGTCACGCCCCAGGGCGTGGCTGATGGCGGCGGCACTGCGCCGCATCCGTTGGTCCAGGGTCAGCGTCCAGCTCCGCTGCGGATCCAGGTCCGCGCGTAGGGCTCCCAGGATCAGACCGGCATCTTGGAGGGGGTACCAGCGCCGACTCTCGTGCGGCAGGCGCAGGTTCGGGTCTGCGTCGGCAGGGGGAAGCGATCGTTCATTGGCTGACCATTGCCGGATCAGCAGCAGTGGCGGACCTTGCTGATTGGGTGGCGCACTGACGTACAGCCCCAGATGCTGGATGCCTTCTTTGGCGGTTAGATCAGCCAGCTGTTGATCGGTGAAATCGAAGAATCGATCGGTGAGCTGCATCAGTTCCGGACGATCAATTCAGGTGCTTGGGCAAGCCTGCGCCAGGGGGACTTGAAAAATCTGGGAAAAGTCTTAAGATCCTCTTATCGACCGAGGCGCTGTTCACCATGAACAGACGCCCGCCAGCTCTCACAACGGTTGCAATTGCTTCGCAACCAAAGCTACAGCAGAGGTTGCAGTGTCCTCCGCTGGTTCCCGCTTGGGTGTTGGTGTCCTGCCGGTGATTGTGGTGTGTCTGCAATTGCCCCGACGCTTCCCTTGCGTCTGGCGTTTTCGCGCCGACGGCACCTGTTTGTTCTGACGATCCACCCCGTTCTTCCTCTCGTACCGGAGCCCTCCCATGTCCAAGAAGCGCAAGCGCATTAGCCGTCGTCGCCTGGCAGGTCAGCGGGTCCTGGCCCATGTGCCAACCCATCACCTCGAAACCGGTGAGTACAAGCCCGTGACCGCTGCTCGTCGTTACATCGCTGAGGGCGGACTGGTTCCTCCGGCGTTGCTGAATGTGCGCCGCAATGAGCACACCACCGACCGCTTCTTCTGGGGTGAGAAAGGTCTGTTCAGCGCTCAATACGCCGAAGAGAACCATTTCCTCTTCCCCTCATTGCGCACGATTGTTGATTCCATCGGTGAAGACAAGCTCTTCGAGGGGCTCGAGCTTGGCGCTGATGATTGGGAGGAAATGGAGGAGTACGAATACGCCTTCGTTTGATCAGGCGTTCTCCAGAACACGCTCGATAAACATCAGGATCGGCTGCACCGTCTCATCAGGGATGGTGTGGCCGTTTTTGAATGGAACTGTCTGACATTGATCGGGCTGCAACTGCGTAGCGATCGACTGCATGGCCTGGAACGGCACCACGGGATCGTCTGAACCATGCATCAGCAATACTGGGGGATGTTGCTGGGGCGGAGCCCAATTGGGGTGTGGATAGCCGCTGCAGCTGATCAGCCCTGCGATGGGCAGGGCGCAGCCGCCTTCCAGGGCCATGGCTCCCCCCTGGGAAAAGCCGAACACCACCGTTCGTTCGAGTCCAAGGCCTGAGCTGCTCAGGCTCTGAAGTTGAGTCTTGAGGCGCTCAACGGCCGCGGGCACGGCATCCCACTGTGCTGGGAACAGGCCGTACCACTGACGCCCTCCCGGTTGGTCGGGATGGAGCTCAGGAGCCTCCAGGCACACCACATCAAGGGTCTTGGAACACTCTCGCGCCAGGCGATCGCCCAGGGGTTTGAGATCTTCTCCGTTGGCTCCCCAGCCGTGGAGCAGCACCAGCCGGCCATCCATGGGGCATGAGCATCACTGCTGCGTAGGTTGGCTCACGATCCAGTCACGACCCTTCGATGGCTCCTGTCGCTCTGCTGAGTGTTTCCGATAAGTCCGGGCTGGTGCCCCTGGCGGAGGCCCTGCATCGGACCCATGGCTATCAGTTGCTCTCCAGTGGGGGCACGGCCAAGGTGCTCGAGCAGGCCGGCCTTCCGGTGACCCGTGTGTCGGAGCATACCGGGGCTCCAGAAATTCTTGGCGGTCGTGTGAAAACGCTCCATCCAAGGGTGCATGGCGGGATTTTGGCCAAGCGGGGTGACGCGTCCCATCAGGCCGATCTTGAGCAGCAGAACATCGCCCCTATCGATGTGGTGGTGGTCAATCTTTATCCCTTCCGCGAGACGATTGCTCGGCCTGACGTCACCTGGGATCAGGCGATCGAGAACATCGACATCGGTGGCCCCGCCATGGTTCGGGCGGCCGCCAAAAACCATGCTGATGTGGCTGTTCTCACCAGTCCTGACCAATACGACCGTCTGTTGACCACCATGGCGGAGTCGGGCGGGAGCGTGCCTTCGGAGCTGCGGCGTCAACTGGCCCTGGAAGCGTTTCAGCACACGGCGTCGTACGACACGGCGATCAGCCGCTGGATGGCCGACCAAACCGCCGCAGAAGACAGCCCCTGGCTGGAGGCGGTGCCGCTGCGGCAGACCCTTCGGTACGGCGAAAATCCCCACCAGAAAGCACGTTGGTTCAGCCATCCCAAACAGGGTTGGGGTGGGGCCATTCAGCTGCAGGGCAAGGAGCTGAGCACCAACAACCTGCTGGATCTCGAGGCGGCCCTCGCCACGGTGCGGGAGTTCGGCTACGGAGCCGATGGTTCCGCACCGGCCTTGCAGCCTGCCGCCGTGGTCGTCAAGCACACCAACCCCTGCGGTGTGGCGATCGGAACTTCCATTCCTGCTGCACTGACGCGTGCCCTGGATGCCGATCGGGTGAGTGCCTTCGGCGGCATCATCGCCATCAATGGTGTGGTGGAAGCCACGGCGGCCCGTGAGCTCACCAGTCTGTTTTTGGAATGCGTCGTGGCACCGGGCTTCACGCCCGAGGCACGGGAGGTGCTGGCGGCCAAAGCCAATCTGCGCCTGTTGGAACTGGCTCCGCAGGCCATTGACCTGGCCGGCCCCGATCACGTGCGCAGCATCCTGGGTGGTCTCCTGGTTCAGGACCTTGATGACCAGGCGATCACACCAGCCGACTGGACCGTGGCCAGCCAGCGGCCGCCCACGCCGCAGGAAAAGCAGGACCTGGAATTTGCCTGGCGCTTGGTGCGTCACGTTCGCTCCAACGCCATCGTTGTGGCCAAGGATGGCCAGAGCCTCGGCGTGGGTGCTGGTCAGATGAATCGTGTGGGCTCAGCGCGGATTGCGCTGGAGGCTGCGGGTGAGAAAGCCCAGGGGGCTGTTCTGGCCAGTGATGGTTTCTTCCCGTTTGACGACACGGTGCGTCTGGCTGCCAGCCACGGCATCACCGCCGTGATCCATCCCGGCGGGAGCATGCGCGATGCCGATTCGATCAAAGCCTGCGATGAGCTCGGCCTGGCGATGCAGCTCACGGGGCGCCGCCATTTCCTGCACTGACGCTGGTGGGGGCCGCCGGCCCCCTAGCCTCGCGGGACTGAAGAGTCCCCTTCAATGCTCGCCACTCTCCCCTTCAGCCTCAATTTCGCTCACCCCTTAGCGGAGTGGGGCCTGCTCGCCGTTGGTGGTTGGGCTCTCTACCTGGGGATCAAGGCCAAGAAAACGCGCACCGGTACCCCAGAACAGCGAAAAGAACTGGTGCCGAAAAAGTTCGCCCAGCGCCATTACCTCTGGGGCAGCATCCTGCTGGCCGTGATGACCCTCGGGACCTTGGGTGGTATGGCGGTCACCTATCTGAACAACGGCAAGTTGTTTGTTGGTCCGCACCTGCTGGTGGGTCTGGCCATGACCGGGATGATCGCCGTTGCCGCCTCGCTCTCACCCCTGATGCAGCGGGGCAATGTGATTGCGCGCAAGGCTCATGTGGGCCTAAACATGGGCATGCTCACGTTGTTCCTCTGGCAGGCCGTCAGCGGCATGGAGATCGTCAACAAGATCTGGACCAACCGCTGAAGGTCGTTCAGAAGGCTGCCCGCTGACGCGGTGGGCAGCTCAGGCCATGGGCGGCATGGAAATCTTCCTGGACCTTCCAGGTGAGCCGTCGTGAAATCTGACGGACAATCTGCTTGAGCAGATGATCACCACTGCTCTGGACCAACTGATCCGGGAGCATGGTGATCACCTTGGGCAGACGGATCCAGACCTTGAGATCCAGGTCCCACTGGACGGAGGTGTGCTCCTGTTCGGGGATCAGGCGCATCCCCGCGCGGAAGTCGACGTCGTAGTGATGGCGCAGAGCAAGCGACTGCGGCACGGTTCGAACGGTTTCGATGCGGTAGATCCCTTCCTGCTGTGGCAGCAGTCGCAGAGCGATCGTGGGCTCCACCTCGAAGCCGAAGTTGCCGAACCGCCCCAGGGTCAGGCTGTAGGACTGCCGATCGATGGCCTCGACCTGCATCGGGCTGGCGCACCGTTCAAACCAGCTCTGATGGTCATCCAGGTACCGAGCTACCACCGCTTGGGGCGCCAGCATCTGCATCGAATCCTCGAAGTGGCTGCTGTAGCAGCGCACCTGCGGGTCGGCACCGTGAAGCTGATTGTCGGTTTCGGTGGGCGACAAGACCGTCACGGATGGGGAGCTGCCGGCGGAGGGCGATTAAAGATGAACCAATGTAAAGCTCTCTGCGCTTCAGTTTTCGCTCAATTGCATCAGTTTTTCGATCACCTCTTCCACCGCCCGATCCGGGGTTGAGGCACCGGAGGTGATTCCCACCCGCACGGGGCCTTCAGGCAGGAAATCATCCTCACGACAGAGGTCGGCAGCCAGTGGTTTGTGCTCGATCGAATTGGTGCCGACGTCGATGCGCTCGGGCGTGTCGATGTGGAACGAGCGAATCCCACGGCTGACGGCAATCTCCTGCAGGTGGGTGGTGTTGGAGGAGTTGAAACCACCGATCACCACCATCAGGTCCAGGGATTCATCCACCAGGGAGAACATGGCGTCCTGACGCTCCTGGGTGGCGTCGCAAATGGTGTTGAAGGCCAGGAAGTGGTCGTTGAGTTGGGTGGGACCGTATTTGCTCAACATTGTGCGTTCGAACAGGCGTCCGATCTCTTCCGTTTCGCTCTTCAGCATCGTGGTCTGGTTGGCCACGCCCAGACGTTCGAGGTCCCGATCGGGATCGAACCCTGGAGAGCAGGCTTTGGCAAACCGTTGAATGAAGTCCTCTCGGTCCCCGTTGCCGAGGATGTAATCGGCGACGTACTGGGCTTCCTCCAGATCGAGCACCACCAGATAGGTGCCGGCAAATGAGCTTGTGGCCAGTGTCTCCTCGTGCTTCACCTTGCCGTGAATGATCGAGGTGAAGGTGTGCTTCTTGTGTTTCTCCACGGTGTTCCAAACCTTGGAGACCCAGGGACAGGTCGTGTCAACGATGTGGCAACCCCGTTCATTCAGCAGCTGCATTTCCTGAACGGTGGCACCAAAGGCCGGCAGGATCACCACATCACCGGAGGTGACACCTGAGAAGTCCTTCACTCCCTGTTCAACAGGGATGAACTGCACATCCATTTCCCTGAGGTGATCATTCACGGAAGGGTTGTGAATGATCTCGTTCGTGATCCAGAGACGCTCGCTGGGGTAGTGCTTGCGGGTCTCGTAGGCCATCGCCACAGCCCGTTCAACACCCCAGCAGAAGCCGAAGGCTTCCGCCAACCGGACGTTGAGCCGGCCGTGTTCCAGTCGGTAGCCGTTGTCCCGGATCGTGCCGATCAGGCCGCTCTGGTAGGCCTGCTCAAGGCTCTCCGCCACTTCCTCGGCGCGCCCGAAGCCTCGCCGGTTGTAACGCTCGGAATGGTGGAGGGAGCGCTTGAAGGCGTGGGTGTCCATGGAGGGCGCTGGAGTGGGGCAACTCTATGTGGCCTGAAGCAGCGCTTCAGGCAGTAAAAAAGCCCGGCCAGTCGGCCGGGCTTGAGAACAGCAGCTGATCCGACGCGGAATCAGTTGTTGGTGGTGGAGAAACCGGCGTAGGCCTCCATGCCGTGTTCGCCAATGTCCAGACCTTCGGACTCTTCCTGTTCGGTGACGCGGATGCCGCCGAAGAGGGAGCCGATGATCTGCCAGGCGATGAAGCAGGTGACCACGGTCCAGATGGCATAGGCAGCAGCACCCAGAGCCTGGACGCCGAGCTGGTCGATGCCGCCGCCGACCAGCAGGCCGAGGCCGGAGCCGTCGCCCTGGACGTCGTAGCCCCAGAGACCGATCACGATCGTGCCCCACACGCCGCACACACCGTGCACGGAGAAGGCGCCGACGGGGTCGTCAATGCCTGCGGCATCGAGAGCGGCCACGGAGAAGACGACGATGATGCCGCCCACCAGACCAGCCACCCAGGAACCCGTCAGGGTGAGGTTGCCGCAACCGGCAGTCACGCTCACCAGGCCGGCCAGGATGCCGTTGATGATCATGGTGAGGTCAGGCTTCTTGGAGGTGATCGTGGAGATCACCGTGGCGCCGATGGCACCACCGGCAGCACCGAGGGTGGTGGTGACGGCCACGTAGGGAACCCACTGGTCCATGGCCAGCTGGGAACCGGGGTTGAAGCCGTACCAGCCGATCCAGAGGATCAGGGCGCCAAGGGTGGCGATGGACATGTTGTGGCCAGGGATGGCCTGAACCTTGCCGTCGACGTACTTGCCGATGCGGGGTCCGAGCAGCATGGCGCCGACGAGGCCGGCCCAGGCGCCAACGGAGTGAACGATCGAGGAACCAGCGAAATCGATGAAGCCCATTTCGCTGAGCCAACCACCGTTCCACTGCCAGCTACCGGCAATCGGGTAGATGACTGCGGTGAGCACCAGGGCGAAAATCACGAATTCGCCGAACTTGATCCGCTCAGCCACAAGACCGGAAACGATCGTGGCTGCGGTTCCGGCGAAGGCCGCCTGGAACAGGAAATCAACGGTGGGAACCAGGCCGGCTTCGCTGATGGTCTCAGCAGTGACGGTCGGGTCGAAGAAGAGGCCCCCGAAATACAGCCAGCCGTCGATGACGGAGTCGCCGTACATCAAGGAGTAGCCCACGAACCAGTAGGCGGTCACCGCGAGGGCGAACACAAACAGGTTCTTGGAGAGGATATTGACGGCATTCTTTTGCCGGCACATGCCTGCTTCGACCATGGCGAAGCCGGCATTCATGAAGATCACCAGGATGGTGGCGACCAGAAGCCAGAGGTTGTTGGCCAGGAAAGCGGCGGAGAGCTCAGGAAGCTCTTCGGCTTTGGCCGACAGCGTGAAGATGCCAAGGCCCATGAGCGCCAGGGGCGCACAGGCGAGCCAGGTCATGGCGCGGTTGGAGCTGAAGCCTCGGATGCTCTTCAGGAGCAGCATCGGGCCTTCCAGGAGGCTGGCCTCCTGCAGGGTTTTGCGCCGCCTTTGCGGTGGCGCGTGGAATGCAGTTGTCATGAACGAGGGTGCAGAGCTGCGTGAGGCATCTGGAAATGTTCCCAGATGAACAAACCCACCGTGCCCTGCGATGGCGCACTTCCTTGTTCGATCTGCTACCAAAATCAATCTAGGTGGACTAGGCGTGTCCCCTGCCAGTGCACCGCATCGGCGCTGAAGCTGAAGCAGCACGGCAGCACTTCCACACCGCTGTTGGTGGCCTGGCGAAACAGCTCTCCATAGCGCGGATCGGCGCTGTCACCGGGAGCAAAGGCAGTCACGTCCGGCCGGCTAAGGCAGGGCACCAGCACCGCCCGCGCGTCAGGAAGCACCCCCATCAGCTCAATCAGATGCTTCTGCCCCCTTTCGGTCACCGTGTCGGGGAACAGGGCCGTGCTGCCGTCGGTCCAGGTGGTGTTCTTCACCTCCAGGTAGATCGGACGTTGATCAGGGTTCTGCGCGGATGGCGTCAGCAGGAGGTCGATCCGGCTGCGTTTGTTCGTGCCGTAGGCCACTTCAGCGCGGATCCCTTCAATGGCCCCGAGCTGGGCCTCCAGGCACCCCGCTTCGACCGTGGCGCGAATCAGTCGGTTGGGCAGTGCCGTGTTGATGCCCACCCAGCAAGGTTGGCCATCGGCGCCTGGCACCTCGGCTTGCTCCCAGGTCCAGGCCAGCTTGCGTTTGGGGGAGGGGGCGTAGCGCAGACGCACCCGTTGGCCAGGGATCAAGACTCCTGTCATCGGGCCGGTGTTGGCGCAATGGGCGGTGACGGTCTCACCGCTGCTCAGCTCCACATCGGCCAGGAAGCGTTTGTAGCGCTTCAGCAGCACGCCCTCCGTCAGGGGTTCAAAGCGCAGCAGGGCATCGCCCGGAGAGGGAAGGCCAGTCATGGCAGCAGCCGAGATTGGCCCATGGTCTCGTGTGGTGCCTCCACAATGCGCCCAATGCTGGGGGCCGAATGGCGCGTTCATTGAAGGGGATCGCACTGGTGGTGACCCTCGGCACCTTGCTGAGCAAGGTGGGTGGCCTGATTCGGCAGCTGGTGATCGCAGCGGCCTTCGGGGTTGGCGCGGCCTATGACGCCTACAACTACGCCTATGTGCTGCCTGGATTTCTGCTGATCCTGCTCGGGGGGATCAATGGCCCCTTCCACAGCGCCATGGTGAGCGTGCTGAGCCGGCGCCCCCGGGCTGAAGGGGCGCACATCCTTGCGGCGCTCAACACCAGCGTCAGTGCTCTGTTGCTCCTGGTCACCATCGTTCTGGTGCTTGCGGCGGATCCTCTGATCACCCTTGTGGGCCCTAGCCTTGCCCCCGAGCTTCACGCCATCGCACGGGCCCAGCTGCAGGTGATGGCGCCGATGGCGCTGCTGGCGGGGCTGATCGGGCTCGGCTTCGGGTCCCTCAACGCCGCCGACGAATTCTGGATCCCTGCGATTTCACCGCTGATGTCCAGCGGGGCCTTGATCCTGGGGGTGGGACTGCTCTGGTGGCAGCTCGGCGCTGATATCGCCTTGCCGTCCGCCGCCATGACAGGTGGTGTGGTGCTGGCCTTGGCCACGTTGGTGGGGGCCTTGCTGCAGTGGTTGATCCAGCTGCCGGCGTTGATCCAGCAGGGGTTGGCCCGTTTCCAACTGGTCTGGGACTGGCGGCACCCGGGAGTGCGGGAGGTGTGGCGTGTGATGGGGCCGGCGACGTTGTCGTCCGGAATGCTTCAGATCAATGTGTTCACGGATCTGTTTTTCGCCTCCGGCATCCTCGGTGCGGCGGCGGGTCTGGGGTACGCCAATTTGCTGGTGCAAACCCCTCTGGGCCTGATCTCGAATGCACTGCTGGTGCCCTTGCTGCCCACTTTTTCCAGGCTCATGGCTCCTGAGGATCGTCCGCAGCTGATCGATCGGATCCGACAGGGGTTGATGCTGTCTGCGGCATCGATGATCCCCCTGGGGGGACTGTTCATTGCTTTGGGTGGCCCCATCGTCGCCCTGGTGTACGAGCGTGGTGCTTTCGATGCACCAGCCGCACAGCTGGTGACGGGCTTGTTGATGGCCTATGGCCTCGGCATGCCGGCTTACCTCGGCCGGGATGTGCTGGTGCGCGTCTTTTATGCCCTTGGCGATGGAACGACGCCTTTTCGGCTCTCGCTGGCGGGGATCGGTCTGAACGTGGTTTTTGACTGGCTGCTGGTGGGTGGTCCGACCCCTTGGGGGAATCAGTCGCCGTTCAATTTCGGTGCGCCAGGGTTGGTGCTCGCCACGGTTGCCATCAACCTGCTCACCTGCCTCGCCCTGTTGGTGGGTCTGCAGCAACAGGTTGGAGGCCTGCCGCTGCGGCGCTGGGGAATGGACCTGATGCGGCTCGCCATCGCCGGAGTTCTGGCAGCGGGGGGTGCGGGAATCCTGGTGACCGTTGTGCCTTGGCCGGCAGGGTTGCTGGGCCTAGTGCTGCAGGTGTCTGCCCCTGGCCTGCTGGGTTTGGCCTTGTTTGCCTTAATCGGTGCACAACTCAAGGTGCCGGAGGTGCGTGAGGTCACGCAGTTGGTGCTGGGCCGGTTCAGGGCTCGCTGAGACGAACATCCAGCTCTTCACGCACCTGAATCGGAAGTTCCAGTTGCTCGCGACCCACGAGTTGCGGGCCCTGAACAGACACGATTCGTGCCTCGATCCCAAATTCTTTAAAGGCGGTTTCCAGTTCCTGGATCAGGGCTTTTTCAACCTGAGCCTCCGCGTCCACGACCCGACCGATCAGCCGTTCACCAAGGCGGCCGATGCGTTGGCGCACCAAATCCCTGGAGTTGGTGACTTCAATGATCAGCACACCAACCGCTGCGGATGGACTGCAACCTTATCTGCAGTACGGCTCGAGGATCTCTTCAAGATCCCTCAGCTGGGCGGGGGGGATCAGCTTGGAGAGCGGGAGCTGACTGGCGCCTCCTGCCAGAGGCACCTTGACGGCGTCGAGGGCCTGCCGGGCCGCCACCTCAGCACCTTGATTGACGCGGGCACTGCATTCGATCGCCAGGGCTGAAGCCAGGTCGGCATCGCCGAGGTAAAGATGCCAGCCGCTGATCTGCACGTAGAGGCGGTCAGCCAAAGCACTCTGAAGGTCCTGCAGGTCGCTGGCGGAGAGGGACATCAGCCCGGAAGGATCGAGGTGGGGATTGCATCCATGCTGGCTTTATTCCTCCGGCTTGGGGCGCTGAACAATCACCCAGATCAATTGGCCCAGCCACAGGCTTGCCCAGAGGCTGGTGACCCAGGTCAGGCTCCCTTCGGGGAAGGGGTGGCGCATCTCCTGCAGAAACCAGCCGCCGCTGTTCACCGCGGCGAACACGCCGCCATGCAGGCACAGGTTCACGATGCGTTCGAAATGCCGGTAGGTCGGATCCTCAGGGTTAGCGGGGCCATACCAGCGGATCGGCATTGCTTGGGCTCAGAAACACCTGAATCCTGACGCGGCCCGCACCCAGTTGACGAGCGGACCCTCAATGGGGTCTGATGGTTTGGCCCAAGCGCTTGTAGCTCAGCGGATTAGAGCATCTGACTACGGATCAGAGGGTCGGGAGTTCGAATCTCTCCAGGCGCGTTTCAACTGCCCCATGTGGGCAGTTTTTTTTTTGGTTGATCGGTCGGGCTGATCGCTACGGTTTCTTACGCTTGGACAAATTTTTACTGACATTTCATGGGCCAGGTTTCTGGACGCGCCATCGACGCTGATCTGGCTCAGTCGGATCCGGATATCGCCGCGTTCATTGATCAAGAACGGCAGCGTCAGGAAACCCACCTGGAACTGATCGCATCAGAGAACTTTGCCTCCCTTGCGGTGATGCAGGCCCAGGGTTCCGTGCTCACAAACAAGTACGCCGAGGGGCTGCCCAGCAAGCGGTATTACGGCGGTTGTGAGCACGTTGATGCCATCGAGGAGCTGGCCATCGAGCGCGCTAAGCAGTTGTTTGGTGCCGACTGGGCCAATGTCCAGCCCCACAGTGGGGCCCAGGCCAACTTCGCAGTCTTTCTGGCCCTGCTTCAACCCGGCGACACGATCATGGGGCTGGACCTGTCCCATGGCGGTCACCTCACCCATGGTTCCCCGGTCAACGTCAGCGGCAAGTGGTTCAACGTTGTTCAGTACGGCGTCGACAAGGAGACCCAACGCCTTGATATGGAGGCGATCCGCCAGCTGGCTTTGGAGCACAAACCGAAGCTGATTGTTTGCGGCTATTCAGCGTATCCACGCACCATCGACTTCGCCGCCTTCCGTGCCATCGCTGATGAGGTGGGCGCTTATCTGCTGGCCGATATGGCTCACATCGCCGGCCTCGTAGCCGCTGGTGTGCATCCCAGTCCAGTGCCGCACTGCGATGTTGTGACCACCACCACTCACAAGACCCTGCGCGGCCCCCGCGGTGGCCTGATTCTCTGCCGCGACGCCGAGTTCGCCAAAAAGTTCGATAAGGCCGTGTTCCCTGGCAGCCAGGGTGGCCCTCTGGAGCACGTGATCGCTGCCAAGGCTGTGGCCTTCGGGGAAGCGCTGCAGCCTTCGTTCAAGGCCTACAGCCAGCAGGTGGTTGCCAATGCGGCAGCCCTCGCTGAACAGCTGATTGCCCGCGGCATCGATGTCGTCAGCGGCGGCACCGACAACCATGTGGTGCTTCTGGATCTGCGTGGCATCGGCATGACTGGAAAGGTGGCTGATCTGTTGGTGAGTGATGTGCACATCACTGCGAACAAGAACACCGTTCCCTTCGACCCCGAATCGCCCTTCGTCACCAGCGGCCTGCGGCTGGGAACAGCTGCCCTCACCACCCGTGGTTTTGACGCGCAGGCCTTCCGAGAGGTCGCTGATGTGATTGCTGATCGCCTTCTCAATCCTGAGGATGATGCGATTCGCCAGCGTTGCCTCAATCGGGTTGCCGCCCTCTGTGAGCGCTTTCCCCTCTACGCCGACAGCAAGCAGCCGGTTCTGGCCTGAGGCTTGGCCTTGGCTCTCGAATGGGCCGGGGCGTTGCCTGGTTGAACGGTTGCAAGTTCCCTAGGATTGGGGTGACTCCTTCTGACCGGGGGATCGTCTCTTTCCCGGAGCCTGCGTGAACCTCTTGGCCAGCCCTATTGCGGTCGCCTCGGTCAGCTTTCTTCTGGCTGCGGTGACCACCATGGTGCTGGTGCCCCAAGTGCGCCGGATGGGGCTTCGCTTCGGGTGGACCGACCAACCGGATGAGCGCAAGCAGCACATCACCCCAATGGTGAGATTGGGGGGCATTGCCATGGTGCTGGGTTTTGCCTTGGCCTTGGCGATGGTCTGGTCCGTCGGCGGTTTCGGCCTGCTGGCGCCGGCCAAGGATCAGCTGATCTGGGGCACCCTGGCTGGTTCGCTCTGTTTTTTTCTGATTGGCCTTGCCGACGACCTCTTCGCTCTCTCGCCCTGGCCGCGGCTGGCTCTACAGGTTGCCGTGGCTTGTGCCGTCTGGAGCCAGGGCGTTCGGATTGGGGCGATCGATCTCCCCTGGTTCACCGCTTCAGCCGGTCCGATTGCTCTGCCTGACAGCCTCAGCCTACTGGCCACTGTTGTTTGGCTGGTAGGGATCACCAACGCCATCAACTGGCTGGATGGCCTTGATGGTCTTGCTGCGGGAGTGGCTGGCATTGCCGCTGTTGGGCTGGTTTCCGTCAGCTTTTCGCTGCATCAGGTGGCTGCCGGATTCCTTGCCGCAGCGTTAGCAGGGTGCTGCCTCGGTTTCCTGAGGCACAACTTCAACCCCGCTCGCATCTTCATGGGGGATGGGGGCTCTTACTTCCTCGGCTTCACCCTCGCTGCCGTGAGCATCGTGGGACCCGCCAAGGGGCTCACGACGGTGAGCCTGCTTCTGCCGTTGCTGATTCTTTCGTTGCCCCTGGCCGACATGTCGGCCGTGATCATGGGCCGCCTGAGGGAAGGCCGTTCCCCCTTCTATCCCGATCGGCGTCACCTCCACCACCGCCTGTTGCGCGCCGGGTTCAGTCATCGGCGCACGGTGCTGTTGATCTACGTCTTCACCCAGTGGCTTGCTGCCCTGGCCCTGGTGGTGGCCAATGCCGAGATGCGCTTCCTCTGGCTGGCTTTGGCCACGGCCATCCTGGTGGCCACGGTGGTGATCAGCCGTCGCCAGCTGCAACATGAGCGAGCTCTGTTGAACACCAACCCCTGTTCCACCCCTGTTGATCCTGCGGCCCTTGGCGAACCGCGTGGCTGAATCGGGTGTTGAAATCCTGTGCGTGGGCACAGAGCTGTTGTTGGGAGACATCCTTAACGGCAATGCCCGATGGATTGCCGAACAGTTGGCGGGTCTGGGGCTGCCGCATTACCGCCAAACCGTCGTTGGCGACAACAAAGAGCGTTTGATCTCTGCCGTACGCGAGTCATCGCAGCGCTGCAGGGTTCTGGTGACGACTGGAGGTTTGGGCCCAACCCCCGATGACCTCACCACCGAGGCCCTGGCCGCTGCTTTCGACACTCCCTTGGAGGAGCGGCCCGAACTCTGGCTGGAGATCCAGCAGAAGCTATCGGCAGGTGGCCGGCCGGTTGCTTCCAGCAACCGCAGCCAGGCTTATCTGCCCCGTGGCGCGGAAGTTCTTCCCAATCCAATGGGGTCGGCACCGGGAATGATCTGGTCTCCCCGGCCTGATTTCACGATTCTCACCTTCCCGGGGGTGCCTGCGGAAATGCGGGCCATGTGGATGGAAACGGCCGCCCCGTGGCTTCAAGCCAATGGTGGGGCTTCCGGTGTATTTGTGAGCCGTCAGCTCCGCTTCAGCGGCATTGGCGAATCCGAGCTGGCTGAGCGCGTTGCCGATTTATTGGAGTCGACCAACCCAACGGTGGCTCCTTATGCCTCCCTCGGCGATGTGAAATTGCGGCTCACGGCCTGTGCGTCCAGTGCCGATACCGCCGCTCAGCTGTTGGTGCCGCTGGAGGCTGAGCTGCGTCGTCGCACGGGCAATCACTGCTACGGCGTCGATGCGGACAGCCTGGCGTCGGTGGTGATCGCCCTGCTCAAGCAACGGCACCAGACGCTGGCGGTAGCGGAGTCCTGCACCGGTGGTGGATTGGCGGCAGCCCTGACGTCTGTTCCAGGTTCTTCGCTGGTTTTCCAGGGGGGCGTCATCGCTTACAGCAATGCGGTGAAACAGGCTGTGCTTGGGGTTTCGCCAGATCTGCTTACTGCCCATGGGGCTGTTTCACAGCCTGTGGTCGAGGCGATGGCGCGGGCAGCCCGGGAGAAACTCAATTGCGATTGGGCGATTGCTGTGAGCGGTATCGCCGGCCCTGGCGGTGGCAGTGCTGAGAAGCCGGTGGGCTTGGTGCATCTGGCCTTGGCTGGTACCGATGGCTGTGAGGCCTGGGTGCAGCATTTCGGTGAGCGGCGGGGTCGGGAGGCCATTCAGAGGATGAGCGTGATCCGCGGTTTGGACCGTCTGCGTCTTCGCTTGCTCGCTCAGGTTTAGGGTCGACGGTTATTGCGGCTGAACTGTTGAGTTCCGGCACCCTCTACGACAAGGTGTGGGACCTGCATCGGGTGGCGGAGCTCCCCGGCGGATCCACCCAACTGTTTGTTGGTCTGCATCTGATCCATGAGGTCACCAGTCCTCAGGCCTTCGCGGCGTTGAAGGACAAGGGGCTTTCGGTGCGCTGTCCTGAGCGCACGGTGGCCACGGTGGACCACATCGTTCCGACCATGTCTCAGCAACGGCCGTTCGCCGATCCGTTGGCGGAGGAGATGCTCAGCACCTTGGAGCGGAACTGCCAGGAGTACGGCATCCCTCTCAACAACATCGGCAGCGGCCGGCAGGGCATCGTTCACGTGATTGCCCCGGAGCTGGGCCTGACCCAGCCGGGCATGACGGTGGCCTGCGGTGATTCCCACACCTCCACCCATGGCGCCTTCGGGGCGATCGCCTTTGGGATCGGCACCAGCCAGGTGCGCGATGTGTTGGCCAGCCAGAGCCTGGCCATGAACAAGCTCAAGGTGCGCCGGATTCAGGTGAATGGCTTTCTCGCCGAGGGCGTGTCAGCGAAGGACTTGATCCTGCATGTGATTCGCCACCTGGGGGTGAAGGGCGGCGTTGGCTATGCCTACGAGTTCGCCGGCCCTGCCATCGAGGCGTTGTCGATGGAAGAGCGGATGACCCTCTGCAACATGGCGATCGAGGGGGGAGCCCGATGCGGTTACGTCAATCCCGATCAGGTCACCTTTGACTATCTGAAAGGTCGTCCCCATGCCCCCGAGGGTGAGGCCTGGAATCGTGCTGTCGCCTGGTGGAGCTCCCTGGCCACGGATGCCAACGCAACGGTCGACGATGAGGTGGTGTTTGATGCCGCTGCGATTCCACCCACGGTGACCTGGGGCATTACCCCGGGCCAGGGACTGGGCATCGATGAAACGGTGCCAAGCCTTGATCAGCTGGATCCAGGCGAGCGTCCGATTGCTGAGGAGGCTTACCGCTACATGGATCTTCAGCCGGGAACGGCGATTGCAGGGATCCCTGTGGATGTCTGTTTCATCGGCAGTTGCACCAATGGTCGTCTCAGCGATCTGCGTGCTGCGGCAGATGTTGCCCGTGGGCGGCAGGTGGCTGAAGGCATCAAGGCATTTGTTGTGCCCGGTTCGGAGCAGGTGGCGAAGGCTGCTGAAGCTGAAGGGTTGGATGCGGTGTTTCGTGCCGCAGGTTTTGAGTGGCGGGAGCCCGGCTGCTCGATGTGTCTGGCGATGAATCCGGATCGGCTGGAGGGGCGTCAGATCAGCGCCAGCTCCAGCAACCGCAATTTCAAGGGTCGGCAGGGATCGGCCAGTGGCCGGACCTTGTTGATGAGTCCTGCCATGGTGGCGGCAGCTGCCATTAACGGTCGTGTGACCGATGTCCGTACTTTGATTTCTCCGTCCGCATCGTGATGGCTCTCTTCCCGACTGGTCCGATTCAACAGGTGAGTGGAACGGCCATCGCCGTCCCCGGTGAAGACATCGACACGGATCGGATCATTCCGGCACGGTTCCTCAAATGTGTCAGTTTCGAGGCGCTGGGTGACCAGGTGTTTGCCGACGATCGCCTTGAACTCTCCGGTGAGCATCCCTTTGATCAGGCCCGTTATCAGGGGGCCTCGATCCTGGTGGTGAACGGCAATTTCGGCTGCGGTTCCAGTCGTGAGCATGCCCCTCAGGCGTTGATGCGCTGGGGAATTCGCGCGGTGGTTGGGGTGAGTTTTGCCGAGATCTTCTACGGCAACTGCCTCGCCCTTGGCATTCCCTGTGCAACGGCCGCTCCAGAGCAGATCAAGGCGATTCAGGCCCAGGTGGATGGCGATCCGGGGCGCTCCTGGAGCCTCGATCTTGCCGCTTTGCAACTGACCTCAGCCGACTCCAGTTGGCCTGTGTCGATCGATCTAGGTCCTTTGGACATGCTTCGCAGCGGTCGTTGGGATGCAACGTCCCAGCTCCTGGACCATGGCCCTCAGGTTGCCGAATTGATGCAAACACTGCCCTATATCAACCAGTTCGCCGCCAAGTAACAGCCAAGCGCGACTCCTGTGTCTATGAAAGAGACAGGAGGTTGTATTCGGAGGTTGGATCTCAATGGCCCATTTGCTTTCGCGGTTGTTGCCGCTCCTGGTTTTCGCCAGTGTGGCTCCTGCTGGGGCTGTGCCTCTTGCGGTTGAGCCCTACGACCCATGGGACCGCAGCTGTCCTCGTTGTGATCTGCGCCAGGCTGACTTCCGTCAGGCCCATCTCATCGGCGCTGACTTTCGGGGCAGTGATCTGCGCGGGGCCGATCTCAGAGAAGCGAATCTTGAAGGTGCTGATCTGACGGGAGCATTGCTGGAGGGTGCTGATTTGAGGGGCGCAAACCTCACCAATGCTGAGCTGTCTGGGGTGGACCTGCGCAATGCTGATCTGCGGGAAGCCCAGGTGATCAACGCTTATGCACCGAATGTACGGACCTCTGGTATGCGCTACGCCGGTGCTTCATTGTTTGGCAGCAATCTCATTATCGGGGGCGGTGATTAATCAGAAGGGTCGATTCGAATCGCTCGTCTCAATCAGTTTTGGAGGGGTGTAGGGCATAAACGGCACGCCTGTGCCCTTGAAGTCAAAGTCGTACAGCCGGAAGCGAACCCCACCAATTCCCTCATAGGGATTGAAGTAAATCCCCACGTCGTAGCTGCGACGTTGCCAGCTCAATTCGATGTTGGAGTTAATTACATCACCGTAAAACTCCGAACCGGCATCCACATTGATGCCAAAACCAGCATTTAGAAGCAGAGGTCCGGCGATCTGTTGGGTGATGCCAACTCCAAGGGTGCTTAAGTCAACGGCTTGATCGAAATTAAAGGGGCTGGCGCCCTGTTTGAGGGTGACACCACCGCTAATTGAAAGCCGGGTGTAGTCAAGAAACGGTTTACTGAATGTCCCCAGGGTGAGAGAGGGGCCTCCTGAAAATCTGATCGTGTTTTGACGGGTGCCATCGCCATAGGCCGCCAGGAGTGTGTTTACGTTGGTATTAAATGTGAGACCCGGGACGATCGCTACCGGCGAGTAGAGGTATGCCTTCTCCGGGGTCAGGGGCGCTGCTTTCCCACGCCAGATTGGATAGCTGCTGTTGATGGAGCCGTAGAAGTTGGCACGCAGGCTGTCAACGAGGCTTGCACTGCTAAACCTCTCTGCCCGGTAGTTGCCTAGACCAAGTCGCCATATATAGGAGTTACTTAATTTGCCCAAGTCGAAGGTCTCCCTTTGTTCGATGTATCCACCCAGTGCTGTGTATATATCGGTTTCGCCCAGGGAGCCATTCCAGGTTCGATAGCGATAAGCGCCAAACAAGCGGGCAGTGATGTCGCCGAGCCATGGCAGTTCAAAGTCGTTTTCGAGGTTGCCCCAGTAGCGGCTGCCGTCGGCGAGGGCTTGAGGGTTAAACGTGCTGATGTCGGCTTCCCAAGTGGTGTCCCAACCCCAGAGCTGGCCATTGAGTTCAGCTTCAAGGCCGAACAGCTCGCTGACTTGCGAGGTTTGGTCATCGATGGCGCGTTGCACCATGAATTGGGGCTCCAGGGTCAGGGTGAAATCGCGAGCTACTTCAATTGGCTGGAGTTTGCGTCCGATGAAAAAGCCGTCGCGATCTTGGTTGTCAATGCCGAAGGTCCAACTACTCTTTTCTCGAAAGCGGCGTTCTTGGGGCATCGGCACGTTCAAACGCTCTTCGACGATTAGGCGGTTACGTCGTGCCGAGATCAGCAACTCACCATTGCTTTGCTCTTGGGCGATAACGCCTTCTGCTGCAATTATTGTCTGTGCCGGAGTGTAGGGGTCATTGCTGAACCCCATACGCTCTGCTTTCCAGCCATCCTTCATGATCACAACGCTGGAGGCTTGCACTCTCAAGCGGGTGATCTCGCCAGTGAATAGTTGTGAATTCCCAAGGCTATTTAGTTGAGCAGGTCTCACCACACCGAAGAGGTTTTCATCCCTAACTGCGGAACTCGAGCGTTGGTTAGGGATCCCTCCGCGTTGTTCGATAGTGAAGTTGCCTTTTAAAGCGATGTTCGAGATCCGTTGGTCTATCTCGGCTATCGCCTCTTTTCGCAAAGCCTGTTGATTGACCGGGGGTATTGAGTCCTGCGCAGGTGTTTCATGGCTCGAGCCATGGGGCTGTGGATCATTTCCATCGCCTAAGGCAATCGATTCAAGACGGTTAGAGAGCGAGAAGGGCTGCACGCTCGGCTCCCCATCCGTATCTTCACACTCCGGGAGTGGACGCATCGAGGCGCTCTCCGACTCGGCTGTGTCCTTTCCAAACCAGTTGGCAGCGAGTGGGGGGAGTAGTGGTGGACAGGCCACAGGAGGCATGTCTTCAAGCTTTGCTGGTGTTGGCGACTCAGGCGTTGGGCTTGCCGCTTGGGAGGTTGTTAGCGGATTGCGCAGGGACTCCGTTAGGTCAATAACTCCATAGACATCGCTGAGGTAACCCTCCTCTTGAACGAGGTTGTAGCGGAAGCTCGATGCTTGAAAATATTGACTACCACGCTTGAAACGAACGGCTCCGCGGGCATAGAGAGTGCGGTAGGCAGCGTCGAATTCAATGCGATCAGCACGAAGTTCAGCGTTTCCGAGCTGAACAGAGACGTTGCCTTCGGCTATTGATGCGTTGGATTTGAAGTCGGTGTATTGGCGGTCAGCTCGAACGTTGAGGTGCGTTGGAGTTTCAGCAATAAACGAGGAACTCTCTTCAGCAAATTCGGCTGAAACAGGAAATATGAAGAGAGAACCCGAGAACAGGGTCCCAGTCAGTACAGATAAGAGGCGGTAGGCCGCCAAGGCAATACTGCGGCAGCACATGAGCTTGCCAGCTCATTTCAGAAATCACAGTCCCATCAGACCAGTGTGTTGCGCGGTCTGATCGGGAGGGTGAATCAATCTTCCAGGTCTTTGCGACTGGGGGTGCGGCTTGGATCGCTCGCAAGAAACCCGAACACGAAGATGCCGAGGAAAAAGAAGACGACCGAGTAAACGGAGATCTTGAGGGCGAGCATGGAGACCGACCGGCGTCTGTGACAAGGACATCATCCTATGGGGCATGACAACGTCAGCAGGGGAATGGACCCCGATCAAGTCGGTCGATCGGAGTGGATTGAAACGTTTCGCAGTCGCTCACGTCGTGATCTGCGTGCCGGGTGGCGTCGTTTAGGCGCCGCCGGGGCTGGTTTTTTTCTCGATGAAAGCTGGGGATCAACGCACCGGCCGGACTGGGCCAAGCGTGGTCTGCTGATCTGGCCCAGGGGACGCCAGTGGTTGCGTCTTGAGCAGCGATTGAGCTGGCCAGATGTCTGGAGTGATAGCGATTTCTGCCGTGCCCGGCTGGTGCTGAGCTGGTGGGCCGAACAGATGCGTCTCTGGGTGGATGGCGTGCTTGTTCATGAGGGGGATCTGTTCGATACCGCCTGTCGTTGGCCTTTGCCCCAGCGATGTCGCCAGGGAGCTGCATTGCATTTTGTGCTGGAGCTCTGCAGCCCCTTGCATGACGACGGAGCTCTGATCAGTAGCTATCTCGACCTGGAGCCGCAGACTGCAGGCCTCGACCCTGAGGGCACGCTGTTGCCTGCGGCTTTGGAGCTGCATCTGGCAGCGGCTGGAGACCTGCCGTCCCATTGGGCTGATCTGGATCCCAGCGGAGTTGAGGCGCAGGCTGCTATTGCAACGCACCTGCACCAGGCAGATCCTCCGCGAGGGTCGTTGCATTGGCTGGGTCATGCTCATCTCGATCTCGCTTGGCTTTGGCCTGTCGCTGACACTTGGCAGGCCGCTGAACGCACTTTCCGATCAGCGTTAGCTCTTATGCGTCGCTGGCCTGAGCTGCACTTTGCCCATTCCACGCCGGCCCTATACGCCTGGATGGAGCAACATCGGCCTGCTCTATTTGCGGAGATTCAGGCGGCCAGCCGGGCCGGCCGCTGGGAACCGATCAATGGCCCCTGGGTGGAGACCGACTGTGTGCTGGTCAGCACGGCGTCGTTGTGGAATCAGTTCGCTCTCGGTCAGGACGACAGCCGCCGCCGTTTCCCGGAGTGGACCCATGAGTTGGCCTGGTTGCCGGACAGCTTTGGCTTTGCTGCTGGTCTGCCTGCCGTGGCGTCAGCCACCGGTGTGCGCTGGTTCTGCACCCACAAGCTGGCCTGGAATGCTGACAACCCTTTCCCCCACCGGTTGTTCCGCTGGCGCGCACGAGGACGTTCGGAACTGCACAGCCTGATGCTGCCGCCGATCGGACGCCGCGCCGATCCCGTGGAGATGCTGGACGAGCAGCGGGCCTGGCATCAGACCACGGGGCTGGAGGCGGCGCTCTGGATTCCAGGCGTTGGTGATCACGGTGGTGGTCCTACCGAGGAGTTGCTGGAGCAGATCGAGCTCTGGGAAGGGCAAGCGGCCGCCTTGCCCACCCGAGCCGGCACGGTGCGGGAGTTCTTGGCCGAGCTGGAGCAGGGTGATCAGGCCTGGCCTGTGTGGCGAGATGAGCTTTTCCTGGAGTTGCACCGCGGTTGCGCCACCAGCCGTCCGGATCAGAAGCGCCACAACCGAACGCTCGAGCGGCTGTTGCGGGAGGCTGATGCAGTCTCAGCCCTGTTGGCGATCGCAGGTCGCGACAGCGGCAGCAGCGATTGGCGCCCGCTGTTGTTCCAGCAGTTTCACGACATTCTTCCGGGAACCTCGATCCCGGAGGTGTTTGACCAGGCGGAACCGGTTTGGCGCTCGGCCCGGCGCCAGGCTCGCCAGGAACGCGACCGGCGGCTGGCAAGGCTGCCGCGTCCGGAGGACACAGCAGCGGTGTGGAGTTGGTGGGGTCTGCAGCCCTTGGCGTCCTGGTCGCCTCTTGTTCGCCTTCCTGCGGGATCGTGGTCGGCGGACGCCGTTTCATTGCCGCAGCAAAACGCCGCTGCTGGTGGTACGTGGGTGCAGCTACCGCGTCAGCACGGGATTTGTTCGGTGCCGCTCCGGCGTGAACCAGGCTTGAAGTCCTGCGCTGCGGAGCCCCGTCAGGCTGTGGTCATTACGCCGCTGGGGGCGGGTGCTTGGCGTGTGGGCAATGGTCTGATCGAGCTCGATGTCTCCGCGGCCGGACTGCTGGCTTTGCGGGATCGCGATGGACGGGATCAGTTGTCGTCTTCCCTGCAGTTGGAGCGCTATCGGGACCGGGGCGAATTCTGGGATGCCTGGGATCTTGCGGCGGACTACCGATCTCAGCCCCTGGGTGTGCTCTGTACGGATTCCCTGGAGTGGCTCGACCAGGGCTCCCTGGTGGCGCATCTGGTGCTGCGGCGCCAGCTCGGTGCCAGTTGCATGCGTCTGGACCTACGGCTGAAGGCCGACACGCCCTGGCTGGAGCTGATCTGCGGTATCGACTGGCGCCAGACCCATGAGTTGCTGCGTCTTGAGCTGCCGCTGGCGACCCCCGCCGTCCGCATCGCTGCCGACACCAGTGGAGGGGTGATCGAACGGCCGGCTGCACCGATGACGGCTCGGGAACAAGCCCGTTGGGAAGTGCCTGTGATCTCCTGGTTCGCCTCGCAGTCGGCGGCTCCCGGAGGCGGGATGGCTGTGTTGCTGGACGGCCCCCAGGGTGTGGATTGGTCTTCAGACCGACTTGGCATCTCGCTGCTGCGGGGCCCGACCTGGCCAGACCCCAGCGCTGATCAGGGGTGGCATCGCCAGCGCTTGGCCCTCATGCCGTTCGCCGGCTCATGGAGCGATGCCGGTGTGTCGCAGGCGGCCATTGCCTTTCGTGAGCCCGGGTGGTGTGCGGACTTGCCGGCGGAGCAGCATCAATGGTTTCCATCGCTGCCGCGTTCACTCACGCCAGTGGGGTTGGAGCGCCATGCCGATGGTTGCGTGCTGAAGCTGCTCAATTCGGGATCAGCGCGCTGTCGCTGGACCCCCGGAGCGGGGTGGAGGGTCCGCAGGGAAGCCGACTCAATTGCCGCTTCTGCCGTGGTGATCACCCCAGGGGAACTCGTCTCCCTGGTGGTGGATCAGTCCTCGTGATCGTCGAACGGGTCGTCGAGTGCTTTTGATGGAGGGCCAAAGGCCTGATACACGCCAAATCCGGTGAGTCCGAACAAAACGGCGAGCACGCCAATGGCGACGGACAGGGCTGGGGACGACGTTTCCATCACATCTCTCGACAGGATCAACCCCTAACCGGAGTCGGCCCCTACAGTATCGAGACTTCAAACCACCCGAGACCCGGCGTCGCCATGGCACAACGCACCCGTCTGGGAGACCTTCTCCGCCCACTGAACTCCGAGTACGGCAAGGTGGTACCCGGATGGGGCACCACTCCTGTGATGGGCATCTTCATGGTGCTGTTCCTGGTGTTCCTGTTGGTGATTCTTCAGCTGTACAACAAGTCCCTCATCCTCGAGGGCATCAACGTGAACTGGAACGGCCTCGGCTGATCTGCACCCATGAACATCTTCGGCGTCGGTCTCCCCGAAATGGCGGTTATCGGCGCCGTTGCCTTGTTGGTTTTCGGGCCGAAACGACTGCCCGAGCTTGGTCGGACTCTCGGTAAAACCCTGAAGGGCTTCCAATCCGCGTCCAAGGAATTCGAACGCGAGATCAACAAAGCCATGGCTGAACCGGAGATTTCCGGTGAGGCTTCGAAGCCGGTTGAAGAACTTCCCCCCAGCGACTGAGTCGTTCTAGCGGTATGGCCACTGATCTCAAGCTGGTGGTGGGGTTGGGAAATCCGGGTGCGAAATACGTCGGCACCCGTCACAACATCGGCTTCATGGCCCTCGAGCTTTTGGGTAAGCGCTCTGGGTTCAGTTTTCGTCAGCAGGCCAAGTTGCATGGTCTTGCAGCCGATACAGGGGTTGGTGAGCAGCGGCTGCGCTTACTGATGCCTCAGACCTATATGAATGACAGCGGTCGTGCCATTCGTGCGGCTCTCGATTGGTTCGGCCTGGAGCCTCACCAATTGTTGGTGCTGGTGGACGACATGGACCTTCCGCTGGGTCGTTTGCGGTTGCGGGCCCAGGGCAGTGCCGGCGGGCACAACGGTTTGCGCAGCACCATTCAGCATCTCGGTACCCAGGGGTTCCCCAGGCTGCGGATCGGCATTGGTGCGCCGGCTGAGAACCCTGCCGAACGCCGCGCCCGAACGGTGTCCCATGTTCTTGGTCCGTTCAGCAAGGCGGAGCAACCCTGTGTCGGCGCTGTTCTCGATGCTGTTCTGGATGGGATTCAACGTCTTCAGCGCCAGAGCTTTGAGCGCGCTGGAACCTGGATCAACGGGTTCCGTTATGACCTGGAGTCGGTCGACTGATGCCGGCACTTCCGGCGACAACGGCTCATTTGCGGGTGCTCCGCCAGTGTTTTCAAGCCAAGTGCGTGGAGGGTGAAGTTTCTGCTGGAGGGTTTGAGTGGCAGTTTTCCTGGGCCTTTGATCGCGGTGAACTGGTAGTGGAGCCATCCCTGGGACGTGCCCTGATCGAGGATGCCCTGCGGCGGTTTCTTGTGCGTTCTGATTACAGGCTGGAACCGGGGGGTGATTACACCTTCATGGTCCGGGCCAGGTTCTGAGCGAGAACGTGGGATCAGGCTCAGGCCATTTCAGGCGGCATTGCAGGTGCTCCTCAAGCATCACCAAAGCTGCAACAGCATCCAGATCCACCGGTGGAATGCGCAGTCCTGCCGGCAGCATCCGTCGCCAACCTCGAGCCGGCCATAGCGCCCAGTAACGCTGTCTTGCCCTCAGGGTTGTTCCCTGCTCCTGAACCACGGTGAGATGGCCCAGCCGTTCCAGTCGCTGGATCCAGGTTCTGCTTCCCGTGCCATCGCCGATCAGGATGCGGTCGAGAGCTTGGTCTTGATTCCACTGCTCCAGCCAGGGTTCGACGGCCTCCGGGGCCAGCACATGCCCTTCGCGCACGAGGCCGAGCTGAAGATCGGCCAGCACAAGACCACATTTGCAGCGGCCTGGATCGAGGACGGCCACCCGTTTCATGGGGAGGCCTGAATGGTGACGACGACAGGATCGGCACTGTCGCTGACCCCTGCGGAAATCACGTCCAAGACCACGCTTTGGCTGGGTCCTTCCATAAGGGTCTGGGCCAGTTGGGAGAGGGCTGATCCATCGAACTGAAGGCCTTCGGTCAGGGATCCCCGCCGCTGCACTTCGGCATAGGCCGAGGCCAGGAGAAGGTTCAATCGTGTGCGAATGCCCTCTGGAGTGCGTTCATCCGGTTGCAGTGTGGTGGTGGCCAGCACGTCACCGCGTTGCGTCACCGGCCGGTTTGGACGCACCTCGGGGAAGGCGTACACCGCTGTTTCGCCCCGCAGCACGTTGGTGGCTGAGCGCAGCGAGATCACCCAGATCTCCGGTTTGCGGATGATCCTTTGCAGGCGTTCCACATCGCTGCGCGGAACGCGGATCAACTGCCGTTCGGGTGCTTCGCCAGGTCGCACTTTCCCGTAGGCGTTGAGATTGGCCTCCTGCAACAGCCTGTCGACAGCCTGTTTGGCCTGGTCCGGAGCATCGAGTCGAACCGTTGCTCTTGCCAAGGTCTGTCCGCTGCTGATCACCACAGATCCACGCCTCAAGGCGACCAGATTGCGTTCCAGTTCTTTGAGTTCCTGCTCACCGGCTCGGATGCGGCTGCGAACGCTGTTGAGTTCGGCTTCCGTGCGCTGGATGTCCGCATCGCGGGAGGCGATGTCCTGGCTGAGGCGTTCACGTTCGGCTTTGAGTTGGGCCAGCTCCTTTTGAAGAGGAGCGAGTTCGAGGCGCAGGGTGTTGGCCCGTTGCTGCGATTGCTCGAGCTCAATGGCGATCCGTTTGGTTTCTGTTTGGGTCTTGTCTCGTTCCCGCTCGGCTGCCTCCAGCTGCTGACGGCTGTCTTGGAGTTTCTCCTGCAGGGCATCCAGTTCAAACAGGCCAACCCGCAACTGCCGGCTCACCAGAAGCATCAGGCCAAGTGAGAGTGCGCTGATCAGGCTGCCGGTCAACACCGTGATCAAAACGGCGGTGCGCCGTGGGCGCATGCTGAACAAACTCAGTCGCGCTTTGCCGACGCGGCTGCCCAAACGGTCGCCCAGGGTCGACAGCACGCCCCCGAGCACCAACAGAACCAGAATCAGTGCCCAGCCGCTCATGGCTGCACAAGTCGGGCGATGGCAGGCCTAGCTGAAGCGTTTGGCCAGCGCGATCGGATCCAGAACCGTGATTTTCTTGCGGTCAATCTGAACCAAACCGGATTGACGCAAGTCTCCCAGCAGACGCGTGATTGTCACGCGTGTTGAGCCAATTGCTTCAGCGATGGCCTGATGGGACAGGCGCAGGTCGATGGTGATGCCCAGCTCATCTGCCACGCCGAAGTCCCTGCAAAGCACCAGCAGGAAGCTCACCAGTCGGGATGACATGTCCCGATGGGTGAGGGTTTCAATCATCGTCTCGGTCTGCAGAATCCGGCTGGAGAGACCCTGAAGCAAGCGCAGGCCAACGCTGGTGTCTGCTTCGATGGCGGCCTTCACGGAGGTCGCTGGTGCAGTCACCATTTCGACCCGGGTAAAGGCCACAGCGTGATAGAACCGGTCGGACCGTTGACCTGTCAGCAGTGACAGCACCCCGAAGAGGCTGTTCTCGCGGAGCAGGGCCACGGTGATCTCTTCTCCCGATTCGTAGACGCGGGACAGACGAACGGCTCCCCGGCGGATCAGATACACCCGTTCTGCGGGATCTCCGGGGAAGAAGATGGTCTTGTTGCGATCCACCAGTTCACTGCTGGCGCCATCGAGATCCCGGATGATCTCCAGCAGAGAACGGTTGGCGGGCTCTGCGCTGGGAGCTGGAGCCACCATCTGCGGGGCGTATCGGCTGAAACCTCGGCTACTGGTCATGACATCCCCCTTGTGTGGCGAAGTTACGGAGCCGGCGGTGGCCGCCATGTAGCGGTTATTACGTAACGCTGCTGTGCTCCTTGAAGGCCTGGCGTTGCGCCTGCATCAGGGATGTCAATCCCGGCTCTGCTAAATCCAGCAGCTCATTGAGTTGCCTGCGACTGAAGGGCGCACCCTCCGCAGTTCCCTGGATTTCCAGCAGACGGCCATCGCCGGACTGCACAACGTTCAGGTCCACCTCGGCTCGGCTGTCTTCGCTGTAGTCCAGATCCAGCAAGGCCTGGCCATCAACCAAGCCCACGGATACAGCCGCCACCTGATCGATCAGGGGTGATTGCTCCAGCACTCCCTGGTCCACCAGGGATCGGCAGGCTTGGTCCAGGGCGAGCCAAGCCCCGGTGATCGAGGCCGTCCGGGTGCCGGCGTCCGCTTGGATCACGTCGCAGTCGATCAGCAAGGTGCGCTCTCCTAGACGCTTCATGTCGATCACGGCGCGCAGGCTTCGGCCGATCAGCCGCTGAATTTCCTGAGTGCGGCCCGAGAGTTTCATCAGCTCCCGTGATTGTCGCTGTGGGGTGGATCCGGGCAGCAACCGGTATTCGGCGCTGAGCCATCCCAATCCTTCTCCCTTGCGCCAGCGGGGAACTTTGTCCTCTAAGCAAACGCTGCAGAGAACAGCGGTTCGGCCGGTGTGAACCACAAGGGAGCTCAAGGCAAACCCCATGGGATTCCAGGTCACCGAGAACGGTCGCAACTGCTGCGGGCGACGGCCATCAGTGCGTTGTTCAGGGGATTGGCTCATCGGTGGTGTGCAGTTCGTCAAGCCTCGCAGGCGGTTGGTTCTCGCACTGTCCAAACACCATGGGTGGTGTCAATCCCCTTGTGGAATGTGATCTCGCCGCTACATTCAAGGTCTTGCCGGGGTCGCCCGGACAGATGCTTCCGTGATGACCACAAGCCTCGCCGACCCCCAATCCTTCCAAAATTCCCTGGATCGGGATCAGCAGGCCTTGCAACGGGCGGGCCTGAGGCCCTTGCCTGCCGTCTCTGATCCGCCACCCCTACATCTGGTGGCTCCCGAAGGGCAGCTGCAAGTGCATACGGCGCCTTATCGAGGCAGTTTCGCCAGTGTTCTCAGCCAGGCCATGCGAGCTGCCGGCTTGGGCAGTCGTGTTCTGATCAGTCAGTTCCTCAAAGGGGGCGTGCAGCAGGGACCGGCCGGCCGGGTGCAGCTCTGCGGAGGCCTCGTCTGGCTGCGGCCGGAAGTGCCCCTCTGCCTCTCCTCGCCGGGGCATCCCGGTGGTGCGGAGGCGGTGGCTGAGGTTTGGTCCATCTGCCGTCAGCATCTGATCCAGGGAGATCTCGATCAGCTGGTGTTGGATGAACTCGGCCTTGCCGTGGCCTTCGGATACCTGGATGAGGCGGACGTGATTGCAGCCCTTGAGCAGCGGCCCGCTTCGATGGATGTGATCATCACTGGACCTGCCATCCCCGCCGGTGTGGTGGAGATGGCAGATCAAGTCACGGAGTTGCGCCGAGGTTTCTGATGCTCAAGTGCGATCGCTGGATCACTGAACAGGCCGGGCAGGGAATGATCGAGCCATTCCAGAGCGGTTTGGTCCGTCACCTGGAGCCGGAGCAGAAGCTGCGGCCAGTGCTGAGTTTTGGTTGCTCCTCCTACGGCTATGACCTACGCCTTTCTCCCCAGGAATTTCTGATCTTCCGGCATGTTCCAGGCACGGTGATGAACCCCAAGAGGTTCAACCCGGCCAACCTCGAACCCACTCCCCTTCATGAGGATGAAGATGGGCGATATTTCATTCTCCCGGCCCATTCCTATGGCCTCGGTGTGGCCCTGGAGAAGTTGAGGGTTCCCCCCAACATCACCGTGATCTGTTTGGGCAAGAGCACCTATGCCCGCCTTGGAATCATCGTGAACACCACCCCGGCAGAAGCGAGCTGGGAGGGTCACCTCACCCTTGAATTCAGTAACAGTTCTGGTGCTGACTGCCGCATCTATGCCGATGAGGGCATCTGTCAGCTGTTGTTTTTTGAGGGTGATCCCTGCTCGACCACCTACAGCGATCGACAAGGCAAGTACCAGCACCAACCGGAACGGGTGACGCTGGCCAAGGTTTAGTTCTCTCTGATTAGGGGGCCAAACGCGCCCGGTGCAGCCTGCTCTTCTCGTACCAGGCTGCAAATTCAGGGGCCCACTCCACCATGTGGGGCCACATCAGATCACAGAGCTGGCGAATCTCCAGCTGTGCATCGAGCTTGGCCCGCAGGTCCATGAAGTGCAGGAATGCCCGCAGGCTGAAGCTCACCACAAAATGCTGGCGGTAGTCGAAGGGAAGGATGCCGCGGGCGTGCTCCTCGGCGAAGCCCGCCCTGAGCAGATCCCTGTAGCGCTCGGCGGCGCTACGGCAGAGATCAAGATCCTGTTGGCGTAGTGCTTCGGTGTAGGTGTATTTCTTGCCCTGCCGATCGCTGTACTCGCCGATGGGCCTCAGATAGAACACCTCTTCCAGGTCCAGGGCTCCATCCGCTGCACGGCAGATGCGTTCACCGGTGTAGCGCATCGACTGCACATCGAAGCTCACCCCAACCCGGTGGGTGCGGGCCTGCTGCATCACCGAGTGCGGGAACCAGCCCACGTTCAGCACGATCTGTGCATGCTCCATCGGGCCGTAGTGGCCGCGCTCTCCAGACAGCAGGCGTTTCACACAGATCTCTCCAGCCCGCTGCTCATCGGGCCAGTTGGCACGATCTCCGGCCACGAATCCTTCGCTGTAGTCCTGATGCATGGCGGCGTACACGCATTGCTGCGGGTTCGGCGTAGCTGCGATCAGATCGACCCGAAAGCGGTCCATGGGAGCGTCAGAGTGACGAGTTGTGGTGATCATGGCGAGGCGTGTCAACCATGGCTGCGGGGCCCCGCGTTGGCGGGGCTCGAGGCCCCTGCCATCGCGTTGTTCGCGGAGGGGGGCTTCAGCAGCTGGCTGATGTTGCCGACGCCAGGCAAGGCCGGCAACGGCTGATTTTCAAGCAGTGCTGTGGTGAGCAGCTGGAGTTCCTCAGCGCTGCGCAAGCCGAGGGATCGCCCCTTGGCTTCCCCCTCAGCGTTGAACAGGTTCAACTGGGGAATGCCGTTGACGTCGTAGCGATCAACCAGATCTTGCCAACGGGGGTTGTCGACGTTGACCAGAACAACATCGAGTCGATCGCGCGATTGCTTCTCCAAAGCCAGCATTGAAGGTGCCATCTCTCTGCAGACCTGGCACCAATCGGCGTAGAACTCGATCAGCGTTGGGCGTCCGTTGGTTAACGCTGTTTGTGGGTCGAGGGATCGTCTCGCCAGCTGCTCCATCGGACTTTCGCTCTGAATGCCTCCGCGTAGGACAACCAGGCCCATGGCCAGAGCCACCGCAATCAGCACCAGCACCCATCGCTGCGCTGTGCCCAGGGGCGAAGACTCCGGGGTGCCTGTCATCGCACGTCAACCACAGCGATCACTCTGGCAGCTCCTTCGAAAGCCCGCCGCTACCTTGACGCCATGCCAATTCTGCGACTGCTGAGCCTTCCGGTTCGGGCGCCGTTGCTGACGGTGCTGTTTCTCGTTGCGGTTGTGCTCGGCAACCATTGGCAGATTGTTCAGCCCTCCTTCACGTCTCTCTATGGCGTGAGTGCGGCCTGGTTCTGGGGTTTCGTTCTGCTGCAGACCCAGGTGGTTGTCGTCTTCTGCACCATGCCCGATCTGCTTTTGCGCCAGGTGTCGTTGCTGATGGCGTCGAGCCGGGTGATGACGTTGGTGGTCACGCTGCTGGTGGTGATCACCGGTGGCATCTACCTGCTGAAGCTCAATGTGCTGACCGACGTGTTGATCCTGGCCTCAGCCATGCTGTTGGCCAGGCTCGATCTAATCCGCATCGGTGTTCTGCCCGCCGCCGGGATCTGCCTGTTTCTAATGAGTGTGGTCGTGATCGCTGGCATCGTCGCCGGCACGCTTCTGCCCCATCCCAGCGCCAGTCTCGTTGCAGAACGATTGATTGCCGCCTAGGTAGCCGAGCAGATTGTCCAGCACTTTCTTGGTGTAAAAGCGTGTTTCCGGGTAGGGAATGCGTTCCACCCAGAGCGCATCGTCGTCTTGATCCGTGGGTTGTGCCCAAGAGGCCACAGCACCTGGCCCGGCGTTGTAGCTGGCAATGCTGCGAAAGGGGTCGCTTTCCCATTGCTCCAGCAAGTGGTTGAGGTAGCGCGCGCCCAGTTCGAAGTTGTCGGCGGGATCCTTCAGCATCAGCGTGCTGGTTGGTGCGTCAGCCATCTCTGTGGCTGTGGAGGGCATCAATTGCATCACGCCTACGGCCCCAGCAGGGGAGACGACCCCAGGTGCAAAGCGTGATTCCTGTTTGGCGATCGCTCGCAGCAGATTGGCCTGAACGCCTGCTTGCTCTGCCGCTGTCTGTATCTCAGCTTCGAAGAGGCGAGGGAATTGGCTGCGATGCAGGAGAGTCCGTTGATGGCAGCTCGGATTACGCCAGCGGAGGCTGAGCCACCAGAGCTGCTCCAGTCCCATCCAGGTGTCCCCGATGGCAAGGCGCAGCCTGCCTTCGGCGAGACGTTCTTCAGGTGGCGGCGGGACTGCAGGGTCTGCCTGGGCCTGCCAGGCCTCCCAGGCGGCGTGCACCTGGCCCAGGCGCCAAAGCTCGTTCACCAGCCGGTGATGGCTGTTGAGCGGTTGCCAGGCTGGCGGCTCCTGCTGCGGGTCTGGGGATCGCAACGCCAGGGGTTCGGCCACACCCAGGTGCTCCATAGCGCGCCAGCGGTAGTAGCCCCCGGGGAAGGCCCCGATCAGGCGGCGCCAGCTGCGTTCTGCCTTTGTCGTTTCGCCGAGTTGCTTGTGGCTAAGCCCCAACCAGAACAGCCGCCGCGTCTCCAACGGTGGAGGCAGGGGGCCATCCTCATCGGGGCGTTCCAGCAGGGCGCGGGCACGATCCCAATCTCCAGCCAGAAATGCCTCGCGGGCGATGTCCCATTGCAGTTGCCAGATGTCGGGGTCGTTGGGCCAGCGGCTCAGGGCGGCATCCGCCCCATCGCCGCCGGCGAGTCGCACGCGAGCTGCTGCAACAGCGGCTGAGCGCTCCTCAAGGGCAGTCGGAAGCGCATCCAGAACCCCAGGCTGGGCATCGAGCGGTTCACTCAAGATCCGTGCTGCTTCAAGGCTGGCGGGGTGGTTTGGGTGGTTCTGCGCCAGGGTCAGCAGCCGGGCTGTACCTGCATCAGGGTCGCCATGCAGCAGCAGGGAACGACCGATGGCCAGCTTGGTCTCAGGGGAGGCCTCAAGCTCCTGAAGACAGGTCACTGCGGTGTCGGCATGGCCTTGTTTTGCCAGTGCTTGCGCCAAGGTTTGGCGTTGGTCGGGTTGAGGTGCCTGCGCCCCCGTGGCCTCGCAGGCGTCACGCATCAGCCCAAGGGCGCCGGCTCGGCGCGCATTCCAACGGGCCAGGTGCAAGGCGCCTTGATGGCTTGCTAGTGCTTCGGAGCCATCCCGAGCCGCCAGGGTCAGTGCTGCGGGGTGTGCGGGTTGCTGTTGGAGCAGCTGCTGATGAAGAACGGGATTGTTGTTGCCAAGCGCCAATCGAGCCCAAGCGGAGCCGGGTGCTTCGGGAAAGCGATCCAACAGGCGCTGCCAGGTCTCAGCAGCGTCCGATGGCTTGCCCTGGGCGGCAGCGGTGAGGGCTGCCCGTTCGAGCACCACGGCCGCCATCGGATCGCGCCCCCAGCCTTGGCCATGGAGCAGTTGCGGTGACCCATCCCTGGCCACCATCAATAGGGCGGCCTCTCGACGGGTCTGCGGATCGATGGCCCAGCGGTAGTGCTGCCAGAGCCTTGCCTGCGAGACTTCAGGCGTGAGGCGCTGATGCTGCTTGTTGAGAAGCAGCTGCCCGCCCCATGCAGCTAACCCACTGAAACCAGCAACTGAAAGCAGCAGCAGCGTTCCGATTCGCGGCCCTGCCTGCACACCCAACCTTGAACTCGTTTCATTCTGATGCTTCAAACAGAGTTGGCGAGCCTTTGATCGCCTTTGGGCCGTGGAGGGCAGAGCTGCACCTGTCACGTCCCTGGGAATCAGCCTCAGAGGTGCTTCCTATGGTGCTGTCCACGATTGAGACCCATGGTTCAAGAGGCGTGCTCCCCGATCGGCCCCGCTCTCGGTGACGCTGCGCCAGGGTTTGGAACCGATGGAATCCGTGGGCTTGCCGGCACGGTTCTCACCCCCGCTCTATGTCTTCAGGTGGGCTATTGGGTCGGTCGGGTTCTGCAGGCGGAAGGTCCTGTTCTGATCGGGATGGACTCCCGGACCAGCGGCAGCATGGTGGTTGCTGCCCTGACGGCGGGCTTGACGGCCGCTGGTCGCGATGTGTGGACCCTTGGGCTCTGTCCGACGCCGGCGGTTCCGTTGTTGATCCGCCAGCTGGGAGCCGCCGGCGGCCTGATGGTCTCCGCCAGCCATAACCCCCCTGCAGACAACGGCATCAAAGTGTTCGGGGCCGATGGCGCCAAACTCAGCGCCTCCCGTCAAGCCCAGGTGGAAGCCGGTCTGCAGGGACAGACGCCCATGGCTGAGCAAGCAACATTCCGCTGCGGTGTGGCGCGATCCAGCGCCGATCTCCTGGATGGCTACAGAGAGGTGTTGCAGCAATCGGTGGCTGACCGGCGACTGGATGGCGTTCCCATCGTTTTGGACCTCTGCTGGGGATCCGCGACGGCTTGCGGTGCCGATGCCTTCCGTGCACTGGGGGCTGATCTCACCGTGCTCCATGGGGAACCCGATGGCTCCCGCATCAACGTGGCTTGCGGGTCAACCCATCTGGGACCGCTGCAACGGGCTGTGATCGAGCGCGGCGCGGCGATGGGTTTTGCCTTTGATGGTGATGCCGATCGGATGCTGGCGGTGGACGGCCGAGGCCGGATTATCGACGGCGACCACGTGCTGTTTCTCTGGGGATCCGTGCTGCAGGAGCAGCAGGCGCTACCCGATCAGCGGTTGGTGGCCACTGTGATGTCGAACCTTGGCTTCGAGCGTGCCTGGCAGCAGCGGGGCGGCACCCTGGATCGCACGCCGGTGGGAGATCAGCACGTCCATGCCGCGATGGTGGCCAGTGGCGCGGGCCTCGGTGGCGAACAATCCGGCCACATCCTTTCCGCCTCCCATGGGCTGTGTGGCGATGGTGTTCTGACCGCCGTTCAGTTGGCCACCCTGTGCCATGCCCAGGGCATCAGCCTGAGCGATTGGTTGGACCGCAGTTTCCAGGCCTACCCGCAGAAATTGGTCAATGTGCGGGTGACGGACCGTTTGCGCCGTAAGAACTGGAGCGCTTGCACTGCTCTCACCGACGCCATTGCTTCAGCGGAGCAGTCGATGGGCGAGACCGGTCGCATTTTGGTCCGGGCCAGTGGTACAGAGCCCGTCTTGCGGGTGATGGTGGAAGCCGAGCAGTCGGACGCTGTGGAGCATTGGACGGGGCATCTGGCCGCCGTTGCCAAGGAACATCTCAACGCGGCCTGAGGCTTAAGCCCTCGGCCATCAAGAGGGCGCCATCACAGGCATCGCCCTTGGCCTTGCCCCATCGGGCTTCGGGAATCGACTGATGGATGGCCTGTTGCACGGCTGTGCGGAACCCCTGGAGATGGGTGACGGCTCCTCCATGGCAGACCACCAGGGGGGACCGCAGGGAAAGCTGCTGGGCCACGGTGCTGATGCAGCGGGAGAGGGCTGCTGCCGATCCCTGAACGATCTCCTTCGCGCCAGGGCAGTTCTTGGCTGCGGCTCCCACCACCAGTGGAGCCAAGGCTGCAAAGTCAGCCGTGCCGAAGTCCTGCTGCACCACCCGGGCTTTCACTGCGGCGTGGCTGTCGCAGCCCATCTGATTCCAGATCTGCAGGCGCAGCGGATGGTCGGGCAGGCGTCCATCGGCCATGCGCAGGGTCAGCTGCAATCCCTGGTGGCCCAGATCAAAGGCCGAGCCGGCTCCATCGAGCAGCCATCCCCAGCCGCCACAGCGGTGTTCATGGCCGTTCTCGTCTCGGCCTAGCACGATCATTCCGGTGCCGCTGATCGCCAGGATTCCTGCGCCTTCAGGGAACGCACCTCGCAAGGCGGTGCGTTCGTCTCCAGTGACCAGCACCTTGGTCAATCCTGAGTCATCACCGATGGCCAGGGCTTGCCCCACCAAATGTTCAGCACGCTGTTGCAACGCTGTTCCGTGTTCGATGCCGCTGGCTCCCACAACGGCCGCCTGGATCACGCCATCGGGGTGATTTTTCAGGGCCTGCTGCGCACTGGTGCTGATCGCCTCGAGGAAACGACGTTCACCCTGGGGGGCATCAAGGTGGCTGACTCCGGGGCCCTCGCCTTCTCCAACAGGCTGGTGCACGCCGTTTTGAACCACGCTGAGGCGGCAGCGGGTGTGCGACTGTCCGGCATCGAATCCAGCGAGCAGTCTCATGATTCCCTGGGTCGACTCACCAGGCTGGCCAGAGCAAACCAGCCGATCAGCTGCACTTCGGGGCGGAAGAAAATTGTGTCGGTGCTGCCCTGCATCAGCAGGCCAGCGATGGCAGCGAGGCTGGCGATGGATGCCAAGGCGCTTGGAGCATCGGCATTGAGCTGCTTGAGGCCCTGCCTAAGGCTGCTGGCCAGCAATCCCAGGCAGGCCAGCAGCCCGGGAATGCCGGTTTCCACCAGGATTTCCAAGGGAACGGAGTAGGCACTGAGGGCGTTGAACTTCGGTTGCTGATACAGGGGATAGATGCTGTTGAACGCTGTATTGCCAGGGCCGATGCCCAACCAGGGACGGTCTTGCACCATCTGGATGGCCGCCATCCAGACGTTGATGCGGAAGTTGTTGGAACTATCCCCCCGTCCCGCCAGCAGGCTGGTGATGCGCGTGCGGATCGGATCGATCTGGGTGGCCGCCACCACAAGGCAAGCGGCTCCAACCAGCAGCACGGCCAGAGGCACAAGACGTCTCCAGAGCGGAGGCCAGTGGCGTGTCCAGAGCAGCAGCAGCAACAACAGCAGCACGGCACCGGCAGCAACCATTCCCAGCCAGCCGCCGCGGCTGTAGGTGAACAGCGTGGCTGTTGCTGCCAACACCAATGTGGTTCCGGCAAACAGCTGGGCTCCTACCCCACGCCAGCGCACCAGTGCGATCGCTGCGAAGGGAACCAGCGGCAGCAGGTAACCCGCCAGGAGGTTGGGGTTTCCCAGGGGGCCATAGATCCGAACGGTGCCGGCACTGATGGAATTCGGATCGGCCCAGCCCGCCAGTTCCTCGCTGGAGGCATACAGCTGTCGCAAAGCCAGAACGCTGCTGAACAGCCCGCCACTCAGCAGTCCGGCGATCAGCCGGTTCCACCATCGGCTGTTGCTCAGCAGCAGCTTGCAGAGCAAGGCATAAACGCCCAGGTAGCTGAGCAGTTTGATCAGGCCTTTGCTGGCGGCGATTGGAACTGGAGAACACCCCGTGGCCACAATCGCAATGGCCAGAAAAAGCATCAGCCAGCGCGAGATGGTTCCGATGCGCTGAGGTGGCGGACTGCAGAGGCACCAGAGCAGCCAAAGAACGCCGCAGGCTGCAATCACCAGGGCCAGGCCTGTGCGTGTAAAGAAAGGAAAACCCGTGAACAAGGCCAGCAGCAGGAGTCCCGTCAGCCCTTCAAGGCGTTTCAGCACCGCCTGATCCGGAGTGATCACCCCCTGCCAGCGCACCAACAGGGCCCCACTGCTTGCCGTCTGGGTTGCATCCGCAGAGGCCATCGTGGGGCTTCAGGTGGTGAGTACTTCCGCCGGATTATCGATCTCCTTCCAGCTCTGTTCCAGATCTGACACGGAAGGAAGTGGATTCTGGTTCCGGCGATAGAGCACCCGGTAGACGGGGAGGTTTTGCTCAAGCACGTAGCGCTCCCGTTCCGTGGGAACCGAAAGCGGGTTGCTGGCGCGCCAGGGACGTTGGTCCTCGGCGGGGCGGTCGAAACAGTCGCTGAGTTCGGTGAGAGCCACCATCGGCTCAATCACGTCCAGAACATCGCTCTGCAGAAACAGCTCACGGCCGGGCTGCAGGGCTGTTGCGATGGCGAGAAGAAGCGCCGGCTGCAGGACCCGGCGCTTGTGGTGCCTGCGTTTGAACCAGGGATCGGGGAATTGGATCGAGACCCGCTGCAGTCGGTCCTGCTTCAGGGCCTTCATCCAGCCTTCCAGGCTGATGTTGGCGTTGCAGAACAGGATCCGAACATTGCCGTGCTCCGAGGCGAGCGCTTCTTGATCGGCAGACGTCACCATCGGTCGGCGGATTTCAACGCCGAGATAGTTCCAGTGGGGATCACGCTCGGCCAAGCCCAGCAGGCACCGGCCACGGGCGCAGCCGATATCCAGGTGGATCGGCTGATCAGGAACGCGAAACAGCTGCTCGGCTGGTGGTAATTCAAGCGGCAACTGGAAGAAGCTGCTCAGGGGATTGACGTGCTGACGCAAGGTTCTGAAGCGGTGCGATCCGGTTCAATCGAGATTGTCAGAGCCACTGCCGGAGGAGCTGTCGGGGTCCTGGCGCAGCAAGCCCCAACAGGCGGTGTAGCCATGCAGATGTGTTGTCCCGCCGACGGGTCCGATCTCACCGTTGCAGAACGCTCCCGCCACAGGCAGGTCTGGCATCAGTTGACGCGCCAGGCTGATGTCGCCATCGGCTCGACCAAACAGCCCCTGGCCCCGTCCCAGGCAGGCCATGAGCAGTCCGAAGTGGACCGTGTCGCCAGAATCAGTTGTCGCTGCTTTGAGCAGGGCAACGGCTTCGTCCTGAGAGGCCGTGGCTTCGCGCAGGTGAAATTGCACGTTTTGGCCGGCGCGCACCCGCTCAGCAACGGCCACGGCGCCATTGTTGGGATCGACTCCGATCAGGTTGCGGATCAGGAAGGCACTCGCTTCTGAGGCTGCTCCGTTGGCGTTCAGCCGCAGGCTGCTGCGTTCCACACCGAGGAACAACGAGTGACGCACAAGTTCGCGCTCCCGTTCGCTGAGGTCGGCCAGAACCCGTTGCAGGCAATTGATGGGGCTGGCCTTGGTGCTGCCATCACTGAGTTCCAGCAACACGTTGCGCTGCACCTGCTCGATTGAGAAGACCGGGCCGATGGGGCGGCAGCCCTGAGCCACAACGGTTTCGAGCCGCCAGCTCCCCCCGATGGAACACACCACTGCGCCGGTGACGACCTGGTCATCCAGCAGCAACGATCCGTGCGGGCTGTTATGGGGTGCGGCGATGCCGCCAATCTTTTCGGCACCCGGATAGGCGTAGTCAAGCCCGCTGATCAGGTCATTGATTCCACTGCTGGTGGGGTCGATCAGCAGGATCTGGCTGCGGGCAGCCTCGGGGGTGATCCCAACCCAGTCTTGCCATTGCTTGGCGGCTCCATCCAGATCAGGCAGCTCCTCGGTGCTCAGGTGTTGAGTGGCGATCGATGCCCCCGGCAGGGAGAGCAGCGTCACGCTCAAAGCAGGTGTCTGCTCCAGTTCCGCGGCGCTGCCGTCGCCGCGGGTGCCCACCACGCCGCCACCGGTGCATCCGATCCAATGCTTTGCGCTGATCTGGGCGCGCAGCATCGGCAGCAGCCGCGGCAGGTCGGTGGCGTAACCCGTGGACGTGAAGACGAGGGCGAGATCGGCTTCGCCCCTGGATCGACCCAGTTGCTCGACCACCTCCCGAACGGCTTCGTCCAGAGACGCTTTCCCAGACAGTCCTGACCGGCAACTGGCTTCAGTGCCCCCGGAGCGGAACCAGCTGAACGGTGCGAACGGTGCCATGAAGCGGACCTTATCAACCCTGGGGCTCAGCTCGGGACGTTGATAATGGCGGCACTGTGACAGTCCCCAGTGAACGAGCTCACGTACCGCGCTCTGGTGTGGCTGACCTATCGCCTGGCCGCCACCTTTGCCGTTGGTGTGCCTCTGGTCCTGTTGATCTGGTCGGCCTGGCGTCGCGAGCCGTTGGTGCTCCGGCTGCTCGGCATCTACTGGAAGGTGGCCAGCCTGATGGCGATCAGCCTGTTACTGCTGACGGATCAGCGCCCCTTGGGCTACGCCATGGCGGTTGTCGCACCGGTGTTGATGGTGATCAGCCTGTGGTTCTGGGTCGACATCAATGAAGAGCTGGCCGACCAGCCGTCCTGGCGTCCGCTGCCCCTTGCCGTGAAGGTTTGGCGTTGGGCATTCAGTGGGTTTGCTCTCCTCAGCCTGGGTATGAGCGTGACGGGTTTGGGCTGCATGCAACAGCTGGAGTCCCCGGCATGCCTTACCTGGCTGGAAGCTCCTCAGGGCATCCATGGTCTTGCGGCCACGGTGTTCAATTTTCTGTTCGGTGGTTTGTGGACCGAGGCCGTTGCTGCCTTTGTGGGGTACGTCGCCCTGGTGGCTTATCTGGCTGGTTTGCTGCAGTGGCTGTTGGTGCGTTTGCCCCGTTACGGTCGCGTGGCGGGGGATTTTTGATGACTGACCAGGCGCTGGTTCAGGCATTGGAAGAGCGAACGCGTGTTCAGCCCCAGCGAGTTGTCCGCTTACGGGGTCAGGTCATAGATGAGCCGTTTGAGTTGCTGATCTTCCGTGGGTTCAGCAGCAGCACCACCCATCCAACCGCCTTTGACCCTGATGCCTCCGTTCTCCCTGAGGGAACCAGCCTCGATCAGGCTGAGCTGCTGCAGGGGCCCTTGTCGCCAGGTCAAGAGGTTGTCCTGGCTGGACCGATGCCGCCGAACGATCTCCTGGCTCAGGCCAACTGGTGAGTCCGGCGTTCCAGAACCCCAACACAGCGCCCACAGATATGGGGATTTTCCGGGTGCTGACCCACATCCCCCTCGTAGTGCCAGCAGCGCTCGCATTTGGTTCCCCGCGCTCGGCTCACCTCGATCGATGCGAGCTCGTCGTCCTGGCTGGCCAGCACTTCGGCCCAGGGCTCGCCGCCAATCTGCAGTTGTGAGACCAGCAGCCAGTCCCGGAGACCGTCCACCTCGGGATCCCCCGTCTCACTCAGCCAGGAGAGAGCGGCCTGGAGTTCCGGATGGCGGGCGTCAATCCGCACGGCTGCCTCAAGCGATGCGCCAAGTTCCTGACGGCCGCGGCAATCTTCAAGCACTTTGTTGACGGCGGCGCGGAGCTCCCGCAGCTCTTGAACCGGAGCGCTGAGAGCAGCATCACGCCACTCGACTGGAACCGTCGGCCATCCGCGGTGGAAGACCGATGTCTCCTCCACGGGGTAAGGAAGGTTCTGCCAGATGTCTTCGGCCATGTGGCACAAGACAGGAGCGATCAGTCCGGCCAGCCGTTCGATGATCAGGGCCATCACGGTCTGGCAGCTGCGCCGGCGCTGGTCGGCGGGGGCACTCACGTAGAGCCTGTCCTTGGCGATGTCGAGGTAGAAGTTCGACAGATCGGTGACGCAGAAGTTCTGCAGCAGCTGGAAGAAGCGGAAGAACTCAAAGCTTTCGAAGGCTTCTGTGATGTCGTCCATCACCTCGGCCGTGCGCTGCAGCATCCAGCGGTCCAGCAACGGCAGTTCCGCAATCGGGGTCGCGTCGGTTGCCGGATTGAAATCGTGCAGGTTGCCCAGCAGATAACGGCTGGTGTTGCGCACCTTGCGATACACATCGGCCAGCTGGCGCAGAATCCCGGCTCCGATCGGCACATCGGCGGAGTAATCCACCGAGCTCACCCAGAGCCGCAGCACATCGGCGCCATAGGGCGGTTCCTGTTTCTGGTTTTTGCCCCCCTCGATGATCACCATCGGGTCGACCACATTGCCGAGGGATTTACTCATCTTGCGGCCCTTCTCATCCAAGGCGAAGCCATGGGTGAGCACCCGCTTGTAGGGAGCGTGGCCATTCACGGCAACAGAGGTGAGCAGTGAACTCTGGAACCAGCCGCGGTGCTGGTCGGACCCTTCCAGGTACAGATCGGCGGGATAGCTCAGGTTGTCCCGCTGGCTGGCGACGGCAGCCCAGCTTGAGCCGGAGTCGAACCACACGTCCATGGTGTCGGTGCCCTTGCGCCACTGGTCGGCCTGGTCGGCGTAGGAGGGCGGCAGCAGATCCGCTTCGTCTTTTTCCCACCAGACGTCGGCACCGTGCTCGGCGATCAAGACCTGGATGTGCTCCAGGGTGTCGGCATTCAGCAGCACCTCGCCGTTGCTGCGGTGATAAAAGACGGGAATCGGCACCCCCCAGGTGCGCTGACGGGAGATGCACCAGTCGCCCCGCTCCTTGACCATCGATTCGATCCGGTTGCGACCGGAAGCAGGGGTCCACTCCACGGCGGCGATCGCATCCAGGGCCTGTTGACGGAACCCTTCCACGGAGGCAAACCACTGTTCCGTGGCCCGGAAGATGGTGGGTTTCTTGGTGCGCCAGTCGTAGGGGTAGCGGTGGCAATAGGCCTCCTGCTTGAGCAGGGCCCCAGCGGACTCCAGCGCCTCAATGATCTTGGGGTTGGCATCCTTGAGCACATTCAGGCCCGCGAACGGCCCGGCCTCGTCGGTGAGGTTGCCGGCTTCGTCCACAGGGCAGAGCACCGGCAGGCCGTTCTTCTGGCCGGTGTGGAAGTCGTCGACGCCGTGACCAGGTGCGGTGTGCACGAGGCCTGTGCCTGATTCGGTGGTGATGTAATCGCCCCCGATCACCACTGGACTGGTGCGATCCAGCAGCGGGTGGCGGTAGGTCAGCCCAGCGAGCAGAGCACCTTTGACGGTGGCGCGCCGGCTCAGTGGGCGCGCCAGGGTGCCGCTCAGCGTCTCGATCAGATCGGCAGCCACCAGCAGCAGTCGGCCTTCGCCGTCGTCGGTCAGGGCGTATTCGAGCCTTTCATTCACAGACACCGCCAGGTTGGCCGGCAGCGTCCAGGGGGTGGTGGTCCAGATCGCCACCTGCAGGGCCTTCCCAAGGGCGTCCGTCTCCGTGGGCAGGTCCAAGCCCTCGGCCTTGAGTGCACCCCGCAGCGCCGCTGGAAGCTCCACGGCTGGGAAGGCGGCGTAGACGCTGGGACTGGTGTGGCCGTCGGGGTACTCCAGTTCCGCTTCGGCCAAAGCGGTGCGTGAACTCGGGCTCCAGTGCACCGGTTTCAGACCCCGGTAGATGTGCCCCTTGAGCACCATCTCGCCAAACACCCGAATTTGAGCCGATTCGTACTCCTTTTGCAGAGTCAGATACGGCTGCTCCCAGTCCGCCCAGATGCCCCAGCGCTGGAAGCCTTTCATCTGGCCATCCACCTGTTTGCGGGCGTAGGCGGCAGCCTTTTTGCGCAGCTTGATCGGTGTCAGCGCCTTGCGCTGCTCCTGATCCATCGACTGCAGCACCTTGAGCTCGATCGGCAGACCGTGGCAGTCCCAGCCCGGTACGTAGCGCACTCGCCGCCCGTTCAACACCTGATATTTGTTGATGACGTCCTTCAGCACCTTGTTGAGGGCATGCCCCATGTGCAGAGCACCGTTGGCGTAGGGCGGGCCGTCATGGAGGGTGAAGGTTGGGCCGCTGTTGTTCAGGCCCAGCTCGCCGTCGATGCCGTGGTCTTTCCAGAAGCCCTGCAGTTCAGGTTCGCGTTGGACGGCATTGGCGCGCATGCCGAATCCCGTCTGCAGCAGGTTGAGGGTGTGTTTGTAGGAGGGGCGTTCCTCAGCGGCGGCGTCGCGCGTCTCCTTGCTCACGGGGTCCCTGCTCTGGCCTCGGGATTATCAGTCTTCGCCCTCTGGAGATGTGACCTTGGCGGCTTCGTCTGACGCCGTGTCGCTTGCGTCAGTGGTTTCGGGGGACTCGGGACGTACCCATTTTTTGCCCGTAACACCTGATTTGCCGGCCGGTTTGAGTTGTTTGGCGATGCCGCTGATGCCTTCGCCCACCCGGCCCGTGGTGATCAACAGTTGTTGAAGGCTGGTGCGCCAATGATCGAGCGAGGTGAACCGCTGCTGCTCGGTTTCGCTGAGGCTGTTCCAGCGGGCCTGTCCGACCTCGGATCCCAAGCGTGCGATCAACAGGCCGGCGCAGAGAACCGCCAGCATCGGCGCTCCCCGCAGACGGTCCGTGCTGGTGACCAGAACGAGACCCAGCAGCAAGACCACAGCGCCCCAAACACCATCGCGGGGACGACTGAGTTCAACGGCCAGAAGGGGAAGCAACAGGAGTGCCAGGCCGAGCAGGAGGCAGAGATCGCCGCTGAGGGTCGCAAGCATCCGAGGTGTGGCGGTCTGCTCCCATTCTGGTGCGATCTCTAAAGTCGGGGCGTTGCCCACCTGGCGGAATTGGTAGACGCGCTGGTTTTAGGTACCAGTGGCTCAGGTCGTGGGGGTTCAAGTCCCCCGGTGGGCATTCCTTTCCCTACCGTGGTTCGGGATCGTTACAGACTTGTTGCCTGACCTCCGGATGCATCAGAGCACTGCTCAACAACAGCAGCCTCGTCCGGTCGGAGTGGGCTACCGCTCGGTTCCACGCGAATTCGTTGACCCGCCGGCCTTCTGGAACCCCACCGTCGGGCTCTTTTTAGGCGGTTATGCCCTGGCGGCTCTGACCATCTGGGGCTGGTTTGTGGCGGCCTTGCCCCTGCCGGTGCTGCTTTGCACGGGCTTTCTGGCGCTGCATCTGGAAGGGACGGTGATCCATGACGCCTGCCACAACGCAGCCCATCCCAATCGATGGATTAACCAGGCCATGGGCCATGGCTCGGCGCTGTTGCTCGGGTTCAGCTTTCCCGTGTTCACACGGGTGCATCTTGAGCATCACGCCCATGTGAATGACCCGAAGAACGACCCGGACCACATCGTCAGCACGTTCGGGCCGCTCTGGCTGATCGCCCCGAGATTTTTCTATCACGAGTGGTTTTTCTTTCAGCGTCGCCTCTGGCGCCGCTGGGAGTTGATGCAGTGGGGGCTGGAGCGCAGCATTTTTGTGGTGATCGTGCTGGCGGCGGCACGCTTTGACTTCCTGCCGTTCATCTTCAACTGCTGGTTTGCCCCTGCCCTGATGGTGGGCGTGACACTGGGTTTGTTCTTCGACTACCTCCCGCATCGGCCGTTCACCTCCCGCAACCGCTGGACGAACGCCCGGATCTACCCAGGCAGGCTGATGAACTGGCTGATCATGGGGCAGAACTATCACCTGGTTCATCACCTCTGGCCATCCATTCCCTGGTTTGAATACAAACCGGCCTATGAGGCCACCAAGCCTCTGCTCGACTCCAAGGGATCTCCCCAACGGTTGGGCATTTTTGAGACCCGCCGGGATGGTTACAACTTCCTCTACGACATCCTTGTGGGAGTGCGCAGCCACAAGCCCCGCAGCGGAAAGATGAGGCGCGCAGCCCGTTTCATGCCCGGTCGGGGGCTGCGTCGCCACTGGCTCGGTTTTGTTGATCGCATCGCGATCAAAACCGAGCCCAAGCGTTGGGTGTCCCGCTGATTCGGGTTCAGTCGGCCAGGATTTTCGGAACCCGGAAGAAGTCACCCTCTCTCTGGGGTGCCTGGTTGAGAATGTCCTCCCGAACAGGGGTCGGCTGCACGCCATCGGCCCGGGTGACGTTGGTCACCTCCACGGCCCGGGTGGTTTCCGGAACGCCTTCGGTGTCCACCTGCTGGAGCTGCCCCACGTACTCGAGGATCGACTCGAGCTGACCGGTGTAGGTCGCAATCTTGTCCTCGGGCAGATCAAGGCGGGCGAGCTGGGCCACCTTGCGGACGTCGTCGCTGGAAATCTGGCTCATGACTCGCCGAGGAACGTGCGCAGATCCTCGCTCAACGCGGTGGCGGCTGTCTCGAGCAAGGCCTCACCGTGCTGGGCGGTGGCCAAGGAGGGGTGGGACCCCATGCGTCCATCGGGGTGACGGCGCCGGAAGTCGTCCGGCCCATGGATGGGGCCTGCTGGCGCGGGGTCGGGCAGCGGTCGCTGCTTGCTCTGCAGGCTGGGCTCTACAGCAAGGGTGACAGCGATTTCGCTGGGCGTGGCGTGATGGCCCTCCTTGTCGCCATACAGATCGCGCGCCTGGCGCATCACGGGGCCGGCCATGAACCAGTTGGCCAGCCGACAACGCAGCTGAGGGGCAACGGGGAGATTGCGGGTGGCGGCGGTGCCGTGGGCCTGGGCAAAGGCGGCTTTGGCCGTTGCAATGTTGCCGCCGTGGCCATTGATCACGAACACCCGTTCGAAGCCATGGCGGCCCAGGGACAACACCAGGTCGTGCAGTACGGCCAGAAGCGTTGCCGGCTGCAGGCTCATCGTTCCCGCGAAACCAAGGTGGTGTTCCGCCATGCCGAAGGCCTGGGCTGGGGTGACCAAAACGCCGGTGCGACGCCCCACCTCCAGGGCCACTGCCTCTGCTGTGAGGGCGTCGGTGCCGATGGCGCCCGTGGGACCGTGCTGCTCGGTGGATCCCAGGGGAATGATCACCCCCTTGCAGCCCTGGAGGTAGCTCTCCACCTCAGGCCAACTGCGCAGGGCGAGGCGAATGGCGTCCGTGCTGTTGACAGGACCGGGAGTTGCAGCGGTCATTCAGACAGAACCAATGCCCTGATGATCGCTCAACTCCAGCCGATCAGTGGGCGGTGCCGTTGCCGTCGTACTGATCGGTGTTGTAGTAGCCGCCGCGGGTTCCGAAGAACAGGCAGGCCAATGGAAACAGCACGATGCTTGCGAGAAGCACAGTTCCGAGGTTGAAGCTGGAGGTGGCTGCGTCCATCACCGGGCCTGAACTGGCCTCAGTTTGGTGTGGATGCGCCGCTAATGCATCGATGACGGGGCTTCTGTTGTGACTTCGCCTCCTTCCTCAGGCATGTCCAGCCACTCCCTCAGCCATCCCGTGAGCCAGATGAAGGGAAGCGTGTCGGTCAACGCCGCCAGCACCTTGAACAGGTACCCGCTGCCAATGAAGCTGATCAGCTGGGGCAGCACGGACCGTTCCGGCTGCACAGGCAGCACATGGGCGCCGTAATGGCTGATCAGCACCACCGCACTGGTGTCCACCAACTGGCTCACCAGGGTGGAGCCGTTGTTGCGCAGCCAGAGCGCCTTGCCTTTGGTGAGCTGTTTCCAGAAATGGAACAGCCGCACGTCCACGAACTGCGCCGTGAGGTAAGCCACCATCGAGGCGCCAACTGAACCGAAACTGAGCTGCTGAATGGTGCGAAAGGTGCTGTCATCGCTGCCGCTCATGCTCGGCAGCACGCCCCCCAGCCAGAGGATCAGCAGCACCCAGCCGTTGAGCAGCAACCCGACCCACACCACTTGATTGGCTTTCTGTTCTCCCCAGAGTTCGCTGATCAGATCAGTGCAGAGGAACGTGACCGGGTAGGGCAGTGCGCCAACGGCCACCACGATCGGCCAGCCACCGATGCTGCCCAGTTGCAGGAAGCGCGTCAGGCCCAGGATGTTGAGCATGCCGAGGGTTCCGAGGAACAAACCCGCCAGCACCAGAAACACCCCATCACGCCGTGCCTGGAGGTTGCTGTCCACAGCCTGCAACGTTCAAGCTGAAACAAGCGTGGCCGCCAGCCGGCAGCCTGTCATCGATTTCGTTTCGCTTCCGCTCAATTTTTTTGCCCGTCCGGCTCAGATCGTGGGCCCCGATTTGGTGGGCTGCCGGCTTGTGAAACGCCAGGCTGATGGAAGCCTGCTCTGGGGCGTGATTGTGGAAACGGAGGCGTATTCCCAGGACGACCCCGCCTGTCACGGTTACCGCCGCCGTTCACCGCAGAACGAAACCCTGTTCGGTGAGCCAGGGCGTTTTTACGTGTATGTCAGCTATGGCATCCACCACTGCGTGAACGTGGTCACCGATCGGGCCGATTGGGCCAATGGCGTGTTGCTCCGTGCCGTGGCACTTCCCGATGAATCGGAGCGGATTGCGGCAGGGCCCGGCCTGCTGGCACGTCGTTTTGGGCTTGATCGCTGTGATGACAGCCGTCCGGTGACGGGCGAACATGACGTGTGGATGGCCCCAAGGTCAGACACATTTGCCAGCCAGGATCTTGTGACAACCACCCGGATCGGCATCTCTCAGGGCGCTGCAACACCATGGCGCTGGTACCTGCGGAGCAGTCGCAGTGTCAGCAGGCGAGCTCGGGGTGATCGCATGCCAGCCAAGGCACAGTGCTGGGCGCCATCGCTGGAGTCGTCGTCATGAGTGGCTGGCCGCATCGACACGTGCTGGATCTCGCCTCGTTTTCGCGGGAAGACTTTGCTGCGGTGCTTGAGCTGGCCCAGCGGTTTCGTTCGCTGCCCGTCACTGGTGCTCGCAAACTGCCCGCCTTGCAGGGCCGTCTGGTGGCAACGCTGTTCTTCGAGCCCAGCACCCGAACCCGCAGCAGTTTTGAGTTGGCGGCCAAGCGTCTGTCGGCCGATGTGATGAGCTTTTCACCCTCCAGCAGCTCACTCAGCAAAGGGGAAAGCGTTCTCGACACAGCGCGCACCTACGTGGCCATGGGGGCCGACGTTCTGGTGGTGCGCCACCGTTCCACCGGTGTACCGCAGCAACTGGCGCTGGATCTGCAGCAGATGGGTGAGCGCACCGTGGTGCTCAATGGGGGTGATGGACTTCACAGTCATCCCAGTCAGGGACTGCTGGATCTGCTCACTCTTGCCCGGCATTTCTCACCCCAGTACCCCATGCCGGAAGCGCTGCAAGGACGCCGGATTGTGATTGTTGGAGACATCCTTCACTCGCGGGTGGCCCGTTCCAATCTCTGGGCTTTGACGGCCTGTGGCGCGGATGTGGTGTTGTGCGGTCCTCCCAGCCTTGTTCCCGAGGATTTTTCGGCTTTCGTGGATGCTCCGCCCCCAGGTCTGCTGAAGGATCCGGTGCCGCAACGGGGCAAGGTCAGCGTGGTGCGGCGCCTGGAGCATGCGCTGCCGGGCGCCGATGCCGTGATGACCCTGCGGCTTCAGAAGGAACGGATGGGCCAGCAGTTGCTCACCAGCTTGGAGCGCTATCACCGGGACTTCGGGCTGAGCCATGAGCGCATGCAGCTCTGCGGAGAGAACGTTCCCGTACTGCACCCCGGCCCGGTCAATCGCGGCGTCGAATTGAGTGGCTCGCTTCTGGATGACCCGCGCGTCAGCCTTGTGGAAGAGCAGGTCAGGAATGGCGTGCCCACCCGGATGGCCTTGCTCTATTTGATGGCAGCTTCCGAATCCGCAACTGAGGCCTCCTTGGTGTCGAGCAGCTCCTGAGTTTGGGGGAGGCTACTGAGCTGATCGGCGTAGTAATCCATCGCTGCCTTGAGGGCGGCATCGGGTTCTGCGATGGAGGGACCTTTGCCGCTGGCCATCGGGAAGTGGGCATCCTCAGCATCAAGCGCCAGATGCTGGCTGGGCATTCCGGTTAGCAGAATCGAGGCCCGTTGCCGGGTCGCCAGGGCGTACAGCCATTTGATGCTCAAGGTGATTCGGTTCTCTCGGTTGGGGATCAAGGCCAGGTGAACGATGGCCCACAGCAGCAGGCCCAGGCGTCCGGAAAATCTGAAGCCATGCAGGTCGGCGAATGCACTGGCGTGGACCCTTGCAAAGCCGCCGCCGCCGATGACCACATCCGGTGCATGACGCAGCTGCTCCGCTGGCGGTTCAAGCTCCAGGAAGTAATGGTTGCTCGCCATGTGCATTCCAACGGATTCATTCCGAAGGGCTCGAATCGCAATCTTGGTTGGCTGTTTTGAACGGTTCTGCTTCAGATCAGCTTGAACCCTTCGAGAAAGAGGCCGTAGAGAAAGCCAATACGACCAAGGTCCAGGAGCTGTTGGGGCAGCTTCAGTGATGGTTCGGAGCCGCGTCGGCGCCGGATCGTGAGTTCAGTGCCAAGAACCACCACAAGCGCAGCCACGGGGTCCATCTGCCCGAGAACGCCTGCCACTGATGTGATGGCGCTACCGATCAAAAAGCCGATGAGTCCGGCAAGGGCCAGCAAGGAAAACCGCCGCCAAGGATTGCGCGCCCATCGATCCAGCCTTTGAAATGCTGCTCCAACGTTGGTTTGCAGCCGGGTGGATTGAAGCCGTCGCACGGCACTGGTTTCAGGGGAAGAGGCAGGGTCTAAACCAGTGATCCCCATCACCCGGCCATGCCCCTGCCAGCCCCTGTTTACACCACCCGTAGGCAACCTGCAGGCATCAGACACTACGGATAGGAGATTTCAATAAAAAAACCCGGGACAAGCCCGGGCCAGGTGATGGGGATTGGCGCAGCAAAGCCAGAGCTGAAGGCTTTGACAACGGCTTGCGTTGAAAGTTATTTGGACTCAGCCTTCGCTTTTCTCGACGCCTTGCCTTCGAGAAGCTCCAGCAGAGCTTCCATTTGTGCCATCACACCCCGAACTTCGCCCGCTTCGGGAAGAAGGCCGTCTTCCATGACTCCTTGGTGCATCTCGCGCAGCTCTTGGCGGATGTAGCGCAGGTGGCTCACGACCTGCTCGCGCTTCGATTGCGACATCGGCTACGGGGGAGTTCAACACCCCTTTTACCTCATGGGGGGTCAGCTGCGGCGTGATGGGGCGCGACTTATCGCACCGGCTGCAGCCAGGAGTGTGAAGGTGAGCAGGGCTGAAGGTCGTGCCACGGTGCTGAACGCCACCAAGACAAACAGGCCAATAAATGGCAGGCGACGCTGCAAAAACTCAGTGGAGAATAGGGGATTCGAACCCCTGACCTCTGCGGTGCGATCGCAGCGCTCTACCAACTGAGCTAATTCCCCGGTCAGCCAACGCTAGCCGGCACGGCCTGCGTCAAACTGCCATGGATGGGGTCTGAGGACGGCTCGATGCTTACGCAGGAACGGCTCGAATCTTTTGACGAGGCCTCGACGGCCGAACTCGCCCGCCGGCTTGAAGAGGACGATTACCCCTCTCCTTTCGACAGCCTTTCGGATTGGCACCTGCTTCGGGCGCTAGCCATTCACCGGCCCGAACTGATCCTTCCGTACCACCATTTGGTGGACCAAGAGCCTTTTGATGAAGACTGAGCAGGCGTCGCCACTGTCGTCGCCACTGTTCGGGCGGCGTGTGCTTGTGGCCGTCAGCGGCAGCATTGCTGCTGTTAAGACGCCCTTGCTCGTCAGCGCGCTGATTAAGGCCGGCGCTGAGGTGCGCTGTCTTGTGACCACCAGTGGTGCTGCCTTGGTGAGTCCCGTGGCGCTCGCCAGCCTTAGTCGCCATCGCTGCTACCTCGAGGCCGACCAGTGGGACTCCGCCTCATCCAGGCCGTTGCACATCGAGTTGGCGGAGTGGGCGGAGTTGGCCATCGTTGCGCCCCTGAGTGCCAGCAGCCTGTCCCGCTGGAGCCAGGGTTCAGCCGAGGGTCTGCTCGCCAGTGTTCTGCTGGCCATGGAAGCTCCTGTTATCGCGGCTCCGGCGATGAACACGGCCATGTGGCGTCACCCTGCGGTGCAACGCAACTGGCAGCAGGTTCAATCCTTCCCTGGGGTGATCCCTCTCGTGCCGGCGTCCGGTCTCTTGGCCTGTGATCGCGTCGGCGATGGGCGCATGGCCGATCCGCTGTTGATTGAGTTGGCGGCTGCGTCTGTGTTCAGCCGCGGTTCGGGAATTCCTGACGTGACCCTTGATTGCTCGGGGATGACTGTTCTTGTTTCGGCTGGACCGACGCAAGAGTCCATTGATCCGGCCCGTTTCCTGAGCAACCGCAGCAGCGGCCGCATGGGTGTGTTGCTGGCGCAGGCGGCACGCCTCCGGGGTGCCACCGTTCATCTGGTGCATGGTCCATTGGATCTCCCCGACGCCTGGCTTGAAGGCCTGAAGTGCACTGCGGTGGAGAGTGCCGCCGAACTCGGTTCAGCTCTGCAGTTGGCTCAGCCCGGATCCGATGTGCTCGTCATGGCTGCTGCCGTCGCTGACCTGCGGCGTGATGCCGCTCCCCCAAGCAAGCTGGCCAAGCAGGATCTTCAGCAGGCACTTGTTTCCGGTTGGGCTGAAGTGCCTGATTTGCTGTCGAACCTGACCCGCCAACGCCGTCCCGGACAGTTGGTTCTCGGTTTCTCAGCGCTCACAGGCAGCGATGCCCATTTGCTGGAGCGGGCTGAAAGCAAGCGGCTGGCGAAGGGCTGCGATCTGATGATGGTGAATCCCGTGGACCGCGATGGTCAGGGTTTCGGGGACCAACCCAATGGAGGCTGGTTGCTTGGAGATGGCTGGAGGCGAGAGCTGCCTGTGACGGCAAAGCTCTCTCTGGCCCATCAATTGCTAGATGCTCTGGTTGAGGCTCGGGATCAGGCCGCGGCGTCGATGGAGTCCTGACCGAGCAGGTCGATGAAGGTGCGCAGTTGAAGACGAGGGATGTAGGGCCAGCCTCCGTTTTTCTCCATTCCCTGCAGAAGTGTGAACAATTTCTGGCGGTTTTCTGGAAGGCTTTGACGAAACGGACCGTCCTGAACGTCGCGATGCAGGGCCTCAAGCTCACGCAGCAGGGTGAGCAGTGCTTCGGGATTTCCCCTCAACTCCTCTGCCAGCTCGCCCAGGGCGGCCAGTGCCGGAGCCATCCGTGCCTGGGTCGAATCGGGATCGTTGGATGTCACGCGCTTTCGACAAGTTGTTGAGAGCTGCAAAAGGCTAGCCCTGACGTCATTTTTCGCCCTGTAAGATCCAGATCTGACGGCATTCCGTCCCCATTAGCGTTCAGCCGATCGGCTCCTTCCATGCGCATTCGTCCTCTGCTGGCCGTCGTGCTGGCGCTCTGCCTCGCGTTCTTCACCACGGCCTGCAGTGGCGACAGTGATGCAGTTCAGCGTGGTGGATCCAACGTCACCTACGACGACATCCACAACACCGGCAAAGCCAACGATTGCCCCACGATCGGGGATTCAGCCCGGGGCTCGATTCCTCTGACGGCCGGTGGCAGCTACGAGCTGCGTGAGATCTGCATGCACCCCGTGCAGGTCTATGCCAAGGAGGAGCCCAAGAACATTCGTCAGCAAGCTGAGTTTGTTGAGGGCAAGATCCTCACCCGGTACACCTCCAGCCTCGATTCAGTTTTTGGCGATCTGAAGGTGACGGAAGCCGGCCTGCAATTCCAGGAGAAAGGTGGCATCGACTTCCAGCCGATCACCGTTCTGGTGCCCGGTGGCGAAGAGTTCCCCTTCACGTTCTCCAGCAAGTCCCTCAATGCCACTGCTGAGGGCTCGGCTCTGACCACCAGCACCGACTTTGAAGGCACTTATCGCACCCCCAGCTACCGCACCAGCAACTTCATTGATCCCAAGGGTCGGGCTCTGACGACTGGTGTTCAGTACGCCCAGGGTCTTGTGGCACTTGGTGGTGATGACGAACAGCTCGAGAAGGACAACAACAAGCGCTACATCGATGGTGTGGGAACCATGAGCCTCTCCATCACCAAGGTTGATCCTGAAACTGGAGAATTCGCTGGTGTGTTCAGCGCCATCCAGCCCTCCGACTCCGACATGGGTGGTCGTGAAGTGGTCGACATCAAGATCACTGGCGATCTCTACGGCCGTCTTGAAGAGGCTTGATCGAAGTCATCACAACAGGTTGTAAGGGGGCTTAGGCCCCCTTTTTTGTGGCCCATTGCAATCCTCTGGCGATCTGGGAGAATCGCCCGATCTTTCCATGCAGCCATGACCGCCAGTGCTTCAGCTCCTGCCCAGCGATCCGGTGTGATTGCTCCCTACGGCGGAACGCTGGTTGATCTGATGGTGGCCGAGGCGGATCGTGCCGCTGTGAAAGCCACGGCGACCAAAACGATCGAGTGTTCCGATCGCAACGCCTGTGATGTGGAGCTGCTGTGTGTTGGTGGCTTCTCTCCCCTGCGTGGCTTCATGCACCAGGAGGACTACGACGCCGTGGTCAGTGGGCATCGTCTGGCTGCTGGCCAGCTGTTCGGTCTGCCGATCGTGATGGACACCGACCGCGATGACGTGGTGGTGGGCGACAAGCTGCTGCTCACCTACAAGGGTCAGGACCTGGCCGTCCTCGAGGTGGAGGACAAGTGGGAACCCAACAAAGTGGCTGAAGCCAAGGGCTGCTACGGCACCACCTCCATCGAGCACCCTGCGGTTCGGATGATCACGATGGAGCGCAAGCGCTTCTATCTGGGTGGAAGCCTCCAGGGTCTTGCTCTGCCCGAGCGGGTGTTCCCCTGCAAGACCCCTGCTGAGGTGCGTGCAGGCCTGCCCGAAGGTGAGGACGTGGTGGCGTTCCAGTGCCGTAACCCCATTCACCGCGCGCACTACGAACTGTTCACCCGTGCCCTGCATGCACAGAACGTCAGTGACAACGCTGTGGTGCTCGTTCATCCCACCTGCGGTCCCACTCAGCAGGACGACATCCCTGGTGCCGTTCGCTTCCAGACCTATGAACGTCTGGCGGCCGAAGTGAACAACGACAGCATTCGCTGGGCCTACCTGCCCTACGCCATGCACATGGCCGGTCCGCGTGAAGCGCTGCAGCACATGATCATCCGCCGCAACTACGGATGCACCCACTTCATCATTGGCCGGGATATGGCCGGCTGCAAATCGTCTCTCACCGGTGACGATTTCTATGGCCCTTACGACGCTCAGAACTTCGCGAAGGAGTGTGCCCCCGAGCTCACGATGGAAACCGTTCCCTCCCTGAACCTCGTTTACACCCAGGAAGAGGGCTATGTGACCGCCGAGCATGCTGAAGCGCGTGGCCTGCACGTGAAGAAGCTCAGCGGCACCCAGTTCCGCAAGATGCTGCGCGGTGGTGAGGAGATCCCCGAGTGGTTCGCCTTCAAGAGCGTGGTTGAGGTGCTCCGCGCCGCCTGAAGACTGAGAACCCGTTTAACATTCCTTCATCTACGAGGCGACCTGTGAACAAGCGTTGGCGAAATATCGGTCTCGGAGCCCTCTTGGTTCTGGCGATCGTTGTGATTGCACCAGCGTTCTTTGGTGGCGGCGGTGGTAGCCAGCCCCAGGTGAACACCATCCGCTACAGCGAGTTCGTTGAGGCGGTGAAGGATGATCAAATCAGCCGTGTGCTGATTTCTCCTGATCAAGGCACCGCCCAGGTCGTTGAAAACGACGGCCGTCGTGCCCAGGTAAACCTGGCCCCCGATCGTGAGCTGCTCGGTTTGCTGACCGAACACAGCGTTGATATCGCCGTGCAGCCCTCCCGTCAGACCCCTGGCTGGCAGCAGGCTGCTGGAAGTCTGATCTTCCCTCTGCTGCTGCTTGGTGGTCTGTTCTTCCTCTTCCGGCGCGCCCAGGGTGGAGGTGGCGGCAACCCAGCCATGCAGTTCGGCAAGAGCAAAGCGCGGGTTCAGATGGAGCCCTCCACCCAGGTGACCTTCACCGATGTGGCCGGCATTGAAGGGGCGAAGCTTGAGCTGACCGAGGTGGTCGACTTCCTCAAGAACCCCGATCGCTTCACGGCCGTCGGCGCCAAGATCCCCAAGGGTGTTCTGCTTGTGGGGCCTCCTGGCACCGGTAAGACCCTTCTCGCCAAGGCTGTGGCCGGTGAAGCAGGTGTTCCCTTCTTCTCGATCTCTGGTTCTGAGTTCGTTGAGATGTTTGTTGGTGTTGGTGCCAGCCGCGTTCGCGACCTCTTCGAGCAAGCCAAGAAAAACGCTCCCTGCATCGTCTTCATCGACGAGATCGATGCCGTTGGCCGCCAGCGGGGTGCAGGCCTCGGCGGTGGTAACGACGAGCGTGAGCAAACGCTGAACCAGCTCCTGACGGAGATGGATGGTTTCGAGGGCAACACCGGGATCATCATTGTGGCGGCCACCAACCGCCCGGACGTGCTCGATGCCGCTCTGATGCGCCCCGGACGTTTCGATCGTCAGGTCACCGTTGATCGGCCTGACTATTCCGGACGTCTACAAATTCTTGGCGTTCACGCTCGCGGCAAGACCCTCGCCAAGGACGTCGATCTCGACAAGGTTGCCCGCCGGACGCCTGGTTACACCGGTGCCGATCTCGCCAACCTTCTCAACGAAGCCGCCATCCTTGCGGCCCGTCGCGAGCTCACCGAAGTGAGCAACGACGAGATCAGCGATGCCATCGAACGGGTGATGGCGGGCCCGGAGAAGAAGGACCGTGTGATGAGCGAGCGCCGCGCTCGCCTGGTGGCCTATCACGAGGCTGGTCATGCCCTTGTGGGTGCTCTGATGCCGGACTATGACCCGGTTCAGAAGATCTCGATCATTCCCCGCGGTAATGCTGGCGGTCTGACCTTCTTCACCCCCAGTGAAGAGCGAATGGAATCAGGTCTCTACTCCCGGGCCTACCTCCAGAACCAGATGGCTGTTGCCCTTGGCGGTCGGGTGGCTGAAGAGATTGTCTACGGTGAAGATGAGGTCACCACTGGTGCATCCAACGACCTCCAGCAGGTTGCGTCCACTGCGCGTCAAATGATCACCCGCTTCGGCATGAGCGATGAGCTGGGTCCTGTTGCCTTGGGGCGCGCGCAGGGTGGCATGTTCCTTGGCCGCGACATCGCTGCGGAGCGTGACTTCTCCGAGGAAACCGCCGCCATGATCGATAAAGAGGTATCTGAGCTGGTCGATGTGGCCTACAAGCGCGCCACCAAGGTTCTGGTCGACAACCGAGCCGTTCTGGATGAATTGGCTGAGATGCTCGTTGAGCAGGAGACTGTTGATGCTGAAGAGCTTCAGGAGCTGCTGATTAAACGTGACGTCCGGGTCGCCGAATACGTCTGATTTCGATTCGTTTTCCAACCTTTGGCTGGTGCGGCAGGAGCTCTTGGTGGCATCCCTGCAGCATCAGCCTCTTTTGTTGGTGATTCGGCCTGAGCCCGACGACCTCGCGGCTTCAGGCTCTGGTTTGTTGGACCAGGTGAAGCAGCTTCACGCTGCAGGACTTCGACATCTCGAAGTGGCCTGGGTTGACCAGCCAGGCTGGATGAGGTTCATGCAACGGGTGCAAGACCATTGCCCTGGTCTGAATCTGGGGGCGGCTTCGGTGACGGTCTCCAAGTCGCTCAACGATCTATCGCGGCTTGATCTCAGCTACGCCATGGCACCGTGCTGGTGCCCTGAGCTCGTGGAGCAGGCCAGAGAGCTTGGTGTTTTGCTGGTGCCTGGGGTCTTCAGCCCCACGGAGGTTCAGCAGGCCATGCAGTTCGGCTGTCGTGTCGTCAAGCTGTTTCCCGCTGCCAATCTGGGGCCTGGTTACTGGAGCCGCTTGCAGGCGCCCCTTGGCCCCCTGCCCTTCGTGATTGCCGCTGGTGGTCTCGAGGTAAGCGACCTCCCCGTATGGCTGGAGGCTGGTCATGGCGCCGTGGCTCTGGGCCGCAGGGTGGTCGGATCGGCGCCTGCCTTCCAGGCACTTCTCGACTGGTTGCGTCAATCGACAAGCCAGCGTTGACGCCAACGGCTGGTCGACATGCGTCCAAAATGCTACAGATGAGATAGCTATCCAACTGCGTCATGTCGCAGCTCACGATCAAGCTCAGCGACAAGGCCGATGCCCTGATCGCTCAGCTTCAGAAGGAGATTTTCAATCGTCGGCGCAAGAAGGTGTCGGCTGCTGGAGTCGTGGAGACCCTGGTGGAGAGCGGAGCAAAATCGCAGTCTGACAAGCGTTTTGCCACGTCCTGGACGAACCTGATCAAGGACATTGAAAAGGCGGCCAAGCTTTCCTACGCCCATGGCAGCAAGCCATCCACCCTCAGTGATGAGGAGTGGGCCCTGGTGTTGAGTCATCGCAGCCGTGGGAGCGCCGGTCGTGCACGCCGGACGGTGAAGAAAACGTTGGCTGCCAAGAAACCAGCCTCAGCCAAGGCTCAGGCCAGCAAAAAGCCCGCCCGCCGCACCCGGACCCGCAGCGCGGCAAAGACGAAAACGGCCGCAGCGGCGGTGAGCTCCAGCTCAGCGGTGAGTTCCGTCTGAACTGATGAAAGGGTGGTGCTCACCAAAGGCTGCATTGCCCCTGCTGCCTCAGTAGGTGATCAGCCAGAACGAGTGCCACCATCGCTTCCACCATCGGTACGGCCCGCGGTAGAACGCAGGGGTCGTGCCGTCCTTTCCCAGCGAGTGTGGTGGCCTTGCCATCGGAATCGATGGTCTGCTGCTCTTTGCGGATCGTGGCCGTTGGCTTGAAGGCCACTCGGATCACAATCGGCTCACCATTGCTGATCCCTCCCTGGATGCCCCCGGAGTTGTTGGTGGAGGTCTTCAGTCGACCATCGTCGCTCGGCACAAAGGCGTCGTTGTGCTCGCTGCCTTTCAACAGCGTTCCATCGAAACCGGACCCAATTTCAAATCCTTTGGTGGCCGGCAACGACATCACAGCTTTGGCGAGGTCGGCTTCGAGTTTGTCGAACACCGGCATGCCCAGACCAATGGCGGGATGGCGCACCACGCATTCGATCACCCCGCCGCAGGAATCACCTTCGCGGCCAATGGCTTCGATGCGCTCAATCATCCGCTCGGCGATCGTTGGCTCGGGACACCGAACGATGTTGGCCTCCACATCACTCAGCTGAACCTGCTGTGGGTCGATGCCGGAGGCTTCGATGGTGTGGATCCGCTTCACCCAGGCGAGGATTTCAGTACCTGCTGCTTGTTTCAGCAGTTGTTTGGCGATCGCACCTGCAGCGACACGGCCGATGGTTTCCCGCGCTGATGCACGTCCACCACCGCTGCGGGCCTGGATTCCATACTTCGCCTGGTAGGTGGCATCGGCATGGGAGGGCCGAAAGGCGACCGCCATGTCCTTGTAATCCCCGGGCCGTTGGTCCTTGTTCCGCACGACCATGGCAATCGGGGTGCCAAGCGTGGTTTCGCCATCCAGCAGGCCACTGAGAATTTCCACCTGGTCCGCTTCCTTGCGCGGTGTGGTGATGTGGCTTTGGCCTGGCTTGCGTCGGTCCAGTTCGGCCTGAATCGACTCGACGCTGAGGTTGAGCCGTGGTGGACAGCCCTCAACGATGACACCCACCCCTCCCCCGTGGGATTCACCGAAGGTGCTGATCCGGAAGAGGTCGCCGAAGCTGCTGCCCATGGCCATTGATCGATGCAGTGAGGCTACGAAGCCATCGGTTCAGATCAACTCCGGATGGGGCAATTTCGGACGTTCTGTCGTGGGATGCTGCCGGGCCATTTCGAAATCACAGAACTCAAATCCCGGCCCGACACAACAGCTCATCAACGAGTAGTCACCAAGACTCCGCGCCGCCTGCCAGGTGTTGGCGGGAACCACCTGGATGGGGTTGGACGCATGCAAAGCATCACGTTTCAGCCCTGTGCCATCGCCCTGGCATTGAAAGAGCTCCAGCGTGGCCCCATCAATGTGCGTCCAGACTTCGTCTCCACCGATCACCCGATGCCAGCAACTGACGGCACCGGTGGGCAGCAAAAACAGAATGGCCGTCAA